>DNNE01000212.1:29345-62355 GCA_003487805.1 Blastocatellia bacterium | reverse complement strand
CCCCCGGGGGGGGGGCCCCCGCCGCTAAACTCCTATCGGAAGAAGACCGGGCTCGTTCTTGAGCCGTGAATCTTCACGTGACAGGCAATGCAATTTGAATATTGCGCGTTTTGGTTGTGCTGCGGACCTGATGGCTCGACCGCGCCAACGTCATGCGCAACGCTGTGGCACGTCAGGCAGAGCTGATTGACCGAGCTGTATTTCAGCAAACGCGGATTCGCGGATCCGTGCGGCGTGTGACAGGCCGTGCAGCCTTCGGTCTTGACCGGCGCATGTTCATACGTAAACGGCCCTTGCTTGTCGACGTGGCACTTGATGCATGCTGCATCGGCGCCGGTCGCCAGGCGTGTTTGCTTTGTCTCAAAGCCGCCGTGCGGGTTGTGACAATCACTGCAACGCATCGCGCCTTCCAGGACTTTGTGATGGAAAGGCATCGAGAATTGCGGCTTAACTTCGTTGTGACAACTCGTGCACAGTTGCGGATCGTTCGCCTTTAACATGCGAATAGTTGAAAAGCCGGGCTTCTCGGCGTTCGCCGTGGTCACGAGCATGTTCGAACTGGCAACGTTGCGGCCTTCCTTGTTCGAGTGCGGCGAGTGACAATCGGTGCAACCGATGTCGTTGCGCCAGTGCTCTCCGCGGCGGAAGTTGTTGCGCTCTTCTTTTCCCGCGTGGCAACTCAAACAAGTCTCAGACGTTTCCTTCGAGGTCTTATTCTTGAACGAAATGATCTTCGTCGGATCGCCTTCGGCAATGTGGTTCTTGCCCGGGCCATGACACGATTCGCAGCCGGTCACTTTATTTTTCCAACTGCCCATAGTCGTCAATTGCGCGTGCGCGGTGTGTGAATAAGCTTTGAACTGATCTTCATGGCAATCTTTGCAGGCGTCGCTCCCTACATAGCCTGTGTTGGTCGCCGCCGGCTTATCGTCACCCGCGGAACGACTGACAGCTTGAGAACTCTTCGTGCCGGTCAACCAGACGACGACGGCCACGACTGAGCCAAGAATGATCAGCGTTTTAATTGATTTGATGAGTCTCACTTTGGAGCCTCCTTCTTCAGTGAAAAAAGCCTGCTTTGCGTTTGCAGGCAAACCCGATATTTCAAAAAGAGCCGGACGGCCAGCGACACGCTAGATCGAGTTGCAAGAAAACTTCAGTGATGCGCATCACTGCCAAGCGCAAATTTTAAGGGGCGAGTTGAGCTAAAGAGGCGAGCGCGTCGCTATCGCGAATCCATAGCGCGTCACGTTTGACGCGAATGATTTTATCTCGCTTGAGCGCGCTGAAAAGACGCGTAACAGTCTCTCTTGACGCGCCGATTATTTGAGCGATCTCCTCTTGTGTCAACAAAATTTGGACGCGCACTCCTTCAGTCGTGCGCTCGCCAAAATCACGACCCCATCTGACTATTAATCGCGCCAATTTTTCCAAAGCCGACTCAGACAACAAGAGCATTCTCGTGTTGTCGACAAACTCGCTGAACTGCCGGCTGAACATCTCGACCAGGTCCGAGCTGAACGCTTGTTGCCGTCCCATTAAGTTCAAGAGATCAGTTCGGGAAATAAAATCAACGCGGCCACCTTCAACCATCTCGGCCGTCGCTTCGAGCGGACGACCAGTGAGACCGGCATAAAGCCCCAGCACGTCCCCGGATTTAGCAACCCGAATGATCAACTTCTTTCCGTCGGCCGATGAAATCGAAACTTTCGCGCGGCCGGATGAAAGAACATAAACGCCACGCGCAATATTGCCTTCGTGAAAGACAACCGCGCCGCGCGGATAAATCCGGCTGCGACTGACGCGATCGATTCCAGGGATTGCGCGTAACGGCGAGTTGAAGGGCAGCACTCGCATTGGCGGTGGCGCCGGAATGGCTTCGGCCACCAGGGCCCTGCTCGCTACGCTCATTGGGGTTTGGTCTCCATCTTCCTGGGCAGTCTCTGTGGTGCTCGCGGGCACCTTTATTTAACGCGTCGTTCTTGGAGCAAGGAACGTGCCGACTCACCTTTGTTAATGCTTTGCGTGTTTTTTCTTTGAGGGACGGTAAACAGTGGGAGTTTTCTCTCAGGCTTTGCGGATCTTTACACATGACGGAATGCCCCATCCGGCGAAACGCTCTATACCTCGACTCGGTCAGATCTAACGTGATGGGCCATCGGGTTAGACGGTGCGTTAATGGATGTGAGCTACAAAACCTGGGATGCGGCCTTGATCTCACCAGAGACCGATTAGTCGCATCAGCGGAAAAAGATCTAAATTCCCTTGCTTAGGAGGACCTCATGAATTCTCACCGTACTCGTATCTCCATCGTTTCGGCGGCGCTCGTTGTCGCTGTTCTTTTCTTTCACACTCCTATGTTCGCGCAGTCGGTCAGCGTGAAAACTTCCGGCACAAGCTTCTCTGTGGTGGGGACGAAGGGAAGAGCTGACGACGTTGCGGGTGGACGCCGGTTTCGCGCTGCGGCTCAGGAAGTTGTGAAAATTCGGAGCTCACTTCGCGTTCCGGGTGTTTCCAAAACGCACTTGATGCAGCAACTGGCAATTCACTTTCGTACCAGTTCGGGAGGTCCTTCGTTGCGTGCCGTTGAGCTGCTCACTGGTGGATCGCCTCTTCACATCAATACGGACATCAGCGGAGACTATATGACGAGAACCACCCCGACTAACACGTGGAAGTGGACGTCGCCGATTAAAGTCGACTCCCAATCGGCCATAGTTCTTGAGATACATTTCCCCGGAGGCTTCGAGGGCAATAGCAATCCCGGGGAATTTGTCCTTGCCTCCGTTGACGCTCAATTTCAAGGCGAGATCAGCTCAAAGCCCGACAACACAAAAGTAGTTGTCCCCGTCACACCGCGACCAGCTACAACGACAACCAGCATATGGCCGAACGGCAAGGCTTACCTCTTCAACGGATCGCAGTATGTCCGCTACGATCCGAAGGCAGATAAGGCCGACGACGGTTATCCCGCGCCCATTGCCGGAAACTGGCCCGGGTTCCCATCTGCTTTCCAGCAAGGAGTCGACGCCGAGGTCGTATGGAACCATCAAAGGGTTTACTTCTTTAAGGGCAATCAGTATCTCAGTTACGACATTGCTACTGACAGAGTTGCTGCCGGGTATCCGTTGCCTATTGCCGGACACTGGCCCGGGTTATGGACGGACCACATTGATGCGGGCGTGGTGTGGCCCAATGGTAAAGCTTATTTCTTCCGGGGATCACAATATGTCCGGTACGACATCGCAACGGACAAAGCTGACTCTGGTCCCGCCGACATCAAAGGTGGTTGGCCCGGATTCCCCGCCAGCTTTGCAGCAGGGATAGATGACGTCGTCGTATGGAACAACGGCAAGGCCTACTTCTTTAAGGGCAGCGAATACATACGCTATGACATTGCCACTGACAAAACCGATCCGGGCTTCCCGAAGCCAATTGCCGGAGGCTGGCGCGGACTCGGTCAATAAATCAGTCGTGGACCCTATATGGGTACGCAAGAACATCTCACCAACTTGGGACGCCTCTACCTCGTCTGGGGAGCTCTGAACGTGCTGTTCGCCATCGGCGCCCTCGCCGCAATGGCCGCCACGGGCCTGCTCTCCGGGAATGCTCAAGAGGTGACTGAAGCGGTGACCTCCGACGTGAGGTCGGCGGTCGTTGCTATCGGCTTACTGGCGGCGGTGCCGGCCTTCATCGGCGGCATCGGCTTGCTCAAGCGTAAGTCCTGGTCGTGGAGTCTCGTGTATATCCTGGCATGCATGAGTCTGCTTAACGTTCCGCTGGGCACAGCCATCGCGATTTACGCGCTGTGGGTATTAACGAGGCCGGAGACGGCGCAATCTCTGGGAGTCGGGGCGAATACCTCATTAATGCGCAGAACAATAAAGGTAACCTTGGCGCTGTCGTTAGTACTAATGATCGCTTCTTACCCAGCATGTAATCTTGGCGAGCACGCAGTCCGGGGCGAACTGAGCAAACTGTCGCCAACAGAACTGGACCAGAGGCAATTCGACATGGTTTATGCGAGGTGGGTGCTGCCTGGAATAGCAATGTTTTTGTGGGGGACGATGTTGGCCTTAGTCGCGATTGTATCCTGGCTCGTTGAACGAAGAAGAAGGGGGAGACAAAAAGCAGGTGCACCTGGAGATCGATGAGCCCCGTTTGTCTCGGTTTCTCAGCGCATCATCGTGCTCAATATGCGCGTCTAAGAACTCTTTGGACCGAGTCCCGATGCACATAAGTCTTCTCTTATAATTGGTAGCGACGGGATGCAGCCACTCAAGTTGAGTGTGTGATCCGCTCGCTACCGCTCGCGGTTCTGTAACGCACAAACCAACGGTTGAGGTGATTGGAACTTGACCCATCCGCTAACGCGGGCGGTGCTGACTTGATGTTCCAAGTTGAGTTTTTTGATCAGCTGGCTACGCTTCACTGCTCTTAAGTCACCCGGCCAAAGTCATCCTGCAAACGCACGATGTCGTCTTCGCCGAGATAGCTGCCGCGTTGCACTTCGATGAAAACCAGCAACTCATCACCAGTGTTCTCTACGCGATGGGCCGATCCAATGCCGATGTCAATCGCTTGCCCCGACGCGACGATGATGTCGCGATCGTCGAGGGTCACTTTCGCAGTGCCCTGAACCACGACCCAGTGCTCTGCTCTTTGCGCGTGCTTTTGATAACTCAGACGCTTGCCCGGCAGAACTTCGATGCGTTTGACTTTAAAGTTCTCGCCTTCGTCAATGACGTTGAAGGTCCCCCACGGTCGTCGATCGAATTTCGGCGAAGTATCGGCGTTTGATTCTGACATTGAGGTTTGGTCCTGGCTTGATTAGCAGACCTAACGTTTAGCGGGGACTGAGCCGCTGATTTTCTTGCGCGTGGTTTCGCCCGTGTGAAGCACCGGAATGCCTTCGTCGACTTCCGCATGAGGGCGCGGGATAACGTGCGTGCTGACGACTTCACCAACTCTGCTGCCTGCGGCGGCGCCGGCCTCAACCGCTGCTTTTACGGCCCCAACCTCGCCGCGCACGATCGCGGTGACCAGGCCCGCATCGATTTTTTCCCAACCGACCAGCACGACGTTTGCCGATTTCACGGCCGCGTCGGCCGCTTCAATCATCGCGACCAAGCCGCGACATTCGATTAATCCCAATGCTTCTCGTTCCATTTTGTTTCTCAGTTTAACTTAGAGCGATTCTACACTCGACTATACAGGCGAGGTAAGCACGCGTTTGTTTGTCGGCTGAGAAGTGTGCGGCAGACTGCGCCAGTTTTCAAGCGGGCATCACGGCGCTAGCAGCGGTCGCGGTCGGTATCGGCACGCCCTCGCGTTGCAAGGTGGCGAGCAGGAGTTCTTCGTTGGCAAGCACAAATTCGTCGCGCTGTGCGATTAAGTCGTCGAGCACCTGCTGGCGAGAAGCTTCGACTTCTTCGGGTTTCCATTTGATTTCACGCCGGTCGGAGTAGACATAGGTCAGATCCTCGACTACGTCCAACAAGAGACTATTACTGCGCTTCGTGATGGCGCTCAGCTTCATTTTGTATTGACGCATTCCCGGCAGTTTGGGGAAAAGGCGCTGCATCACAGCTACTTCGTGCCAAGCGGTTGAAAGCTGCACCGTCACTGCTTCGAGCCCGTGAATCCAGCCGCGCAGACTGATCATGTTCGTCAGTCCTTCGTAGAAATCAGTGAGCCGCGGATCGAGAAAATCGTAGTCAGGGTTGCAGACGTCGCCCTTCAACCGGCCGGTGCGAACCAACTCATCTTTGATTGGAGTGCCATCGTAAGGCAGCATGCGACAAAAGGTTACCGGCAGGCATCCATCGGCGAGAATGGTGCGCAGGAATTTCAAATTATCGCGCACGCTTTCAAAGGTGCTGGAGGGATCGAGCAGCATGAAGCCGTATTCCCACATCAGACCGATGCTCTTCAAGATCTTCACTGCGCGCAGGTTCTGTGCGACCGTAATTTGCTTATGCAAAGTCTCAAGTCCCTGTTCGCTGCCCGATTCCAGACCCATATAAACAAGATATAGACCGGCATCACGCATCCGGATGAACAGGTCACGATCGACTGCGTCGGCGCGGCAGTTCATCTTCCAAATCACTTTTCCCGGCAGGCCGCTGCGATGCAATTCGTCCACGAAGTCGTTTGCCCAGCGCCGCCAGACCGTCCCAAACAATGGGAAGTCATCATCCTGAAACAGGAAGATCGTGATGCCTCGTTCTTCATGCAACATGCGCATCTCGCGCACGACTTCCGCGGGCTTGCGCGTGCGAACGATCTTACCCGGGGCGGCGCGATAAAAAGTGTGAATTGAACAGAACGAACACGTCCGCGCGCAGCCGCGACTTGCGATGAGCGGCATGATGCTGCGGCCGAGGACCGTGTCCGGCAAATAATTTCGGTCTGGATATGGCAGAGAATCCAGATCTTCGATGAGCGCGCGCGACGGCGTCATCGTTATCTCTTCGCCTCCTCGATAAGCGATGCCTTGAATTCCGTGCCAGTCACAGCCAGTGCTGATGGCATCCGCCAGTTCCAGCAGCGTCATCTCGCCTTCGAACCGCACAACACTGTCGAGCTCCGGAACCAATTCCAAAGTTTGCTGATAACTCAAACTCGGGAAATGGCCTCCCATGGTGAAGTGGCAATTGACGCCGTGTTCCCGCAGCACGTAAAGCAAAGCGGCATGGTGCGCAATGAAGAATTGAAAGATAAGAGAAAAGCCGATCAGGACGGGATTTATTTCTTTGGCAATCCGCAGAATTTCTTCAGGCGGCTGCTCGATATCTACCACGTGGACTGAGTAACCGTATTGACGCAAGACCGCGGCGAGATATCCGAGTCCCAGGTTACCCTGGTGCTGAAATCCCACAAGCATTACCGGGCGCGAATTATCCCGCGCGCGTTCCGCGACGGTGGAAGCCGGTAACACACGTAGCGCAATCGGCTGGCGCATGAGTCCTCCCGAAACGAATTTGTGGCGCCCGTTCTGACTCACGGGCGCCATCTCGAAAAGCGATTCCGCCGAGCGCGCCTATCTCTGGGCTTGCTTCAGCGTTTCGTTAATCTGCTTTGCAAAGTCGGTTTTGAGCTGGTTGATCTTCGCCGTTGTTACGCGGTCAAGCTTAAGCCATGGCGGCACCGGGTCAAAGATCCATTCCTTCTTGAACTGAAACAACGGGTTGACTGTCTTACTTGTTTTTTTGGTTACCATTTCAAAGGCTCCTGCCAACAAGATGGAAAAACTTGTCAAAGCGATCCGAGAGATTTCGTCCGCTTCCAAGTTGTTCGGTTTAACTGAGTGCTTGGTAATATACACACGCACCAAAACCTGTCAATAAAAAGTCTTGCAAAACAAGTGTTGTATTCTTAATGCAACCACTTGCGCATCTGACAGGATGAGGTTAAGGACGGACGTGGTCAGTTTCGCAGCGACTGGATCGGAGCGGGTATGCGCCCGCCACGGTGAATGAATTGATCGGATGAAAATTTATTCACGGGCATGATTGGCGCGGTTCCCAGCAAGCCGCCGAACTCAACCATCTCGCCCACGTCACGACCCGGCACCGGAATGATCCGGACCGCGGTTGTCTTGTTATTCATCACGCCAATTGCCATTTCGTCAGCGATGATGGCGGCGATTGTTTCCGCTGAAGTCGAACCCGGCACAGCGACCATGTCGATGCCGACAGAACAGACGCTGGTCCATGCTTCCAACTTGTCCAGGCTAAGCGCGCCGAGGCGCGCGGCTTCGATCATGCCGGCGTCTTCTGAAACAGGAATGAAAGCGCCGCTCATGCCGCCCACCGAATTGCTGGCCATCGCGCCGCCTTTCTTTACCGCATCAGTCAACAATGCCAGCGCGGCCGTGGTGCCATGAGTTCCGGCCCGCTCGAATCCCATCGCTTCAATGATGTTTGCGACTGAATCTCCGGGCACCGGGGTGGGCGCCAGCGATAGATCGATAATGCCGAAAGGAATTCCCAAACGACGCGCGGCCTCGCGCCCGACCAGTTCACCCGCGCGCGCCAGTTTGAATGAAAGCTTCTTGATTAATTCCGCGAGTTCATGCAGCGGCAGATTAGGGTCCGCATGTTGCACTGCGTGATTGACGACACCTGGCCCGGACACGCCGACGTTCAGCACCGCTTCCGGCTCGCCGATGCCGTGAAACGCGCCGGCCATGAAGGGATTGTCTTCAACGGCATTTGCGAAGCAGACAAACTTTGCGCAAGCCAGTCCGCCGCGATCGCGAGTTCGCTCTGCGGCGTCCTTTATTAATCGCCCCACGCGCGCGACCGCGTCCATGTTAATTCCGGCGCGCGTAGTCGCCGCGTTAACCGAGCCACATAGACGCTCAGTTGACGCGAGCGCTTCCGGAATCGAATCAAAAAACTCACTTTCACTGCGCGTAAATCCCTTGTGGACCAGGGCCGAATAGCCGCCGACGAAATCCACCCCAACCGACCGGGCAGCTTCATCAATTGCGCGGCCGAGATCGACAGGATTGCCGCGCGCGCTTTCAGTAAGAATTGAAACCGGAGTGATCGCAATGCGTTTGTTCGCGACCCGAATCCCAATCTCATCGCCAATTTCGTCGACCGTGCTCACCAGACGCGAAGCGACGCGCTCGATCTTCTCGCGCACCCGTTGCCCCGTAGTTTCGATTGATTCAGTGGCGCAGTCGCGCAGGCTCAGGCCGAGCGTCACCGTGCGAATGTCGAGATGCTCCATCTCGGTCATGCGCACGGTTTGCAGGATTTCGGCTTGGCTATATTCCATGAAGCAATTTCGATGTCAGAAACAATTGACAGGATTCACATGATTTACGGGAAAGGGAGGGTTCATGTTATCCGGCATCCCGTTAATCTTGTAAATCCTGTCAAACAATCAGCTCATCACTTTGCTGAGCACCAGAAGCAGGACGAAGACGAGAAATAATCCCAACGCCACCAGGACAAATCGCAGGCTCGGATCGTAGTGAGCTTCTTCGAACATGACGCTTGAGACGTGGTGAATTTTTTCCACCCGCTTCACGTTATCTTCGATCGCGCCCCGCGCAACGTTCGACGCGCGATGCAACGTTTCCCGAGTTCGCTCGCGCGCGCCATGCCGCGGCGCTTTGGAAGTATCAATCGTTGGCGGCGCGACGTCCCCAGTCGAGAGTTCCGGAGTTTCGTGCTTAGGCGGTTCGTCAACCCTGGGCTGTTCAGGAACGGCATCTGAGACCTCAGCAGACTCGGTCGCGCTGTCGTCCGCGCGGGACACGACGGGCTGACTTTGAATCTCATCTGTCTCGGGTGCGTTCTCAGTCACGATATTTGTTTCGTGTGTCTCGCCGGTCACGAGCGGCTTGCCGCACTCAGGACAGAACAAAGCCCGTTCGTCAAAGTCACGAATCGACACTCCGCAAGCAGGACAGCGATGTGAAATTTCAGGCTGCATAAACAACGTGTGCTTAGTGCTTAGGGCTTAGAATTTGGAGCTTAGTTCTTCGTTGAACTCTCTCTCGACCGTAGCCTAGTCAAAACTTCTAAGCACTAAGCTCTAGATCCGATGCATCGCATTGAACAGATCTTCCCGTTGAGCATAAATGTGTACACCGAGTTTCTCGCCTTCGCTGCGCAGGCGATTCTTCAAATCGGCTACGGACGATTGCGAGCGCGCGTCAGCGATAATCACCATCGCAAATTTGCCCTGGACGACCGTCTGATTGATATCGATGATGCTGCATTGTGCTTCAGAAAGAATCTCAGCGACTCCCGCCACGATGCCGGGATGGTCCACGCCAAAAACTGAGATAACGATCCGGCTGGCCGAGCCCTCTTGCGCTCCGGAATCGCCAAAGGTCGCGCGGGCCGACGTCTGCAGCGCGGAACCGTTCTTACCAATCGCCGGTTCGACAGTTCGATAGATATCGGTGACCAACTGTTCGACCGTGCTCTCGTCGGCGGATGCACCTAACCGGTCATAGATCGCCCGAGTAATCCGATAAATTAATTCTTCATTCGCCATTTGCGATTCTAAGAGATTTTAGCCACAAAAAAAGCACAAAAGGCACAAGAAATATTAAGACGTTAACGAAACGAGATTTCCTTTTCTCTATTTGTGCCTTCTGTGTCTTTTGCTGGCTAACTCTGCCTAACCTTTGCTCTAGCGGCTGCCGTTGTCGCGTCCGAGTGAGCGCGCGACTTCCCGCAGCTCTTCGGATTTGGTGTCGGTAAGATCGACGCGATCTACGATGCCGACCACCGCCGCCTCGATCGACATGTCCTGATTGCCGATTGCCGTGCGCGCGGCTTTACCGTAAGCACACATCACCGTCTCACCCGGGCCGGCCCCTAAACGATCTGCCACCACTACCACATTTTTCGTGGGCTCATGATCGAGGTCATACGGATGAACGATCAAAAAGCGCACCCCTTCGAGATCGGGTGACTTCTTGGTTGACCAAACTGTGCCGACGACTTTGCCTAGGAACATGGTGCTTAGATTTTAGAGCTTAGTTTTTTGTTTATTGTCATTAGCGGTGACGCTTTGAGTTCAAAGGACTAAGCTCTAAAAACTAAGCCCTAAGATCCTGCCTTGGCAAACACTTCCCCTGGATCGCCGATGTCGCGAGCCGACGGCGTGATGATTGTTCTTGGCCCGACGTAAATCTTCTCGCCTTTTTGAATTGCGCGCTTCACATCGTCTTCACTGACAAACTCGGCAACCGCGTGTCCATTTGATGAAGCCGGGGTTGCCGGCGGTCTGCCTGCCTGCGATTTGTTAGCTCCGCCATTGACTGCCAAGCCTGGCGACTGATCAATTTTTTGCGGCGGACTGGCCAAAGGCGCCGGCTCGGGCTGACGATTCGCGAGAAAGCGATCGACTATGGCGGCGATCTCCTGGCGACTTACTTTTGGCGCGGCTGACGTTTGAACTGGCGCCGGCGCACTCGCCGCAACTGGCGGTCGCGCCATCGCCGCCGGTTGCGCGGTGACCGCCGGACGCTTGCTGGCGACCGGGCGCGTCTCAAAAGCTACGCGCTTGATATCCATCAAATGCAACGGCGAGACATTGTCTGAAGTTACATTGCCGCCCCACGATCCGCAGCCAAGCGTCATCGACGGCGGCAGTGCGGTCGAGAATCCAATTGCTCCATGCGTCGTCGGCGTGTTCACGGTGATGCGCGACGCCGGCATCTCGGATCCATACTTAATTGCTGCTTCACGCGATCGCGTGTGAATGCCGGCGGTATGGCCCATGCCGCCGTAATGAAGAACTTCGTTGCAGCGCGCCGCGCCGCGTTCCAACCCATCTTCGACATAGAAAGCGAGAATCGGCGAGAGCTTTTCCATCGACAGAGGAAAGTCACGTCCAACCCCGCCCACATCGACCATCAAACATCGCGTCCCCGGCGGCGCGGTAATGCCGGCCATCTTCGTAATGACTTCGACTGACTTGCCGACAATCCCCGGGTTCAAACTTCGCTGAGGCGTGGCCACGATCTTCGCCAGTTGATCTGCTTCCGACTGATTGAGAAAGTGCGCGCCTTGCAACTTGAATTGTTCGCGCACAGCCATCTCGATGGGCGCATCGACGACGACTGCCTGCTCTGAAGCGCAAATAGTGCCATTGTCAAAACACTTGCTGGTCAGGATGTCCTGCACCGCTTTCGGAACATCAGCCGAGCGTTCGATAAAGACCGGCACATTGCCGGGACCCACGCCGAATGCCGGCTTACCTGACGAGTAGGCCGCGCGCACTAAACCGATGCCACCGGTCGCCAGGATGACCGCAGTCATCTTGTGCTTCATCAAAGCTTCCGTGCCTTCGATTGTCGCGGTGGTCATGCAGCCGATCGCATCGGCGGGCAATCCTTCTTTCACACCCGCCTCGCGCATTACTTTCACTGTTTCGTTGATACAACGCGCGGCCGACGGGTGCGGTGAAAGCACGATCGCATTTCGAGATTTGATCGCGATCAGAATTTTAAAGATTGCGGTTGAAGTAGGATTGGTAGAAGGAATGATGCCGGCCACGACGCCGCGCGGACTGGCGATTTCAACTACGTCTTTAGTTTCAGAAACGACCCCGACGGTGCGGAGATTCTTGAAATAGTTCCAAACGATTTCGGCAGAGAATTGATTCTTTACCTGCTTGTCTTCCGCCAGGCCGTAGCCGGTTTCTTCCACGGCCAGCGCGGCCAGGCGTGTTGATTCGCGCAGCGCGGCTTTGGCCATCGCTTCGCAGATGCGATCAATTTTTGCTTGATCGAAACGCGCGACTTCGGCCTGCGCCCGGTGAGCACCCTCAACCAGGTCGCGTGCCTGCTGAACCGAAATTAGATCTTTGTCGGCAGACATGAAAAATCTCCGAGCTTAGAAGTTTAGAGCTTAGACTTTAGTCTGGCGGCCGTCCTCTAAGGTTCGCCTCGAAACTAAATTCTAAGCCCTAAGCTCCAAGCTCTGCGCGGTTACTTCGCCCGTTCTCGCGACGCTTCGCGAGAGTTCAGCGTACGGCCTGCGTCGCCCTGTCCCAACTGACCGCGCGCGCCGCCTGGTAACTGCGTCTGTTCATCCGGGCTAAAGCCAGTGCGGCCACTTACCGGCAACACCCGCTCGACCTCCGCATGTGGCCGCGGAATCACGTGCACACTAATCAATTCGCCAACTCTGCGTGCAGCCGCGGCGCCGGCGTCAGTCGCCGCCTTCACTGCGCCGACATCGCCACGTACGAATACGGTGACGTAACCCGCACCAATGTATTCTTTGCCGAGTAGTTGCACGTTCGCCGCTTTGACCATTGCGTCCGCGGCTTCGACGGCGCCGACGAACCCTTTCGTTTCGACCATTCCGAGTGCTTCAAGGGGCATCTTCGTCAGTCCTCACTTTTCAAGATTGTAGAAGTTAAAAAACAAATCAGATTGCCACTCAAGCTACCACCGCGCGTCTGAAGAATCAAGAGAGGTGAAATCCCAGTAGTGTCTTACTTTGCGGTTTTTCTTTGCGGCTTTGCGCCTTTGCGTGAACCGTCCTGCATCAAGAGGCAATCTCAGGCAAAGACGCCAGGGCGCAAAGATTCGGAAAGTCAAAACAAGACGATACCGAAATACTAAAACTGTAAAGTTTGACAAGGTTTCCAAGCGAGCGTTATAGTGCGCGCCAACGCGCAAGCTGCTGTATGCACGAGCGATTTTGTGGGAAACCGCTCGCGTTCGATCGAACGAACCCGGCTTGTACGTCCCCCACGAACCAAGTCCGACTGAATCGAAATGGCGGAAAGCATCGGAGAAAAACTGCGACTCGCACGCGAGGCGCGGGGGATTGCTCTACGTGACATCTCTGAGCAAACGCGAATCTCGATTCGATACCTGGAAGCGATTGAAGCTGACGATTACCGGCGGTTGCCGGGGGGAATTTTCAATCGCAGTTTTATCCGCGCCTATGCGAAGTTCATCGGCTATGATGAGAACAACGCGCTCGAGGACTATGCGCGAACGTTGCGCGAGCGCGGCGAAACCGATGATGAAGGATCGAAATCGCACCATTCGCTTGTTTACACTGATGACGGCAACGCCCGCCGGTCGTCGCTGAAGACTTTGTTTTTGGCGATTCTGATTCTCGCGGCGCTGTCGGCGGCGGTGTACTTCGGTTTGCGTTTTTATCAGCGCAGCCAACATTCTCCTCGCAGGAGCGAGCAAAGAATGAATGACGTTCTGCACAATGCATCAACCACTCGAAGATCAGTTATGATCCTGACGGCGAATCAGAAAACAAAGGAGGGGCAGCACGCTGTTTTTGTTTAGAGGGTTCGAGCAAAAAAATGCTGCGAAGTTTCGCAGTGTGCGCAAACTCGGCTTGTTTGCGTTCAGGACTTATCAAAGTGCCCGCATGAACTGCGGGCTTTTTCTTTTTGGCAAATGAGTTTTTGTAACGCAAACTGTTAGTTTGCGTCGAATGATGGAATCAACGGGCTCGCAAACTAACAGTTTGCGTTACAAACCTAAGGAGTAATCGAAGCAATCATGATCATTGAGAAGATCCCCGAAGGGCTTACTTTTGACGATGTTCTGTTGGTTCCCGCGCGTTCAGACGTGCTGCCGACTGAAACCGACACGTCCACACAATTCACTCGCGCAATTCGTTTGCAGATTCCCCTCTGTTCCGCCGCGATGGACACGGTGACCGAAGCATCGCTGGCCATAGCGATCGCGCAACAGGGCGGCATCGGTGTAGTTCATAAGAACCTGAGCGTTGAACGGCAGGCAGAAGAAGTAGACAAAGTGAAACGATCTGAGTCCGGCATGATCGTCGATCCGGTCACGATTCGTCAGGACCGGCCCGTGCGCGAAGCGCTCGACGTGATGCAGCGGTATCACATCAGCGGTGTTCCGGTCGTCGATGAAGACGGTCACCTGGTTGGCATCATCACGAACCGCGATCTGCGATTTGAAACGCGGTTCGAATTGCCGGTTTCGGAAGTAATGACGAAGCAACCGTTGGTCACTGTTTCCGTGGGCACGACTCTCGAGCAGGCGAAGTCGGTTCTGCAGGAGCATCGCATCGAGAAACTTCTGGTCATCGATGGCGACAAACATTTGAAAGGCTTGATTACCGTCAAGGACATACAGAAAGCGATTAAATACCCGACCGCCGCGAAAGATGATCTGGGGCGTTTGCGCGTCGCCGCGGCGATTGGCGCGACCGGCGATTTCAGAGAGCGCGCGGACGAATTAGTAAAGGCCCGCGTAGATTGTTTGGTGATTGATACGGCGCACGGCCATTCGGTACGTGTGATCGAAGCGGTGCGAGAGATCAAACGCAGACATTCCGATACGCAGTTGATCGCCGGCAACGTCGGCACCGGCGACGGCGCGCGCGAATTGATCGACGCGGGCGTAGACGCCGTGAAAGTCGGCATTGGCCCAGGATCGATTTGCACCACCCGCGTCGTGACTGGCGCCGGCGTGCCGCAAATCTCGGCAATTCAATCCTGCGTCGAAGCCGCGCGCGGCACCGGCGTTCCAATTATCTCCGACGGCGGCGTAAAGTTTTCCGGCGACATGGCTAAGGCAATCGCCGCCGGCGCCGACGTGGTAATGATTGGCTCGCTCTTCGCGGGCACGGAAGAAGCACCGGGTGAAGTGATTCTTTACCAGGGCCGCAGCTTTAAGATGTATCGCGGGATGGGCTCGATTGGCGCGATGCGCGAAGGCTCACGCGATCGTTACTCGCAGGAACGAATTGAGGTTGAATCGAAACTGGTGCCCGAAGGAATCGAAGGCCGCGTACCCTATCGCGGCACGCTGGCAGAGATGGTCACGCAACTGGTGGGCGGTTTGCGATCAGGCATGGGCTACACCGGCTGTCGAACTATCAAAGAATTTCAGGAGAAGACTCGCTTCCTGAGGGTGACCGCGGCCGGCCTGCGCGAGTCACACGTGCACGACGTGGTGATCACGAAAGAAGCGCCGAATTATAGGTTGGAATAAGACTTAGACAGGATGAACAAGATTAACAGGATTTAGAAAGGAAGAAGGCGACTCGTCACCGATAGTTTTCTCCGTTCATGCTTAATCGTGTAAATCCTGTCGAACCATCAAGGAGGAAATCGTTGCTTACGTTCAGAGTGCTTGTGGTTACAGTGGTTTTGATCATCGCGCTGTCCGGTTGCAAATCTGCTCACGACAAGATTCGCAGCGTGGTGAGCAACTCAAACAATTCATCTTCGTCAGGCAAGCCGGACGATAAAGGGCTCATTCACTCCGGCACGGGCACAGAAAAAGAGCAGCCCGCCGCCGGTAAGACCAACGTCCAGGGCAAAGTCCTCTTCAATCAAAAGCCGGCCGCCAACATAGAAGTAAAACTCTGCGAAAAGTTCAATCAGTATTTCGGCGGCTGCGGCGGCCAGACCTATACGACCAGGACCGATACCAATGGCGAGTATCTGATCAAGAATGTGCCACCTGGAATTTACGAAGGACTGACGGCGAAGGTCTTCGACACGCCTTACTATGTTTTCGCAACCTCCGGATTTATCGCGTCGGCGAAATACAAACTGGAACCCGACGAAACGTTCTTTGCGCCCGATTCAAATCTCTTCAAGAGCGATCTGAAAGTCGTGAATCCAAAAGCAGGAGCTAAGCTGGGGCCAAACAATATTGAGATCAAGTGGGAGAGCTATCCCGACGCCGCTTACTACAAGTTCAGTATCAATCCGGACAGCTCAAGCGGAGCGCAAACCAACTACGACTACATTAATAAGCGCATCGATGGGACGTCCTATAGCCTGGATAAGCCGCTTGAGGCAGGGTCATACCGAATCAGTGTTGTGGCTTATAACGCGAACGACATCAAGTTGGCGGAGAGCGCGAGCGACATTAAGTTCACTGTGACTGGCGCGGCGACGCACTAATTCACCGCATCAACAACAGACAATCCGAGCCGAATTATCGATTGGAATAAGCTTCATGGTAAATTGAACCCATGGCTGCGAATCTGGAAAAGCGTGTGGAGGCGTTGGAGCGAGAGATCCGATCGCTAAAATCTTCCGTTCAAAAAGCCAAGAGTAAGGCCCCCTGGTGGGAGCGTCTTGCCGGGGCCTTTAAAGATGATCCGCTGTTCGATGAAATGGTAGCAGCCGGACAAAAGTATCGACGTTCCACCACGCACCGCCCCAATGGTCGTAATTCTTGACACCGATCATCTGACGGTCATACAGCGGCGAGCGGAACCTGCTTACTCACGTCTTCGCGCTCGTCTCTCAAAGCTTTCTCCAAACACAGTTCAAACTACGATTGTCAGTTTCGAAGAACAAATGCGAGGCTGGCTTGCTGTGATCGCGCGAGTTCGCAATCAATCAAAAGAGGTCGCAGCCTACCAAAGGCTTCAAGCTCTCTTGCGATTCTTCAACGAGATTCCCGTACTCGATTACACGGACGTTGTGGCTCCGCGATTTGAAGACCTGAAGCGTTTACGGTTGCGCGTCGGCTCGATGGATTTGAAGATTGCGGCGATTGTGTTATCGCAAGATGGACTACTTTTATCTGCTAATCTCAAGGACTTTCAAAGAGTTCCGAACTTACAAGTTGAAGACTGGACGAAATAAGGGCGAGCCTGCGCGTTCGCACGCATGATGTGGTGATTACAAAAGAAGCGCCGAATCATAGGTTGGAAGAAGCTGGGAGCGCAGACCATGTGGATCTCATCGAAATAAAGGCGACTTCTCGGGATACACACCGAGTGCTTCTAAGCTTTGAATCTCACCGCCTGCAAACAAGCGAGCGGTGTGAGGGACCCAGCCGAAACACTCGTCAAATTCGCCGCCATATATTTCAGGACTTAGTTCAAACTTCGCGAAGGGATGTTGACAAACAATTATTCGAGGAATCCTTTCGCCGAGTGACCCTTGCTCGTCCCGAGAATGAGCGAGTTCGTAAATCTCATTTCGACTCATTCGCTTTCCTGTTTCTGTAGCGATGCGGTCAGACTCTGCGCTAAATTTATAATAGCCGATGGGGAATCGTTCGAGAATGACTATGGCAACCAAGTGAGTATTCCTTGGCTGCATTTCCTGATAATCAAACCAGTACCATCCCTTTGAAGCGTCCCAGAAAGAATGCCCGCTTTGGTTGTTGTTTGCGCTGACAATGGGAGTGGACCACGATAAAGGTCCTAGCGCAGATCCAAATACCACCATGGGATCCAAATGAACGAACGAAGCATCGCGGCTGTACAAAACAAGACAGCATGGGTGATCCGCATATTCATCAAACTGGTCGAGGGCTTCTTCGATCTTATTGTAGACTGGCGCGTACGGGCTAAACGATCCTGATTCCGGAATATTGCGGTCCGCAAACTCCTTGACCTCAAAAAAGAGTGGAGTGCCGTTAAGAGTGAGGCCAAAATCTGGCCTCTTGCCTTTCTTATTTCCGTTCAGCGCAGGATGCCGGTGCGGTTCAGCTAAACCCCGCGAACGCAGATACTCAATGAACTGCGTCTCTGACTCAGTCATCACGTCAACTTTCATTACTTAATCAACACCAACACATCGGCCAGACGATTCACTACGGTGATTAGCGTCCGTCCTGATTGATCGAAGTGCCCGGCGGCTGCCTGCGCTTCCGCGTCGGCCGCACCTGATGCCGACCCAACCAGCTTCACGTAATAACCCTGCAGCTCCGGCGTGCTACGAAAATAGATCTCGAGTTGATCCAGTCCGACGCGCACATTCTCAAGGCTCGTTTTTACCACCGCCTTGTTCTGCTCGTTTGTCTGCAGCGCCGCGGGTGAAGCTTGATTGCTCTTAGCCGCTAAGTCTACGTCTTCGATCCCTCTGGCAACACCGCCGAGTATGTAAAGGAACCGCGTCAGGTTCTTGATCTGTTCGGCGACTTTGGTCGCGCCGTCGATCTTCACTTGCGAAACTGCCGGCGCAGACTCAGGCTTTGCGGTCTTCGAAGTTTGCGATCCGCGCCGCGTAGTGCGCGAACGCGTTTGCGCGAAAGCCGCGGTTGACAGGACCAGAAGCACGCATATTGAAACGATGATTCTTTTCATATTCACACCCACCAATATTTTTGCCCTTAAGCGTGCGTCAATCATTTGTATCAGTCAAGCTCGCTCGGTGCTGTTGCGTGCCGCCTTCAGTCTTGATGGCAAAAACACGATCCACTAAACCACACGAAGCGGCACGAAACACAGCCTTTCTTAGCGCTGTTTCGTGTGACTTCGTGGATCACGCTCTTCGTCTTATTTTGCAGATGGACTCTAATTGAAACTGGCCTACTTCCGGTTCTTGCGATAAAAGTAAAGCCCAACTAAAGTTGGTACTCTAACGACCTTGATGCGACACCGAACTCTAAAAGTCGAACGACTGGGCCGCGTCGATTACGCCGCCGCACTCGATCTGCAAAAGCAAACCGCAGCGTCCGTTTTGACGGGCGCGCAACCGGATACGTTGCTTCTGCTCGAGCATCCGCACACGTTGACTCTCGGCCGTCGCTCAGCGCAAAACGGAATCATCGCGACCGATGAAGTATTGAAATCGCGCGGCGTCACCATCTTTGAAACCAATCGCGGCGGCAAGACTACTTATCATGGACCGGGCCAGATCGTCGGTTATCCGATCATCAATTTGAGTCCTGATCGGGAAGACGTGCATCGATACGTGCGCGATCTGGAAGAAGTATTGATCCAAACGATGCGCGACTTTGACATCGAAGCTTTCCGTATTAAGGGATTAACGGGAGCGCACACCGAACGCGGCAAAGTCGCGGCCATCGGCGTGCATATCGCGCGCTGGATCACGACGCATGGGTTCGCGCTGAACGTCAATACGGATCTCAGCTACTTTGATTTGATCGTTCCGTGCGAAGGCGAGCCGGTGACTTCGATAGCCGAATTGCTTGGTCGGGAAATTGAATTGAGCGCAGTTGAAGATCGGATCATCGAGCGTTTTGCTGAAGTATTTGAGATGGAAATCAATAGCCACAAAAAGGCACAAAAAGCACAAAACGTGGAAACTTGCAGTGCGCCAATCTCGTGAATCGTCTTTTATCTCGGACTCCATTTTGAGCCTTTTGTGCCTTTTTGTGGCTTAATCTTTCTTTCCTATGCTGACAATCGATCTAATCAAAGAAGCCGCCGCGCGGATCGCCGGCCGCGTTCATCGCACGCCGGTCGTTACTTCTCGCTCATTCAACGAAGTTGCGGGCTGTGAAGTCTTCTTCAAGTGCGAGAATCTGCAGCGCGCGGGCGCATTCAAAGCTCGCGGCGCCACAAACAAGATTCTTTCGCTGACGGACGACGAAAAAAAGCGCGGCGTCATCGCCGTGTCTTCCGGCAATCATGCGCAGGCCGTCGCGCTCGCGTCGCGCGAAGCGGGCACGCGCGCAGTGATTTGTCTTCCGGAAGACGCCCCGAAAATGAAAGTCGCCGCGACGCGCGGCTACGGCGCCGACATTCGGTTTTTCAATCGGCACAAAGACGATCGCGATGCGTTCGGCCGCGAAATCGCGGAGCGCGAGAACCTCGTGATGGTTCCCGCGTACGATGATTACCTGATAATGGCGGGACAGGGAACCTGTGGTTTGGAGTTTCTCGAAGAAGTGCCCGATCTTGATTCGATGCTGACGCCTTGCAGCGGCGGTGGATTGTTCGCCGGAGTTAGCACCGCCGCAAAATCGATCAAGCCTTCGATCAAATGCTTTGCCGTGGAACCCGAGACCGCTAACGACACTCAGCAATCAGTCGCCAAAGGCGAGCGCGTGAAAATCTCTCCGCCGCCCACAATCGCTGATGGGCTGCGCGTCCAAACTCCCGGTGCGCTAACGTTTCCAATCACGCGCGCAAACGCTGATGATGTGTTGACGGTCAGTGACGATGAAATTCTCGCGACCATGCGTTTCATGCTATTTCGAATGAAACTCCTGGTTGAGCCATCCGGCGCTGCGGCGGCGGCCGCGGTCTTTCATCGCAAGGTTCCAAACGGTTCTCGAAAAGTTGGCGTGGTCCTTTCGGGTGGCAACGTCGACCCGGAAGTGCTGACGAGAGTTCTGAAGGAAGAAGGTGAAAGTTGATGTCTCTGCTAATTTTTTACGTTCCGGCGCGTGCGATCTGGTCCATTGACCAACGTTTATGTCTTCGACTCTTTGCATAAAGAGCGCCCGCATCCCTGTCCCGACGTGTCGGGATTCGCGGGCATCCTTGCCCGCCACTGTTACCCGCTCGCTATCGCAAGCGGTTCTGTACCTACTCCTCGCCGGGCTTTCCTGATTTCCGCAGCGGAATGATCAACTTCATATTGTCATCACCGGGAATAACTTCGATCATCACACCGCCGCTCGTGTCCTTGCCGTCCTTCAGAGACTGCGGCAGGTTCTGCCAGCGAATGTATCCCGGCGGGCCGGCATTTGCGCGCACGATCACGGTTCCGACTCCAAAAGCAATTGCGATCAAAAGTACCGCAGCAACCGCTTTATGATTGCGCCGTTGACTTGATCGCGCGAACCAAACTCCCGCGAAAGAGATCGCCAGGAACATAAACACCCCGGCCATCATCGTGCGGCCTGAGCTGTGCATGATGCTTTGCGACAGTGAAGTGGTTTCACCGTTGCGGCCGGCTGCTTCCTGCAACCGCCTCAAAGTATTTTCGGAGATTTGCAGGGTGGCTTCGTATTTCTTCGGATCTGATGTGATGGTCATGCCGGTATAGAAAAGGCTCTTCGGCTCGACAGGTGAAGGTTTGGGTCGGGCGATATCGGCAAAAGCGTAAATGCCACTGGCGAGTAAAGCCAAAATCGCGGCAGTAGCGAATAGTGTTCGTTTCATCACTTCTCCTTTTGGGTGAACCATGGATGCTGACGGATTCTATTGATTGGAAAAACCCGATTCCTGATCTGTGCCTATCCGTGTTCACAGTTGGCGTGGTCAAAGTCCGCGCAGTATAACGCAAAAGCATTTCTTGGATGCTCAAATCGCAATAATGAAAAACACTTTTATCTTGAACCCGGCCTGGCCCAAAGTCCGCGGCTGAAACTCTTCTTAGGCGAAGCCGGCCGTATTGCCTTACCGGCCCCCGGCGTGTTCTGGTTTTAATGCTCCGCTGTATGATTTTGTACGCACAATTATTTCTTCATCGTCAAACTCTTCGCGCATTTTCTGATTTCGTTGTTGGCACGGATGTTGATATTCATCTTCCTCGCATACGGGCTGCTACCAAGCCCATAACTTTTCAATCAACCAGCAAAGGGGAGGAATAGATATGGCAGACGATAGAGAGCGAAATGAAGGAATGAAACAAGACGGCGAGCACCAGGCGCCCGGACGCAATAAGGGTACCGGCCAGGAGGCCGGTGACAAAGGCAATCTCGGTGGTCAACAACTCGGTGGCCAACAAGGTGGCCAGAAGAAACCAGATCAAGAAGGCAGCTACAAAGAAGGCGGCCAGAACGAAGAGACGAGACGTTAACAGTGGCGCTGTCCACACCGGGGCTCACGCGTGATGTTTCTGCAAGGAGATGTCACGCGTGGGCCTTTTTTTTTTAAAGGAAAGGTTATCCACAGATTACGCAGATGACACAGATTAGGAAAGACAGAAAACGGCGAGCAAATCAGGATCGTGCACTATCTAATGTCTTATCTGTGTAATCTGTGTAATCTGCGGATGATTACCTACTTATTAATCCTCTTCGTACTGCCCCCGCCACTAATCGTCCGGCTCATCTTCCGCGCCACGATCTCGGCTTGCGCAAAGACGCGCAGAAAATTTCCGCCCAGAATCTTTTCGATGTCCGGTTCGCTGTAACCGCGTTTCAGTAATTCAAAAGTTATGTTAGGCAGCATCGAAACGTCGCGTGCGCCCTCAGGAAAATCATTCGCGCCGTCAAAGTCGGCCCCGAGCCCCACGTGATCTATTCCAGCGACTTTCACGATATGGTCGATATGATCGATCAATTTAGCAAGCGGCAACGGCGGTAGCGGATATTGCGCCTCGAGTTTGTCGCTCTCTTCCGCCAGGCGTTCAGGATCGTCAGCATACTTGGTAGACAGCGCTTCCTGCTGGGCGTTCAACTTCCGCCCGCGTTCGTCGCTCTGCGGCGTGACGGTTTTCTGATCGACGAACAGACTGTAGAAATTTATCTGGACCACTCCGCCGTTCTTCGCGATGCGTCTTAGTAGATCGTCAGGGATGTTTCGCGCCACATTGCTAAGCGCGCGCGCGGATGAATGCGACGCAATGATCGGGGCTTTGGAAACATCGAGGGCATCGCTCATCGTCTTGTCGGAAACGTGCGAGACATCGACCAGCATGCCCAGGCGATTCATCTCACGCACAACTTCTTTTCCGAAATCCGACAGGCCGTTGTTCTTTCTTTCGCCACGTCCGGCGTCCGCCCAATCGTTTGTGTTGTTCCACGTCAGCGTCATGTAACGCACGCCCAGTCGATAGAATTCGCGCAGCGTCGGCAAAGAATTTTCGATCGCGTGTCCGCCTTCGATGCCCATCAGGCAGGCGATCTTGTTTTGCGCCTTCGCGCGACGAATATCTGCCGCTGTGGTGGCAAACATCAGATCATTCGGATGGCGCTCAACGGCGCGATAAACCGAATCGATCATATCGAGAGTGCGCCGCGCTGCGCCTCCGTGTTGCACGTACCAGGGCTTTATATAAAGAGAAAAGAACTCTGCGTTCAGGCCGCCCTGCTTCATCCGTTCAATGCTGGTGCGATAAGGGACGGGCGGATTCCCGCTAAGATCGTAATCGTCATTTGTCATCGGCGTGGTGATGTCGTTGTGCGTGTCGATGACAATGGCGCGTCGATGAATCGCCAGCGCGCGTTGCCAGAGCGCTTCATCGCGCGGCGAGCGCGTGGAGGTTGGTCTTCGCGATGGCCCCTGCGTCGTTCGCTGCGCGCCGGTTGGAATGGCGGACGCGATGAAAGAGAGCACGAGCAAAGAAGTCAGGATTGAGAAAAGCAATCGTCGTGGTTTCATGGCGAAGAGATTTACCACAAAGGAGGATGTATCAGAAGCCCGACCGTGAGGGAGGGCAAGTCGGGTGTGTGGTTTCGCTCCGTTAGGAGCGAGATGTTTATAGAGCAGCGGCGATAAATCAGATTGAGTCTCCTTTCGGAGCGAAATAATTCGTCTCACATTCCGCTCCTAAAGGAGCTTTTAAATTCTTGACTCGGCTGGGGTCTATAAACATTCGGCTCCTGCGGAGCCCAGCCGCAGACTTTCGCGCCAGTCACAGCCGCGCGCGCAGATGTGGCGAGCCACATTGATGGCCCGAACCTCTGGCGCCAAAGTAGGTTCATGAGAACGCGTCAGCTCATCTGGGCAGTCGTTTTCGCGAGCGTCATCATCCCGCTTGGCTGTTTTCAACGCTCAAATCAAATAAGTAATCAGAGTCAAACCGTCGCTGTCGCGTCCCAATCTCCTTCACCAACTCCAACTCCATCACCTACAAAGTCCGTGCAAGCTCAACAAATCAATAAAACTTGGGCGAGCAGATTCAGTATTCGGACAGTATCAATCAACAAGAACCATGAGGGATCTCGCGGCTACGAAATCTCAGTTGATTGTCCTCTGATTATCAAGGCCAGAACGCGCGGCACGAGACGCTTCAATCGATGGATGTTGAGAAAGATTAGGGGTTATGTCGCCCAGTTTGAATCGCTCGAGAGGGCTGCCGAAATTCACGACAAGCGAAAGCGATTGCCGAAAGTGGGAATCGACGAGAGCTTGGAAATTGGTTATGTGGTCTACTATTCGGATAACCGGCTAATAAGTCTGCGTCTAACGCACACCGTGATGGCTCTGGGACAGATGCATCCAATCGACTATTACGAAACAATTAATTACGATTTGAAGAAAGGCCACGATCTTCGTGCAGCGACGGTATTCCGTCGTGGATACTTGAAAGCGTTCAGTTCTTACGCGCGCCGAGAACTCAGGAATAAGTACGACTTAGATGATCAGTGGTCGAGTGAAATGTTGGAACGAGGCACACGGCCCTATAGGCATAACTTTAAGAATTGGAATATTGTGCCGGACGGTTTGTTAATCTCATTTGAGGATTACCAAGTCGGGCCACACGCGTTCGGGCAACCTGAAATGATTGTTCCATTTCAACAATTGAAGCGAGTAATCCACAGTGATAGCGTATGCGCTCTTTTCACTAGAGAGAAGAGCGCGAGAAACTAAAAAAATGTCCATCCTAATCGCCGAAGACAACGTGGCCCAGCGCGCTTACCTGCGCGAGATACTCGAGCGCGACTTCCCATCTCATGCCCCGATACTGGAAGCAGGTGATGGTGAGGAAACCGTGACGCTGGCGCTTAAGAACAAACCCGAGGTTTGCATTCTCGACATTCAGATGCCGAAGCTTTCGGGTGTGAAAGCCGCGCGCGCGATCTGGCGCGATTTCCCGACCGCTCGAATTATTTTCTGGACGCAGTTTCCCCACGAGATTTACATCAACGAGATTCGCAAGATCGTTAAATCCGTCGATCCGCCGCCCGCCTACGGCTTCATTCACAAGAACAATCCTGAATCGCGCTTCCTGCGCTTTGTCGCCGCCGTGCTCGAAGATGGCGCAGACATGATCGATCCGGCGTTCAAGGATTCTTTCAAACGCCCGCTGCTGACTGAATTCGAAGCCGAAGCTCTCTACTATCTCGCGCTTGGTCTTTCGAACTGGGCCATCGCGCGCAAGTGCAGTTTGAGTCTGCGCGGAGTTGAAAGCCGCCTCGCAACGCTTTACGAGAAACTTTTCATTTCGCTGCCCGAAGGCACGCCGCACGAAGCTTATGAAAAGCTCGCTTACAACGTGCGTACGCGCGCGTTCTTTGAAGCGTTGCGCCGCGGGCTGCTGAACAATGATGAGTTGGAAAAAGCTTCGGCGGATTTGGAAGGCTGGCTCGAGCGAGATCAGAAAAAGTTTCTTGAAGAGCAGAAGCGGGAAGCGGGAAAAAAGAAATGATTTCTCTCATTCACACACGGCTTCAGCCGGGTGTCTGATGTGCGCGCATTCGTGTCGATTGATTTTGTGTTCGTGTGATTTCGTGGTCTGTTTTGCGGATGAATCAATGAGAACCAAACCACGAAATCACACGAACCAGGAATCACGAAAAGACACCAAGATTCAGCGGTTCGAAAAGATCATCGGCACAAATTTCACCTGGTTGAAACCAGGTGAGAATGAGACCGCCGCTTCGCGCCTACGTCGCAAGTTAACAACTTGCGCTACCTCACTACTCGCGACTCTCTTTCTCGCCACGATGCCCTCGCTCACGCTCGGGCTTCTGACAAAAGCACAAAATGAAACGCCGTCGCCACCAGCTCAACCTTCACCATCCGCGCTGCCCTCCCCTTCACCATCGCCAACGCCGCCGGCGAATCTGCATCAATGGGGTGCGGTGACTTTGTTTCACGGCTTGCCGTCTGATCGGGTGCATGCGATCGCGCAGACGCCTGACGGAGTGATGTGGTTTGCGACTGATGGCGGCCTGGCAAAATACGATGGGCGCAGAACCCAGGCCGTGATCGCCGACGGTTTGCCGGCGGGGCGCGTACTCGCCTTGAAGACCGACGAAGACGGCGCTCTGTGGATTGGGACTGATAACGGAGCCGCGCGATTCGCGAATGGCAAGTTCGACCTAATCAAAGAGTGTGCAGGAAAAGTAATCACTGCGATCATTTCGCCACAGCGCGCGCGCGCGATCATGTCGAGTGAAAACGGCGTCATCTTTGATTGTCAGGTCCAGCAACCGTTCGAGTCGCGGGCGCTGTCTTTTGCTGTAAAGACAATTCCCGATCAACCGCTCCAAAGTTCAGACAAAGACCATCCCGGACTTTTGAAAATCACGAGTCTGGCTTTTCTTAACAATACTCTTTATGCCGGCACGCAGAGTCGCGGGCTCGTCACGATCGACAACGGCGAAGCGAAAGAGATTCAGAGCAAGCCGCGCAGCTACTTTATCAACGCGCTCGAAACAGATTCGCGCGGGCGGCTCTGGGTCGGCGCGAAAGGACGCCCCGAAGAAAGCTCGCTCTTTGATCAAACTGAGCCAATGAAGCCGGCGAAAAGTAATGCCGCGACTGGACCAGTGGCCTTCATCGCGCGCGGCGCGGGCGATGACGTTTGGGTGGCAACGGACGGTCGCGGTGCTTTCCATATCGTCGATGGGAAGTTGGCCGAGCGGTTTAGCTTCCAGGAAACCGGTGGCGCCTTGCGATCGGATCATGTCTTTGCCGCTTTCGTCGATCGCGAAGACGTTGTGTGGTTTGGCACCGACAAAGGCGTTTGTCGATACGATCCGCACGCGATCCGCGCCGAAAATATTTCCGGTGACGCCGGGGCAAATTATGTGCGCACGCTTCAGCGCACGTCGCGCGGACACTTACTCGCGGGCACGAACTCAGGGTTGTTCGATTACGATTCTGCGACGAGAGTTTGGCACGCTGTTTCAGAACCTGGCCGCCGGATCGTCTATGCCGTCGGCTCGGATTCGTCGGAGCGAACTCTGGTCGCGACCAGCGCCGGCCTGTTTGTGTCGCCCGTCGCGAATGACTTGAGTTTCACGCGCGCACAAACACTCGATGAAAATCTTCCTCAAGGCGACAGCGTGCGCGCCATCGCAAACGTTAACGGAACCACCTACATTGCGACGTACGGTTACGGAGTTGAGAAACTGCAAGGGTCACAGCGTTCGTTGGTTTGGCCCGAAGCCTCGGCTGACGCTCGCATGCGCGAGGTCACGACGCTCGCGACTGATGGCGCCGATCGACTGCTCATCGGTACCGCCACAAGTGGCATTTACTTCTTCGACGGCCGCCAAACCAGCACTGATAAATCGCTGGACTCATTAAAGGGCGACGCCATCTGGTCCATCGTCGCCGACGCATCCGCGGTATGGATTGGCACCGCCAAAGGGCTCTTCTTATTTCAGTCGAATCAATTGAAAGAAATCATAGCGGGCGTCACCGCACGCCAGGTAGTGATCGATACGGCGAGTGATCACTCAAAGCAGCTTTGGTGCGCCACGGTCGGCGACGGAATATTCAAAGTCACGCTCGATGATCAGTTCGGCGCGATCGTGTCGCGCATGGACGTCGAGCAGGGTCTTCCCTCACAAAGAGCGTTTGCGATTTTGCCCGAGCGAAATGATCAGGGCGCTGAATCGGTAATCATCGGCACCAATCGCGGCGTCGCGCGATACGAGCCCGATCGCATCGCGCCGGCGCTGTCACCCGAACGCATCATCAGCAAGCGCATCCACACCGCGGACGAACTGAAATCTGGTTTGCAGCTCGACTATCCGCAGAACAGTTTGCTGCTTGATGTCACCGCGAACAGCAGTCGAACTTTTCCCGAGCAGTTTCAATATGCTTTCGCTCTTTATGACGCCGCCGGGCGCGCGATCAAGCAAAAGGTTTCGCACGACACACAGTTTCCGATCGAAGGATTGAAACCAGGTAAATACAAAATCGTGGCGCGCGCCTTTACCAAGGACCTGGTGCCGTCAGAGCCTCTGTCTTTTGCGTTCACCGTCGCCGGGGCGCCGTTTCCATGGACGTCGACCGCGCTCGGGGTTTTGTTACTGCTCGCGCTGATCGCTCTTGGATGGGGATATTTCCAGAACCGCCGGATTCACCGCACCAGCGCAGAGTTGGCCGCCGCGAATCGCGACTTAGCCAGCGCGCGCTTGCAGCTCGCCAACGAAACCGAGGCCGAGCGGCGGCGCATTGCGCGTGATCTGCATGATCAAACTTTGGCTGACTTAAGAAACCTTGCGTTGTTAGTCGATCAACTCCCGGCCGCCGCCGCGAATGATGTTCGTCCCAATCGTGCGCCTTCACGACCGGGCGCGCTGCGTTCAGAGATCGAGTCGATCTCGCAGGAAGTGCGGCGCATCTGCGAAGACTTAAGCCCTTCGGCGCTTGAGAATGTCGGACTGTCCGCGGCGTTGCAGTTCGCGTTGGCGCATGCTGTCGAACATGCTGCGCCCGATTGTAAGTTCGATTACGAATTCACCTGTGATGATGGACTGGATGAGAAACTGAACTTGCCGCCGAGCACACAGATTCAAATCTATCGCATCGCGCAGGAGGCTTTGAGCAACATCTGCCGACACTCAGGCGCGCGACACGTTAAGATGAAAGCGACACTGTCTGCTGATAATGCCTTTGAATTAGGAATCGAAGATAATGGGAAAGGATTTGCTGAAAGCGAGCCCCGCAAGAATTCAGGACGCGGCCTGGCGAACATTCGCGCGCGAGCGAGCATGATCGATGCCGAAGTAGAGTGGAGTAAGCGCGCGGGAGGTGGGACAGTTTTCAGTCTGCATAAGCAGGGTGCGGAGGCAAGCGGCTAATAGGGTGGTCACGGCTATGCCGCCGCTGGCTTTCGCTCCGTTAGGAGCGAGATGTTTATAGAACGCGCTGAATGGTGATATTCGTTAGCTCCTTTAGGAGCGAAAGGAATCATGCCTTACACCTATTCCGCTCCTAAAGGAGCTTCTGAATTTATTTTGAGTTGACACGTGCTATAGACATCTCGCTCCTAACGGAGCGAAAGCATTTGCCATCTCTCCGTCAACTTAATGGCAAAGCACGAGGGTGAATGGACAACACCGAATTCTTACAGACAAATCGAGACGTAGCAGCAGCGCTTTCTGATCACCGACCAGTTGTGGCCCTCGAGTCGACGGTGATCGCTCACGGCTTGCCACGCCCGCAGAACATCGAGACGGCCGAACGACTCGAGCAAATCGTGCGCGCGGAAGGTGCGACTCCCGCAACCATCGCGGTGCTCGATGGCATGCTTTGCGTTGGATTGGATCGGCCCCAGCTCGACCAAATTGCCACGCGCCAGGACATCAAAAAGTTGAGTGTTCGCGATCTCGCAATCGGAGTAGCGCACAAATGGAATGGCGCGACCACCGTGGCGTCAACGATGTGGATTGCGCATCGCGCGGGCATTAAAGTGTTCGCCACCGGCGGGGTTGGCGGCGTGCATCGCGGTTCGCTGCCGGATGTTTCTGCCGATTTACCGCAACTCGCTCAGATTCCGATGATTGTCGTCTGCTCCGGCGCGAAGATCGTTCTGGATTTACCGGCAACGCGTGAATGGCTTGAAACCAACAGCATCACTGTCGTCGGCTATCAGTGTGATGAAATGCCGGCATTCTATTCGCAAACAAGTGGCCTGCCGATCGATGTTCGCTGCGATACTCCGGAGGAGGTCGCGCACCTCTTCGCAACCCAACGACACCTTGATGTGCGTTCGGCGTTGCTGGTGACCGTGCCAGTCCCGAGCGATGCAGAAGTTGAACAATCTTTCTTAAACAAAGTACTTGAGGATTCTCTCGCGCAGGCTGAACGCGACCAGATTAGCGGCCGCAATGTCACTCCTTTCTTGCTCGCGCAAATGTCACAGCGAAGCGATGGCGCGACGTTGCGCGCAAACATAGCCTTGTTAGAGAACAATGCGCGCGTTGCCGCGCAGATTGCCGCCACGCTCTCGTCCGTGTCAGAAGCCCGACCATGAGGGAGGGCATCTCTCCAGGTCGAGCAGATGAGGAGGAGGCACTCTCCTTTCACTGTGTTCAATGACTCTGTGCACAAAGCCATGATGCATCGTTTCTCGATTGTCTCGCTATTGCTTGCCTGCCTGTTGCTGAATGTCTCGGTAGGTTACTCACAGGCTAACCGCCGGGCAGCGATGGATTACGTGAATCGGGGGACGAAGGAACTCGAACTGGGAAATCTGGATACCGCGCTGGCTCATTTCAACCGTGCAATTGAACTTGATCCGAATTACGCTGCGTCATATTTCAGTCGCGGCTTGGTCCGAAAGCGCCAGGCAGATTATGACGGCGCGATTAGCGACTTTACGCGGTCGATCGAACTCCATCCCATGGCTGAGGCGTACCTCGATCGTGGCGCGACCCGAAAAGACAAGGGTGATCGGGATGGAGCCATCGCCGATTATAACAAAGCGATTGAAATTGATTCCGCGTACGCGGACGCGTTTTACAACCGCGGAATCGCTCGGGACGACAAAGGCGACTATGACGGCGCCATTAGCGATTTCACTCGAGCGATTGAACTTCGCCCGGCAAACGCGCGGGCCTTTGTTGGTCGTGGATTTGCTCGCATGCACCAGGGCGATCCGGACAGTGCCATCGTCGATTATTCAAAAGCCATCGAGCTCAACCCGCGCGGCTTTCTCGGCTTCTATAACCGGGCGTTTGCTCGAAAGCAGAAGGGGGATCTGGACGGAGCCATTGCCGATTTTAATGCGGCGCTGGAGATCAATCCTTTGGATGTTGATGCCTGGTTTGAGCGTGGGGTATAGCGCGGGGCGAAAAGTGATTTGGACGGAGCGCTCGCCGACCTGGGCAAATCGATCGAGCTGAATCCGAGGAACGCCAGGGCGCATGCGAATCGGGGGATGATTATGCTTCTGCGCCGGCAGGACATCGAGGCCCAAAAGGAATTTGACGCAGCGCTAAAGATCGACAGCAGTCTCAAAACTGATTTAGAAAAATCAATCGATCAGATCATCAAAGCCCGGCAGGCGTCGCCGGCGGCGGGCCGGCCTTGAACGTAGACCGTTGAATTATCAGAGCGGCTAGAAGGATTAACAAAGATATGCAAGCCACTGACAAGTCTTAATTAAATCCTGTCAATCTTGTTAATCCTGTCGATAACTCGAAACTTGAAACTCGAAACTCGAAACTATATGCTTGGGCGCGTGGGGCAGTAGCTCAGTTTGGCAGAGCGCCGCGTTCGCAATGCGGAGGTCAGGGGTTCGATCCCCCTCTGCTCCACCAATTATTTTCAACGACTTGCAGCCACCCGCACCGGTGGCTGTTTTTGTTTTTGTTCGCCCACTGCGAGTAGCGCAAGTTGTTAACTTGCGTTGCTCCCTCTGCCTTTGGGAGAGGGCCGGGGTGAGGGCTTAGCGATGACGCTTTGCCCTTCCCCCTTTGCTCTTAGCCGCTTCAGAAAGGATCACTCACATGACTTACGTTTACTACAAAGATCAAAAAGGGGAATGGGCGGGGTCGCCGACTCAGGCGAAGGCTACAAGAACGAGCAGGACTATCTGGCTGATATCGATCGCGTCAAAGGATCTAATGAGGCGCCGGTGAAGAAGGAGTAACTCGAAACTCCGAACTCGAAACTCGAAACCGCGCACCGCGCCGACATCGATCGAGTCAAGCAATCCGCCAACGCTCCGGTTGTCAACAAGAAGTAACTCTTGACTCTTGATTAACGCTCTTCGCCGCTCCCTCTTTGCTCTTCGCGCCACTTGTGGCACTATTCGCAACGAATTTTCCCAAACCTCGCTTGAGCATTGCGGAGTTGCACTTGTCCTCTTTTGCAGAGACATCACCGATTACTCCCTATCATGCGAAGTACTTCGCGTACGAGCTGACTAAGCGCTGTTCGTCAGACAGTATTGAGAAACTTGCAGGCGCAGTGGCGAGTGCTCAAGTAGATTTGAACCCTCATCAGGTGGACGCGGCACTCTTCGCATTCAATTCGCCGCTTTCGAAGGGCGCGTTGCTGGCCGATGAAGTTGGATTGGGAAAGACAATCGAAGCCGGTCTTGTCATTTCTCAACGATGGGCGGAGCGCAAGCGAAAGATTCTAATCATTACGCCCTCGAATCTCCGCAAGCAATGGCATCAGGAACTGAGCGAAAAATTCTTCTTGCCCTGCACTATCCTCGAAGCTCGCTTTTATAACGCGGCTATTAAACAAGGTAGGTTCAAGCCCTTCGAGGTTCAAGATGAAATCATCATCTGCTCTTATCAATTCGCGCGTAACAAGGCTTCTGACGTTGCCAACACTCCCTGGGACCTCGTAGTTATTGACGAAGCCCATCGCCTGCGAAACGTTTACAAACCTTCAAACGTTATCGCCAACACACTCAAAGGCGCGCTCGGGCATTGCAACAAGCTGCTGCTGACCGCAACTCCGCTTCAGAATTCCCTGCTGGAATTATTCGGTTTGATTAGCTTCATCGACGAACACACCTTTGGCGATCTCAAAAGCTTTCGCGAGCAGTTCGTAAACCTGAGCCAGGATCAGGTGTTCGACACTTTAAAGGCTCGGCTCAAACCGATCTGTCATCGCACACTAAGGCGGCAAGTCACGGCATATGTTCCGTTCACGAGCCGGTTTGCTCTGGTTGAGGACTTCGTTCCGGAGGAAAGTGAAGACCGTCTTTACAACCTGGTTTCTGATTATCTTCAGCGTCCAAATCTCCAGGCCTTGCCATCCAGTCAACGCACGCTGATGACGCTTGTACTGCGCAAGCTCCTGGCTTCTTCGACCTTCGCCATCGCCGGGGCGCTCAACTCAATTTCCGCAAGACTCAAGAAAAAGTTGCGACGGCAGCAGCCGGTCGAAACTTTGGTTGAAGAACTCGATCAAGACTACGAAGCGCTGAACGAAACCGCCGAAGAATTGCTGGATGAGCCACCCTTTGAAGA
>DNNE01000212.1:0-29045 GCA_003487805.1 Blastocatellia bacterium | reverse complement strand
ATGAGCCACCCTTTGAAGAGCCGCTATCAGAAGTTGACCGCGCGGCGCTCGAAGCCGAGATTGCCGATCTCGATTCCTTCGCTGAACTGGCAACCAGCATTGACCACAACGCCAAGGGCAAGGCTTTGCTCAAAGCGCTCGGCGTAGCCTTTCCCAAAGTCAGAGCACTTGGTGCGCTGGAAAAAGCGATTATCTTTACCGAATCACGAAAGACACAAAATTACCTGCTTCGGGTGCTTGCTGATAGTCCCTTCGCCGAGGGTATTGTCCTCTTCAACGGTTCGAATACCGACGAACGCTCGAAACAGATCTATGCGGCGTGGAAAGAAAAGCATCAGGGAACAGACCGCGTAACCGGCTCGCGAACTGCCGACATGCGGTCGGCAATAGTTGATTACTTCCGCGAAGAGGGCCGGATCATGATCGCCACCGAAGCCGGCGCTGAAGGCATCAACCTCCAGTTCTGTTCGCTGGTGGTGAACTACGATCTGCCGTGGAACCCGCAGCGGATCGAACAGCGCATCGGCCGCTGTCATCGCTACGGACAGGAGCATGACGTAGTCGTCGTCAACTTTCTAAACAAGAAGAACGAAGCTGATCGACGCGTCTATGAATTGCTGTCAGAGAAGTTTCAACTTTTCGAAGGAGTCTTCGGCGCGAGTGATGAGGTGCTTGGAGCAATAGGCTCTGGCGTCGATTTCGAAATGCGGATTGCGGCAATCTATCAGTCCTGCCGCAAGCAGGAGGAGATCAAGTCTGCATTTGATCAACTCCAGCTTGAACTCAATTTTGAGATCACCGAGGCAATGACGCACACGCGCCAGAAGCTGCTCGATAACTTCGACGACGAAGTCCGCGAGAAGTTGAGAATTCGAGACCGTGACTCGAAGGCTTACCTCAACCGCTTCGAACTTATGCTCATGGATCTTACGCGGCATGAGTTGGATGGCAAAGCGGACTTTGTCGACGACTCGTCATTCCAACTCAGGACAAACCCGTTTGCCGGACGAAACGGCGACATTCCTCTGGGTTTGTATGAGCTGCCGCGCCGTTCAGGCGAAGCGCATCTTTATCGACTGAATCACCCACTCGCGGAACGCATAATCAACGAAGCGAAACAGCGCGAGTTGCCCACCGCAGAGATTCATTTGGACCTTGCAGCGTACGAAGGCAAGATTAGTATTCTTGAACGGTTGCGTGGGAATTCCGGCTGGCTCTCACTCTCTTGTTTCACTGTGGAGTCCCTCGATCAAGCAGAGGATTACCTGCTGCTTGCAGCGGTGACTGATATGGGGCAAACAATCGAAGAGGAAGCAGCCATCCGTCTGTTGACGCTGCCGGCGCGGGTCGGAGCGTCAGTCGATTCCACGCCGGAAATAATGAATGCGCTGGAAGAGGGAACTCGCGGGCGCAAAGAATCAGTCCAGAGATCGATCTCTGAACGCAACGCACGCTTTTTCGAAACCGAAGCTGAAAAGCTGGAAGGCTGGGCTGATGATCTGAAGCTTGGGCTTGAACGCGAAATCAAAGACATCGACCGTCAAATTAAGGAAGCCCGACGCGCCGCGACTGCTGCGTTGACCCTCGAAGAAAAACTCGCCGGACAGAAACACATCAAATCGCTCGAAGCACTGCGTAGTCAGAAGCGTCGCAGCTTGTTCGACGCGCAGGATGATGTTGAAGGGAGGCGGGATAAGTTCATTCAGAGTTTAGAAACTAAACTAACTCAACAAACAAAGAGTAAGAAAGTATTTGTGATTCGCTGGATAATGTGACGTGGACATTTCCACTAACGAAGAACGCAATGTCGAACCGCCTTCTTGCTGGGTCGGTTGACCACCTTCCTAATTGTTTAAAGTGAGCCCAACAGAATTGCTTATGCTTATGCCTGGTGACAAAGTAGGTTCAATCCGGATAGAAAAAAGGCTCGCGTCTGGAGGCATGAGCGACGTGTTTTTGGGCTTTCACGAAGCCCTGAGGATTCGTGTTGCGGTCAAAACTCTGAAGACTTTGGATCCCAACATCAGGATCGCAATGCTCGAACAATTCGCTACCGAAGCACGCGCGTTAGCCAAACTAATTCATCCAAACATTGTTCGGGTCTTGGACTTCAACGATAAGCATCCGCCCTACATCGTCCAAGAATACATTGACGGTGATACGTTATACGAGATTCTGAGACAACGACAGACCTTGGATCCCCAGGAGGCAATTCGCGTTATTCTAGAGATTGCGCAAGCTCTCAGAGCAGCCCATCAACTTGGTATAGTCCATCGCGACGTAAAACCTAGCAATATTTTCTTCACCAGCGACGGACGAATCATGTTGGGCGATTTTGGTATCGCATTGCTTTATGACGAAAAGACAGTCTTAAAGGAAGAGCCGCATTTCTTAACGCCGCCTTACTCACCTATTGAGTTATTTAAGGGCAGTCTAGTGGACCAGCGGGCTGATATTTATTCGCTTGGCATAACTTTTTATAACGCTCTACTCGGGACCATACCCCCTAACGCTTTAGAGAGAGGCGGTTCAGAAATAGTAATTCCGAACACCGTTCCTGATTACATAAGACCCGTTCTAACCTCAATGATCCGACACAATGCTTCAGAACGGGTAAGAGACATAAGCGACGTCATTGACGGCTTAAAGCTCATCCATGACCCGTTGTTAGGCCTAGACATAAAAGGCTATCGCCTCATCAGAACTATCGGTAGGGGCGGTCAAGGGAAAGTATATTTTGCAGAGGGACCTAACGGCCCAGTTGCGATGAAGATATTACTTACTGATGAGGGGATTAAGCCCGAAGCACGTGATCGGTTTAGACTGGAAGGTAAAGTCTCCAAATATCTCAACCATAACAACATCGTCAGAGTACAAGACTATGGGGAAGCCGTCCTGACGATGCACGAAGAAACCAGGAAATTACACTTCCTAATAATGGACTTAATAAAAGGCAGAGACTTAGAAGAGTTTATTACGTCTAAACGCGAGCCGAATGTTGATCAATCGGTTTACATTGTCTGTGAGCTGCTATTGGCTCTGGACTACGCGCATGAAGAGGGACTAATTCATCGTGACGTAAAGGCCCGTAACGTACTCATCTCAAACGATGGCGAGGTGAAACTAACTGACTTTGGATTATGCAAGTATAACGCTGAATATAATCCCCACACCTCTTTCTCGTTCACGGCGCTTACGGATACAGATAGCATTCTCGGATCACCTCACTTCATGTCTCCCGAGCAAATTTCAGCCGGCAAGGCTGTCACGAGGGTTAGCGATATCTATTCGTGCGGTGTTTTGCTGTTTTATCTATGCACTCATCAACTTCCGTTCACGGGATCTACCGTCATGAATATCTTGGTTGGCATTCTTAGTCAACCGACACCTGACCCGCGCAGGTTAAATAAAAAAATCCCCAAGAGACTCGCACGAATTATTATGAAGACTCTTGAAAAAGATCCTCTTAACAGATTCCGAACCTGTTCAGAAACTGAGCGACTCTTACGAAGCGGTTTAACTAACCTTAGTTCCATGAAAGTAGATCTTGCAGATGAGGTTTCTGCTAACGCGGCTGAAGCGGTTAGGTTGTCAGCTCCTAATGTATTTGCACTGATTGAGGAAGAAACACAACAAGCTACAATACGCTTAGAAGATATTTCGACACTAACGGATATAAGTACGGCTGAAGGCTAGGCAAAAAGTGACAGCAAAACGCAAGCTTGAACTCACCTGGATCGGAAAGGAGAACCGGCCGCGGCTGGAGCCGCGGATTCTGCTTGAAGACCCTGAACTTTCTTATCATTCGTCGCATCGAGTGACTGAGAGTGACATCTTCGATAATCGATTGCTCTTTGGCGATAACTTGCTCGCGCTGAAAGCGCTTGAGCAGGAATTCTCGGGCAAGATCAAATGCATCTACATCGATCCGCCCTACAACACCGGCAGCGCGTTCGAGCACTACGACGATGGGGTCGAACATTCGATCTGGCTCTCACTCATTCGAGACCGCTTGGAGTTGTTGCGTCGACTTTTAGCGGAGAATGGGCTTTTATTTGCTCAGATTGATGACAATGAACAAGCCTACCTGCGTGTTCTTCTCGATGAAGTCTTTGGTCGAAAGAATTTCGTAAGTACCGTAGTTTGGCAAAAGAAATACGCCGGAAAGCCAGACTCAAAATTTTTCTCAGATTTTCACGAATATATCCTTTGCTTCGCAAAAAATATAGAGCAGGCTCATATCAATGGGATGGCGCGCACCGACGAACAAGACTCGCGCTATAAGAATCCCGACAACGATCCTCGTGGTCCTTGGGCTTCAGATAATCTCCTGCGGAGTGAGAGCCGGGATTACGCGATTTATCCAATAAACACTCCGGCTGGCAAAGAATACTGGCCACCCAAGGGCTCTAGTTGGCGCTTCACCAAAGAACGGTTTGCGGAGTTGCTTAGTGATGACCGCATTTGGTTTGGCGATCGCGGGGGAAATATGCCACGTCTCAAACGGTTTTTGGACGAAGTCAGAACCAGTTTGCCTCCAACAACTTGGTGGCCCCACAAGGAAGTTGGGCATACAGGTGAAGCTAAGAAGGAAATCCTCGAATTATTCTCTGATAGCGATGAGGTCTTCGCTACGCCTAAGCCCGAACGGTTGATGCAGCGAGTCATTCAGCTCGGCAGTAATCCCGGCGACTGGGTGCTCGATTCCTTCGCTGGCTCCGGCACTACTGGCGCGGTAGCGCATAAGATGGGCCGTCGCTGGATCATGGTTGAGCTTGGCGAGCACATTCACACGCATATCATTCCGCGTCTGGCTAAGGTGATTGACGGCGAAGACCCGGGTGGGATTACCAAGGCGGTCAAATGGAAAGGTGGTGGTGGGTTTCGTTACTACCGATTAGCGCCGTCGCTTTTGGAGAAGGACAAATGGAGCAACTGGGTCATCAATAAAGAGTACAACGCAGCAATGCTTACCGAGGCGCTCTGTAAACTGGAAGGATTCACGTACGCGCCAAGCGATATGATCTATTGGCAGCACGGACATTCGACTGAGCGCGACTTTATCTACGTCACGACCGCCCACCTAACTCAAGATCAGTTGCAACAACTTTCTGACGAAGTTGGGACAGAGCGATCGCTGCTCGTGCTATGTACGGCTTTTCGGGCGCGCGCGGACCAGTTACCAAACCTAACAGTTAAGAAAATTCCTAAAGCTGTCCTTTCGCGTTGTGAGTGGGGCCACGACGATTACAGTTTGCAGGTTGAAAACTTGCCGCAAGCCCCGCCGGAACCGGGGCAAGGCGATCTGTTTAGGGAAGACGGCGGGTGAGTCCAGAATCTGGGCTTGAGCTCTCCCTAACGGTAGGGCTAATTCCCCGTACGTGACGCCGAATCGATACGCATGGCTTATAATCGCCAGAGAGGTATCAAGTATGTCGTTGGTAATTGAAGAAAAAGAAATTGGACAGCTTCCCGTTACCGTTGACCCTGAAATTCTCAGCGGCGCGCCCGTTTTTCGGGGCACGCGCGTTCCGGTCGATGCCTTAATCAACAATCTCGAAGCCGGGCTAACTCTCGAAGAATTCCTGGAGAACTTTCCCACAGTTACGCGCGAACAGGCCATACAGGTGTTGGACTTCTCGCGCGCGACGCTGCAACGGTTAGCCGATGCCAGATGAAGATTCTGCTGGATGAATGCACGCCGCATATATTGAAGCAGCGGCTTCCCGGTTTTCAGATTACGACTGTGCAGGAGTTGGGCTGGACCGGCATCAAGAACGGAGAGTTATTGGCGCGCGCCGAAAAGCAATTCGATGTTTTCATTACGACGGACAAAAACCTTCGTTATCAACAGAACCTGTCAGGCAGGAAACTAGCGATTATCGAATTACCAACTAATGAAGTACCGATCGTGGCCTCATTGGCGCCGGCGATCCAGGACGCTTTGGCAACCATCAACGCCGGTGACTTCGTAGAGATCCCATTACCTTAGTTTGAGGCTTTTTCCAGCGCGATCATGCGTATCTGGGATCAAACGACTGCCAGCGGTTTGGAGCAAATTTGCAACTTAGCCTAACTACTTCTGAATGACATGAATCGTCACGTCAACGCCATCGCCGGACGCCTCAGTCTTCGTCCTCCTCAACGACAATCGTTGGAGATTCTCGATCGCATCACTGAGATCGCACCGCCAAAAAAAGACGCCGACGTAGAGAACGTCCTCGCTGCGATTACGAGTGAGTTTCCTTCGGTTACTGATTTCGAGCGGGAGTTTCCGTCCGTTTGCTTCGCGCTGGCTACCGGTGTTGGCAAGACGCGTCTGATGGGCGCCTTCATCAGTTATCTGCATCTCGCGCATGGCTTCAATAACTTCTTTGTGCTAGCGCCCAATCTGACGATCTATAACAAGCTAATTACCGACTTCACTCCTAACACATCGAAGTACGTGTTCACCGGCATCGCGGAATTTGCGACCGATGCGCCAACCATTATCACCGGAGATAACTATGAAGGAATGGCGGGAACGCTGTTTGACCAACTTCATAGTTGCAAGGTGAACATCTTCAACATCTCAAAGATCAATTCTGAAGTGCGCGGCGGCAAGTCGCCGCGCATTAAGCGGCTGTCAGAATACATCGGCGAAAGCTATTTTCAGTATCTGGCAGAATTGCCTGATCTGGTTTTGCTCATGGACGAGTCACATCGTTATCGAGCGTCGGCAGGGGTAAGAGCTATTAATGAATTGAAGCCGGTGTTAGGGCTTGAGCTCACCGCCACTCCTTTTGTCGAGAGTGCGCGCGGACCTGTTCCCTTTAAGAACGTAATATTTGACTACGCGCTCGGCCGCGCGATGGCTGACGGGTTTGTAAAAGAGCCCGCCGTTGTAACACGTAAGAACTTTGATCCGAAAGGAATGTCGCGGGAGGAGATCGAAAAGCTCAAGCTTGAAGACGGAGTCCGTTTACACGAAAGCGTGAAGGTTGAATTAGAGACCTACGCGCGGGAATCGGCCAAGGAATTCGTGAAGCCATTCCTGTTGGTCATCGCGCGCGATACTACGCACGCTGCGCAACTGTTTCAGATGATTGAATCAGAACAGTTCTTTGAGGGCCGGTACAAAGGAAAAGTGATTCAGGTAGATTCCAGCAAGACTGGCAAAGAAGAAGATGAGATGGTAGAGCGCCTTCTGAAGGTTGAGCATACTGACGAGCCCACCGAAATCGTAATCCATGTGAACATGCTCAAAGAGGGTTGGGATGTCACCAATCTCTATACGATTGTTCCGTTGCGAGCGGCGAATGCGCGAACTCTTGTCGAACAGTCTATTGGTCGCGGGCTGAGGCTGCCATACGGCAAGCGCACCGGGGTTACAGCGGTTGATCAGTTAAGCATCGTTGCGCACGACAAGTTCCAAGAGATTGTCGATGATTCACGCCGTGCCGATTCGCCGATTCAATTGAGAGCGTTGGTTCTGGATGGAAATGAACTTGAAAGTAAAACCGTAACGGTTGTGTCACAGTCGCAGCTCGCAATCGATCTTGGATTTGTTCCGCAGAGACCAACGTCAAGCACTCTGATTATTCCAACAAGTCAACCACCGGTGTTCACGAAGCCGGAAGAGCAAAAGGTAGCGCAGCTTGCCTATCAGGTTATCAAGCAGCTTGAGAACAAGCCAGAGAGATTGCCATCAGTTACACATCTGACAAAGCCAGATATCCAGAAAGAGATCGTACGCGTCGTGACGGAACAATATGCTCCACCGCAGATGGGCCTTGAAGGAGTAGTCGAAACACCCGACATCGCGGCGATCGTTGCGAAAACGACAGAAGTGACAGTGAATCGGACGATTGATATTCCGCGAATTGTCGTCGTGCCGAAACAGGAAGTGAAGTCGGGCTTTAAGCCGTTCAAGTTGGAACTGTCAAATATTAACTATCAGCCTGTATCAAACGACCTTTGGTCTCAGGCATTGCGTACTGGAAAGCTAAGAATCATAAGGCTCGGAAAAGGCGGCATTGATGAGCTCAGACTAGAAGACTACGTCGTCGCTGGGCTAATCGATTTCGATGACGTCGCTTATGAAGATAATGCCGATTTGCTTTATGACTTAGCCTCGCAGATGGTACAGCGCCTTCAGAGCTATTTGAGTGATGAAGAAGATGTGAGACGAATTCTGCGTGTCTTCCAGTCAGAAATCGCACGTCTTATCCATGCGCAGATGCAAGACCACTACTGGGAAGAAGAAGTTGATTATGAAGTGAAGATCAATAAGGGCTTCTCAGAGTTGAAAGACAAGGCCTACACCCAGGCTGCAGGTGAACCTCCGCTGGATTTTCGGCAGTCGCCGAAAGACAAGAGCAACATGTCGCGTTATTTGTTTACCGGATTTAGTCGCAGCTTGTACCCACAAGAGAAGTTTCAATCCGAATCAGAACGCATCATGGCGATGATACTTGAACGCGAATCTGAACGTTGGTTCAAGCCAGCGCGAGGGCAGTTTCAGATTTTTTACAAATGGCAAGCGGAACATCCTGAGTATCAACCGGACTTCGTGGCGGAAACGGCAGACATGATTTATATGCTCGAGCCAAAGATGAAGAGCCAAATGAATGATCCCGAAGTTCTCGCGAAACGCGACGCCGCAGTCGCTTGGTGCAAGCATGCGAGTGATTACGCCGCGACGTATGGCGGCAAGGCGTGGCGTTATCTTCTCATTCCGCATGATGCAATTTCAGAAAACATGACGATTGAAGGATTGGCTGATCGGTTTGCCGTTTCTTAGCAACTCAAAGTTAGGCTGCGCGAACAATCGCGCCACCTGCATTCGATTTTCTTCACCGGAGAAATCTCATGGATGTAAACAAACTCACATTGGTGTAAACGCAACCGGGGTCAGGCTTGCCAATTTGCGATTCTCTGCTGTAGCAAGCTAATGCTCAAACAGCACTAAGCAATACCGCAACGGGAACGATTAAGAATCACAAAATCGCAAGCTGACCCAACTGTTGAATAAAATGGCGGCCCTTCCGGGCATGAGCAAAAGCAGAAAATAGAAATGCGGACGGGGACGTCCGCGCTCCCAGCAGGAACGATCACGATGTTCTCACCAACCTCCATTGCAAACTTCCTCGCTTGTCAGCATCTCACCGCGCTGGATCGCGCAGCAGCAGCGGAGCAAATTAAGCGACCCTTCTTTGCTGATCCGCTCTTGGATTTCCTGATCAAACTTGGACAGGCGCATGAGCAAGCGTACTTAACCCAGTTAACTGAACAAGGACTCACGGTCGTAGAAATACCGACTGAGGGTTCGCGTCGAGATGCGGCGGAAAGAACTATCGAGGCCATCCGCACCGGCGCTGATGTTATTTATCAGGCGACATTCCTTGACGATCAATGGTACGGGCGCGCTGACTTCCTAATTCGTGTCGATAAGTCGAGTGAGCTGGGTTCATTCTCCTACGAAGTCGTGGAAACAAAGCTCGCGCGCTCGACCAAGGCGCGCGCCATCATTCAGCTCTGCTTCTATTCAGATCTACTCTCACGAATTCAAGGCGTTGTGCCGGATTACATGCATGTGGTGCTCGGTGGCGGAGCCAAGCCGGAGAAGTTTTTTGTCCAGCGATATCTCGCGTTCTTTCGAAAGATTAAGCGTGACTTTGTCGCCGCACAGCAGGCTCAATCCGAAACTTATCCCGACCCGGTTGAGCACTGTCGCATCTGTGACTGGTCAACGGTTTGTGACGCGCAATGGCGCAAAGACGATCATCTTTCCTTAGTTGCCAACATCACGCGCAACCAACGACAGGCATTGGTCACTTATGGCGCCGGAACAGTCGCGGGTTTGGCGCGACTGCCATTGCCTCCCGATCCTAAAGTTGAAGGCATAAAGGATCAGGCATTTGCGAATATTCATCAGCAGGCCCGCCTGCAGGTGCAAGGGCGGGAAGAGCGCCGCAATATTCATGAGTTGCTCGTTCCACCAGAGCCTGAGAAGGGCTTGTGTTCACTACCCGCACCATCACCGGGCGATATCTTTCTTGACTTCGAAGGCGATCAGTTCACGTTTGAGGGTGGACTGGAATATCTCTTTGGCGTCCTCACGATAGCGAGTGACGGCGGGTTGGTTTACGAGCCAACCTGGGCCATGAACCCTGCGGAAGAGAAGCGTGCGTTTCAGAAATTCATGGAAATGGTCGCCGCGCGTCGCCGGCAGTATCCGGACATGCACATCTATCACTACGGCGCTTACGAAGAAACGGCGATCAAACGCATGGCCGGACAACATTCGACCTGCGTGGATGAAGTTGATGAGCTCCTGCGCGGCGAGGTTCTGGTAGATATGTTCCGCGCGGTGAGGCAGGGTCTCCGCGCCTCGGTGGAGAGCTATTCAATCAAGAAGCTCGAACCGCTCTATGAGTATCGACGCGACGTGAAGCTAATCGATGCGAACCGGGCGCTACAGGCATTTCAAACAGTGCTCGCGTTTGGCGCGGAGGAAGAAAATCTAGACGAGATTAGAAGCGCGATTGAAGGTTACAACCGTGACGATTGCGTGTCGGCGCTGCGGCTGCGCGATTGGCTTGAGCGATTAAGGAAGGAACTGGAAGAGCAAGTTGGAGCGCCGCTCGCGCGGCCTGTGCCGAAAGAAGAGCCACTTTCTGAAAATCTGACGGAATATTTGCAGAGAGTTCGCGCGATCGAAGAACGTCTGACGGCCGTTCTGCCTGAAGACAAGGAAACATGGACTGAGTCGGAGAAGGCGACCGCATTGTTAACTGATCTGTTGCAGTGGCATCGCCGCGAAGACAAATCCAAGTACTGGGAGTACTTCAATCGCTGTGATTATTCGGACGAAGAATTCATCACCGATCGAGCGACGCTCGGCGGTCTGGTTCACATGGGCGAAGTCGAGAAGGTGAAGAAGTCGACGGTCCATCGTTACCGGTTTCCGTTGCAGGATACGACGATTGAGCGCGCGCTCGAATTACGTGATCCCAAAACGAAGAAGGCAACCGGCGAGTTGCACGCAGTTGACTACGAGGCTTTGACGATTGATCTCAAGCGAGGACCGCGGCTCGCCGATGCGCCGCACCCATCGGCCCTGGTGCCTTACGACATCATCAACGCCAAGGCAATGCAGGAGAGTCTTCTGCAACTGGGGAATTGGGTCGCCGATAACGACATTGAAGGCTTCGGCAGCTACGCGGCGGCACGCGAGCTACTACTTCGGCACGCGCCGCGATTGAAGCAAGGGAAATTAACTGACTTCGAGCATTTATCTTCGCTCGAAGCGGCCAAACAGATCGGTCTATTGCTCGACCGAACGGTGCTTCCCATTCAGGGTCCGCCAGGCTCGGGCAAGACGTACACCGGCGCGCACATGATCGTCGAGCTGATAAAGCAGGGAAAGAAGGTTGGCGTCACGGCGGTCAGTCATAAAGTCATCAGCAATCTGCTGAAAGGGACTTGCAAAGCGGCTTTGGAGCGGCACGAGAAGCTCAAAATTCTGCAGAAATGCGATGGCGATGATGTTTGTGAACACGACTTTGTAGAGATCGTTGACGACAACAAGGGTGTCGAGCAGGCTCTCGCCAATAATGAAGCCCAAATCATCGCCGGCACGGTTTGGCTTTGGGCGCGAGCCGAAATGGCCAACGCAGTTGACGTGTTGTTTGTCGACGAAGCGGGTCAGATGTCTCTGGCAAATGTGCTTGCTGCTTCGTCGTCGGCCGACAGCATTGTCCTGCTGGGAGATCCGCAGCAACTTGATCAACCGCAGCGCGGTGTTCACCCGCCGGGCGCGGAAGCGTCGGCGCTGTCGCATCTATTGAACGAGCAAAAAACAATTACCGCAGACCGCGGATTATTCCTGGCAGAGAGTTGGCGCTTGCATCCGGATATTTGTGCGTTTACCTCTGACGTGTTTTATGAGAGTCGCCTGACATCGCGACCTGAGAACGCGAATCAACGACTGAACCTCGCTGGTCCAATTGGTGGTACGGGACTGCGTTTTCTTCCCGTCAAACATGATGCAAACCAAAGCGATTCACCCGAAGAGGCGAAGCAGGTGGCTGAGTTAGTCGAGGCGTTACTTCGTAAGGCTACGTGGACTGACAAGCAAGGCCAAATCGGATTAGTTACGCTTGAAGACATTCTGATCGTCGCCCCTTATAACGCTCAGGTGTCGTTACTGCTGCGGGAATTACCAAAGGGAAGCCGGGTGGGAACTGTCGATAAGTTTCAGGGGCAGGAGGCACCGGTCGTAATTTATTCGATGGCGACTTCAACTCCTCAAGATGCGCCGCGTGGCATGGAGTTCTTGTACAGTGGAAATAGATTGAATGTGGCAACCTCACGAGCGCAATGTGTGACGGTTCTCGTTGCGAGTCCCGCGTTGTTCGATGTGCAGTGCAAGACACCGAGGCAGATGGAATTGGCAAATGCGTTTTGCAGATATCTGGAAATGGCCCAGCCCTCTGTGGGAGGCTGAAGGTCTCTTCTAGCATAGGCATTCAATTAACATTACGGCTATGAGTTTACCTGACACTTGGAAGCGGCCTTCCTCAGCCGATCTCAGTTTCGATTTCCGCATTGGCGAGACTGTGCTCGTAGAATTCGCGAGAGCACACGAACCGGCTGCAATTCTTCGAGAGTTGATCCAAAACGAATATGACGCCGGAGGGAGCCGCCTCGAGGTCGCATTTGGAAATGAGGGATTGACGATCAAAGGCAATGGCCAGCCGGTGGATCAAAAGGGATGGCTTCGCCTCAGCGTCGTAATGGGTACAGGTAGAGTTGGAGGAACCTCCGAATTTGTAAGACCTAAGGCCAATGGAATCGGCGAGAAAAACTTTGGCCTTCGCTCCCTTTTTGTATTTGGTGACGAGTTGTACGTCCGCTCAAATGGGTGGCAGACGGTCCTTCATCGTGAGCGCGGATCACTACCAAAGCCGATCCCTGATGAGGCGTCTCAAAACAGCCGGGGAATTGAGATCTTCGTTCCCTACCGCACGAAAAAAAGTGGTCGCCTCGACCCATTCACTCACGATGCGGAGGCAAAGGTTTTTGAAAGACTTACCAGTTCCATCTCACTAGCCCTTCTAAAGCTCGCGGACGTGATTCTCCCTAATAGTCTCCGTGAGATGGTTGTTTCCTCTTCGCGTCATGAACGCACAATCAATTGGGAACAGACAGTTCGTCGACTTGCATCACCCGCGCGAGGTGTCACCCTTCTCTCACGTCGGGTTCAGATGGTCGATTCTAAGGGTCCGGACCAGACCATGGAGGAACTCGAATGGCAACGAAGCGTTACTCTCCCAAGGGAGTTCGACGTTCGATTAATTCCCGGATACTTCAGGCTTCTTTCGCGCCGCGTCCGATTTGGCGTCTCGCTACGGACTTCAAAGGCGCGGCTACCTCCTAATTCGCCCGCAGGCATCATCTACTATCCGATTGGCCTCCCGCGACTTTACACCGGCAATGCAGTCAGCCTGAACGCACCCTTTGACATGGACTTCGATCGAAGTCTGCTCAATGATCCTACCAATAGCGCGATCAATTCGTGGCTCCTTGAGAGATTGGCCGAATTGACTGTCAGTGTACTCAACGAAGACTGGTTCAAGCGTTTCGGAGCAAACGCCTACTTGGCGGTCGGCGAAATCAGCGATTCTTCGATACCGGCTTACACAGAAGCCCTCGAAACGAATCTTCGGACTTCCGATTCATGGGCCGTCCGCTCTACCAGAAGTTCTCGAACTGCCTCTCTAGCGTTCGCGACAGTCACAACGCTAAACGTTCCGGCAGATCCCAGACTTGATGGATTCTTGAGCGACGCAAAGTACCTACATCATCGACTTGCAAATAATCCCAAAGTTGCCGACCTCGCACTTCAGTATGGTGCAAAGCGTTTCACTTTGAACTCACTAGTGCGCCTTTTTTGCGGAGATGGACCAAATAAGCTCAAGACGAAACTTGCTGACAGCGAATCCAACTACCATTACACAAACTATCCTGAGGCGCTCAATGATGCGACGCTGCAAGTCAAGATCCTCAATTGTCTCGATTTACTTTGGCCAAAACTCTCATCAGCAAATCATGCGGATTTGGAATCTTCGCTTCTCTTGTCTGCCTCTGGGGAGTTGCGGCCCGCGGACAAGTTGTGGTGTGTTCCCGTTGAAATCCAGGAGGCTTGCCCGCTGCCTCCCGGGGATCGACTTCACCCGGAATTGGTGCCCTTCGCAAAGAAGCGCAAGCTATGTAAGAAATTCAACTCTGATGAATGGGTCACTGATGTGGCAAGGCGGGCCGCGAGCGATGCGGCAAACGAAGACGAAAGAATGGCACTCTACCGATTCGTTCTCGCTGTCAACGGTCACTTTTCACCAAGGACTAGGGCAGAAGTAAGGCGATCTCCGATTCTTCGAGATCATCGGAGGCTGTGGGTCAGCCCCAGTTCAATTACACTTGCGAACGCTGCTGGTGCACGGGAGATTAAAGCCGCCCTTCATTTGCCTCACCGGGAATTCGCTCGGAATATCGAACTTGCCAAGGCGCTTCGTTTCAAGCGAACAATAACCGGGGAAGATCTAATCGCATACGCGCGGCTCATCACGGAAGAGGCCTCACTTGCGTCTGTGTTCGAGCGGACTCTTTCTCGATTTAAGCGGCTTCTGACTAGGAAGGTTGTTGCCGACTTGAGAAAGACCCCTTTTCTCCGCTCCCAGGATGGATCGATTCAGTCGCCCGAGAATTTATATGCCCGCAATCCGATAAATTTGGCATGTGCTGGCCCGGCCGCATCCTACGCGGGCGGTGAACGCACAGCGCTATATAGACTGCTCGGCTGTAAGGACAGGCCTGATGTCGAAGGGATGCTTGAGTACCTATCAAGTCTTTCTGAAAATGGGGCCGGGCCACCTCAACCAGACCGTCTATACCCGGAATTAGTAAAGGCATTGGAGCGCGATGGCAGATCTACAGGGGCCTTAAGCGAAAGTGAAATTCTTTGGAACGGCTCAGGATACAGCGCGCCTGAGATAACACTGGTAGGTGGCACTTCAACCAAGCTATTTGGGAATTATCTACCATGCATTACAAGCCTCACCCCAGTCGTACGTGATGCGTATATAGCGTTGGGGGCAAGTGCGAGACCGCATGACCAACATTGGACACAACTTCTTACTTCCATCGGCGAAGAGTATCTGTCCACGGCCAGGCCACTATCCGTCGAGCGCAGGAACCTGATTCGCGCGGCGTACAAAGGACTCAAAACTGCGCCGATTATTCCTGAAAATGTTCCGTGGTTGCTAGATCGCGACGGCAAGCTTCATCTCTTCTCGGCTGTTCAATCACTAAACTTCTTGATGGACGATGAGCCCGCCTTGGCTGACGCGTTACGCGAAGCGTCTGTTGAGATTGCTTTTGCCGATACCTCTACGCCTGCGCTGCTCCCCTTCTTTCATATGTTGGAAGTTAAGGCTCTGACAGATGTACGACGCAGGATACATCAGACTATTGGGTCGCCACGTAGCGCACCGCCGTGGTTTAACGAGACGGCTCTCGTGCGAAAGCTTGGTGGAATGACCTTCCTAGAGGCAATTGAGACCATAGCTCTACAAGACTTTGGAGGCTGGACAGGTTCTCGCGAGCATTTCCGAGCGGCGACGCGCGGGCTCCGATCCATTCGAACCATAGAGTTTGTTGAGACCTTGATGTCCAAATATCGCATCCACAAATCAACCGTTTCCCTCCCCGTCAAAGCAATTTGCAAGGATGGGGTTATTTATTTGACTTACGTGAAAAAGCTTTCTGAAATGAACGGTCTCCTTGCTGGATTGATAGCTGAGGAATACCTTGAACGCATTAACGATCAGCGAAGTCTGTCGGACGCGATTTACCGCCTGCTCACGAGCGACTCGGAGACCGACCGTCGTGACTACCTTCAAGCCAGGGGCATACGCCTCAAGAGCGACCCCATCGATGAACAGGACGACGAGGATCAGGCAATTAGTGAACAAGAGCAGTTCGACGAGGTAGTTCGTTCGGCCTTAGTGCAATCGTTGGTGACAACAACAACGAAATCAATTAGACCCGTAGAGCCTCAAATATCCCTGGAGGAATCCAATATTAAAACAGACGAGGACCTTCGCGAAACGTTCCCTCTGCCCTCTCTGGAAGAAGTGGAGCCCGTGATTAGCGCTCCCACTCCCGGATGGTCAAAACAAAAACGCACGGGGATCAGCGGAGGCTCCGGAGGATGGACTCGCATGGACCTCCAAAGGAATTCAGAACAGGACCGAGCGGTTGGTCGACGAGGTGAGGAGATCGTTTTGCTGGTGGAGCGCATAAGAGTCCGCGAACTTGGTTTCGCTGAGGATAGAGTCCGATGGATTGCAAAAGATTTTCCGACCGCGGATTACGACATCCTTTCGGTGGATGACGATGGCGAAGATCTTGTGATCGAAGTGAAGGCGACAACGGGAACCGATGGCCGATTTCACTGGAGTCGCGCTGAGTTCCAGCGTGCGCTTGAATCGCGCGAACGCTACTTGCTGTATCGAGTCTTCCTGGCAACTAGCTGCGCACCGGTAGTCCGTGCTTTTCGGGATCCGATTAATATACTTTCCATCGGGAGTCTGCGGCTTGATGTCGAGGTACTCCATGGTGAAGTGGAGCCTCTTTTAAAAGGCGGTCAATGACTACGCAATTTCCAGCAAAGTTTCTTAACTAGCACTGGTTCGTTCTTCTTCAATCGCCTCGATCCAGAGTTGAAGAGTTTTTAGATCTTCTCGTTTAGGGATCCCAAGATACGATCGCATCTCTTCTCGATAGCGGGTTGTTAGCAGCTCCAAGTCGAAAGGAACCACGCGAGCCAAGTGTTTGATGTCGTCTCTGTCATATGGGGCATTGCGTTCGAGTTTTGAGAGCGCAAGATCATATGGATCTAGAGCAAAGAGTCGAAGATGTTTAAATGCTCCGGGAAACATTTCCATCAATCTGTCCTCATAGCTGTCTGGCACTGTCGCAACACCGACAACATCGAGATAGACCTTATGCTTTGAGTGTAGCTTCGAGCCCTTGTTTGCGAGTGTTATCACCGATTGAATTTCACGATTGGTTGCGATCGGAAGAACATCGACATCGGCTGTCGGGCGCTCCAGGCCGTATAAGATCTTAATTACAAACCCACCAAGGCAATGTAACTCAATTTCCTGATTGGCAGCCGCATCTACCTCCGAAAGGAATGCTCTCCAAGGTTCGGGAATGGACTTAGAAGACATAGCGCAAGTGTTCAAGCGAAAAGTCTGTGAACAGTCTCCAATGCTTCGCCTCTTCAGGTCGACTGGTCTCAAGCCATCGCTTCTCCGCATTGGTCAGCGAATCGTGACAAAGAGTATCTTCAAGAAGCAGGCGGGATCGTTCCAAGAGTACTTCTTGATTGCGGAGCGTTTCTGCTTTAGCGCCTTCTCCTCGTGTTTCAGCTATTCTGCGCGCAACATTAGTAAGAAAACCGAGCTTATTTTGCAGATCCTTAGCCTTGGCTGCACTTACCAACCACTGCCAGTCCAGATCCGTATACTTGAGCAGTACCCAAGGCAGGGCCTCGGTAAGGCGACTCTCCAAGTTCTTAACGCACAATGCTGAAAGCAGGACTTCTGCAGGATTCTTCTTACGTCGGCCCCTGAGATACGAGAATCCCGGATATCCTAGAGCTGCCAGATCAGCAGCCAGCGTTTTCTCGTCCTTAGGTTGAACACTGTTCCAACTTCTTTCCACTGGCAGAGTCACCGCAGAAAGGTCATATACAGTAGCAGCCTTGCGAGCCAGTTTCTCAGGCACTGGTCTCAGCCCTTTCTCTAGCAACGAAAGATAAGGCTGAGAAACACCGAGCCTAGAAGCCGCCTCTTCCTGAGTCCATGCTTTTTGCTCTCTTCCTTCTTGTAGGTGTCTTTGGTTCATCTCAAACTCCAAGTGGAGAATATTACATACTTTGTAATACTGTCAAATCGAATATGGCAGAACAGAGTTGTCGCAAGCTCAATAAATTCTGAATCCAATTGAGCTGTATTGTTCAAGACCAAATTGAAAGGCGACATAATCCCGAGGGGCCGCCCTCTCTTAGAGGGCAATTGCCTGAAATGCGCCGATAAAACGACGCTACCCGGCTTCTTCTCGTGAATTATCACATTATTACGCCCGATATTTACCTGAATGCCGTATTATGCTATATAATGATATTTATCACGATAATTACTTCGTGAGGGGGAGGTCGGTATGGTCCGACGAAGATATGCTGTGACGGAAGGCGAGCGAGGAGCCCTAAACCAAGCCGCTAACCTCTTAAGAACAAAGCAAGAAGATTTGGCCAAGATTTCAGGCGTCAGTCAAGCTTGGATTTCAATCACTTTGTCAGGCAAGAAATCGAAAAGAGAAGTTGATAACCTCGGACGTTTGGCGCGGGCTTTATTGGAGCTATTTCAGCTTAAGCGGGGAAGCTTAGATATCGACGCTCATATGGTGAGTGAGCTTACGAAGACTCTTGGACGTCTGGCTTCGTTATCAGATTCAGGCGCGGCTGCCTTTATTTCCCCCCCCGGTCGGCCTGTGCCGGCCAACGCTCTAAACTATGTGCGACGCCCTGTTGACGATCTGGTTGATAAGTGCTTGAGAAATGAAAACCTTTCTCTCTACATAGCGGGTCCGTTTCAGTCGGGCAAGACTTCCTTGCTGATCAGACTACAAGACGAGGTCAAGAAAAGAGGTTTCGAGACGGCTTATTTTAGTTGTAAGAGCTTGGCGAAGCCGAGATTCTTCAGTGACTCCGGGCATGTTTTTAGGCTTTACACATCTTCAAGTGAGCGAAAGGATGAGGAGGAAACCGATAACTTTTTTCGTTCGTTGCAGGAAATGCTGGCGAACACTTGGGGACTGGATCCTTGGCCTCAAGGAGATGCGATTGTTTTTCCTTCTTGGGTACAGAGACACCTCAGCAAATTTGGCCCGAATCATCAAGCCTTAATAGTGCTTGACGATTTAGGCTATCTGAGCCCTTCCTTAATTTATAAGATCAGTTCAGACCTTCGTACCGTAAAGAACACAAACAGTTTTGTTTCATTCGCACGAGGTTTGGTTGTTGGCAGTCCGAGAGTTCTAGAGTACATGAAAGAGGAAGAGAGGTTAATGGCTACGCCGATGGTATCGTCTGTATCACCCATGACTGAAAAGGGAGATTGGTGGTTTGGTCTTAAACAACTAAGGCAGCTTTTTATCAGAGTAGGTGCAAACCACTCGGAATTACAACTAGAACAGATACATCGACGATATGGTGGGCAGCCTCTGATCAGCCACTTGGTAGCCGTGAATGCAGATCTAGGTTCGAAGGACACAGAGTTCGAAGATCACCTCAAGCAACTTGAATCTCAATGGAGCGCCTTCGAGCTACACAAGAATCTAATTCGAGAAACCCTTATTGAAGCCGCGTTCATGCATGAGCTGCGGGCCGAAGGCGTACCCGAGAGGTTACCTCCCGAAGAGTTTCTAGAAAAGCTGGAGGATTGTTACCCAAAGCTGATCCAGAGGATTATGGGGGGAGTTCAGGATTTGGATGATCCGGATAAGAGTTTTGATTTTGTCAGGCCGTACTTGTTGGCGAGAAATATTGTCATTGTCAAAGAAGCTGGGAAAGTCATGCCTAGCTGCGATTGGTATAGAGATATAGCCAACGAACTTGGAAAAGATATTGAGGACAAGAATATCAGCGTGAGGTTAGAGGACTAAAGGAATCTCGAATGGCAACCAGGAAATACAACGTCGGAGGCGCAGTTCCTTCCAACGGCATATATGTTCATCGCCCGCAGGACGAAGACTATTTAGCCAACATTAGCCTCGGAAATTGGATTGAACTCAGCGGCTGCCGCACGATGGGAAAGACCAGTATGGTTATGCACTGGCGGTCGCATCTTTCGGAAGAAGGTGTGTCGGTGGCTTATGCAGATCTTGCCGGTCACATTGGCTGGCGACCTGCGCCAAAAACACTCCAGGAATGGATCATTAGGTTAGGTAGACGTTTGGCGTTGGATTTAGATTTGTCCGGCGATGAAATCCCAACTCTATTGGCGAAAGGAATAACTGACAACCCCAGTGAATTATTGGAGGCGGTTCTCTCATCTATTCAAGCGGAAGTAAAAGGCAAAGTATTGATTGTATTGGACGAAATAGATGTATTGCCCCAGCTCGAATACGGGGAACAAATAGTCTCCACCTTGCAGGCCGTGAAAACCGATCAAACGACCAAGAGAGATCTAGAGAGCATCAACTTTTGCTTCATCGGGTTACAGCGAATTTCAGCGGTAATCAGTGCGCGCGGTGGTGCTTCCTCACAGTTGGGGGAGGCTATTGACATGTCGGATTTTAGTGTCGATTCGCGATCTGTGGAGGAACTAGCAGAGGGTCTTGATAGCAAAATCCGAGAGCGCGAGGAGATAGTTCGGCGGGTGTTCTATTACACCGGCGGGCAGCCTCTCTTGACGATGCAAATGCTATCCGACGCGACCATCAGGTCTGTCCGGAGCGAGTCGGATATAGATGCCGCCGCCGCGAAGATGCTCAAAGAGGCGGCAAGCGGTTCTACGATTCACTTGTTCACGCAAATCCAGAACGTGATTGAGCGGTTCTATGAAGGAGTTCCATTAGCGCAACGAACTGATGAAATCAATCCGATCAACATTTATAACACTTACTTGAATCTGATTGATGGGATTCGTTCAGCGCGCTCCCCGGACGCTCGAGGAGCCAAGGTCTTGCTACTAAGTGGATTGGTCCGACAGGCGTTAGAAGATAAGGAAGTGGAGATCAACGGACAACTGACGAAGATCGAAGCCGGAGAGTTAGAAATCAAAGGCGAGCTGTTCAAAGCATACTTCAATCGGCAATGGGCAGACAGCAGACTCTCCAGCGTAACACGACCGCAGCTCGTTCGCTCACTCCGATCAAGTGGAGAGCGCAAGCGCATCTGCGTTTTGAACACAGGCGGCACCATTGGCATGGTGAGAAGAGGTGGCAAGGTTCTCCCACCGAAAGATGAAAAGGAGTTTAGAGAGAATTATCCCGAGTTAGACAAGATTGCACAAGTAGATCTCGTGCAAACAGACATTGTGCACCTCTTCAATGAAGACAGTATAAATGTATATCCATCGGATTGGGCTGCGATCGCAAGAGAAATCTTTAAACGGCGAGGTGAGGGATACGACGGTTTTGTTGTGGCGCATGGTACCGATACTATGGCTTACACAGCCTCGGCTGTAGCTTTTGCTCTGGGCGAACAACTTCGGTTTCCGGTGGTCTTCACTGGTGCACAAGCAACGCCTGATGTCATATATGGAGACGCTCATGCAAATCTCCACCGGGCATGTAAAGTTGCTTTGCAGCGGATTCCCGAAGTCGTCATTGTTTTTGGGACGAAAGTATTGCGTGCTTGCCGCGCGCAAAAGAGCGACGACAGAAATTTTGAGGGGTTTGATACGCCAAACTATTATCCTTTAGCTAACATCACAGAAGAGATTGAGATTCGAGATGATCTCCTCCGTAAATTACCAGCGGCGGAAAAGGATATTCTGTTGCGCGAAAAATTCGTGGACACTGTTTTCATGATACAGCAGTATCCTGGATTACGTCCCGATTTCTTTTCAGATATGCGCCGGAAGATCGTTGCCGGGGAAAAGCCCTGCGATGGGATAATTATCCAAACGTTAGGTGCCGGCAACGTCGCCACTCGAGCGCCATATTCATTCATTCCGTTCGTCACAGATGCAGTGCGATGGGGAATTCCGGTTTGTATTACCAGCGTTTATCCGCCGCGTCCCGCTGGCCATACCGAATATCGCACCGCCCTAGCGCCGTTGGAGGCCGGCGCCATCTACGCCGGCGATATGACGGCGGCGGCAGCCCTGACGAAGTTCAGTTGGGTGCTAGCACAAGTGCAAGAGAAGTTAGCGGGCGCGACCAATAAGGAAATGGGGATGGATCTCGTGAGAGAGATGATGGAAAGGAACTACATAGGAGAGAGAGCCGACTCCATTGAGAGTATCGACGTGATATCGGTGGCTAATATTTAGGAAGGCAAAGGTCATGGCAGAAAAAACGAATGAAACCGCAAAGGGCGTCCTTGTTATTTACACGGGTGGGACAATAGGCTCAAAACCGAAAGATCCAGACCCGGACAGTCCGCAAGTAGTTGTACCTTGGAGAGTCCTCAAGGAGGCGACTCCTGAATTGATGCGACTAGAAGGCGGGAATTTTGGGCCGATTGATTGTAATGAAACTGTCGGGCCTTTGGATTCATGCAATGTCGGGCCAAAGGAATGGGCGCAAATGGCCCAAATCATTGCCAAGAATTATGAAGACTACGAGGGTTTCGTTATCCTCCACGGCACGGACACCATGGTCTATACCGCCTCTGCCCTTTCGTTTATGTTGAAGGGCCTGGGTAAGCCCGTCATTCTTACCGGCGCCCAACGGTCCGCGCTCGTAGGGGTGCGAAATGATGCGACTCAGAATTTTATTACGGCTTTGGAGATAGCGAATCCAAAGTTCAGCCGACTTCCTGTCATTCCTGAAGTATGTGTTTATTTTGGCGGGAAACTGCTGCGCGGAAATCGCGCAATAAAAAAAGATACCTCTGGATACGATGCGTACGAGACGCCTAACCTGCCGCCTTTGGGTGAAGCCGGCGATAAGATTACTATCAATGAAAAGCTCATTCGAGCAAAGCCAACCCAACCCTTCAGGGCAGTAACTCGCCTAGATACGCATGTGACGACGTTGATGATCTACCCTGGTATTCACGAAACCCCGGAGGTAGCTCGCAAGCAGTTGGAGATCGAAGGACTGAGGGCAGCTGCAGTCCTCGCGTATGGCTCGGGTAACATTCCAACAAGCAGCGACGAGTTTCTTGATATCTTTCGGGAGGCTCGTCGCAGGGGAATTATCCTCGTCAACGCTAGCCAATGCCGGCGAGGCCCGGTGGAGCTTGGTATCTATGATACGAGCGCCATGTTACTGGAAGCCGGGTTCATTGCGGGGAATGATATCACTTTGGAAGCGGCGCTTTGCAAATTGATGACTTGGTTGGGAGATCCCGATGTAACTACTGAGGAAGTCGAGGCCAGGTTCCAAATTAACGAAGCCGGCGAACAGAGTATCTCGCAGCATGTAACACAGTTCTCCGGTGCTAAAGATAAGAGTATAGATGCTTCGAATACCCCGCCCGCTTATTTCCGGGTTCCGGCTCGTCCACTAGAAGGAACGTGGGGGCCTCAGCGTATTGACCGCGCACTCTTGCGGTTTAAGAAGGCAAGCCTTAAGTCAGCTGAAGAAGAGGTTAAGTTTCGGGTGTTCGCGAATCTGGACGACCCTGCAGAGGCCAGCGAGTCCCACGTTGGCTATGCCGGAGAATACAAGAAATGGGTTAAAGGCGGTGAGAGTGAGGGCATTTTTATCTTTGATGTCACGCGAGCCATTAAGCCAATTGCCAAACCGGGTGAGCGTGTCTCGTTAAGTTTGTTCGTGGACACCAACGGGGCATCTTTTTCGTGGGCTGAAGTAGAGCTTGCTTTACTAGTGCGCGAATTTGGTGATTGAAGTGGGAGGTGTGTCGCTCGTGGAAATCCCTGACGAAAAACAATTTGCTAGATTGGGCAGAAATGGTTGGACACTGGAAGAGGCGTTTGAATTGTGTCAGCCAGAAGAAACGATCGTGCCCGTGGCGGTTCAGCGCACGATTGAGTTCTTGCGAAGGAGAAGCGTCTGGTTTCAGTTGAGCCGTAATCGCGAGGCGCGAAGTTGTCGCGATGCCGCTCATAAACGCAATCGACTGGGGCACGAGGGAATACCTCTGTTTGATGAGCTGAAATCCTACTTCGGTCTCTTCACAAACGCGGCGGGCAACCCGCAGCCGTTTCTAGCCCATTGCCGTGGAGATCGATTGCTTGATCTTGATAAACTGGCTAAGGCCCTCAACGCTCAAGATTTGCCGTCCCGAATGACGGACGAAGATCTAAAAGTCTTCGGTCTCGAATATGGCTTAATTAATCCCTTTGGAATAGATCAAGCTCTTCAAATCAAAACACCAAACTACGCCTTAGATGCTGCCTTCTTAGCTTCGCCGATGCTACAAGTTTTTGATACCGAATTATTACATAGAGTCGGAATCCCAGGTAGCATGATGACTAACGCCGGTGATTTGACATGGGCGGTTGAGTTTTTCGCAAAAGAACTAGTTAGCACCATAGATAATAAGGTGGTCGAGTCCATAGCCGTCTCAGACCTAGACGAGGCGCATCGTCATTGGGGAACACCAGAACGAAAAACCATTGGCATCATCACCGGTAATGCTCCCGAATCTGGCATTCTTCTTTGGAACTATATCAACGAGTTTGTGCGTGAAGTTCCTGATCTCTACTGCTACGGTGATATGTCGATGCCACCAGTGATAGTGCATTCCCTTCCGGAAATGGGACTGTCTATGGAGCTTGAGCATCGTGAAACAGAAGTCTGGGAAGCCCTGCGCTCAGCAGTTGTGAATTTGGGGCGACAGGGCGTGCGGCTCTTGGCGCTTGCAGATAATACGACTCAATACTTTACGCCTCAAATCCGCGCGCTCTGCGAAGAATACAAAACAGAATTCATTTCGCTTCCAGAGTCCGTCGCGGAGTGGCTACAATCGCAAGGAAAGCGAAGTGTAGCTCTGGTTGGCATAGACTCCGTGGCGGATCTCGGGCACTGGAGTGCCTACCGCGAACCCTTGTCGGCATTTGAAGTCGAAGTGCTAAGTGCGTCAACCAAAGAAAAAGTTCACCAATTAGCTTACCAAGTAAAGTCTGAGGGTGTCTCCGAAGCGAGCCTCAACCGCCTCAGAGATATACTGAGGCGCGAGGTTACTTCCGACAATGTCATACTCGCGTTAACTGAGCTTTCCCTCTTAATGCAGAAACAAAAGAGTAAGGGTCGTAGCGGCAAAACGCTTATTGATCCTTTGAAAATCTACGGCGAAACAATAGCGCGCAGATACCTCTTTGACTAACGACTAGCTCCCGTCTCTTGAACCATCAGTGTCGAAGGGGTGTTTCTCAGCGCCTCTATGAACAATGACTGGGCCGAGCTTTGATCAACGCGCAAGCGCTGACCCAACTCATCGCTCTAAACATGTCGATCCGCATTGTGGCAGCCTCGCTTACCGGAGAATCGAAAAAGGGAAGAGGTAGCAAAAGCTACCTCTTCCCTCTATTCGAGTTACCGTGCGCAAGGACCGAGTCGAGTTCTACGTGTGCCTGCCTTCATGGGGCGTCCTTTTTGTGAGTTCTGTCGGCGCCATGTCCTGGCTCCTGGAGAACTCTTACCCGATAGGGGAAGTTAGCCCCGTACCGATCTCCGTCTACCTGCACCAGCCAATCATGGGCCCTTTTCAGATTCCAAAATGGAACTGAAGCAATCAAGTGATGAACTAGATGCCACCCATCATTCAATGGATGAAGGAGCCAGCGATGAACTGGGCCGATGTTATTATTGGTTGCATCGAACTCAGTGTTAACACCTTGGTACTGGTGTTCGGCGGCTTCGTCGACGAACCGGATTACGGTAAGCGTGGTTAGCATTGGCCCAACAAAATAGACCAACCAGAGGATAGCGAGCGTTGATCCGCCTAATACTGTCAAAGCTAAGACGACCCCGGCATGCCAGAGCAGCGCGAGACACGTCACGCTGGGCGTCGTCTGAATCTGACTCCACCAGTCCCAAAAGTACCGCGGCAGTCTCCGACACGCGCTCTTGGCGAAGGCGCTTAAGGAACTGCGATCGACACCACCCAGATCGAGCCTTTCATATCGCGCGAATTCCGGATCTTCTATCGATCCGAACCTTCCGTGATGCAATGAGTGTCCAATGCGGTATCGTTGGACCAAGCTAAATACAGGCAAAGCAGCAAGGGCGTTCCCAGCAGCATCGTTCACCCATGCTGTTTTGTGCCAATGCCCGTGAGACGCAGCATGCACGAGACCTTCCTGGCCGCGAAGCAAGGCGCCGATGGCGACGAATACAAGAAGGTTGATTGGCAACCAGATAACCAGTGAAGTCCTGAGAAAAGTCTGATAGCCAATTGCCGAGAATCCGGCAATGCTCAAGAGCAACAGAATTGCGAAGCCTGCAGAGATGCTCAGATTAGGCTTCGCCAGGTTTTTCAAAGTGCGCGAGTCTATTGATGCGGTTTGAGTTGGAAGAAACCAACCTCTGCGCATTCTTGACGCGTGCAGGCGAGTGTTTTTCTTCATACCACCCTCCCAGCCGCATGCGCGGCATTTGTATGAAAGGGTGGCCTCGGGACCGGGAGTTTTGCTTGACATCCAAAGTCACTTGTGCGATCAACTCCCGTGACAGCCACTTGAGGGACCAACCCTTTCAGTGGTCTATTCCGGATGGCGGGCACGCGAGCGTCGAAGACTCGCGTGCTGCCATTTGGTTTGGCGAAAACCCCCAGATGTCAAAGAACTCTGAAATTACTCTCGCCAGATCGTAGGGACGATAGCACTATTTCGCTCGCCTTGCAAGTAATATAGTTATAAATCATTGGGCACCGCCAGGAGTTCGCGCCCAAGATCACTGGCGGCTCGTCTCGTTGAGGCGGGCCAATCAGTGGTATTTATATTAGATATAACGTCAAGTACTGACAGGCTGGAAGCGGAATATCTAAGAGATTGCCGGCCCCATTTCGACATATCACGCAAAATATTACGCTACAGGAGGGACGGAATATGGGAGGCTCGCGTGGCCTAAACCTCGGCGCTTGTATCCCGACAAAGGAAACGAGGAGTGGGTCTTTTTGGGGGCGTCAATCGCATGAATGCAAGAATCCACGCGGGGATCGAGAGGGTGCACTCGTTCACCTCAGTAGAATATTCTCTGACCCTGCTCTAACGCGATCGTCAGTCAATGGCATCTGGCACACTCGGCGAGGCATTCGACTTCGCGGATAGAATGTGCTTCTTCCGTGAACTGAAAACTACTTATCAAGCTTGCCAGCATTCGCGAGGTAACTAGGTTTGAGGTTCGTCCGGACTCAAACGCTTGGTAGCGTTTCATCCTCATCTGACCGTTCAAAATCAGGTGAGGGCCAAAGCTTCCGCCACCGGATCAATGAACGGCACCCGCATGAGAAAGCTCTTTATCGCGTCATCACCGCTGGCCTTTAGATAGTCAATGATGATCGGTATCTCGGTACACCCGGCAAGAATACAATCAAATTTTGGTTCAATCCTACACAGTCCATTAAACAGACCTGTTCCGCCATCTAAGATTGCGGACTCGTCGTAGTACTTAACGCCATAAATGGACCGCATCAAAAGAGGCTCAAGGTCCTCGAGGTGATCATTGGCCTCAGAATATGGGAGGCCTTCCGCTTGGAAGGCGTCTCCGTAGATACCACAGAGCCGCGTGCCTTCGGTGTATAGGGCCATAATCTCTTTGTGTCCCCTGTGAGATATCGCCTTAACTGCAGACGCAACTAGCGACATGAATCGTATGCGCGTGAAAATCTCTGGATAATGTTTGGTGCATCGTTCGAGCGCCTTTGAGAGGAAAAAGTGAGAGGTGTTGCACAACACGATGAGATCGATCTCGCCACGATCAGATGTCACTTGGGCCACTGCGTGACGAACGGCAGACCCAAGCCGATTAGTCATTAAATCGAACACAGGTGAGGCTGGGTTTCGAACTAGTTTCTTGATGGCTCTGGTTCTGTCTGGTATCGAGCATGCTTGCAGAAGGACGATCTCTCTGGTGTTGAGAAAACGGTGGCACGCGCGTTCAAAGCCATCCGCGCCGGCGAGGGGACCCATGCCTCCGAGAAGGACTAAAGGCCTAGATGTTGTGCGTGCTGGTCGAAGCGTGAAGGCCTCGACTTGATGGTCCTGATCGCGCTGCCTTCCTCCGAGCCGGAGTTGGTTCTGAGCGGAGCGACGCAGGCGCTTCGTGTATGACTGAATGGCGATGATCGCGGCGGTTGCGTCATTGAAGACAAGTGGTGGGTAAGGTGAGAAGTTAGTATGATCTGCAAACTGCGCCACTTTCTTTCTTCCTTCACGGTGACTAGATGAGTGCGGATCATACTTCAGCTTGAGCAGCCTTGAAAGAAGTTTTAAGCAAGGAAGCCAAACGCCGACATCGGGGACGGCGACTCAGCGCAACGATGGTGGCTGCCTCAGATTTTCCCGGTGCCAAACCGTTGCCAAAATTTATCAAAATGGGTATCTGAAGGTCGCGTCTCGTAACAGTCTACTTCTTGTTCGCGGCTGCGTTTTGTTAAGGTTTTGGCCAAAAGTGGCGTTTTTCGAGGCCGAAAAAGTGGGCCATGAAAATCGCTTTTTAGCCGTTCGCAATGCGGAGGTCAGGGGTTCGATCCCCCTCTGCTCCACCATTTGTTTTCAACCGTTTACAGCCACAGGGAACTGTGGCTGTTTTGGCCAAGTGGCCAATACGTGACCAGCTTTTCCGAAAGTAAGCTTCTGCGCATGAACCGGAAGACAAGTTATCAGCGCAAAGACCAGAACTCGACGCTACACACAGCACGGATGAGTATTTTCATTCGAGACTCCCTAATTACCGGCGGTCACCGGAATCTGCTTCACACTCCAGGCTTAGACCGTCGGAATTGTTCCGCCGTCAATGACGTATTCGCTTCCGGTGATCGAGGAAGCACGGTCCGATGCCAGAAACGCCACCAGCTCTGCCACTTCTTCAGGGCGATTCGGCCGGCCGAGCGGGATGCCGCCGAGTGAATCCATTATGCGTTGCCTGGCAGCATCCTGGCTGATGCCCGTTCGCTCGGCGATTTCGTTGACCATTCCCACGGCGGCGTCCGTTTCCGTATATCCAGGCGCAACTGAGTTCACGCGAATACCTTTCGGACTCACCTCTTTTGAAAGGCCTTTGCTGTAGTTGGTTAGAGCAGCCTTGGCTGCTGCGTAAGCAAGCGTAGCGTCGAAAAGCGGAAGCGTTCG
>DNNE01000039.1:2189-14244 GCA_003487805.1 Blastocatellia bacterium | reverse complement strand
GGGGGGGGGGGGGCCCCGGCGCCCCCCCCCCGGGGGGCGGGCGAGCCCCCCGACCTGGCATCCCACTCTTACGCTGCGATCTTATTCTTTCGGCGCTTACGAAGTTTCGCCGCCGCTCCCGCCAAACCTAATCCCAGAAGCGTAAGCGTCGCCGGCTCAGGCACGGCCGTATTGGGAATGACTGTGATCTTCGCTTTCAAATCTCCGCACGACACTCCGCCGAATCCCTCAACGTCCGTGGGAATCACGTTAACGACAACTGAAAATGTACTGAATTTGAAAGTGAGTGGCGCCGCGGAAATAATGTGTACCGTGTCCACCAGACGGCTAATGTCAATGCTACCCGCCAGACTAAGGATCTGGGTCTGACCATTGATCGTCAGCAATTGCGTAAATGTAAACGAATGATTACCCCCCGAGTCCAGACCAGTGAATCCGGTTGTGAACTTCAACGGGTTTAGGAGCGCGATGAAGCTGCCTCCGCCGCTGACATTATGCGTTGAGGTGGTGACATAACCATCCAGAGCGTCCATACCGGGCGCACCCGTCAAACTATGAGCCAAGTTGTTTATTGCAAATCCGCCGCTGGTAATCGTGAGCGGATCGGCTTTTGCCGCGGGCGCAATTGCGATCGAAATCAAGATCGCCGCAAGACCTAAACTGATTTTGGTAAGAAGAGGCATCTCGAAACCCCCAAATGCAAGAGCGTTCAATCCCGTTCGTGGATCCGTAGCGCTGAGTAGGTTGCAGCCTGACCCGCGTTTTTTAATTAAGACTGTACGAAGGGAAAACCGTTAATCCCTAAGTGCTTCCAGAAAATTTTCGCGGGCGTGCGGGTCAATTTGTTGTGCGCGCGATGAGGTCGTGGCACGGGCGTCCTCGCCCGTGAGATCACGCGCAAGATGCGCGTGCCACCTCAAACTGATTCACTGCGCGCGATTAGTAGGAAACGTCGTTCCGAATGAGGGATGCGTTCGACCGTAACCGAGCCGAGAATGGTTTGAATTTGGTTGCGAATTGATCCGCCGGTGAAAAGGAGAAGCGTCGAATTCCGCGGGGCCCAATCGACGAGCGCAGGGAGGATTTCGCTAAAGCGATTGAGCGCTCGACATGTTACGAAGTCAGCCTGGGGAGTTTCAACCTCTTGGAAACGGGCCGTGATCACCTGCGCGCGATCTGGTGGCGTTACGGGGCGGAGCGCTTCACGAAGGAAAACAGCTTTTCTGTTTGATGATTCGATCAGGGTAGCGCGGAGATCTTCGCGAACCAACAGACAGGGAATGATGGGCAAGCCTGCGCCTGACCCAACATCAATTATCGTAGCGCCAACCGGAAGATGTTTTAGCAGCGTCAGTGACTCAAGGACGTGGCGGGTGGCGAACTCCGCCGGTCGACACGGCGCCACGAGATGAAGCCGCTCGTTCCATTTCATGATCAGCCCGTAATAATCGATAAGCCGCTTGAGGTGATCAGCCTGCAAAGCAATTCCAAACTCAGGCGCATGAGCTTCAAGTGCTTGTCTAAACTCTTCTATAGGCGTTGCCATTTCTTCTGAACTTCTGTTTACATGTCTGTGTCAGAACCCGGAGCGGTAGCGACGGGATCGATCAGGCGACGTTGACGTCACGATCCGGTCGCTACCGCTCCCGGTTCTGACACGACTCAGCGAAGATAACATGAGCAGCGAAACATTAAGAGAACAACACGAGAAGCTCGGCCGCGCCGTGACCAAACTAATTGCCGAGCATGCGTCACGCCTCGATTCCGCGCCCGTCACCTCGGCGGCGACACCGGACGATCTTAAGCAGCTATTCAACGAACCTCTGCCGATTACGGGGACGCCCGCCGAAAAGATTCTCGATCAATTCGCGCGCGAGGTGGCGCCGCACGCGATGCAGGTCCCGAGTCCGCATTACTTCGGTCAATTCAATCCGACGCCGCTGGCAATCGGCGTTTGGGCGGACGCGTTATGTTCGTCGCTCAATCAAAACGCCGGGGCATGGCGCAATGGTCCAACGTCGGCGATGATCGAATCGCAAGTCATTCGCTGGCTCTGCGAATTGATCGGCTACGGCAGCGAAGCGTTCGGTGTTCTGGCGAGCGGCGGATCGGAAGCGAATCTGATCGCGCTCAAGTGCGCGCGCGATCGTACGGCTCCTGAGATGAGACAGAAGGGCGCCACAAGTGCGGGCGATCTCACCGTTTACACCTCTGAGCAATGTCATTATTCAGTTGAGAAGAGCCTCGACATTCTGGGTCTGGGCCGTGAGAGCTTGCGCAAGATCGAAACAAACAGTCGCTTTCACATTCGACTGGACAGTTTGAATGCAGCAATTAAGAAAGACGTGGCCGAAGGACGCAAACCTTTCTGCATCGTCGGCGTGGCGGGCACGACCTCAACCGGGGTAATTGATCCGCTGCCGGATTTGGCGGCAATCGCCGGCGCCAACGATTGTTGGTTTCATGTCGATGCTGCGTATGGCGGCGCGCTCGCATTTTCAGGCAAACACAAAGACAAGCTGCGCGGAATTGAGTTAGCTGATTCGATTACTTTCGATCCGCACAAATGGATGTTTGTTCCTTTCTCATGCGGCGCGACGCTGGTGCGCGACGGCGGTCAGGTGCTGCGCAATTCTTTCGACATGTCGCCGGAGTATCTCAGCGAGGATCGCGGGTTTTCGGATGCGCAATACGATTTCTTTCGCTACGGCCAGATGGGCACGCGCCGATTCAATTCATTAAAGCTTTGGATGTGTTTCAAGTTCATGGGCAAGCGTGGCTATGCGGAAACAACTGAACGGCACATCGAACTCGCCGAATATCTGGCAGGGCGATTAGAAACACTGGGGGACTTCGAACGCGTAGGCGAGATCGAAACCGCGGTCTGTTGTTTCAGATTCCTTCCGCAAACTGTTCGCGCAATGCCTGGTCCCGATCAGGATCAGATTCAGCAAGCTCTACAGCAAAGAGTCGAAAAGAGCGGAAAAGCTTTTTTCCCATCAACGATCCTGCATGGCCGCCGCACGTTGCGCGTCAACATCAACAGTTATTTGACGGAGCGAAGGCATATCGATGATTTGGTAGAATTGCTGGTAAGCGAGGGGGCAGCGCTATTCAGATGAGCACCAAACGCGACCGCATGATTCGACATTTGCCGCTGATGGGGCTTTTCCTGCTTGTCGCGCTGGTTGCGTTAGGGCAGTCGCCACAACGCTCAAATGAAGTTCAGTCTCTGCCGAGCGTTTCTTCGCAGGCGCAGTTCGACACGCTTTCCGTCGTCTATGATGCAAACACGCCCTACGCGCTGCCGCACGTCCTCTTCGTAATCGATCGCCAACACGAGAATCGTATCTATTACGTGAACACGAAGCTCTACAAGTTTCACAAGGACTTCGTCAACGGCACTTATCTGTCGCTCGAACGCGGCCAGGTCTTCTTTGAGAATAATTACCTGAAGCCAAACCGGCGCTTCGTGATGGGCACAATCGCTTACCAGACGCCGGTGCGAAAGTGGACCTTTGAATTTTGGGAAGGCGATTTGATTCCCGCCGATCAAATCAAACTCGCTTCAGACATCATCAACAAGACTTTCTTCACACCCGTCGCATTTAAGCCGAACTCGTCGCGCCAGGAAGACGCGTCCTCGCAACTTGGTCTTCAGCGAGTACTGCAAACCGAGATTTCGAAGGGACAGGACTATCAGGCGCTGAATGTAGCGAAGGCTCTGGGACGCATTCATGTGATTCCCAAACTCGACGAGCACGTCGAGATTGGCTTCAACGAAATTCTGGTGCTCGATGAAGTGCCGGTGCAATTGCCGCCGGTCGCTGGAATCATTACGAGCAAACCTTCGACGCCTTTGTCGCACATCAACCTGCTGGCGAAAGGCTGGGGCGTTCCGAATGTCTACATCAAAAACGCGCAGGAACTGTTCAAGCAATATAACGGTTGGTGGGTTGAGTTCGACGCGCGGCGCGATACCTATTCGATCAGGAAAGCTGACAACAACGAGCTGGATGAGTATCAGAAGCGCCTGAAGCAACGGCTGGACGTAATGAGGCCGCGCTCGGATCTGTCGGTTACGAAAATCGCTGGTCTGGGTGAGCAGCGCTCGCCCTCCGTGATCTCGTATGGAGCAAAATCAGCGAACCTCGGCGAGATGATTCACGCGCGGCCACCGGGCTTTACCGTTCCCCCCGGTTTCACGATTCCATTTTTCTTTTACGATCAGTTTCTCCGCGAGAACAAACTGGACGATGCGATCTACACGATGATGAACGATCAGAAGTTCGTTCACGATCCCGCTTATCGCCGCGCGTATCTGACGCGGATGCGCGACAACTTTCAGAAGGGAACAGTTAACGCTCAACTGCGCGCGGAGGTTTTGCGCCGCTGGCATGCCGAGTTTCCCGGCAAGGGAGTGTTTGCCCGCAGCTCGACCAACAGTGAGGACCTGCCGAATTTCAACGGCGCCGGACTTTACACCTCGATGCCGAACCTGAAGACTGACGATCAATTGATCGAAGGAATCAAAACTGTCTGGGCTTCGGTCTGGAACTTTGAAGCCTACGAAGCGCGCGAGCGGGCCGGAATCGATCATGCGAAAATTTATATGGCGGTCCTTGTTCAGGAAGGAATCAACTCGGAAAGCTCTGGTGTGATGATCACGACCGATCCGTTTAATAAAGACAGCAAAGAGCCGGCGATCTACATCAGCGCGAAACGCGGCCTGGGCATGCGCGTGGTGGAAGGGCAGAGAATCGCTGAGCAAGTTGTCTTTCGTCCGAAAGCAGACGCGGTGCAGGTTCTGACACGATCGGAAGAGGACAGTCTGCTGACCTTCGATGAGAAGGGCGGCATCAGGGAGATTCCGATCAGCGGCGAGCGCGCAGTGTTGAGCGATGAAGTAGTGCGGCGATTGGCCAACGCGGCGGCGACTATCAAACAGATCTTTCGCGGCAGAGATCAAGACATCGAATGGGCTTACATGAAAGGCCAGATTTATATCGTACAAGCGCGGCCATTTATTCCGGGCGGATAGTTGTAGCGCAAGTTGTTAACTTGCGTTTCGATTTCGCAACTTAACAAGTTGCGCTACATATGAAAATCTTCAGCGATGGAATTCTTGCAGGCCGCGTCGCCTTCATCACAGGTGGCGGCACCGGCATCACCGGCGGCGTAGCGCGCGCGATGGCGGAAGCCGGCGCGAACGTCGCGCTTGTCAGCCGCAGCATTGAACATCTCGAGCCGGCCGCGAAGGCTATCAACGACGCTCGTGTCAGAAGCCCGAGCGTGAGCGAGGGCAACTCGGAAGAGAATCCAAGTGGAGGCGAAGCGTTCGCCGTCGCTGCCGACGTTCGCAAACCTGACGAAGTTGCCAAAGCCATCGCTGCCACCGTCGAACGCTTCGGAAAGATCGATATTGTCGTGAATGGCGCTGCCGGAAATTTTCTGGCCAAAGCTGAAGACCTATCACCCAACGGATTCGGCACCGTGGTTGATATCGATCTGAAGGGAACATTCAATGTTTGTCGCGCGGCGTTTGAAGAGCTGAAGAAGAACCGCGGACAGATTCTAAACATCAGCGCGACGCTGCATTACCTCGGCACGCCGATGCAGCTTCACGTCTCAGCGGCGAAGGCGGGTGTCGACGCTTTGACACGCAATCTCGCCGTCGAATGGGGTCGTCACGGAATCCGGGTGAATGCGATCGCGCCTGGTCCAATCGGTGATACGGAAGGGATGAAGCGATTGGTTCCCGAACCCATCAAAGAGAAACTCAGGCAAAGGATTCCTCTGGGTCGCTTCGGAATGATCCAGGACATCGAGAACGCCGCAGTCTTTCTGTGTTCAGATGCGGCTAACTTCATTAATGGCGCAGTGCTGGTTGTCGATGGCGGTCACTGGTTGGCGGCTGGTGGGTTAGCGTAAGCAACTATATCGATCCACGAATCCACACGAACTAACACGAAGATTATTGTTCGTGATACTTGGTGTGGTTTTGTGGATCGTTTTGATTCTTGTAGACATCGTGAGAGCGGGAATGGGGGCACTAACAAAGTAAACGCGTCGCCCGGTGTGTGGGAACTTTCTGTTGGTGGAAATTTCGAATAGAGTAATTCCTGACTCCATGCTGAATCTGACCCCTGCAACCTTTGAAGAATTCGAAGCCGAAGCTCGGCGCGGCAACGTCGTGCCGGTGGTTCGGAGCGTGCTCGCCGATTTGCAAACACCGGTCGGTGCCTTCCTGCGAATTGCCGGTAATGCGCCGCACGCGTTCCTGCTCGAATCGATCGAAGGCGGCGAACGGGTCGCGCGTTACTCATTCATCGGCGCACATCCGTGGATGGTTGCTCGCGCGAAGGGCGCCCAGACAATCGTCGAACGAAACGGCCGGCGCGAGGTTCTGAATCAAAAAGGAATCGATTTTCTGCGGCAATACTTCGCGGATCAGAAGCTGGCGCAGCGGCCGGGCCTAGCCCCTTTGGCAGGAGGCGCGGTCGGCTACCTGGCATACGATGCTGCGCGCTGGTTCGAGCGTGTCCTTTCCATTAATAGCCACGAGTCGTCCGCCGACGAAGCAGTCTGGATGTTCTTCAGGAACATTGTCGCGTTCGATCGCGTGCGACTGCAGATGGAAATCACCTCGATAGTTTTCATTGATGAAGCCGAAGGAGATAAACAGAGGCTGCGGGAATTGTACGAGCACGCAATCAACGAAACTGCTGAAATTGAACGGCAACTTAATCGGGAATTGCCGCCGCCGAATGAACAACCGGCAAGCTGTGACAAGAGCGATATCGGAGTTGAATCCAATTGGCCGCGCGAAGATTTCGAAGCAGCAGTCGACCGAGTCAAGGAATACATCGCGGCCGGTGATTGTTATCAAGCGGTCATCGCTCAACAGTTCGCGAAGCCGACCTGCGCTGCACCGCTGGCAATCTATCGCGCGCTGCGGGCAACCAACCCGTCGCCGTACATGTACTTTCTGCGCCTGGGTGATGAAACGATCATCGGAGCCTCGCCGGAAATGTTGGTGCGCTGTTCGAATCGCAAGCTCGAATATCGACCCATCGCGGGAACGCGCAAACGCGGTGAGACGGAAGCCGACGATTTGAAACTCGGCGAAGAAATGCGCACGGACGAGAAGGAAGTCGCCGAACACATAATGCTGGTTGACCTGGGGCGCAACGATTTGGGCCGCGTCTCGGAATATGGTTCAGTGAAAGTCGAACAGTTGATGAGCATCGAGCGGTACTCGCACGTTCAGCATCTCGTATCAAGCGTCGGCTCGAAACTACGCGACGATTTAGATCGGTTCGATGCGCTGGCAGCATGTTTTCCTGCCGGTACAGTCACGGGCGCGCCCAAAATTCGCGCCATGCAAATCATTGAACAGCTCGAGCCGGCCCCGCGTGGCGTCTACGCGGGAGCAATTCTTTACGTTGATTACGCAGAGAATCTGGACTCATGCATCGCCATTCGCACAATCGAACTGCGCGACGGCATGGCTACGGTGCAGGCGGGCGCAGGTATCGTTGCCGATTCAATTCCGTCTGCGGAGTTTCAGGAATGTGTGAGCAAAGCGCGGGCAATGTTTGGCGCGATCGAAATGGCTGAGAAGGGACTGTAAGGTAACCGCACGAAAATCGCCGTGACGTCCCGGAGGGACGAAATGTTTATAGACAAGACAACCAACCCCATTCGCCGGAGCCGATTTATCGGCGAAAGAATAGTTTCGCTCCTAAAGGAGCTGATTACTCTAATAAGGCCTACGCGTTCTATAAACATTACGCCGCTCTGCGGCGCTGTCGTCGTCTTCATACTCACCATGAGCTTTTGGACAGCCGCGCAGAATCCTCTCCCGAATTCAGAGACGCTTAAGAAAGCGAACGCGCGGCCGGCCGGATCTGCGCAGCCGAAACCAGAGCCTTTTGAGGGCGCCTCAGTCGAAAAGATGGCCGGTCAATGTGTCACCCTCGAAACCGAGCAGGGTGCGATCGTGATAGAGATGCTGCCCGCGAAAGCGCCCGAGAGCGCGCGAAATTTCCTCAATCTTGCATCAATAGGGGCGTTTGACACGACGACTTTTTCGCGCGTCGTTCCCGGCTTCGTAATTCAAGGCGGCAATCTTTCGACGAGCGACAAATGGAGCGCGCAACTTTCCAATCGCGCGCAGAAACATCTTCCCGACGAGCCCAGTGATTTGAAACACGTGCGGGGAGTTGTGTCGATGGCGCGCGGAGAAGAGGCGAACAGCGCCACCACACATTTTTTCATTCTCGTCGGCGACGGTCCGAATCTTGACGGCAAGTTCGCGGCTTTCGGTCGCGTGCGTAGCGGCCTCGAAGTCGCTGATGCCATTAATCGTGCGCCGTCTGAAAATGAGAAACCCCAGGTGCCCGTGCGGATCACTCGCACTGAGGTGTCGCCGTGCGCCAAATAAAGACCTCACGATCGATCACGGCAGTGTTGTTGGCGGCGGTATGCCTGCTGTCTGCCTGTGCTGAGCGGGAAAGTTACGAAGCATCACCTGAAGCCGCGAAACGATTTTTGAAACTGCGCGGCTATGAGTTTGACGAAGCATCGTTTTTTCGCGCTGCCGCCGCCAGCGATGCGATCGCGATTAACGGTTTCATTAGCGCCGGCATCAACCCGAACGCTCGCGATGGCAACGGCGACACGGCATTAACCGCGGCGGCTGCGCGCGGCGATTTACAGATCGTAAATGTGTTGCTGAAGGCCGGCGCGGACGCCAATGCGAAGGGACGAAACGATTGGACTGCGCTGCTGTTGGCGCTGAAGGAAGATCGGGTTGAAGTGTCAGATCGTTTGCTTTCGCAACCGAACGTCGATGTGAAGGCAGAGAACTCTGATGGCATGACTCCGTTGATGGTGGCGGTTTGGCATCAACGTCCGGACGCCGTGCGCTCGCTCATCCAAAAAGGGTCGGACGTAAATCATCAGGACCACGACGGTGATGCGGCGGTACACGGCGCCGCGTGGTTCGAGAACGTTACGATTTTGGGTGTCTTGCTGGATGCGGGCGCGAATGCGAACCTGAAGAATAAGCTGGGCGGCACAGCCTTGATGTGGGCCGCGTCGTATGGAAAAGATCGAGCAGTAAGGCTGCTGCTTGAAAAAGGTGCTGATCCGCGCATGAAAGACGTCGGTGGCGTCACCGCGAGCGGATGGGCGGCCAAGAATGGACGCGGCAATACAGTGATGATTCTGCGGGAAGCGGAGAAAGGTCAGTAGTCAGTCTACCGCAAGAGATTCGTGCTTGGATTTTGGAGCTTAGATATTAGAGCTTAGAGGTGCTTCAGGAACCAAGCCTAAGCTCTAAGCCCAAAGCTCTAAGAACGAATCAAGCAACTAAGCATGAACTTTTAACAACTGAGATGCTCTTAGTAATCGACAACTACGATTCCTTTACGTACAACCTGGTTCAGTATCTCGGTGAACTTGGTGAGCAGATCGAGGTGCGCCGAAACGACGAGGCTTCTGTTGATGAGATCGAATCCAACTTGCGGCCCCAGCGAATCGTAGTCTCTCCCGGCCCGGGAACGCCGGAAGAAGCAGGCATTTCTATGGAAGTCATCAAGCGTTTCGCGGGAAGACTACCTGTTCTCGGTGTTTGCCTCGGACATCAGTCCATCGGCCAGGTGTTTGGCGGCCGAGTCCTCCGCGCGCCAAAACTTTTTCACGGCAAATCATCTCGGGTGCAGCACGATGGCAAAACAATTTTTGCAGGTGTCGATCAGAATTTCAGCGCCGGCCGTTATCATTCGCTGATCGTGGAAGATTCGAGCCTACCGGATTGTCTCGAAGTCTCCGCGCGTACTGAGGATGGAATAATTATGGGTTTGCGTCATCGCACGATGAAGATTGAAGGAGTGCAGTTTCATCCTGAGTCGATTATGACGACGGAAGGCAAAAAGTTGCTGGCGAATTTTCTGAAGCTGTAAATCCTATCTGCCGGATCGTTTAGAGGGCGGACTTGTCCGCCTCCATAATTTCGAACGCCGGACAAGTCCGGCGTCTAAACAATGCGCTTTCGACGCGCTGCTTTTGATGACTGGTACCAAATCCAACAACTTTCTGCCGCGGTTGATGCGTGATGAAAATCTTTCGCGCGCGGAAGCTGCGCAACTTCTCAACTGGTTGCTTGAAGGCAGCGCGACCGACGCGCAGATTGCGGCCACGCTAATCGCGCTCAAGCGAAAAGGGGAGACTGTTGAAGAACTTGCCGGTTTAGCGGAGGGCATGCGCGCACATGCGACCCGGATCAGTTGCGGTCATAAACATTTTATCGATACCGCGGGCACCGGCTCGAGCGCGGCGAAGACTTTCAATGTATCGACCGCGGCGGCATTTGTGATTGCCGGAGCAGGTCTGCCGGTCGCCAAGCACGGCAATCGCGCGGCGAGCAGCCGCTTCGGCAGCGCCGATGTCTTGACGGAGCTGGGCGTAAACATCTCCGTCGTTTCTTCCGTTTCCGAGGCTTGCTTGAATGACATCGGGATCTGTTTCATGTTTGCTCCGCTTTATCACGGAGCCACCGCGCGCGTCGCCGCCATTCGGCGCGAACTTGGGGTGCACACGACATTTAATTTGCTTGGGCCGCTGACGAATCCGGCGGGCGCGCCGCGGCAAATTGTGGGCGTGTGGAATCGCGATTTGCTTGAGCCGATGGCGCAGACGCTGGCCGCTCTGGGAACTGAACACGCGTGGATCGTTTCCGGCGGGGACGGCCTGGATGAAATAACTATCGCTGATCGGACCTTTGTTGCTGAAGCAAGTAACGGTGAAATTCGTATGTTCGAGATCGTGCCGGAAGATTTCGGCTTAGCGCGCGACGAAATAGCCGAGCTGCGATGTGACGATGCGGAAGCCAGCGCCTCGATGATCAAATCGGTGCTGTCCGGGGCGCGACGAGACGCCGCGCGAAATCTGGTGGTCGCAAATGCTGCCGCTGCATTGAAAGTTGGGGGCGTCGCTGAAGACTTGCGCGACGGGGCACAATTGGCTGAACAGAGCATCGATAGCGGTGCTGCCATCCAAAAACTTGAGAGTTTGATAGCTGCCACCAATACCGCCCGGGCAACAATGCAATGAGATCATGAGCCGGCTAGCCGAGATTATCGAGAAAAAGAGAGAGCGTCTCGCGAGTTCAAAAACGCAGGCGCCGCGCGAAAAGATCCAATCGCTGGCGCGTGAGGCGCGCCTGAGCGCTCCTCGACACGCTTTGCGCGACGCGCTTTTCCGTGATGATCGAGTCAACATCATTGCCGAGTTCAAGCGCCGCTCGCCATCAAAAGGGACCATCAGTGGAGACGCCGATCCCGAGGCAGTCGCGCGCGTCTACGAACGTGGCGGAGCTGCCGCGATCTCTGTCTTAACGGAAGAAGATTTCTTCAGTGGCTCATTGGATGATTTGCGTGCGGTGCGACGGCAGACGTCGCGTCCCGTCCTGCGCAAGGACTTCATCCTTGACGACTATCAGGTTTACGAATCGGCCGCAGCAGGCGCCGACGCTCTGTTGCTGATCGTCGCTGCGCTGGACGACAACAGTTTAAGAAGTCTGCGAGATTTGACGGAAGACGAATTGGCAATGGATGCGCTGGTCGAAGTGCACACGCGCGACGAAATGCAGCGAGCGATTAACTGCGGCGCAAACATCATCGGCGTGAACAATCGGAATCTGGCGACGTTTGAAGTCTCGCTGTCGACCTCGATCGAACTGGCGGCGGTCGCTCCCCCGGCGACCAGATTGATTAGCGAAAGTGGTATTGAATCGAGAGAGGACATCGATCGCCTTCGCGACGCGGGCTACAACGGATTTTTGATCGGCGAGACGCTGATGAGAGCCGCGAATCCTGAAACACTGCTGAAGGAGTTCACAAACATAGTTGCCGATGGAACATGAAGTTGACAGCGCGCAAGTAAACCTTTTGTGTCTTTTCGTGATTCGAGCTTCGTGTGATTTCGTGGTTTAGTCCGGTTGATACGTCTGCAAAGCAACCACGAAATCACACCAACACAAAAACCAATC
>DNNE01000039.1:945-1881 GCA_003487805.1 Blastocatellia bacterium | reverse complement strand
AAAACCAATCAACACGAAGGCCAAGTGGCGGATGAGTCAAGTGTATTGCGATTGAGAGACTAACCGAACGATTCTTAATCATGGTCAAGATAAAAATTTGCGGTATCACAAATCTTGACGACGCGCGCATGGGCGTCGAAGCCGGCGCCGATATGTTGGGGTTTAATTTTTATCGCCCGAGTCCTCGATTCATCGAACCAGACGAAGCTCGAAAGATCATCGACAGTGTTGAGCGCGAAAGTGAAGTCATCGCCGTCGGAATCTTTGTTGATGAACCTCTCGAATCAGTAATAGAGACGGTGCGCATTTCAGGTGTTGCTGCGGTGCAACTTCATGGCGACGAATCTGTCGCGTATTGCGCTGAGCTGAAATCTGCCTTGAACGGCATAACCATCATCAAGGCTCTGCGTGTTAGCGGTTCTTTTCAACCGGAGACTGCAACCAGCTACCCGGTTGATGCAATCATGCTCGACGCCTTTCACGACAGTCTTCGTGGTGGCACCGGCAAGGTAATTGACTGGACAATCGCGCTGCAGACTCGCGAGCTTGTGCCGCAGTTTTTTCTTTCTGGCGGTCTGTCGCCGGAAAATGTTGCCGAGGCCGTCGCGCGGGTTCAACCTTATGCCGTCGATGCTTGCAGCCGCCTCGAATTGTCTCCCGGACGAAAAGATCCGTCGCGCGTGAAAGCGTTTGTTCGCGCGGCGCGCAGCGGTTAGAGTATTTTCATAATTGATGGAAGCAGCCTCAATCATCTCGCCACCAGAACCGGAAGCCCGAGCCGGCGAATCGCCGGCAAGTGACACTGCGTCAACCCGCGCCCTGGCTGCCTTCGGTTTGCGCAAGTCATACGGCCGGCGGCGCGTCGTCGATGACGTCACCTTACACGTTGAGCCGGGCGAAGTTGTTGGTTTGCTTGGCGCCAACGGCGCGGGCAAG
>DNNE01000039.1:460-638 GCA_003487805.1 Blastocatellia bacterium | reverse complement strand
ACGGCGCGGGCAAGACAACGACGTTTTATATGATTATCGGCCTGGAGACACCGGAAGCGGGCCGGGTTCATCTGAGCGGTGAAGACGTAACGAAATTACCGATGTATCTGCGTGCGAGGCTGGGCCTCGGATACCTTCCGCAGGAGCCTTCGATCTTTCGTAAGATGACTGCCGCGGA
>DNNE01000039.1:0-165 GCA_003487805.1 Blastocatellia bacterium | reverse complement strand
TTTCGTAAGATGACTGCCGCGGAAAATATTCTCGCAGTCCTGGAGACCACCGGATTACGACGGCGCGAGCAGCGCAAACGCGTCGAAGAATTGCTTCAGGAGTTCGGCATTGAACACGTGCGCAACACGCGCGGCGATTCATTGTCGGGCGGCGAGCGCCGGCGC
>DNNE01000026.1 GCA_003487805.1 Blastocatellia bacterium | reverse complement strand
GATGTACTGATTGATTTCCTGCTTCTTGTACTTGAAATCCACATATGGATCCGGGACTGGGCTAAAGACCCTCAGAGCCAGTTCCGCAACCACTAAACAGATTACCGAAGTCACAACCGCGATTAAGGGTTTCGCAAACCTTTTCAGCAAACTTCGTTGATTAACTGAATCGATGTTCGGTACCTGGGGCGCCGGCTTTAAAGAATTGACTGAGGATGGTGAACCGGGATCTTTCATGGGGCCAAAAGAATGGTTAACTTAGGACTACGGCAATTAAGAAATAGGAGCTAATGCATCTACTCGAGTTTCGCCATGACATGATTTTCCGTTAGAGCCGTCAGCCCATGGATGGAGATGTCCGTTGCCGGAGGTTGGCGCGACGTAGTGTCCGTTGCCGCTTACCCTTTGATAGGTTTGCAGCATCAACGGCAGAACCGCGTTCGGTGAAAAGAATCGTTGGTAGCGTTCGTAGGCGGCCCGTCCCATCGATTGACGCAGATCATGATCGCGAGCAAGCCGCAGCATTGCCTGCGCCAAGGCATTCACGTCACCTGCCGGCACCAGCACTCCCGCGTCATCGCCAATCATGTCGGGGACTCCGCCAACCTCGGAAGCAATAATCGGTACGCCATGGGCCATTGCCTCGACAATGCTGTTTGGGGTCCCTTCAGTGAAGGAAGGCATGACAAAGACGTCGAGGCTTCGCATGAAAGCACTCCGTTCTTCCGGATGAGTGTAAACGCCGTGATATCGATAGCGGCTGGCTACGTTCAAGGCCTTGGCCCGCGCGGCAATCCTCTGCCGCTGCGAGCCATCGCCGGCAATATTCAATCTGAGATTTTCGTGCTGCTGGTAAGCGATGCCCATGGCTTCCATCAAAACCATTGGGCCTTTTAGTTCTTCCATGCGCGCCGCAAAGCCAAAGGTGATCCTGGCTTCCATTTGACGAAGCGCCTGACCGCCATTGATCAACTCTTGAGACATGATCGGAAGCACTGAAAGAGACCTCGAACCCGTCAGCTTGTCGCGACAATCTGCGATAAGTCTCGGTGACAGCGCGGCGACTTCAGCACAAAGTGGCAACACGGAAGCGAACTCGCGGTAATACTCAAAACCAGGCGGATGAAAGGGAATGCCCAGCTCCTGATAGATGACCGGAATTCCCGCGTTGTGTCCGGCGCGGATCATAACCATGGCCCCGGCGTCGGGTGTCATCACGTGCACCAGATCAGGTTTGTGCCCTTCAAGAAAGTCGCGGCACTGGCTGTAATAGCCACCAGCCATCGCGGTCAATACCGGCTGAGTCTTGCGTCGAAAAAATGACTTGGAACGAGGAAAGCTGTAGAACATCCTGCCGGCGAGCTTTCGTCCCGCGCTCAAGGAACTCTTGGCGAGGTTGGAGGCAAGCCAAGAGACGGGAACGTTGGATTCCAGTAGACGCTGGTAGTATTGATCCTCCTCAGCGTGCAGATACATGAGCAAAACCGAGACAGCTTGGCCCGCTTTTTGAAGTTGCGCGGCATATGTCACCAACGTTTCATCCGCGCCACTCATCGCTCCGACAAGATAGCTTTTACAAAGAAGGATCTTCATTCAGGTTCTGCTCGATCGAATTCGCTTGAAATGCGCCCTGGCACTCGCCAGTTCATCACCGCCGCGCGTAGAAGCTAAGAGAGTATCCAGCGTCGACGCACTCGTCCAGCGTCGAAGCACGCCCGGCAGGGCAGTTGGGTGCAAACGCAGAGCCGTGAGCGCACTCCGGGCAGCATAACCGAGCTCGAATTTGCCTAGCGCGCTAAAAGCTTCCCAGACCAGATGCTCGGAAACATTGTTTGAAAAACCGCGCCAGGCTTCGCGCTTCCTATGGCATGGCGCGCTCGCGACGCGCGGGAGTTTGAGCCAGTGTTCTCGAAGCCGGCGTCTGCTCTGCTCAATTAGATCAACCGTACAAGAGCTGCCCTGGGCCGAAGTCCGCGTCGGTTGTCGCCAGATCATTACCGGTGTTTCGATGGCGACAATCGAAAATATTTCGGCTATCCGTATCCACAGGTCCCAATCATCAATTCCGGAAATGCCGTCATCGAGAAGACCCACTCGAGAAAGACACGCGCGGCGAAAAACGGCGCTGCCACAGGGAATGAAATTCCGAATCAACAACTCCCAAAGAATGTCTCCCTGCGGGCAGTTAACGGGATATGCCGGATATTGCGTCCCGCTCGGATCTTCCGGTATGGCCTGACCGTAGATCAGCGCGGCGGTGGGGTTTTTCTCCAGGGTTTCGATTTGCTTGTCGACAGAATTGGGCAACCGCTGATCGTCGTCGTCCAGGAAACTAATGTATTCGCCGTGACTGGCGACCAGGCCAATGTTGCGCGCGCCGGCGACGCCTTGATTGCGGTCCACGCGCACATAAGTGATTCCTGAAATAGCCTGGCAAATCTCAGCGGTCTCATCCGAGGACGCGTCGTCGACAACTACAATTTCGACTTCGCCGGCTGATGCGCGCGCACTGTTGACGGCGCGCGGCAGCAGGTGCGGCCGGTTGTGTGTGGTGATAATAATGCTTGCTTTCGGCATCGGCCCGATCTTTTTCTTCTCCCTCTCCCTTTGGGAGGGGTCGGGGTGAGGGTCTTAAGGCGAGCCCCCATCCCTCGACGTCGTTTGTCTTTGGCGAGAAGCTTCGTTACCTCTTCAACGCCCGCTCACAAACACAGGAGGGTCAAATGAGCAAGTCCCTCTGTAGGCCCTCATCCCCAACCCTTCTCCCAAAGGGAGAAGGGAGAAAAGCGCGGTACTCTTGCGCGACCACGCTTGCCGAAAAAGCCCGTCGTGAAGCAATATGGTCGCGGCTTTTTCAGCCAACTATTCCATGAACCCCGCGTAAGGAAACAACATGAGCACTCGATCACTTCTCTTGTCTATCGCACTTTTAATCGCGCCCAATGCTTTAATCGCCCAACCCAAAGTATCGCCTGACGAACAAAAGATGGCGCAGGCAATCGATACGGCGCCGGATGCCGCCGGCAAAGCCAAGGCTGCCGCCGATTTCGTCAAGAAGTACCCCAAGAGTTCACTGCGGCCGGTGTACGCGCAAAAAATCGCCGATCAAATTCACGAAGTAACTGACGGCGCGCAGAAGATTACCCTCGCGGAGCAATTTCAAACCATCTTCAACGATCCGGCCGAAGAGGAAATGATCATGCCCGCGCTGATCGTGGGTTACGGTGATGCGAAACGGCCGGACGATGCTTTCACCACCGGCGCAACCTTCCTGGGCAAGCATCCGGATTCGGTTGGCGTGTTGGTCGAACTCATGACCATGGCCACTGACCAGGCAAAACAGAGGAATGCGAAATTCGTTCCGCAAGGCGACCAGTACGGCCTGCATGCCATCGAGTTGATCGAGGCAAACAAGAAACCCGCCGGCATGAGTGATGCAACCTGGAAAGAATACAAAGACCTGCTGCCGAGGCTCTATCAAACCATGGGGATTCTCGGAATGGTGAAAGGCGATCGGCCGGCAACGCAGGCGCGTCTAACCAAGGCAACTGAACTCGATCCGAAAGATCCATTCAACTATCTGCTGCTGGCCGGGTCGATTGGCGATGACTACCAGGAAGCGGCGAAGAAGTATCAGGCCCTGCCCGACGGGCCCGCGAGAACGGCGGAATTGCAAAAAGTGCAATCTTTCCTGGACCGTGTGATCGATGCGGATGCACACTTCATCGCGCTGTCGGAGGGAGTCGCACAATTAGCGACTACTCGCCAACAGGAAATGCAGTACTTCGAAACCAACTACAAGTATCGTCACAACGGCAAAACGGACGGCATGCAGCAGCTGATCGACAAGTACAAGACGCCGGCGAAACCCAAAGATCCGTTTTCGTTGCCATAGCTTTTAAGCGGAATTGAGGTCAGAACCACCTGCGGTAGCGGGTGGGCCCGCCCGCTACCGCAGGCGGTTCTGACTACTTGCGGCAATCGATCTCGCAACTGCGAACCTCGTACCTGTGATAATCTGATCGCGATGTTGCGCAAAGGTCCGAATCGCGATCTCGTCCGCGAATTCCTTACTTATATTCAAGTCGAAAAAGGCCTGTCCAGAAACACGCTGCAAAGTTACGCGCGCGATATCGCGAAGCTGCATTCGTGGGCTGAAACAAATCACAAGCCGGTCGAAAAACTTGATCGCAAAGACTTGCGCGAGTGGATTGCGCGCATGTCGCGCGACGGCCTGGCGCCGTCTTCAATCTCAAGATCAGTCAGCGCGGCGCGCGGATTCTTTAACTTTCTCATGCTCGACGGCCACGTTAAGCGTCATCCCGCAGAGGACATTCACACACCGCAAAGATATTCGCGACTACCAAAATTTTTGTCTGAGGACGAAATGGAGCGTTTGTTGCTGGCTCCTGATATCAAGACTGACATCGGGGTGCGCGATCGCGCCATGATCGAAGTGTTGTACGCCGCCGGGTTGCGTGTGTCGGAGCTGTGCGGACTGCGAACGCATGACGTGAAGCTGGATGCGGCGCTGCTGACGTGTCATGGTAAAGGCAGTAAGGAGCGCCAGATTCCGATCGGCAAGAGCGCGGTCCATTGGCTGCAGAGATACCTGTCTATTCGCAAACAGTTCGGGAATGAAGCGAAGCCGGAACTGTTTCTGCATCGCGGCCATGCGCTGAGCCGCCAGACCGCCTGGTCCATCATTAAGACGCATGCCGCGACGGCCGGCGTGCCGGATATTTCGCCGCATACTCTGCGTCACAGCTTTGGTACACACCTGATGCAACACGGCGCGGATTCGCGTTCGGTGCAGGCGTTGCTGGGCCATAGCGACATCTCAACGACTGAGATTTATACGCACATCACTGACCTGCACATGCGTAAGGCTTACGATCGATTTCACCCGCGGGCTAGAGTCAGAAGCCCGCGCGTGAGCAAGGGCTAGTTTGCAAAGTAGCCCTCCCTAACGGTCGGGCTTCTGACACAATGGAAATCACTCGCACTTATCTCGAAATGCGCGCACCGTCCCTCTTGCGACCCGCACGTAACGACGACGCGTTGATCAAGATCGAACAAACGCGTGACTGCTCAGCCGAACTGTTTCGCTTTCTGTACGCTGAAGTCGGCAAGAATTATTACTGGACCGACCGTCTACCCTGGACCGATGAACAGATCGCAGCGTACTTGCAGCAGCCCGAAGTCTCGATGTGGCTGATGACCTATGATGGTGAAACGGCCGGCTATTTCGAACTGAAGAAATGTGATGATGGGTCGACCGAGATCGCTTACTTCGGATTAATGCCGCAATTCATCGGGCGTGGTCTGGGTAAGCATTTGCTAACCTGCGCGACTGAGCAAGCATGGGCTGACGGCGCGAATCGCGTCTGGCTGCATACGTGCACCGATGACGATCCAGCAGCGCTCCCGAATTATTTGAAGCGAGGATTCAAACCGTTCAAGAGTGAAAAGTACACCGTGGAACGATAAGCCGGTCCCCGTTCTCCGCGCCGTTAGGTGCGCAATGTTTATAGAACCACGCCACATATGAGTCACGCAGCTCCGTTAGGAGCGTAATATCAGGTCGTCTTGTATTTCGCTCCTCCGGAGCTGATTCGTTTATTTTGTTCTGGGTTCTATAAATATCTCGCTCCTAACGGAGCGAAACCGCATGCGCGATCGGTAAGCGCTCATCGCTCAATGAACCGCCGCCGGAGCGCGCACAACTGTCAGTAACTTCACCTGGCGCACCCAGCGCGCGTGAGTCTTATCTCCCGGCACAATGATTTTTAATGGGCCAACCTTCGGATCGAAAACCGCGCCGTCCTGTCGATCGGCCAGAAGGATCAGGTGATCGTTGATTGATGAATCCAGTTCCGGCAACGAATAAACGGCTTGATAACCGTCCGTAGCCTCGACGAGCAAGTAAGTTGCCAGTGCCTTTCCGCGCAGCGCATCGCCGAACTTCACGCCCGCCTTTTGCAGAATGTCGATAATCGCAACGCCGTCGTAGTTGTAGTCCTTGCCGTCGTGATCCTTAGCGCGCACGGTATGGTGCGTGAACTTATCCAGGTCAGCGCGCGTCAACTTCAACGGCGTCGCGACTTCACCGCCGACAATTAGCAAGACTTCAGGCGAAGTGTTTTGTGCTTGAGTCGCAGTCACGAAAGAAATGACCAGAACTGCAAGTAGCGAAATTCGTTTTATGATCTTCATAAACCAGCTTCATTCCTTTGATACATCTGCTCAGGCGGATGGAATAACCTGCACCCTCCCTAACGGTCGGGTTTCTGACCACTCCGATAGAAATGAATCTTAACTTCCTCCAGCGTCGCCATGCCTTCTTCAATTTCGTGATCGATCAGCGCCAGAAACTTTTCGAGTTTTTCGCGCGTGTCTACGATCTCAACGATGATCGGCAAGTCCTGCGACAGACGCTCGATCTTGAATGTGTGCAAGCGGCTGTGCGCGCCGAACCCCAGCATGCCTCGCATCACGGTCGCTCCGGCCAGACCTTCCTCGCGCGCTTTCATTACGATCCATTCGTGCAAGAGCTTGCCGTTGTGACGATCGCTTTCACCAATAAAAATGCGGAGCAGGTAACCTTCTTCGGGTAACATCATCGCAGGTAATCCTCTTCAAAAACAATTTGCAAGTTAACAACTTGCGCTACATCACTTCCAAATTTGAAAGGCCACGGCACGGCTTATCCAGACTGCTCCGAGACACAGGACCAGATGGGCCGCGACATTGATTCCGGCGAGCAGAGTTTCGCCTTCGCGCCAAAGATTTATCGTTTCGTTGCTGAAAGCCGAGAACGTCGTGAAGCCGCCAAGCACGCCGATGAAAACCAGGGTGCGCGTTTCGGCCGTAAAGAAACCGCGCGTCTCAGCTAGTTGTGAAAGAAAGCCGATGGCCAAACAGCCCATCAGATTGACGGCTAAAGTGCCGTAGGGAAAGTCGATGCTGCGGCTTAGATTTTGGACGAACCCGCTCACCGAATAACGCAGGACTGAGCCGATGAAACCGCCAATGCCTGCCAGAAACAATTTGGCCACGTTGATGACTCCTTATCCGGACTGGAGCGCAACCGTCCCCGGTTGCTGCCCCGAGCGGCGATTGCAAGCGAGGACGCTTGCGCTCCAGTCAAACCCAGAGTTGTGGTAGGAGTCATCAGCCCGGCAGGCGGTTAATGGCGGACTCCATCGCCCGTTGAAAATATTAAACCACAGAGGTCACAGAGAAGATCACAAGGGTCAAAGCAAGAAGCCTTTCATTAATTTTGAAAATCCCTCTGTGCCCTCTGTGTCCTCCGTGGTTAAGATTTACACAAACGCAAAATCAAATTGCTCTTGAAAGATCAATGGATCGCTGTTGATGTCCAGCGAACCGAGATAATCTTCGATCTCGTTAAGCACGTCCCGCTCTGGTCCACGCAAGGCTTTTGCTACTTCCGGATTTATCCGCAGCATTGCCTGCCGCGAACCTTCGCCCTCACGGGCCAGGCGACGCGACTGCTCCAGGATCTCATAACAGATTGTCTGTGGTGATTTCACCAGACCGGCGCCCTGACAATACTGGCATGGCGTGCACAATGTGCGTTCGAGCGACTGCTTCACGCGCTTGCGCGTCATGATCACCAATCCAAAGTCATTGAATGAAAGCACCTTTGTCGGTGACTTGTCGTGGCGCAAAGCGTCTTGCAACGCTCCCATCACCCGCTGACGATTACGACGTTCTTCCATGTCGATCAAATCCAGCACGATGATGCCGCCCAGATCGCGCAGGCGAATCTGCCGGGCGATTTCTTCCACGGCTTCCATGTTAGTGCGCGTGATCGTGTCTTCCAAACGCGTCGCGCCACGGCCCACGAATTTTCCGGTGTTAACGTCTATAGACACGAGCGCTTCTGTTTGATTGATGACGAGATAACCGCCGGATCTGAGCCAGACGCGTGGCTTGATCGCTTTATCGATTTCAGCTTGCACGCCGTAAGCTTCCAGAATCGGGGCGTCGCGCGTATAGAGCTTCACCTTTTTGACCATGCGCGGCTGCATGCGGTTCACGAACTCGACGACGCGTTGATATTCGTCTTCCGAATCGATGCGAATGGCGGTGAAATCTTCCGACAACTGATCGCGCAGGATTCTCTGGACCAGATCGAGATCTCGATGCACGAGTGCCGGCGCTTTCGCCTTTTCCGCGTTCTTGCGCATGTCCGTCCAGGTGCGCAGCAGGTACTGCGCGTCGGCGCGCAGATCCGCTTCACTGGCTCCGGTGCCCGCGGTGCGAACAATGAAACCGCCCGAAGGAGATTTTTCGTCCGCATGAATTTTCTGAATTAGCTTGCGCAGGCGGGCGCGTTCAGAATCTGACTCGATCTTACGCGACACACCGAGATGCTCGACCGTCGGCATGTAGACCAGAAACCGGCCGGGCAGTGCAATGTGTGAGGTAATGCGCGCGCCCTTTTTGGCGATCGGCTCTTTGGCGATCTGAACCAGGATCTCCTGGCCCTCGCGCAGCAAGTCCGTTATCGTCGGCTGCACACGATCATGCCGGGTCGGCCTGCGACCACGACCACGAGCTGGCGGGCGCCGCTGACCTGGCGCAGCGTCATTCGACTCTTCGGGTTCAGAAGATTCTTCCGAAACCATAACCGGCTCTTCAACGGCCTCAGGCGCCTGGGCTTCAACCGGTTCGTCTGAATGTTCTTCCTCTGCGTGCTCGTCCACACCGTTCGATCCATTAGTCTCGCCTGGGCCCAGCGGTTTCTGCGAAGGGCGGCGGCGACGGCGGCCACCGCGACGCGTCGCTAATTCTTCGTGCGGACGGCCGGTAGTAATGCTCGCTTCTGAATCGGGCAGCGCCTCTGAAGTTTTTTCAGGTGACAGCTCGCTGTCGCCTGCGTTTTCATCGTCCTCGGCTTTTTTCGATTTGAACAGACGGCCAATCACGCCCGTTTTCTTACGGCGACGCTCGGCAGCCGTCTCTTTCTTTGGAGGAGCCGGCAAAGGTAATTCCCTGGCTGGCTCTTCCTGCGCTTGCCCTTGCTCATCATCGCTTACTCGCTGGAACGAAACACTGCGTGAGTTTTCATCAGCAACTTCGTCGACGAAGTGGTCCACGTGAGCAGCTTCGATTTGCGGAGTGCGGCGCGCCGCCGGCGGCGCCATTTCTTCATCGTCGGCTATCCGCTGAAAGTCTCCAGCCTCACCTAGTCCCTCGGACAACAACGAGCCAACCGGCGCGCTCGGTACATCTTCAAGATCGAATTCGACCGCGTGAACCGCGTCCGTGATCCGTTCCTGTAAACGTGCGTCCTTGAACATCTCTCCATTCATGGCGCGCTCTTCGTCGTCGCTGATGCGTTCGAACGACACTCCACCGACCACGAACGGAGTATCGATCGGCTCAGCTTGCGTCGGGATGATGCTGCGCTCTTCGGTGTCTGCGGGTGCGGTTTTCGTCGCCCGGCCACGACCGCGTCCACCCCGCCGTCCACGACGTCGCGGGCCGCTTTCTTCGGCAGCTTCATCGGATTTCTCTTCGGCGACGATTGCCTCAGGCTCGGCTTCACGGAGGGGCTCGGCTCGCTCCTGGGTAGATTCAACCTGTTGCTCGCGTTGTACGCGGCCGATTTCGATGTGTTCGGCGGCCGCGCGCGCGGCGCCTTCCGCATCGCCCTTCTTGGATTTATCGACGACGATGCGTTCGAACTCGGCTTCTTCGTCAAAGAAATCCGTAACGTACAGGAACGCGTCGCGATCCAATCCGATATCGACAAACGCCGATTGCATTCCCGGCAAGACGCGCATCACGCGGCCTTTGTAAATATTGCCGACGATGCCCTGGTTTTGTTCACCGCGTTCAATGTAGAACTCAGTGACTCTTTCATTTTCCACGATCGCGATTTTCTTTTCGCGACCATTTACACTAACAATTAACTCTCTTGACATTGATATTCTTTCTGTTGATTCGGAGCGCACACATCAGCGTGCGGTTCGCGAACATCTCTGCTCGCGATTTTTGCTCACTCTGTTGTTGGAAGTTGCCGGCAGAATGTGACGGCAGTTGATTTGCGGATGCCACCAGCGAAAGCGAGTGGCGACGCGTTCGGCCTCGATCAAACAGATCGAGATCACCCGCGTGATTTTTGGAAACCATCTGTAAGAACAGATGGATACAAGCCTGATTCAAAAAGGAACTCCATTGACCGCGTGACTGTCGCTTGGACATCGCCAGGGAGCGGGGCGTTCTAACTTAAACGCGCTCTGAAACCTGGTTGCGGTTCCTGTAATGCCGGCGATCTGCCGGCTTCAAAAATCTTCGCTCACCTATTCACAGCCTGAATTGAAAGTTGCGAAGCGTTCAGTTGGGCCGATTGCCCAACGAGGCGAGCGAAGGCAGTATACCAGCGAGACCATCGCTATCACAAGTTACCTACCATGCCCCGTAGTGGTACATTTGAAATCCGCTGATTCAAAGTCTGAGCTGTGGTCAATACCCTTTGTATTACAATTTCGGCCGGCTAACCGGTCTATGCCATGAAACAAGTTGAGAGTCCCGACAGCGGCAAACAAGAAGGCGAGAAGCAAAAGCAAGAGTGGCAAGGCATCGCCCCGATCACTTGGTTTGGCGTTGCGAGCATCTCTTTTATCGCCTTCGGTAGTCTGATTGTCTTCGTCGCTCACTATTACGTCAACGAACATTCGGTCAGCATTACGTTTGGGGCTCAGGCATTTTTTAGTTTGTTTGCCGCTATCGTGGTCGTAGCCCAAGTGATTATCTACCACCGACAAGCCATTGCTTTAAACGCCCAGATTGAAGCGACTCGACAAAATACAATCTACGCACAACGCGCGTATTGCTACGCCAAGATTCGAGAGGTAATTGCCTCTGATGATTCCTTCGACTTTACTTTGCTCATTGAAAATTCCGGTAACAGTCCAGCGAACGATTTGGAAGTCTCGTACTCTTTCGGGTTTCGTGAGACAGAACCCACAAAAGGCGACTTTCCCCAACTTCGACAACTGCGCATCGGCCTGCTGCCGCCCCACATTCACTATCCGGAAACTGTTTACAATCGCCCTATGCCAGCTCCTGAACAAGTGAGACTGTACTATTCCCGAAAAGTTAACTTTTATGTTTGGGGGCGAATTACATACCGAGACGTATTCAATCAAGACTGGTTTACGTACTTTGCTTTCTACTCCATCGCTAGAGGCCCGGACAAAACAGAAATTCGTCCATGCTTGGAAGGAAACGAGGCGAGCTAAGAAGAGACTTATCATCGCTCCTCCTTAGACGAAGGAGCGGAATTTGAAAATGTACCACTACCACCGTGCCGGTATTGGGGTAATTCTGTGCAGATAGGCTAGTGATTATTTTACGCGTTCGATAGCCGCTAGAATCTTTTGATTATCTGGCGCATGTTCTAGGGCCCATTTATACCAAGTTAAAGCTCGGCCACGGTCATTCTTTTTCTCAAACCCTCGTGCGACCATGAAGAATCTCGCAGCGCCGTCTTTATCGCTTTGTTGCTGATCCTTTTCCCCTCGACACAGGATGCCAAAGAGACCTTCGCCCATGCTGTCTGGGATAAGACGTTGCCATGTGGGCTTGTCGATGTCGGCCTTGGTTTGATTACCATTCTTGTCATATTCGTGGCTCTCGATAACCCGTGTGCGGCTTTGACCACAATCGAACTCCTCAAGGTCTAGCCAATATGAGACTAGGATGCCGTTTTTCTTGGACTCGCCTTTTAGCCATGCTTGCTTAATCTTTGTTCCGCGTAGCAGCGTAATTCTATTAAGATCATAATACGTGAGTGTCTGCCCTCCGCTGGCATCTAGGTCGCTTTGCACGGCCAAACGCCACCCAGAAAGCGTGATGTATTTGTCATCCTCGTCCCAAAGCATTTCGTCCTTTGGAATGTTCTGGAATAAATCCGCGTCGTTTTTGGGTTTTGGCTTGGGTTTGGAGCGTTTTTGCTGAGATGTCGAAGACGTTGAGAAAAGAGACAGACACGCCAGAATGAGGATCGCTTTCCGCATGAAAAGCGCTTATATCACCGTTCCGCAGGATCGTCTAGATGCTTTCGAGCGCGCTTTGCGTCGTTTATTCCTCGCGTACTTCTCAAAAAGTGGGAACACCTAAAGGCTATGCTTGCGGTTTTACTTTGCCTATTACAACTTCTACCGGATTCATAGTTCGATCCGTTGTACTCCCGCCATGGAAAGCGGTATCAGTGAACACGTTTGGAGTTTGCGAGACTTACTCGCAGCATAGGAAGGACAAACAACTCAATGAAACTTACAATAGCGGCAACTGAGTTCCCAGACTTCATCCACTGGCAAGAGAATCAAGACTTTCAATATGTACCGCAATTCAAAACGATACGGGACGAGGAATTCAACGACGGTCAAATGCTGATACTCGACAACCATCATTTTGAGAATTGCCGATTTGGTAACTGCCATCTTGTTTATGCTGGCGGTTTATTTGCATTTGCTAACTGCGATTTTACTTGGGAAGTGAACCTTTCCTTAACAGGGGCTGCGCTACGCGCAGAAGTGTTGCTGGCCGCGCTCGCTCCGCTCAAAGAAGATATTCCGATTCCTTTTCGTGGCTGATCATCGACACTTCCAAAATTCGCGGCCCACCAAACGATGTGCACATACTTACCCCACTACGTACCCTACGTGATGCGGCCGTTCTTTGATCTCGCGAGTGGCTACGTTAGAATCCTTCGACCTCGAAAGGAACCAGGATGCCAGGCGACGAACGAATTTCGAAAGCAGTTTTTGCAGCAGTTGACGAAGTGAACGAGCAATTGCCGAAAGGCGTGCAGATCGAAAAGTCTCTCGATGCACCACTCTACGGCGCTACCGGAAAGCTGGAGTCGCTGGATTTCGTGACCTTGATTATGGAAGTCGAGGAAAAGATCAACGCTGAATTCGGCACCGATATCACGATCGCCGACGACAATCTGCTGTCAAAAGAGAAGAGTCCGTTTTCGACTTTGGGAACCTTGATCGAGTACTTGCATGACCTTTTGAAAGAACAGGATTCGTAAAACGAGGTGGCACGGGCGTCCCGCCCGTGAATCACGCGCAAGATGCGCGTGCCACATCGTACTCACTCAACTCGCCGCGCCACACACAACCCCGAAACGCCGAACGGAATATTCAGATAACGAAGCCAGTATCGTTCAGAGCCGAGTAATGCGCCGAACGCCCGGTTCAGCGCCGGAATGTTAATGCTGCTTTCCGTCTCAACGCGGATACCGGTCAAGCGCATCAGTTTTCTCACGAGCAGAACCGGCAGGAAAAATGTGATGTTCGCGTGAGCAGTACGCTCGACTTGAAAACCCGCGGCAGTCACCGCGCGCCGCAACTCAGCCAGGCGATAGCGGCGGCGATGATTGCTCACTTCGTCCTGCAATCCCCAGAGAAACATGAAGGTGGGCACGAACAAAAGCAGCCGGCCTTCAGGTCGCAGGACGCGACGCATCTCGCGCAAGCCGGCGACGTCATCATCCATATGTTCCACCACATCAAGAGCTGTGACCAAATCGAATCCATTGTCTTCGAACGGAAGGGACTCAGCCGCGCCCAGCTTCACATTTCCCAGGCCGCGTTCGCGACAAAAGGCCACTGCGTCCGATGAGACATCAACTCCCTGGGCGTCTCCAAATTGCGCCAGCATCTTGAGATTTGCGCCCGTTCCGCAGCCAACGTCGAGGATCTGAGGATAGTGATCAGTTATCTTTGAGCAGATTTCCTTAACGAAGCTGCCGATGATTCGACGACGGCCAATATGCCACCAGTGCGATTCTTCCAATTCGTAAAGAATCGGATAGGTGTGCTTCATCATCTCGCGCGGCAGCACGTCCGGTAAGTCGTTCGTCGTTAACATCAGCTACCCGCCCTAACCTGCCCAAAGCCGCGCCAACTGTTTTTGTTGTGCCAACCGATCGTCACGTTCTGCGCCTGGATTCCGGTCCACCACGTCTCGAATTGTTCGCGAGTAAGGTAATGAGCCGTCGGCGCCACCAGGTGATCAAACACGATTGAATGTTGCTCGCGCCAGCCAAACCGCGAGAGAAACGAGAGGTAATCGCCATAGAACAGCCGGCGCGCAGAGCTGCCGTCGCCCATCCTGCTAAGCGGCCCGTAGATTAATTTGGTGGCCAGAAAAAGAACTGCGGTTGGTAACTTGCAAAGATGGAAAAGAGCTCGCGGATTCAGACGTGAAGTGAAATTCACTCGCAGCGGATTGATAAAGCCGGTAATCCACCTGTTGTTTTCTGCGCCGTACACCCAGGCTGAAACGTGGCCGCCCGGTTTGACCTTTGACGCCAGGGATTTGAAACCCTCAATTGGGCTGCCGAGATGATCGAGCACTCCCAAACTGAAAGCATAATCAAAGACAGGCCGGACCGGTAAACGGCAAATGTCTCCCTGCACCACGTGAATGTTTTCCGATGCGCGAGTTGCCGCGAAGGCAGTATCAACCGCCTCACTCAGGTCAACACCGATCACGTCCGTTGCGCCCCACGCAGCGGCGAGCGTCAGATGCCGGCCTTTTCCGCAACCACCATCCAGCACAACTTTGTTCCTAAAAAATTCCGGCTTCACCGGACTCAGCCAGCCTAACAATTGCTCGCCATACTTTTCATCATGTTGAGTGAACTGCTTCCACTCCCAACCAAAGACTGCGGCCGTCGCGGCCTTTTCTTCTTCCACCTCAGCGAGATTGGCGAAGCGGGGAATACCGCCGGCGATCGGATATTCGCGCCGGCAGCCGGTGCAATCCAGTTGACCGGCCATAATTTCCGCACCGTCGAGTTCAGCTCCATCGCGCAAGGCAACTTCGCTTTGACAAGCCGGACACGCCAGATATTTAAGCAATCGCTCTTTCATTAATCTGTGGGTTTCACCTCAAATAGCAATCGTGTCAGAACCCGGAGCGGTAGCGACGGGATCAAGTGATTCGCCTAGTGTCTATTGATCCGGTCGCTACCGCTCGCGGTTCTGACACTTACGCACCAACGAGAAATTTATCAGGCGCTAGGCTGGGTCACCAACCCGCTTCAGGTGAGGCGAACGTCGATCACGAATGAATTGTCCGAGACTTATCAACGCCAGCCCCGCAAAGATTGGCAGCAGCCAATGAAGCGTGAGCACATAACGAATTTCGGTATGCGCCAACGTGCCCGGAACCAGGTAATAAAAAATCGTGGCGAAAAACAAACTGGTAATCATCCAATTCTGCCGCGCTGCAAACCAACATCCAATTGCCGCCAACGGCAGCAGCGCATAGCGCGTGACGCTCTGCAACATTCCCAGGGCGTTGACAACCAGGCCGAGCGCACCTCCCTGGCGCGCCGGCGATAAACATTTCCGGCTGGTCACATTTATTCCGGATGTTCCGTAGTAAGGCAGCGGCTCACCGGCGATCTTCAGCATCCCCCACATGCGATGCAGCATGACGCCCGCATACCACACCGGATGTTGCTTAATGAACGCTAACGCTTCACGGGTGCGCTCACGCTCGCGCTTGATTCCATCCGGCCACATCGCTTCGAAAGGAACACCCGGGGCAACACCCATTCTTACACGCTCGTGCTCAACCATTATGTCGTCACCGACAGCAAACCCCTGGCTCCTTCCCAATTCAGCTTCGCCTAACCCTTCCCAAAGATTAGCGCCAATTGTTCCGCCGGTCGGGGTGAAGTCAGGAAACACCAGATAGTTGCGAATCACGATTGGCGAAACCATTAACGCCGTACCGATTACGGTTGCAGTCGCCATTATGATTCGCGTGCGGCGACTTCCACGGCCAAAGATCAACAGCGGCAGCGCCCAGAACAGACACAGGTAGAGCGGATTCACCCGTAACCAACAGGCGGCGCCGACAACAATTCCGGCGCTGAAGGCGAGCCAAATGCTGCTTCGTTTGGCTGCAACTACCAGCAACCACAATCCGCCGATTACAAACCACGTAGTCGGAGCATCAGCCGAAGGCGCGACGCCCACCATTGCCAGTAACGGCGACAGAGCCACGAAAACACTCGCCGCCATGCCGGTGGGCCAGCCGTAAGCTGTGACTGCCAGGCCGGCCACTAAAATCATCGAGAGCATCAAATCGAGGACCGCTTGCACGCTTTGCACTGCGTTGGCTGATCTCTGCCCGGTCAGGCGATAGATCGCCGCCACCAGCCAGGGATAAGCTGGTGGATATTGGACCAGGTCTGTGCGTGTCGGATCATCGATCCAAAACAGCCGCCCTGTGCCATCGAGAATGTCGCTAGCGCGTTTGTCGAAGACGCGATACGAGCCGGATTGAAACCACGCGGGATCGTTCAAATGAGCGCGCACAAAATTAAAAGTCAGGAGACGAACGCCGCCGGCAAGCAAGAACACGATCAGGAAGAAGATCACTCGCTTTCGCACGATTGGTGAGAGAGGAAGACGGGATCGCATTCTAGTGTGCTGTTTCTAAAAGTTCGATCAATAAATCCTGGCCACAGAGTGGCCAAATGTTTATAGCTCAGACCGCTACAGAGAATGCTTCCGCTCCAGAGGAGCGAAATGGATTTTCAAGGGGCACACATTCCGCTCCTCTGGAGCGGTGATGTTGGTCGGAACGCTGTTTCTATATACATTTCGTCCCTCCGGGACGAAGATTGGTCAAGGCAATATGGTGCAGGAACTTTAGAGTTACCCTAAAACAAAACCTTCACGCGCTCATTGGCGGTTCGCGAGTCAAGCTGATCAGCACGCGGAACTTCAAAGCCCAGGCGTTCCTGCACCGCATACAGCGGCCGTCGTTTCACTTCAGTGTAGATGCGGCCCAGGTATTCTCCCATGACACCGAGCGACAGCAACTGAACACCGCCCATAAACAGAACGGCCACAAACAGTGAAGCCCAGCCGCGCCCGAGTCGCAAATCATATAATCCGAGCAAGCGCACGACTACCGCCATGACAATGCCGGCCAGCGCGAAGCCAATAGCTACCAGACCGGTTAATGCCGCCAGTCTCAGTGGCAACACCGAGAACGAGAGGATTCCATCCAGGGCGAACTGAATCATCCTGAAAAGCGAGTATTTCGTCCGGCCGGCGCCGCGCGGTTGACGTTCGTAAGCCAGGGGCGCCTGCCGGAAACCGATCCAGCTCACCATGCCACGCAGAAAGCGGCCACGTTCAGGCATTGCCAGCAGGACATCAACAACTTTTCGATCCATCAGGCGAAAGTCGCCCGTATCAACCGGCATGGGCGTGTCCGAAAAGCGATTGATGATGCGGTAAAAAGCTTTCGCCGTCATCAGCTTGAAGCGGCTCTCGCCGGCACGCGTCGTGCGAATGCCGTAGACAACGTGATTGCCCTGGCGCCACAGATCAATCATTTCAGCAATGACCTCGGGCGGATCCTGGAGGTCGGCATCGATGACTACGATTACATCGCCTGCCGCCGCTTCCAATCCGGCGGTGACGGCGATCTGATGACCAAAGTTGCGCGACAAGCGCAGCACGCGCACATGCGAATCATGCGATTGGATCTCTGTTAATAATCTGAAGGTGTCGTCCCGACTGCCGTCATCGATGAAGATCAGTTCATGATCGAAGCCGTCGATGGCTGAGACGGCCCGCGACAGACGCTCATGCGCGGCCGGCAACACAAGCTCTTCGTTGAAGCAGGGGATGACGACAGAAAGTAGCTTCATCTCTGTGCCGAGATAATAACATTCCAACCGATAGTCGTGCGCAGTGTCTGAAAGATGCTCTCGGGAATCAATCGACTGAGAAAATAGAACTCTTCGCGGGTGAGTTGCTGTACGTGAATTGTGACGTCGCGAAACATTGAGAAAAGCTGACGGGCCTCCCGGCGACTATAAGCCTTCACCAACGGCCGTCCACCGCCCTCGTTGAATTCGACGTACTTGCTCATGATGCCTGCCGGAGTATTGCCTCGCAGAAGTTCTCCGCGCAGAATTCCATAGCGAACAATCACCTGACTCCAATAGGCGAAAGAGCCGCGATGATAAAGCATGACGCGCGCCTGTCCTCCGGGTCGCAGGACCCGATGAATCTCCCGCACCGCGCCGGCCGTGCCCGGCGTGTGATGCAACACGCCGTTCGAATAAACGACGTCGAAACTCTCGTCTGCGAAAGGCAGGTTTTCTCCGTCGCTAATCGCAAAGTCCCCGCTCGCACCGTAAACGTCCAGATGCTGGCGCGAAATTTGAATTGATCGCGGCGTCAAATCAACTCCGGTAACCTTCGCGCCTCCGCGCGCGAACTGCAAAAGGTCCGTGCCCATGCCGCAGCCGACCTCGAGCAAACGCGCGCCGGCAAACCCGTTGAAGCCCATGACCTCCGGCATCCAGGGCGCATACTCGGTGTAACGATGACGCTCAACCTCGTCAAAGAACTCGCGGGTGCCGAATTCGTGCTCGCGGCCATAGACAGCGCCGCAGGGGTCTTCGCCCCACTGCTCGCGGGCACGCTGTTTTTCTTCGTCGAGGTTCATGTTTTCTGTTTGAGTGCTCATATCAAGCCAAGGTTACAGAACCGCTCGCGGTAGCGNNCAACACGCCGTTCGAATATGCGACGTCAAAACTTTCGTCAGCGAACGGCAAACGTTCGCAGTCAGCGATAGCGAACTCGCCGCTCTGCCCGTAGAGTGAAAGATGATGTCGTGAAATATCGATCGAACGCGGCGTGAGATCGACGCCGGTAACTTTCGCGCCGCCACGAGCAAACTGCAAGAGATCTGTGCCCATGCCGCAGCCAACCTCGAGCAATCGTTGGCCGGCGAAATCATTGAAGCCCATTACCTCGGGCATCCATGGCGCATATTCCTGATAACGATGCCGTTCGACCTCGTCAAAAAACTCGCGCGTCCCAAACTCTTGTTCGCGGCCGTAGACAGCACCCGCGGGATCTTGGCCCCACTGTTCGCGCGCTCGTTGTTTGTCGTCGGACATAAGGTCAGAACCGCCTGCGGTAGC
>DNNE01000179.1 GCA_003487805.1 Blastocatellia bacterium | reverse complement strand
TTCGCGTGCGGTGAGCGCATCGTCCGAGTGGTGCTCAGCCATCTCCACTGCGATTTCCGGAGTGATTCGCTTTTTGCCGGCATGGACAGTCCGAATTGTCTCAACCAGCTCTTTTCGCACCATGTTCTTAAGTATGTACCCGGAAGCGCCGGCGTTGACGGCCCGGACTGCCTGGACATCGCCGGCGTAGGTCGTCAACACAATGATCCGGGCGTCAGGAAACTCCTTACGGATCGCCAGAATTGCCTCCGTTCCATTCATAACGGGCATCTGCAGATCCATAAGCGTTACGTCCGGGCGATGCGCGCGGTATAGCTCTATTGCCTCACGTCCATTGCTCGCCTCGGCGACAAGAACCATGTCCGATTCGGTGCCAAGGACCGCGGCGACTCCTTCGCGCAGCATCGGGTGATCGTCCACAGATAAGATCCGAATGCGGTTGCCGGCGCTCATAATTTCTCGAGACCGAAATGACTCGACGCCTCCGAGCCTGTTGGCGTCAAGCGTCCCGCCAACGTGTCGGATTTGCAAAATGAAATAACCCCGGGAGTCTACTACGAATCCCCAAAAACGGTTAGAGAACTGATGTTTTGTTAGGAAGGATTTGAGACCTTGAAGCGGTTCTTGTCGATCTTCAGAGTCTTGATTTTCGACTCCAGCGTAGATCGTGCAATGCCCAGCCTGGCAGCCGCGCCAGCAGGACCGAAAACTCGTCCGCCAGACTCCGTGAGAGCTGTCTCAATCGCTTGTTTCTCTTCAGCGGCAACCCTTTGCCGAAGCTCACTCTGGCTCCTTGGTGTGTGCGCAATGGTTGCCGTGAGAGCCAACTTTCTTCGACCGCGAAAGCTTCGCTTTCGGAAACGAGGACCGAGGTTGTCCGTCAGTCGCTGGATCATTCCTCAACAGAGATTGTTGTCCTTCAGCCTCGCTTAATGATGAAGACTGTTTTGTCGTCAATGTGGTCCTCCTCTCCAATCTGCCGCAAATGGTCGTCGTCTTTTGTGGCGTGTTCCATCAGGGCATTGCAGATGTCTCTTGCTGACTTCGAATAGTTCTCCCGCAAGACAGTTTCGAGGTGTTGGCGTTCTTCATCATCGCTCCCGTCATACACGCCGTCGGTATAAAGGAAAAGAATGTCGCCCGGGCTCATTAGCGTAATTTCGGCAACATCGGACGAGTTAGCCGGCCTAGGCCGAAATTGCATTGAGAAATAACGCTTACGATCCGGATGATCAGCAGGGATCTGTAGGCCCAACGGCAGGAATTGGACCATTCTATCTTTGTCCAACTCGACGAACTTACGATATTCAGCAGAGAACACGAGCGGCGGCGGGTGTCCAAAATTTACAAATCGGAAATAGCCGTAGGGATGGACTTCGCCATAAAGCATAGTCGCAATCTCGCGCGCATTTTCTCTCTGACTTATCCCCAGTGCATTACGAGCTGTGACCGAATGCGCCAAACGCAGATTGAGGTTTTCAAACAACTCCGGCGTAGTCCTCCCGTGCTGGTCAAGCTCGGAGAGCATCAAAGCATGAAACGTATCGTGTACAGTCGAGGCAATTTTCGCTGCAATAATTCCGTGTCCCTGGGCGTCCACCAGGAGAACTCCTGCCGTACTAAAGAGCTCGTGGAGGGCTTCGGCTACGCGGACTTGTTCCGAGCTTCGTGCATCTCTGTATTCGGCTTCCATTTCGGACTTATGATCCGGCCTGGATCTTAACCATTCCACATGATCGTCTACTGAATTATGCGGCGGTGCGCCTGGCGGGAGCGGATTAAGAAATTCCTTCGATGACTTTAACGCCTGCCGAATGCGTGCCTCGACGTCATAACGCTGCTGGAAGTTTATGTATTCAAATAGGTCCCCGCCGACCCTTCCGGCAGGAACAGCCTTCCCGTACATTTCGATGCCGGAGAGATGTGGAATCGCCCCTTCCACCGGCATGAGACGTTCACTCAAGTATTCATCGATACTCAGATCCGTTCGCCCTGTGGTCATTTTCGGGATTTTGTACTCCGTTCAATCACAGCGGTCAGACTGAATTTTTGTTAGGACGGATTGGAGACTTTGAAACGATTCTTGTCGATCCTGAGAGTTTTGATTTTCGACTCCAGCGTAGATCGCGCAATGCCAAGCTTCGCAGCCGCGCCAGCAGGACCGAAAACTCGTCCGCCAGACTCCGTGAGAGCTGTCTCAATCGCTTGTTTCTCTTCAGCGGCAACCCTTTGCCGAAGCTCACGCTGGCTCGTTGGCGATGTGCGCAACGTTTGCCGCGATAGCCAACTCTCATCGACCGCGAAACTTTCGCCTTCGGAGACAATGACCGAGCGCTCAATCACGTTCTGCAGTTCGCGAACGTTACCTGGCCAGGGATACAGTTGAAACAAATCGAGCGTTTCCTTGCTTGCCCTCCCGATTTTCTTTCCATCTTTTCTGGCATAGCGATCGATGAAGTATTGGGCCAGCATCGGAATGTCTTCGCCACGTTCCCGCAACGGAGGAATCTCAATGGGAAAAACATTGAGGCGGTAGAAAAGATCCTCGCGGAATGTTCCGGCGGTTATAGAAGCCTGCAAGTCACGATTAGTAGCAACCACCACTCGGACGTTTGCTCTAATTGATCTGTTTCCGCCAACGCGCTCAAATTCGCGTTCTTGAAGCACGCGCAGGAGCGCGACCTGGGTCTCTGGAGGAAGCTCGCCAACTTCATCAAGAAATATTGTTCCACCTTCGGCCAATTCGAAACGGCCAAGCCGGCGCCCGGTTGCGCCTGTGAAAGCACCTTTTTCATGACCGAACAATTCCGAAGGAATAAGTGATGGTGGAATGGCCGCGCAATTCACGCTCACGAATGCGCGGTCGGAGCGCTTTGACGCCTTGTGAATGGCGCGCGCAATCAACTCTTTGCCGGTGCCTGTCTCACCGGTGATTAGTACAGTTGAGTCAGTTGGCGCCACCTTTGCTACGCGAACGAGCACCTGTTGCAAAGCAGGCGAGTTGCCGACGATTTCCTCAAACATCGATGCTTTGACTATCTCTTCACGCAGGGCAAGGTTCTCGTTTCGTAGTTCTTCTTCAGCCCGTTTGCGATCTTCAATATCATTCCCTGTGCCAATCCATCGGGTTATGCCTCCCCGTTCATCTTTGAGCGGAGCGAAGCGGATAAGAAAACAGCGAAACTGCCCGTCATGTCTCAGTAACCGAGCCTCATGCTCAAAAGGCAGACCCTCGAGAAATCCCTTCTCTCTTTCACTGACAAAATGTTCACGATCCTCCGGATGAACGAGATCAAGTCGAGACCCTTTCCATGAATGATTGGGTTCATGCCGACCCGCCTCGGTTCGCCACACTGTAGAGCCGAAATACTCGAGTCCTGCGTGATTGAGATAGAGAGGCTCTCCACCAGGCGCAAATACACCGATGTGTTGCGGCGTTAGATCCAAAATCTGTTGAAGTTCTGTTTCTTGTTCGCGGATTTTTTCTTCCGCAACTCGGCGCTCTTCGATTTCTATGCTCGAGCCGTACCATTTGACGATCTCTCCGAGTTCATTGCGCAGAGGTTCTTTGCGGTGTAGAAACCAGCGATACTCGCCGTCGGCCCGCCGCACGCGCGACTCATGCACGAAACGTTCTCCGGATTCAATCGAAGCGCGCCACTTGCTCACGATTGCATCTACGTCTTCAGGATGGATCGCGGAGGTCCAACCCGACCCCAGCAAATCGGTAAGCGGTACACCGACATATTCCAGCCAGCCGCGGTTGAAAAAATCGAGATCACCATTGGGCAAACCGGTATGAACCAACGCGGGAGTTGTATCCACCAAGTGGCGATACTTACTCTCACTGGCGCGCAGTTCCTCCTCGGCCTGCTTGCGCTCGGTGGTATCGATCACGGTCCCCACCATTTCACGCAGGTCGCCGCACGGGTCGAGGACCGCATGGCATATGGAACGGATGTTCCTGATTCCCGTGATGGGATGAACGATACGCATATCCACTTCGAAATCCGCCTTGTCGCGGATGCCTCTCTCGAGCTGCTCCCGCATCGCGGTTCGATCGTCCGGATGGATCCGCTGAAAAATTGTTTCGAGTGACGGTAGTGGTTGAGCGGGGTCGAAACCCAGCACGCGATAGCACTCCTCCGACCAGTATTTGGGCTCACCGTTCGCAGCGTTCGCCCAACTGCCGGTATGGCTCATCCTCTGCGCTTCCGCTAAGTACTCTTCACTGACTCGGATCTTTTCCTCGGCGCGCTTTTGTTCGCTCAAGTCAAGGACGTACACGACGCCCTCGTTAGGATCTGGAAGGCGCGCGCCTCCAACCAGCACGGGTACGCGGCCGCCGTCTTTCCGGAAGTACTCCTTCTCGTATTGAAAAACGCCAGTTTGAAGGAACTCCTTTAGCGCTCGTTCGTCGCGCTCGCGCCATTCGGCCGGCGTCAGATCCGCCCAGCGCAATCGACCCGAGACGAGATCCTCCCGGTCGTATTGCAGCATTTGTAGAAACGCCTGGTTGGCCTCGACTATCCTCCCATCGACGTTCGCGAAGAAGATCCCGAGAATGCCGGCTTCGACGAGGCGCCGGATCTTATCTTCTGTGGTCTTGCGTTCGGTGATGTCGGTGACAGCCCCGATAAACTCGCGGTTGCCGAATGCATCCTGTGTTGCGTGAGCCAGGGCGTGGACATGCTTGACTCGGCCATCGGACAGCAACAAACGATACGCATGCTCGAAATCTGAGGCTCCTCGGGACGCACGTTCAATGACTGACTGAACGTCCGCACGGTCCTCTGGATGAACGCGTTGCGCCACTAATTCGATTGTCGGCGTGACCGCTTGGTCATAGTCGAAGATCCGATAGGTTTCGTCTGACCAGATAATTTCGCCGGTCTCAGGTTTCCACCCGAAGCTACCTGTGTGA
>DNNE01000033.1:17447-17614 GCA_003487805.1 Blastocatellia bacterium | reverse complement strand
TTTGAGATTTCAGATTTGAAATTCGAGATTTGAGATTTAAGAATGTCACGTTTACAAATAGTTACCTGGCCAAATCCGGTGCTCGACAGTCCGGCCGATCCGGTCACCAAATTTGACGCCGATCTTAAGAAACTCGTAAACAATATGTTCGAGACGATGTACGCCGC
>DNNE01000033.1:16813-17138 GCA_003487805.1 Blastocatellia bacterium | reverse complement strand
TGTTCGAGACGATGTACGCCGCGCCGGGCGTCGGGCTGGCGGCGGTGCAAGTGGGGGTGCCCAAACGCCTTTTCGTGATGGATTGTTCGGGCGGCAAAGACCCGGCCCAACGAATTGTCATGATCAACCCCGAAGTCATCGCGCAGGAAGGCAAACAGGACGGCGACGAAGGCTGTCTTTCTTTCCCTGGAATCTTTTTTGGTGTCGAACGTAATTTGCGGGCAGTCGTGCGCGCGCATGACATCAACGGAAAAGAATTCGAGATTGATGGAACAGAGTTGACGGCTCGATGCATGTTGCACGAAACGGATCACTGCGACGGCAT
>DNNE01000033.1:16376-16504 GCA_003487805.1 Blastocatellia bacterium | reverse complement strand
TGCGACGGCATCGTCTTTCTCGATCGCATGTCACCGCTGAAACGCGAGATCGTCAAACGCAAGATCAAAAAACTACAGAAGGCCGGCGAGTGGGGGGCCTAATCATTCTCTGTGTCCTCTGTGGTTAA
>DNNE01000033.1:14396-16059 GCA_003487805.1 Blastocatellia bacterium | reverse complement strand
CACAGAGGACACGGAGGAACACAGAGAATCAACTATGCCAACAGAATTTCGCAACGAACCACTTACCGACTTCACCAAGGAAGAAAACGCCGCAGCGATGCGCGCGGCGCTGGACAAAGTTAAGAGCGAGTTGGGTCGCGAGTATCCGCTCGTCATCGGCGGCAAACGCATCAAGACCGGCAACACGCTCGAGAGCATCAATCCGGCTAATCGAACGCAGGTTGTAGGAAACTTTCACAAAGCGACTAAAGAACTTGCGAACCAAGCGGTTGAAAGTGCCTATGAAGCTTTTCAAACGTGGCGCCATGTTCCGGCTGAGGAGCGCGTGAAGTTGCTGTTTCGCGTCGCCGCTTTGATGCGCGAACGGAAACATGAATTCTCGGCGTGGATGATTTACGAAGTCGCGAAGACGTGGCCTGAGGCCGATGGTGACACGGCCGAAGCGATTGACTTCCTCGAATTCTATGCGCGCGAGATGCTGCGCTATGCGAGCGATCAACCGCTGGTGAAACTTACCGGCGAACAGAATCAGATGGATTATATTCCGCTCGGTGTGGCCGCAGTTATTCCGCCGTGGAATTTTCCCTGCGCGATCATGGCAGGGATGACCGCCGCGGCAATCGTGACCGGCAACACCGTCGTGCTCAAGCCGTCGTCGGACGCGCCCGCGATTGCTTACAAATTCTTCGAGTTGCTGGAAGAGGCGGGTTTACCGGCGGGCGTCGTCAACTTCATGACGGGCTCTGGCGCAGAAGTCGGCGATGTCGTCGTCGATCATCCCAGGACGCGCTTCATTGCCTTCACGGGATCGAAAGAGGTCGGCTTGCGTATCAACGAGCGCGCTGCGAAGACTCAACCGGGCCAGCTTTGGATCAAACGGGTGGTCGCAGAGATGGGCGGCAAAGACGCAATCATCGTTGCCGACGATGCGGATCTTGACGAAGCAGCAACGGGTGTCGTGCAATCCGCGTTCGGATTCCAGGGACAAAAGTGTTCTGCCTGTTCGCGCGCGATCATCGATGCTCGCGTTTACGATTCGATGATTGAAAAGATTGCAGAGCGGACGACGAAGATCAAACTGGGCGATCCGATGGACAACGGCAATACGATGAGCGCAGTCGTTAACGAAAACGCGTTCAAGACAATCAACGGCTACATCGAAAAAGGAAAGGCCGAAGGCGGCCGCGTCGTCGCCGGTGGTGGATCAGATGGAGAGCGGGGATTCTTCATCGAGCCAACGGTCATCGCTGATGTGAAGGCCGGTTCGACGATCGAGCAGGAAGAAATATTCGGACCGGTGCTGGCAGTAATCAAAGCGAACGATTACGACGACGCTCTGCGAATCGCGAACGACACACAGTTCGGCTTGACCGGCGCGGTCTACTCGAGCGATGAAGCAAAGTTAGATCGTGCGCGCAATGAGTTTCACGTGGGCAATCTTTATTTGAATCGCAAGTGTACGGGTGCGCTGGTAGGGGTCCATCCATTCGGCGGATTTAATATGTCAGGCACAGATTCAAAGGCTGGCGGCCGCGATTACCTGCTGCTGTTCATGCAGGCAAAAGTTTCGTCTGAAAAGGTTGGCGCCACGCGGAAGAGAGCGGAAGCGGGAACGGCGATCTGATCGCGGCTTGGCCGCTTGATGTGCGGAAAGGCTTTGCCT
>DNNE01000033.1:11284-14092 GCA_003487805.1 Blastocatellia bacterium | reverse complement strand
GGAAAGGCTTTGCCTTTCCGATCAGCCTAGGATATTGATATGAGGCTCCGCCTCGATTCAGGAGGCGTAGCCTCCTTTTGTTTTTCTAATGTCCGTGCCGGCAAAGGCTGAGCCTTACCGCACATCAGGCGGCAAAGCCGCATAAGAAACGAATGCGCATCGTCTTCATGGGCACACCCGAATCCGCCGTGCCGTCTCTGCGACGGCTGGTTGATGATGGTCATGAGATCGCCGCAGTGTGGACGCAACCAGACAAACCGGCCGGGCGCGGCAAGAAGCTGCATGCGTCGCCAATCAAGGAGTTTGCTCTTCAACACAACCTCACAGTTCACCAGCTGCAGAAAATCAAAACATCAGACGCCAAAGAGCTTTTCGCTTCGCACAATGCAGAAGTGGCGGTGGTTGTTGCTTACGGAAAGATTCTGCCGCCGGAGTTTCTCAGTGCCCCGAAGCACGGCTGCATCAATGTTCACTTCTCGCTACTACCGAAGTATCGCGGCGCCGCGCCGGTGAACTGGGCGATTGTGAATGGCGAAACTGAAACCGGTGTGACCACGATGCAGATCGTCGAAGAGTTGGATGCCGGGCCCATCCTGCTGCACGAATCGACGGACATCCAGGAAGACGAAACCGCTCCAGAGTTGATGTTGCGGCTGGCTGAAATCGGCGCCGACCTGATTCGCGAAACGCTGCGAAACTTAACTGACATTGAACCCAAACCTCAGCTCGATAAAGAAGCCACCTTCGCGCCAATCTTGAAACGTGAAGACGGTTTGATTGACTGGTCGATGGATGCTTACGCGATCGCGGGTCGCGTGCGGGGATTTCAACCATGGCCGAGCGCCCACACCACCTTCAGATCACAACGTTTGATAGTTTGGAAAGCTACGCCTGAATGGATCGAGCAACTTCGGTTTCCTCCGGGCCAGATTATCGAAGCCGGCAGGGATCGATTAGTCGTAGCTTGCGGCGATGGCACCGCGTTGCGCCTGCTCGAAGTTCAGCTTCAGGATTCGCGCCGCATGAGTGCGCGTGATTTTCTTAATGGAAGATCTGTCGCGGTTGGCCAGCTTCTCGGCTAGCGACCAGTTTCTACGGTGATTTCAAGCTTTCAATCCACGCACCATTCTCTTCGATGCTGGGCCGAAACGCTTCACGCGGAGCCACGGACTCGACGTGCATATTGTCGTCAGTATTGATTACGGCGCCGCCGACCGCGGGACGAAGGCGACTCTCATCACATACGAACCATTTCATAAGGTCTGCCGGCGGATCAATGCCAATCCTTTTTAGATCTGCCACCACCCGCGGCTCGCTCATGTGATTGAGATTTATCGGTTCTCGGCTGCCAAGCAGAATCAAATCCTTCCCTTTCGCCGCGCCTTGAATCCGGAACACTGCCGTGTGCGGAAAGACTTCACTGAAAGTTGCCAGCACCGATCGCAGGCTCTCATTCGACAGCTGATACATTTGCAGCCATTGCACAAAAACTCCGTCGCTGCGCAGACGCTCACGGCCCAGAGTGAAGAATTCGCGGGTAAAAAGATTCGCGACGCCCGGCACCCATGGATGGCTGGGCTCGCTTATTATCACGTCATAGAGATTTGGATTGACTCGCAGATAAGTCCGCGCGTCGTCAACAATCAAGTGCAACCGCGGATCGCTCAACGGATGATTGTTGACATGCTCGAAGTAACGCGATGACGCAATCGCGGCAGGCTCGATCTCAACGCAGTCAACCTCTCCGATAGATGATTGCAGAACCGAGCCCGCCGTAACTCCGGTAGCAAATCCGACTATCAAACCGTTATCGAGTCGCGGAGCAACGATCACCCCCAACTGACCCAGCAAGACTTGCGTGGGCATGTCGTCGCGATCTGAGGCGTTTGTTCGCCCATTGATCGCGACTGAGGTAATACCCCAGTCGCGACGGACCGAAACCGTCGCCGTCCGGCCTTCCTGGAACATCAACAATTGATGATCTTCCGGTCGATCACTTTCGCCGTTTTCAGGAACGTCACCACGCGATCGCGCCAGCACGCGAACAAAGCTATCGTACGCACCAATCGAAAGCGCATTCACATTCAAACGCGGCCACACGGCGAATGCCAGAATGATTAGCAACGCCGTGATTCCAATCGAGAGACTGCGCGCCAGCGCCCGATCGCGCATGGCCGGTCCCGGCTGGTACGCGGCCCCGGCAATCGCAATACAAATTGATGCTATCCAAAACGCCGTCAAACGCGTGCCGGCTATGGGAATCAAAATGAAAGCACCGGCCAGCGCGCCGAGGATCGCGCCAATCGTATTGATTGCGTAACTGAGACCGACAGAATTTGCACTTCCTTTGGCGGCATTCTTTTTTGTGGCGTTCCCCGCCGACACCAGGACGATCGGCATCGTTATGCCCATTAGAATGGCCGGCAACAGAATCAGAGTGGCGGCGGCGACAATCTGTAGCGCCAGCAAGCCGGGCCATGAATTTATTCCGAAACGAAACGCGACTTGAATCAGCCATGACGGAACTGAATTGGTAATTCGCAGGCTCACCAGAATTGAGAGCGCGGTGGCCAATTGCACAAACATGATCGATCTGCGGAGCTTGATGAAATTTGATCCGGCTCGCGCGCTCACTATCCACGAGCCCAGTGAGAGACCGATCAAAAACAGGGCCAGAACTACTGTGAAAGCATAGGTGCTGGAACCGATAATCATCGACAGCACCCGCGACCAGAACAGCTGCATTGCGATCGTTACGAGGCCTGACGCAAAAGCGCAGGCAAGCCAGAACCGTGATGCTCCGACTTT
>DNNE01000033.1:10799-10991 GCA_003487805.1 Blastocatellia bacterium | reverse complement strand
GCAGAACCGTGATGCTCCGACTTGATCGCCTAACGCTCCTTCGAACAACTCCGGCGCATCTTCTTGCTCGGCCTGAATGACCTGTCGAGTCCGGCGCGAATCAAAGACGAGCACGGAAATTCCAATCAAAAGGTTTGCGAGCGCAGCGACACGCGTAGTTGCCCGGACTCCCAGGTATGGCAGCAACAGAAA
>DNNE01000033.1:9837-10482 GCA_003487805.1 Blastocatellia bacterium | reverse complement strand
CCCGCCGCAATTGTTCCTCCGATCGCTCCGGTCAAATTCAAGCTGTAGAGGCGGGTAACCGCTGATGATTTAAGGTTTCCCAGTTGTCTTACTGCCAGGACTATTACCGGCAGGGTCGCGCCCATTAACGCCGTGGGCACAATCAAAACGATCGTCGCGAGTACGAATCTTAAGAATGCAAAGCCGTAAAATCCCGGATGGAAGCTCTGCCAGATTATGCCGTAGGCATGATCGGCCGCGCCAAACAGCGTGGGCACGATCAGCGCATACAAGCCGATGCCGATTTCGATCAGCGCGTACGCGCGCAATGGTTTGGTGATTCGCGCGATACGTTTGGCGGCGACCGCACTGCCGAGTGCCAAGCCGCCCATGAAGGCAGTCAACACGGCGCTAATCGCCATAGTCGTCGCGCCAAACACCAGCCCGAGCATGCGCGCCCACACCACTTCATAAATCAGGCCCGTCGCGCCTGAAAACAGGAAACAGATCGCGAGGAAGTTAAATCCTTTGCCGGACGCAGATTCAGCAGCTGTGGTTTTCAAAGTTGCGGAATTTGCGGCCATTTTGAAGAGTGGGTCGGGGTTAGCTTCAATCAGAGCGCCCCATCCTTTAAGTTAAGACAAAAAGCACGATCCACGAAGTCAC
>DNNE01000033.1:0-9519 GCA_003487805.1 Blastocatellia bacterium | reverse complement strand
GAAGTCACACGAAACCGCGCGAAGAAGAGCGATGTTTTGTGGCGCTTGGTGTGATTTCGTGGACCGTCGGCTGGCATCGAGACAAAAGAACTACAAAATGGACTACAAATGAATGACGAAGGCCCGCCGCCAAATATTCGGCGCGATGGATCCTCGCGCAGCGGTGGTTAACAGAATCAGATAGTTGGCCTCTGATCGAAGTTCGGAAACGGCAGCCCGATCGATGGTTATCTGCAGATTCTGTTTGATGCCAACGCGGACCGGGCTGACGAGGGCCAGGCGTCGCAGACACGTATAGAGATGTTCAAGACCGGAACCAAATCTACCGACGTCCGCGCCGAGTATCAAACGAACTTCCGCGCGCTCTTCGATAAAATGTTTCGCCAGCGATGCTGCCTGGGTAACGCCATTCTCAAATCTGATCCGGAAGTTTTCTTCATCAATGTCGTCAGTCAACGTCAGATCCAGAACAATCGTAATGCGGCGCTCGTCTTCGGCAGCGAACTCGCGCACAGTGAGTCTTCGCACCCGTGCGGTAGCCTTCCAATCAATGTGACGGAGATCGTCACGCGCCTGATAGTCTCTTAACAACAACAGATCCTGACCCGCGCCGCGCCTGAGAGAGGTTGTTTGACCTGACTGCAACGGCAAGAGGTTCAACTGATCCGTAATCGGTTCGGGCTTGGGATACACAACGATGTCTACGTCACGCGCGACCAAACGGCGACGATGACGAAGAAATCCGAAGGGAAAACTCGTCGAAGTTTCAAAGCCTTTCACCAGCACGTGGCCGCGCTTTGGAAATAGCTGCTCGATTGATTGCTCAGCGGCGGCGCGGTGCGGCACGTATGTGAAGTATCCAAGCGCGGTTTTCTTCGAGGGTGGCGCAACTTTCTTCGTTGACACGCCGGGACGATCGAAACTGCCGCGCATTTCAACCAGGATCGAAAAAGACGGGAGCAAACGTTTTGAATTCCGCAGCGTGACGAGGACTTCAGCCTGCTCGCCGGCAAAGATGTGATCTGGAAACCGGGCCGAGACGTTTAGATCGCGCAGTGACACGCGCGCCGCAATCCATGAAACGAATATCGTCGACAGCATGATCGACAAGACCATGAACAATAAATTGTTTGCCGTGTTCCACGCCGCGAAGCCGACGATTACCAGGGTGACGACGAAGATAACCCCGCCGCCTGTCACCTCAATCGGGAATCCAGTCGCAGCCATTTCCGCGAACGCCGAACGGGTTAGCGGCGGCACGACCAAAACCATGATCAGCAGGACCAGGACCAGTGAAGCGATCGCTCCGGCGCCGGTGAGTTCGGGCACGCCAAGCCTGCGGGCCATCAAAGTCAGGATTGCCGTGGCGAGACCGGTGAGGACGAGCAAGGTGCCGAGTATGAGGCGCCACCAACGATTTGTGATTGCGAATTGCGGCTTGCGAATTGCGGATTTGGTATCGGCTTGCTGATTCACGTAGCTTCACTTCGCCGGTCCAAACTTCGCAAGTCGAAATTCAGAGCGGAACGCTGATGGTCTTCATGATCTCGCGGAGCACGGCTTCAGCTTCTTCGCTGCGACGCATGGCCGAGGAGTAGCGAGTGCTAACAGCCACGCGATGAGCAAAGACCGGCACCACCAGCCGCTTGATGTCGTCGGGCAGGCAGAATGCTCTTTGTTCAGTGAGGGCGAGGGCCTGAGCGGCGCGGAACAGAGATAGAGTGCCGCGTGGACTAACGCCGAGATCGAGCATCTCGGACGATCGAGTGGCCGCTACGATGCGCATCAGATAATCAACGATCGCATCGTCGACTGAAACTTCGGTGACTGCTTGTTGTAACTCCGTCACGTCGGCCGCGTTCATCACCGCTTGCATGTTGTCGAGCGGCTCAGCGTGCTCGCGGTCGCGCAGAATCAGTTTTTCATCCGCCACTCCCGGATATCCAATCCGCAAGCGCAACATGAAGCGATCGAGCTGTGATTCCGGCAAAGGATAGGTGCCGTGATGTTCAATTGGGTTCTGCGTCGCCAGGACCATGAATGGATTTGGCAGCGCATGCGTGACACCTTCGACCGTCACATGTCCTTCGGCCATCGCTTCCAGCAAAGCCGATTGGGTCTTGGGTGTGGTGCGATTGATCTCATCAGCGAGAATGACGTTGGCGAAGATGGGGCCGGGTTTCCATTCGAAAAGCGCATCGACCTGGTTGTAAACCGACAGCCCAATCACATCCGACGGCAACAGGTCCGAAGTGAATTGAATACGCTGGAACGAGCAATCAAGGGCGCGCGACAGAGAGTGGGCCAGCGTGGTTTTTCCAACTCCCGGCACATCTTCGATGAGCAAGTGACCGCCGGCGAGCAGCGTCACGATCGCGAGTCGAACTGCGTCCGGCTTTCCGCGAATCACCCGCTCAATTGCAGCTTGCAGCAGCTCGATCTTCTCGGCCGCGGTCACGGCAAGAGCGTCGGCATCGGCTGTGCGTAGGTTCCTCATCGCGGCTTGGTGGTCATTCTACATGTACTTGGCCCACATGACTACGCCGGCATTAGCGCCTTCGATATGTACTAACTTGTGTTGTTAAGAGTGCTCGTGAAGCGGGGCAGTAGCCCGACCGTAAGGGAGGCCGTGAACGTCGCGTACAAACGCCCTCCCTTACGGTCGGGCTACTGCCCCGAATGACGAGCCTCCCTTCCCTGTAGTAAAATCCAAAGCCTCAGGTGAGGTGGGCATCGTTCTTTTCGGAACCAATGTTTGCTCTCGCCGTTTACCCAAACAGAGGAAGTAATTATGAAGAGAACTACTGAGAATCCCCGCAGACAATCAGGCTTCACGCTCATTGAGTTGATGATCGTGATCGCGATCATTGGAATCTTAATTGGCGCTGCGGTCGTTGGCTATAAAGCGGCGACGAAGGCCGGCTATGAAGCTGCGACGATGCAAAACCTCCACACGATCGCCGCTGTAGAGATTCAATACTTCAACACCAATAGCCGAAGCTTTGGAACATTCGAGCAGTTGACCAAGGAGCAGCTATTGACTTCGAAGTTTTCCGGGAATCCTCCCGTTGCTGACGGGTATGTCTTCACGCTGAAAGTAGTTCCGAAGACTCCAACCTCGACCTCGTCTTACACGCTGAACGCTGATCCGCAGGATCCCAGTTCCAACCATTTCTATCTTGATTCGAACGACAGCAGCATTCATGTGAATAAAGGCCAATCCGCGAGTACAACTGATCCGGTGCAGTAAGAAGTCGCGTTCAAGATCTATATTCCGTTTCCATACTTAAGGCTTTTGCCGAAAAGTAAATCGCGCGGCGCGGCTATGCCGCCTGATGTGCGGAAGCGCTCCGCGCTTCCGTTTCGGTTGATAATGAATTCGGGGCTCCGCCCCGACAAATTGGGCGTAGCCCGAAATCCAAATAGCGCGCCCGCCGGAAAAGCCAGAGGCCTTGCGCACATCAGACGGCATAGCCGAAGACCTCTGGGCAAACCTATAACTAAGTGAAGCACCCGGCTCTCACCTCTAAAGAATATTCACCGCGCGCGCTGCCAGCAGCACCAGCACCGTCAAAGAGACCAGAGACTGAAGCACCATGAGCACCTTGGCCCAACGCGCGAGCACCGGCACGTCGGTCGGTGAGAATGCCGTGCTCGTGTTGAATGACAGAAACAGGTAGTCAACAAAATTGGGAGTCCAAAGCTCCGCATCGGCAGAAGCCTTCGCTTCCGGCGACATCGTCATTTGCGGAAACAGAAATGCTCCCTCAGGATGGCCGGCTCGTGAATCCCGGCGGTGTGGCCCTCCGGCATCCAGACGCCAGTACCACAACGCAAACACCAGAATATTTGTGAACCAAAGAGAGGCTGCCGAAATCAGTAGTTCGGTGGGCGACTCTTTATGCGATGGCAATGCTTTAATTAATAGCGCTACCGAAATAATCATCGCCAAGGTCACCACGCCCGTAACCGTGAAGCCAAAAAGTTTATTTAGATTGTGTTTGCCGGTGCGGTGCGAAATGACAGTCGGAATAAGCAACCCGATCACGGTTGCCGGAAATAGCCAGCGTGGACCAACCGTAAGATTCGCGGGCAACCCCAAATACAATCCACCGACCGCAAGAATCGCGATAAGTGCCGGCCAACGCGGTTCCGGGTCCCAGCGATCGGGAACGTGTGCCGTTGGTTCTTGCATAAAATCACTCCCTCAAGTCCCGGACTAATGAGTGCCCGGCAAAAAGAAAAAGAGAATCGCCAGGATTGCGTAAACCGATAACAGCTGGATTCCTTCAATCCAATTACTTTCACCGTCATTGGTGACTTGCTCTACGATAATGATTGAGGCAATGACCGCAACTACTTCAGGTATCGAGAACTCAAGGTGCATGGGCCGGCCAAAAAGATAGGACGCAAAGATGAGCACCGGCGCAACGAACAGAGCGATCTGCATGCTGGAGCCGAGTGCGATGCCGATACTCAGGTCCATCTTGTTTCGCCGCGCCATCAGAACCGCCGATGAATGTTCCGCGGCGTTGCCGATGATCGCCACCACGATGACACCGACAAAGACCTCAGTGAGCCCCAGACGCGCGCGGGCTTGCTCAATCGCTCCGACCAAAAACTCCGACATTAGCGCGACCAAAGCCGTAGTCGCCGCGAGTACGATAGCTGCTCGCTTCATTCCCCACGTCGCAGCGTGCTCCTGAGACTGTAACTCTCCTTCAGCCACATCGCTCTGGTTCGCTTCTCCGGCAAACAACGATCTGTGAGTAACCAGCGAGAAGATGAGGGTCGCGATGTAGGTAAGAAACAGCACCACGGCAATGGCGAGAGAAAGTTGCTGTTCCCTGAGGATCGTCCAGCCGCCTGACTGGACCGGCACGTTGGCCGCCGCCTGGTGAAAAATTGTAGGGATCGTAAGCCCGATGGCCGCCAGGGTTAGCGCTGATGCTGAGGCACTGGCCACCGTGCGATTGAACTCCTGCTTTGTGAATTTGATGCCGCCGCTAAAGAACGAGAAACCGAGGACCAGTAACAGATTGCCGATAATTGAACCGGTGATCGAGGCTTTAACAACTCCCTCCAGACCCTTCGCGATTGCAAACAGAGCAATGATGAGTTCTGCCGCATTACCAAAAGTGGCATTTAACAAGCTGCCCACGCCCGAGCCTAAGTGCTTCGCTAAATGCTCCGTCGATCGTCCCATCCAGGCAGCCAATGGAATGACCGCCAAACAAGCGACGATGAAAAGAGCGGTGGGACTGTGCAGCCCTGGAACAAAGCGTATGACGATCGCGACGGGAACGAAGACCAACAGCCAATCAAGTGATGGCCTGATCAATGAGCGCGAGTTGGCAATAACAAAAGAGTTTTGGCGGCGATGAGGTGGTCGCTGTGGAGCTGACGAATTTGGCACAGAAACTATGTACCACAATTTAGCTAGTTTTTCTCTGCGCAATCTCAGCGCCCTCGGCGCCTCTGCGGTGATTATTTGGCTTGAAAACACTCACCGCCGAGACGCAGAGAACGCAGAGGAGGCGCAGAGGATTCAAATCAGCACACTGCCCACATGATGCGCAGGCGATTCGGGCGACAGATGTTTCTCTATTTGATAATCTTCGCTGGGCATCACGATGGCCACCTCACCCAACATTCATTCGACCGCAGCCGAGCGCAAAATGAAACACTCCGCGGCGCGACTCTCGATCATCGTCGCCCTCTTCCTGATTGCGCTCAAAGGAACGTCGGGTTGGTTGACAGGCTCGCTCAGCGTCTGGGCTTCGCTACTCGATTCAGTGCTCGACCTGTTTGCTTCCACCTTGAACTTCATTGCTGTGCGCGCCGCGTCCCGCCCTGCCGACGAAGATCATGCTTATGGACATGGCAAAGCTGAATCTCTGACCAGCCTTTTTCAGGCGATCGTCATTGGCGCCTCAGGCATCTTCATAGTCTGGGAAGCAGTCCATCGGATTAAAGAGCGGCATGAGACGCATTCCGAAGCGATCGGAATCGTCAGCATGATCGTCGCTATTGCGGCTAGCGCGTGGCTGGTGAGAATCCTGCGACGCGCAGCACGCGAGACTGAGTCGCCGGCCCTCGCTTCGGATGCGCTGCATTACGTCACCGATATGTACATCAATGCCGGAGTGCTCGTCGCGCTTGTGCTCACGGCGCTTACCGGTTCCAGCGTCGCCGATCCGCTGATTTCGTTGGCGATTGCGCTCTATATTATTAAGTCGGCTGTCGGGCTGGCCCACGAATCGATCAATGTTCTGATGGACCGTAAGCTACCGCTGGAAATCGACGATAAGGTAGCGGAGATAGTTGCGCGGTACCGGAACGAGGGCGTACATGGTTTCCATGACTTGCGCACGCGCCGTTCCGGGTCAGAAAAGTTCATCGACTTTCATTTGGAAGTCGATCGCAACAAGCGATTCGAAGAAGCGCATGATCTGACGGTGAAGATACTGCGAGCTATCGAAACTGAGATTCCTCGCAGTAAAGTTCATGTCCATACCGATCCGACTGGATGAGTCTGCGGATTGGTGCTCGGCTAGCCCAGCCCTCTTATTTTGAGTAATGCAAATGCTTTCCGCAAATTGCCAACCGATCGTGAAAAGTCCGATATCGTCCTATTAATGTCATAGCGGCTACTGGGGTTGCGCGGTACAATTCGCGCTATGAAATCAACCCCGCAGCGCGTCGGGTTTCTGGGTTACGACGGCGTGCAAGCACTCGACCTCGTGGGGCCGCTTGAGGCTTTCATGACTGCGGCGGCGGACGAAGACCAATGTCCGGAACCCCGTTACGAGACGCTGGTAATCGGCTTGACGGACCGTCCATTTACATCCGAGACGGGGATCGTCTTTCAACCGCACAATACTCTAAAAAACTGTCCAGCTCTGGACACACTAATCATTCCGGGCGGTCGTGCGCTGCGCAACGGCGAAACGAGCACCATCATTTCTGAGTGGCTGACACCACAGGCTAACCGGATAAGACGAATCGCTTCAGTTTGTACGGGCGTTTACGCTTTGGCCCCTACGGGTTTGCTCGATGGACGAAAAGTCACAACCCACTGGCGCTTTGCTCGCGACCTGGCAAAACGCTTTCCGAACCTGCGAGTCGAACACGATGCGTTATTTCTTAGAGACGAGAAATTTTATACCTCGGCGGGCATTACCGCGGGAATCGATCTTGCGCTCGCGCTGATTGAAGAAGATTGCGGGCCAGGCGTGGCCCTGTCGGTGGCCCGCGAGCTGGTCGTTTATCTCAAGCGGCCTGGCGGTCAGAACCAATACTCGGAGCCGCTTCAGTTTCAGTTTCAAGCAAGCGACAAGTTCGCTGATCTCGCGGCCTGGTTACCGTCCCACTTGCGACGCAATTTGTCGGTTGAGGCGCTGGCCGAACGAGCGGGACTTTGTCCGCGACACTTCAGCCGCCGATTCAAGGAAGTCTTTGGCGCCACGCCCGCCGTATTCGTCGAAAAGCTTCGCCTTGATGAGGCTCGGCGCCGGCTGGCAACGCGCACCAGCACCATAGACGGAGTCGCCGCATCCATCGGGTTCAACAGCGCCAAGGCCTTTCGCCGGGCCTTCGAGCGGCAGTTTGGAGTAAATCCAACAAGTTATCGCCGGCGCTTCGCAGCGCATCGAAACGCGTCAACCTCAGGAGGCAAATGAAGCGAGCAATCAGCCTGTTTGTAATGGCAGTGTTGTTTCTGGGAAGTCACGGCACGCCAACATGCGTAACCGCAAAGTCGATCGAGGGAAGCAGGCCGACATCGCGTCAGCCGGCGGCACAATCGCCTGATTACTGGCCGACGAAAGAATGGCGAACATCAACGCCTGAACAGCAGGGTGTCGATTCTTCCCAACTCGCGGATGCTCTGACAGCGATCAAGCAACATGACATCAGGATTCACAGCCTGGTCCTGGTGCGTAATGGTTATGTCATTCTTGACGCTTATTTTTTTCCGTTCGACAAGGACAACCTGCACGACCTGGCGTCAGTGACAAAGAGCGTGACGTCAACGCTCGTCGGCATCGCCATCGATCAAGGCAAAGTCAGATCAGTGAACGAGTCCGTCGCTGACTTTTTTCCTCGGCGAACGATTGCAAACGGCGACGAGCGGAAAGCGAAGCTGACGCTGGAGAGCTTGCTCACGATGACCTCAGGACTCGACTGTCATCCCGAAGAGAACGAACTGACTCTCCGCCAGATGATGAACTCAAGAGATTGGCTACAATTCATGCTTGATCTGCCCATGACTGCCGAGCCTGGACAAAACTTTGTCTACTGCAGCGGTGGCATGCACCTGCTCTCCGGAGTCATTTCAGAAACCACAAAAATGAGCTCGCTGGCCTTCGCTCGATCTTCGCTCTTCGAGCCATTGGGCATTCATGACGCCGTCTGGCCAGCGGATCCAAATGGCAACAATCATGGTTGGGGAGACTTGCATCTGCATCCACGCGACATGGCGAAGTTAGGTTACCTGTGGCTAAACCATGGCACGTGGGATGGTAAGCAGATCGTTTCGAGTGATTGGATCGCGAACTCGACTCGCGTGCACGCTCATACCTCATCAAACAGCGACTACGGATACGGTTGGTGGGTGCGGCCGAAAGACAACCTCTATGAAGCCGTAGGCCGCGGCGGACAACGCATAACGGTTTTGCCAGAGTTGAATCTGGTAGCGGTGATGACTGGTGGAGGTTTTGAGCCGGGTGATGTGGGAGCGCTGTTGATTCCCGCAATCAAGTCGGATCGAGCGTTGCCCGCAAACCCGTCTGGAGCTGCCCGATTGGCAGTTGCAATCAAAGAGATGGCTCGAGCGCCCTCCGGCAAACCGGCAGACGCGATGCCAAAAACGGCGTCAGCGGTTTCGGGACAGACCTTTGTCCTGGACCAAAACCCGATTGGTCTGAAAGAGATGTCATTCGTTTTCAGATCGAAAGACGCGGCGTCCGTCCGTATCGGTTTTGTTGATGGCCGCAAAGAGGTTCATGCAATCGGGCTAAATGGAATTCCCCTAATTACTCCGAACGGCAGATTTGGACTGCCAGTAGCAGTTAAAGGGTTCTGGCAGGACGAGCGCACGTTTGTGCTTGATTATGATGAAGTGGGAAATATTAACCACTTTCGGTTCAAAGTGAATTTCCGTGAGAACGCCGTGGGCATTGAACTATCGGAAGCGACCGTTAATGTAACGGTAAATTTTTCCGGTCATTGCAAATAGTTGATTTAGATTAGAGGGTCTCGTTATTTTGGAAACTTGCCAAGAGATGCCTGGCTTAAGCAAATAGGGTTTCGAATGAATGATATGCGAAAAGATCACTAGGGGAATGGCGCTGGCATCATCGCCGGTTGTCAGAACCGCTTACACGAAGGACGCGCCGGTCGAACAGAGTAAGTCGTGACTGGCTTCGACCGAAACCACCCGCTACAGAACCCACACACATCGGGGTAGCGAGCGGATCAAAACTCACCTTAAAACATGAAGTCATCTATGAAGCGCTG
>DNNE01000171.1:58776-92213 GCA_003487805.1 Blastocatellia bacterium | reverse complement strand
CCAAAGGGAGAGGGAGTCAACCTGTGTACCACTACCGGGTTGTGAGGTGAACTGACATCCTCGCCCGAAACATCTATACTTCCTGTTAGACAATTCCCCTGAAACCCCTTGGATGATTTGGAAACGGAGCTACTGTCATGTCCGGCGAATCGCTTGAACGTTATTTCCGCATGATTCGTGATGATCGCCAGAGCCGGCCCTCCGGCCGCTTATGGTGTCCTGCGGCAGACGTGTATCGCAGCAAAGATGGTTGGATCGTCAAAGTCGATCTCGCCGGCATCAAACCTGCCGATATAGAAATCACTCTCGAAACGGACGTCTTGCGCATCAGCGGGTCGCGCCGCGATGGAACGTGCGGCGAAGGCGTGTCGCACTACCAGCTTGAGATTACTTATAGCCGATTTGAAAAAATGATTAAGTTCCCTCGCTCGATCGAACATGCCTCAATCGAACGTGATTATCGTGACGGCCTCTTGATTGTGCGGCTGCGCGAAGAACAAGCGAAAGCCGCCCGAAGATAAAACGATCAGTCGCACATTTATTGTCATGGCAGAAACAAACTCCAACAAACCCGAAGCGAACGCATCTGTTAAGAAACCGGACGTGCCTTTCGTAATTCCGGTCTTGCCGTTGCAGAACACAACGCTGTTTCCCGAGACTATGGTGCCGCTGTCAGTGGGCCGCCCCGGATCGATGGCCGCAGTCGAAGCCGCGCTGGGCGGAGAAGAGAAACTGCTCGCCTGCATCAGTGTGCGGCCGGAACGGGTTTCGGATGGAGACGCCAAACCCGAGGATCTCTATGAAGTGGGAACGCTGGTTCAGATCAAGCGCATGGAACGCGTCGAAGACACTTTGCACTTGATCGTGCAGGGAATCGATCGCATTCAAGTGATGGCCTGGGAACAAACCGAGCCGCACCTGCGCGCGCGCGTACGCGTGCTGCCTGAATTGGAACTAAAGGACAAAGAAAAAGTCGAGGCGACCAAGCGCAATGTTCAATCGCTGATTCAGCAGGCGCTGGCTTACCTGCCGCAAGTGCCGCCGGAAGTTCGTCTCCTGGTGCTGGGCGCGGACGATCCGGTCCGGCTGGCTTATTTTCTGGGATCGATTCTCAGTCTTGGCGTTGAGAAAGAGCAGCAGATGCTCGAAGCCAACAGCGTCGACGACCTGGTCCATCTCGCTCACGATTTCCTGGCCCGCGAAGTTGAAATCATTCGGCTGCGTTCAAAGATTGCCAGCGAAGCGCAAACTGAAATGGACAAGGCACAACGTGATTACGTGCTGCGTCAACAGATGAAAGCGATTCAGAAAGAGCTGGGCGAGGACGAGAGTGGCGAAGAAGCGGAAGCCGGCCAGTTGCGCGATCGGCTCGCGAAAGCCGATCTGCCCGACGATGTGCGCAAAGAGGCTGAACGCGAACTCAGCCGGATGGAAAAGCTTCCGTCGATGGCGCCCGATTATCACGTCATCCGCACCTATCTCGATTTCATTCTTGAGTTGCCGTGGAAGAAGTCTTCAGCAGACGTTCTTGATCTGAACGAAGCGCAAAGAGTTCTGGATGAGGATCACTATGACATCAAGGATGTAAAGGAGCGCATCCTGGAATTCCTCGCCGTGATCAAATTGCGTCCGGACGCGAAGAGCCCGATCCTTTGTTTTGTCGGCGCTCCCGGTGTCGGCAAGACTTCGCTGGGCCGTTCAATCGCGCGCGCGATGGGACGAAAATTCGAGCGGCTGAGCCTCGGAGGCGTTCGCGACGAAGCAGAGTTGCGCGGCCATCGCCGCACGTACGTGGGCGCCATGCCCGGCCGCATCGTTCAATCGATTCGCCGGGCCGGAGTGAACAATCCGGTGATGATGCTCGATGAGATCGACAAGCTCGGCGCCGACTATCGCGGCGATCCGGCGGCCGCATTGCTCGAGATTCTCGACCCGGAACAGAACAATAGTTTCACGGATCATTATCTGGATTTGCCGTTTGACCTTTCGAAAGTTCTCTTCATCGCGACCGCGAATCAGCTGGGACCAATCCCGCCGCCGTTGCGCGATCGCATGGACATTATCGGGCTCGCCGGTTATAGCGATCGCGAAAAACTGGAAATCGCCAAACGCTATCTGGTGCCGCGTCAGGTCCGCGAGAACGGATTGACGCCTGAGCAACTTGAAATCACCGATGCTGCCATTGGTCTGGTCACGACGCGTTACACGCGCGAGGCCGGGGTGCGCCAACTCGAGCGAACCATCGGACGCATCGCGCGTAAAGTGGCGCTGAAGATCGCCCAGGGCCAGACCGAGAAAGTTACCGTCGACACTGATGTCGTCCACGATTTTCTCGGTTCGCCAAAGTTTTATCCTGAAGAAGCACGTAAAGAATTGCCGTCGGGAGTTGCTACCGGGATGGCTGTAACTGAGATGGGCGGTGAAATTCTTTTCATCGAAGCGAACCTGCTGCCCGGAGGCCAGGGCTTTACGATCACGGGACAGCTCGGCGAAGTAATGCAGGAGTCGGCGCGCGCCGCGCAGTCTTATCTGTGGTCCCATGCCCAGGACTTTGGCATCGATCCTTCGATGTTCAAGAATTACGGCGTGCACCTGCACGTGCCCGCGGGTGCGATTCCCAAGGATGGACCAAGCGCCGGTGTGACGATCACCGCCGCGCTCGCATCGCTCTACACGGGCCGCCGCGTGCGACCCGATACGTCGATGACCGGCGAGATAACTCTCTCGGGCCTGGTATTTCCGGTCGGCGGCATCAAGGAAAAAGTTCTCGCGGCGCATCGCGCGGGCATTCGTCGAATAATCCTGCCGGCGCGCAACGAAGGCGACCTCGAAGATATTCCTGAAGACGTGCGGGCCGAGCTGAACATTAAACTCATTACGCGCATCAACGAAATTGTTGATGCAGCGTTAGAGACCGTCGTCGCGAATCCACCCCCACCGGTTCCGGAAGAATTGATACGTCGACGGCCACCTGAGCCGGACATTTCAGGCCAACCTCTGATCGCAAAAGAACGCTAAACCAGACTAGAACGGGTTGGGACTCGTCGCGCGAACGCTATTAATCGGTTCGCGCGTCGTTTCACGCAGCACTCGCGGCCGGTTGATGCGATACATAGCGGAATAGTCGCCGCCGTAAGGCGACTTGCAGTACCTCTCACCGGGCACAAAGGTGTACTCGTTCGTTGAGGGATTCAAAAACCAGGCGCCCGCAAGCGCTATCCTCACAAGCCAACGCCCGCGTCTGGGAATGGGTTCGCTGCGCGCAGTTCTGCTGCCGCTCCAAACGTCGAAGCTGTCCCAATTTTCTTTCTCCAGGGCAAACTGCGCAATCGTAGACCCGCCGGCAACTAGTCTCTTCCGTGCACTGATCTCAACTCCATCGGATCGAACCAGTCCATCATAGATGAGCATTTCTGAGTTGCCGGCCTCGAGGGCGTTGACGCGATAGTAACCCTTGCGGGTAATTTCGTACCTGGCATTGGCGGCGATCAAATTGAGCGTGTTTCGTTCTTTTACTCTCAAGTAAGTTTCAGTAACGGCAACCACGACGGATCCTCTTAAGACGGTCACAGAGATTCTGCCGTCCTCAGGTTCCGCAAACAGTATTTCGGAATTGCCTCTCATGAACAGATAGAAGTCCGGGTAAGGATTAATTTCAGCGCGGCTGTCGACTCTGGTGCGCACGCGATCGCCGTTTGACAACTCGCCGCCAGTCCGCAACTCCTGCCAATCTGAGGTTCCTCGTTTTAAGACTTCCCCCTGATCAATAAATGCAACCACGCCTGTGCGCGCTGAGACGGTCCGCGCCATGCTTGGGTTCGCCGACGCGTCGTCAGAAGCCTCAATATACGCCCGGTCTGCGCTCATTTTTTTATACCAATCCAGTTGCTTGAGCGACTTGTTCGACCGCACCAGGCTGAGCGCGCGTTCGCGGCTCCACGTATCAAAAGAGTCGACGAGGGTACTGTTCTCATGTTCAAGGGTGGGTTTCCCTTCAATCACGGATGCCCCTTTGCCATCACCCAGAATAGTTCCCGCAACGACGGCTCTTCCTTTAAGAACTCGAACCCTGGACTCTTTGTCGGACACAACATCAAATCGATACGCGCCCGCTCGCGAGACAGCGTATTCATCACGTGGTGTGATTACAGTAACAATATTGAAAATGCGATCGATGATGTCCTGGTAAGGTGAGGGACTGCTATTCATTGCGATTTCGATAATGGCCGAACCGGAAGAAAGCTTTACCTTCAAATTGTCCGGAGAAAGATCGAGCAGGCGCGCTTCAGTGTTCGCCGACAATCTGAGGTAGTAGCCGGGATTCAAAAGAATTTCGGCCCGCCCCGCAGCTACTTTGAGAGTGTCGCCAGCGGTCAAAACCCGCCGGTGTGGTGCGTCCGGGCCGCCCTGGCAGATGCAGCGCACATCGCCTTCGACGAAATTAATTATGCCGCCGCGAAATTGAAATCCTTTAACTAACTCGGTCGCTCGGGCCTGGGTATTGTCTTTCGATTGGGCCACGGTTACTGCGTTGATTGAAAGCAACAAGGCGGCGGCCAAGAGTCGGGTCACAGGTCTCATACAATTACTCAATACATTGCGGGCTGAGCGGAACATTATACCGTCGTAAGCAGACTGTCGAATCTTTACTGGGGTGTGAGACGCGATTTTTGGAACCAAAGGCTCCGTGCTAAGTTACAATCAAACAGCAATCTCTCCCTGGGCTCGCCAATGTTCGATCAATTGAAAGTACAAAGGAGTTGTGTGACATGAATCCAAGTCGCTCACTGGTTTTCTCGATCCTAATCATCGTCGCGTCGTGCTGTTCGATCAATGCCCAGCGCCGCTTCGAACGTCTGCCGGCCCCGCGCGATCCGCAATTCTACGAACCGCGCAACAAACTCGAAGATTTTGAAGGCCGCGCGGAGACCTTGCTGATCAAGGGCCGCCATTGGGTCGGGACCGTGCGCGGGCAGAACGGAGCCGGATCCGCGCGCGTCGAAGCGACTGAGATTCGCGACCCGATAGGGCCAACAACTGTCTCGGGCGTAGTCATCACGATCGAGGGCGGAGCGACAGGAGAGATTCGGTCGTTAATCGACTACGATGAAATTGATGCGCTGTTGAAGGCGATGGATACGGCGCTTAAGGCCGGCGACGGGATTAGCCGCCTTTCGCACTTCGAAGTTCGCTACCGGACGAAGGGGGATTTTGAGATCATGGTGTTCAAGCAAATAGAAAACAACGCGATCGCCGCGGCAATCGAAGGCGGGTTCTTTGAGCGCTCGCGCCTGTATTTGACCATCGACGATCTAACAAAATTGCGCTGGATGATTTCGCAGGCGAAAGACCAACTTAACGAAATCAAGTAGGCAGGAATCGTGGGGTAGAAATCAAATTAGTTTCTCCTCCATAGCTCTCTCTAGTTTGAGGTAGAAGTGGTGCGGTCTTCTATCTCCAATAAACCAACCTTAATCGCGAAGCGGACTAAACTTGCAATGTCGTGAATATCCAAACGTTCCATCAACTGCGTTCGATGACATTCAACTGTCTTCGCACTGATGTCCAAGTCCAGGGCAACCTGCTTCGTCGATTTACCTTCAGCAATCAGTTGCAGTACTTGTACTTGCCGCGGTGTTAGTTTCTTGAGCGGGCAGTCAACGGAATCCTGGCGCCCGCCATACCGCCCGATGACGAGTGGTAAAAGGGGCGGGCTAAGATATGTCTCGCCTTGAGCCACGGCTCGAATTGCGAACGTGAGTTCCTCTGTGGCCGCGCCCTTCAGCAGATAACCTGCCGCCCCGGCGCGCAGAGCGTGAGAGACATATCCCTGGTCCGAATGCATCGAGAGAATTACGACCCGCACCTGCGGAAATGCTTTTGCCAGATGCCGGGTGACTTCCAAACCATTTAAGCCGGGCATGGCGATATCCGTTAACACGATGCGCGGCTCATATTTCTCGACCATGCGGATCGCCTGTTGCCCGTCACCCGCTTCTGCGACGACCTCAACGTCAGGAAGCTTTTCCAGAAGCGAGCGAATGCCGGCGCGAACCAGTTCGTGATCGTCAGCAAGCAAAACTCGGATGCTCTCCATAGCAGCAGTTACTTCCTGTGCTTAGGGCTGGTCTCGACCATCGAGCACGTCCCTAACCTTTCTTGCCAAAACGTCCAGCGCAAACGGCTTTTCGATAAAGGCCGTTCCCGCGTCTAACACTCCGTGATGACCGATGACATCATCTGTATAGCCGGACATAAACAATACTTTCATCTCAGGATATTGCGGAACCAGTCGATCAGCCAGGGCGCGTCCGCTCATTTCAGGCATAATGACATCGGTGAGAAGCAGATGAATCCGCTCTTCATACCGGGCACAGATCGATAACGCCGCGACGCCGTTTGACGCTTCCAACAGTCGATAGCCTTCGTTGTCGAGGACTTCACCGACCAATTTGCGGACCACTTCGTCATCTTCAACCAATAGGATGGTTTCTAAGCCCTCACTTATGCGCACACCATCGCCTTCCGAAAACTCTTGCTTCCTGTCCACACACCGCCTTACCGAATCAGAACGAAAAAAACTTCGCGCGCTTCTTTAATCTGAACTTAGGACACCGCCGGCATCTGCCCTATTGTCAGGATAAGCTGGGCGACGGCGAACGGGTATCGTCGTAGCCATGATTCTTCTGTCCGAGATTGACCTACATCTTTGTCGCGGTTTGCGCGACAAATTCGATCTGAGCGAGTGCGGCCGGGGAAGTATCCTTAGGCGAGTGCGACCGGGAGTGTTACCAAGAGTGAGGTTGCAGAGACTAGCCTTTAGTCTACCAATTTGCATTGGATCGCATAGTGAGTTAGTTCAGCATTCGTTTTCATTCCCATCTTTTCCAGGATCCTCGCACGGTACGTGCTGATCGTGCTATCGCTCAGCGAGAGCAGCCTGGCAATCTCGCCCGCCGTTTTTCCTGAAGCGATAAGGCGCATCACTTCAAACTCACGATCGGAAAGCGTCTCGTGTGGCGGTCGATCTATGTCTCTGCCGATATCAACGACCAGCTTTTCGGCAAGAGCCTGGCTGATATACCTTCCCTCATCAATGACTTTATTAATCGCTCTGGTTAGCTCTGCTCGAGGACTATCTTTGGTTATATATCCGGAAGCGCCCGCTTTGAAAGCGCGTCGTGCAAATTGCACTTCCGTATGCATGCTTAGGATTAATACGGGAAGCCGGGGCCGCATCTGCTTCAATTCTTTTAATACTTCAAGTCCATTTTGGCCGGTCAAAGACAGATCGAGCACGACGATGTCCCAATCCTTCTCACGTGCAAGTCTGAGGGCCTCGGGTCCCGAACTCGCCTCACCAAAGGTTATGGCGCCGGCTTGTTTATCGAAGATTCGCTTGACACCCTCCCGGAGAACTTCGTGATCGTCAACTATGAGGATTCTCTTCATTGCTCCCTCGCCATACAAAGCAGGTATTGCGTCTCTTAAGAGACGTTATCAGCTCTTAAACTTTTTTCTGACGTTCGCTTGATGCGCTGACTTGAATACGCATAGCAACCAGAGTTCCTTTTCCCTCTATCCCGATGATGTCAATCTGTGCGCCAATAAGATGGGCGCGCTCTCGCATGCCGAGCAGACCCAGTGAGTGCGCGCCCGAGTTCTCGCTCTCTGTGATTCCTCTACCGTTGTCTTTGATCGTTAAGAGGAATTCACCGGCTTCCTGCTTCATAGTGATGGTCACTTCCGTCGCCTGCGCATGACGCAGAACGTTCGTCAGGGTTTCCTGAAGGATGCGGAACACGGCGGTTGACTGCTCGCTGTTCAAATCGACTTTCTCGTGAGAGCACTCGTACTCGACCGCAATCCCCGTTCGAGTTTGAAACTGTCGCGCCTGCCACTCCACCGCTTCCACCAATCCAAGTTCATCCAAAGCCATTGGCCGCAACTCAGAAGCGATCCGTCTGATGATATCGAGAGTAGTCCCAGTGAGGGTCGTCATTGCCTCGATCTTCTTCCGCAGAGCCGAGAGTTGCTTCGGATCGGTAGCTTCGGAAATAACGCCACCAACTTCCTCCAGATCCCATCTCAAGGCTGTCAGCGCCCCTCCCAGTTCATCATGAAGCTCGCGGGCTATGCGAGTACTTTCCTGTTCTCTAGCCGATTGAAGGCTGGCGGAGAGCGCGCGTAACTGTTCGGTTGTGGCCTTGAGATCATCTTCTGCCTGCTTGAGTTCCGTCACATCCTGCGTAGCTCCGAACACCCTGATCGCCTCTCCGCGCTCATCGGTTAGCACCGCCCCGCGCGAATGAGCAATCCGCTCAGTGCCGTCAGGTCTTAGGACGCGGTAGTAAAAACTATATCGTTCTTTGTTCGCGACAGCGCCTTTGACGGTACTCCGAACCAAATCTTGATCGTCCGGATGGATAAATGAAATCGCGTCGCCCGCGACCATAATCGTTCCCGGTTCAAGACCGAAGATGCGATAAAGCTCTTCGGACCAAGTTACTTTGTTGGTGCGCAAGTCCCAGTCCCAACTACCGACGTGGGCGAGGCGCTGCGCTTGAGCTAACTGGACCTCACTATGCTTGAGCTTTTCTTCCGCTTGTTTGCGATCCTCGATGTCGATTGACACTCCGTACCACTTAACGATGTTTCCGCGGTCGTCGCGCAGCGGAGCGGTGCGAACCAGGAACCAGCGGTATTCCCCACCAGCCCGCCGCAAGCGTATTTCTTCCTCGTAAGGTGCCCCGACCTCTCTCTCCACCTTCCATCTTTCCATGATTCCTGGAATGTCTTCGGGATGGATTGGGCGCGTCGGCTCTTCAATTTCCTCCTCCAAAGAAAGGCCGGTATAGTCAATCCAACGCTGATTAACGAAGTCGACGACGCCGTCAGGTCGAATGCTCCAGGCCATAGTGGGAATTGTATCGATGACCAGGCGAAGGTGATCTTCGCTTTGGCGCAATGCATCCTCGGCCTGCTTGCGCTCGGTAATGTCTTTGCCAATGCCAATGCTCGTCCCATCTGACAGGTGGATCCTGACAAAGGACGTATCTAACACCCTTCCATCCCTCACTCGGGTTTTGAAATCGGCCCACCTACCTTTGGCTTCAGTCACGAACTTCAGGACCTGTTGGCGATACTCCGGATCAGGATAGCACTCGGCAAAGATATCCAGGTTCTGCTGCCGGATTTCCTCGAGCGACCAGCCCAGCGTGCGCTCCCATTCCCGATTTACCAGCTTGATGCGACCATCGGCGCCGACGAAGTTGATCATGACAGGAATATGATCGAAGATCTGTTGGAGAATTTCCTTCTGCTGTCGGAGCTTATCTTCCGCTTGCTTGCGTTCGGCGATCTCCTTCCTTAGTTCCTCATTCGCCACTCTAAGTTCGTTGGTTCGCTCAACGACTCGTTGCTCCAGCTCTTCATTCACTTTCTTTATTTCAGCTTTGGCTTGCATTAGCTGTGGACTTTCAATGACCTCCCATTCCCCCTGCCGTCTTGCTATTGCAAACTGGTGTGCCTGCACAACGTCAAGGACCTCAGTAGCTCCGCTCTTTGCCAGCGGATAGGTGCACATTACGGTCATAGACTGATTGGTAATCCAATCCTGAACCTGCTTTTCGTAGGCAAAAAAATCTTTCCAATCCTTCTCGGCCAGCCAGAACGTATCTGCCGAAGCTCGCATTCCCTCGTAGCCTCGAGCCAGTGCTCGTTTGAGTCTTGCGTCCCACCCGTGCTTCGCCCTCTCCAAATTCAACGCATGTTGTTCGAAATACCAGTCATGCCGTTTGAGGATTTCAATGCTCTCATCCGAGAGGTGGCGGTCAAGGTCGGGAACAGCTTGTGCCAACGCTCCTTGGGCCTCTTCCACTGTGACTAGCTCGGAGTCGGAGACCACCCACAGACAGAACTCGTTGTTTTCCAATCCAGCCTTGAAATAGGGGACCAGGATGTCGAGAAGATCCTGTTTTGTCTCATAGAAGTGGCAGAAGTGCGTACCCCAGGGCAGATCGCCGACGACGCTGATTCCTGTCTTTCTCAACTCTTCTGCCACTACGGGACCCTCCGTTTCGTTGATAGGCCCAGTAACCGATAAACACCGCGCGCAGATGCGGTCAGGATGTAAATGAAGCCCGACAGGGCTACCCAATGGTAGTCGTGCGACTTAGGTATGATCTGGTCTGGGTCCATAACCTCGATCCCAGAGCGCTGGATAGTTTTTAAGGCGACTCAAGCGGTGGCCGCTACATGCCGCTGCTTTGCAGAAAGGTCGATGATCAGGTCAGCGATATCGTCTAACGGTTGCAGGCTCGTGTCAATGGACAGGTTGTAATTCCTGGCGCAGGTCCAATCGTGGGAAGTCATCTCGTTAAAATAAATTTCGCGCGTGCGATCTGATTCGATAATCAAGGCGCGCGCTTTTTCTTCCGTCAGATCCTCATAAATGCTTCTGATTCGCTTTACGCGAAAACTTTTAGGAGCATGACAGAAGACTGTGAACATGCCGCGATGACGCGGCAGCATAAAAACTCCCGCCCAGCCCACGACGACGCAATCTTCCTGGCTCGCAATTCGTTTCAGGATTTGGGTCTGCTTTTCGAAAAGTTCGCGATCCGAAAAGTTTCCAAGTGGCGGCGGATTGTATGCCGCCTCCGGCACGCCGAAAGATAAGCCGCCGAGCACCCGTTCCCAAAACGATGTGACGCGCTCAGAACGCGCGGCGATCGTTTCTTCGTCACAGCCGAACTCTTGCGCGGCCAGGTGTAGCACTTCACGATCGATATATTTCAAGCCCAGACGCTTGGCAATTACCTGACCAATATATGAGCCGCCTGCTCCCATCTGCCGCGAAATTGTGATGGTTGTCTTGATCATTATCTTCGTCAGTTGTTAGTTCACGAAGTTCGGGCTTAGATTTTAGAGCTTAGCGCTTAGTTATTGATCGTAGCGAATCACTGTAGCTCCACACAACCAATATCTAAGCTCTAAGAACTAAGCTCCAAGAGTCAGTAACTGACAACTGACCACCAACCACTGACACTTTAATACCTATGCGACGGCATGCCGATGTGAATGTGCGGTCCCGTCGCTACGCCGGGGATTGCGGTGCGAAACGCCGAGAAGGGAATGCCGTTGCTTTGCAAAAAGTTTATTAATGCCACACCTTCGGCCCCATCGGGATTCAGCGAAATGTCCATCGCGTTATGATGATCGAGTCGCCATTGATTGTGAATCGCTCCCTGTCCAAACACCGCGATCGGCAATGGCCGTTTGAAAGCCTGCTGAAAGAACATTTCTATTTTGCCGGCCTGCGACAAAGACCACGCACCGACGCCATTATAACGAATGAATGACGTGGTTCTAATCAGCGAACCTCTGCGAATAGGTCCGAGCTTCGCGATTTGTTTTTCGCCTTCGACTTCGACGAGCACCTGCGCGATCTGCGTATCGGCGGCGTTGATTTGTTGTTGGGCTTCGCTCACCTTCAAACCTGCGTTCGTCACCGCAAGCTCAGCCTGTTCTACATCAACCCTGGCAATCAAGCCCGCGGAAAAAAGTTTCTGTGTCTGATCACGTTTCTGCTCAGCCTTCTTCACGCTCTCCTGGTACAGCGCGAGTAACTTCTGCAGACTCGCTTTGTATTCCTTAGTTGCTTTGATGTACTCGTCATGCAGCTTTGATAGTTCATCGACCTGTTGGGCCGCAGGAGTTTTCGCGGGCGGCGGGGAAGTTTTCTTTCTCTGCGCCTGCGCGATGTTCCCCAGCATCGAGACAACGCAGCATGCGAGAAAGACGTTTCTTATTAATGTCATCACTAACCGCATCGGCTTTGCCCAGAATGTCCATAAGACGAACACGGTAGGGAACCGGTCGCGCCAGCGACCGGGTAATTTCCTTGAGATTACCCGCTTGCTAGCGCAAGCGGTTCTGTACCAGTTGATTCTTCACGCACGATCCGGACTTTTTGGGCAGGACCAACCGCATCGCACCTTTCAAGCGTCAATGCATCGCTACCGGGCCCGGTTTCTTCTTCACTCTTTCGAACAAGAGCGCTGCCGGCACACACAGCACGCATAAAAACGCCAGCACGCGAAAGATGTCAATATACGACAGTAGCGTCGCCTGGCGCACCAGGATTCCATAGATGCCGGCGTAAGCCTGTTGCGTAGCTACGCCGGGGCCGCCGCGCGCAGCCATTTGTCCGAGGCGCTGCTGAAACGCCGGATCGTACGGAGTGAGGTGAGAGATTATCGATGCCTGGTGCACCTGCGCGCCGCGCGCCAGCATCGTCGTGACAGTTGCGATGCCGACGCTGCCGCCGGTGTTGCGCATCAGATTGAAGACCCCCGATGCATTTCCCATCTGTTCGTTGCTCAGCGTGCCAAGCGCCATCGTGGTCAACGGCACAAAAATAAATCCCATGGCGAAGCCGCTAATGATATTTGGCCAGACGATGCTGCTGATTGAAATCTCCAGGTTGATCTTGGTGAACGCATAGATCGCATAAGCGAGCACCGTAAAGCCGAACATGACCAGATAACGGCCGCGCACTCGATTGATTAGCCGTCCGACAATCAGCATCGAGGTGACCGCGCCAAAGCCACGCGGACTGACAGCCAGGCCGCTATCGACCGCCGGATATCCCATCAAGGTTTGCAGGAATAAAGGCAGCAGCGCGATCGTTCCGTAAAGCACGATGCCCATGCAGACCATCAGCGAGGTGCCGACCGCAAAATTACGATTGAGCATTACGCGCAGATCGACGATCGGCTCTTTCGATCTCAACTCCCAAATCACAAACGCGATCGCGGCAGTCACGGACAGAATTACCAACCAGGTGATGAAGCTGGACGCAAACCACTCTTCTTCCTGACCCTTATCCAGGACCAATTGCATCGTTCCCAGCGCTAGTGCCATCAATCCAAAGCCGAGATAATCGATGCGCCCGGGACGCTGGTCGCGGATATAGGGCGGATCTTCGACAAACATGTTCGCCATGAAAACCGCGAGAATGCCAATCGGAATGTTGATGTAAAAAATCCACCGCCACGAATAATTATCAGTGATCCATCCGCCGAGAGTGGGGCCGATGATAGGAGCGACGACCACGCCTAATCCGAATACGGCCATCGCCGATCCGCGTTTTTCGCGCGGGAAACTCTCCATCAGGACTGCCTGGGCGATCGGTTGGAGCGCGCCACCGCCTGCGCCCTGAGCGATGCGCGCGACGATCAGCATGCCCAGGCTCCCCGCCGCGCCGCACACTGCCGACGACAAAGTAAAGATGGCGATACAAACAATCAGAAATCGTTTGCGGCCAAAGAATCTTCCCATCCAACTGGCTGCCGGCAGGATGATCGCGTTCGAGACGAGGTAGCTCGTCAAAACCCAGGTCGCCTCTTCCGGCGTTGCTGATAAGTTGCCGGCAATGTGCGGCAGCGCGACGTTCGCGACCGAAGTGTCCAGCACTTCCATGAACGTCGCGAGCATTACCGACGCCGCAATCAACCACGGATTGAACGTCGGGACCCATTCTCGTTGAGAGCCATTAGCCATTAGAGTCAGGAAGAATTATTTGACATTTATGATTGGACATTTGTCATTTGTTGATTTGGAAAACAGATCACGCGTCAGAATCGAAGCCCGCGCGTCCGCAGGAGTCTTTTCGAACTCTATCGTCCTTCTGCTGTCGGTCTCTCAACTCTTAGTGCGGCCAAATGAGCAAATGACAAATGTCCAATGACCAATCTCAAATAATCTTTCGTTACTTGATCTTCACTTCCGGCACCGCTGACATTCCGGGCGCCAGCAGGTGCTGCGAATCGATCTGATTTGGCTCGAAAACGATCTTCACCGGCACGCGCTGCACGACTTTCACGTAACTCCCCGTCGCGTTCTCTGGCGGAATCAAACTGAAGCGCGAGCCCGTCCCGGCTTGAATGCTGTCGACGTGCGCCTTGAAAACTTTGTCCGGATAAGCATCGACGGTAACGTCAACCGGCTCGCCCGGGCGAATATTTCCGACCTGGCTCTCTTTGAAGTTCGCCGTCACCCAAACTTCGCCGGGCACGATCGCCAGCAGCGGTTGGCCCACCTGGACCAGCGCGCCGACCTCAACCGCTTTGCGCGTGACGCGGCCGGCTTCCGGCGCATAAATCTTGGTGTAAGAGAGTTGCAGTTCGGCTTCATCGACCGCCGCTTGCAACTGCTGAAGGTTCGCGCCGGCAGAGCTTGCCTGCGCTTCGCTCACCGCCACTTGTTGCGGCGCCGTGTTCGCCTGGTCGAGCCGGCCCAGCGCTTCGTTGACCTGCGCACGAGCCGCCCCGACCTGAGATTCAGCACGTTGAGCGTTGGAAGCCTGGGCCGAAGTAGCGGCGCGCGCCTCGCTGATCTGGGCCTCCATAGCAGAGACTTTTTGCTGGGCAGCCTCGACCTGGGCATTTGCGGTGCGCGCGGTAGCAATCGCCTGATCCAGACGTTGTTTGGAAACTTCATCCTTATCAAAAAGAGTTTGATAGCGCTGGACGTCGGCGGTTGCGCGCACGGCTTCGGCTTGCGCTGCTCCGAGCTGCGCGCGCGCTTGTTGCATGTTTGCTTCAGCCGTGTTGATGCCGGCCGATGATTGCGTCGTGCGGCTGCGCTCTGACGCCGCGCCGGCGCGCGCTCCGCTGACACCCGAACGCGCTTGCTGCACCCCCGCGGATGCTTGTCGCACACCTGCACGGGTCGTGGCGCGAGTGAGCGTGACTTGAGTTTGGGCCTGTTTCTGTTGGGCCATGCCCGCATTGAGCGCGGCTTTGGCTTGATCTATTTTTGCCTGCAGATCGCGATCATCAATTTCGACAATCAGATCGCCGGCTTTCACAGTTTGATTGTCGCTGACGTAAACCTTAACTACGTTACCCGAAACTTTCGGACTTACCTGAATGATGTGGCCGTCGATGAACGCGTCGTCAGTCGTTTCATGCGACCGCGCGTAAACCCAGTAACGCACACCAAACAAGATCGCCAGCAACAGTATTAGAGCCGCCCCGATGAGAAACGCGGGACGCCGGTAAAGCGGACGCTTCCGCGCGTGTTCGTGTTCGTGCTCGTCGGTTAATGGCTCGCCGTATTCATCGACTAGCGGGTTAGGCTCGTCGTGAGATTCTTCCGTCTCCGCAGCCGTCCCATGATCGTCCGGTCCATTTACCTGTTTGTTTTCTTCGTCTGCCATTTAGAAACTCATCCACATGCTTTCTAGACTGGAGCGCAAGCGTCCTCGCTTGCTGACGATAATAAGAGCAACCGGGACGGTTGCGCTCCAGTCACCATCGAAAGTTTTGGGCCCGCCCCAGCGCTGCCGCCAGATTCAGCCGCGCGCCGTTGTAAACCGCTAGTGCACTTACTTGATCAAGTCGTGCGTTCGCCAGCGTCGTCTGCGCGGTTACCAGTTCAATGTTGTCGCCGACGCCCGCGCGAAACCGATCGCGGGCCATTTCCAGCTCGCGTTCAGCTAAGCTGACCGCCAGATCAGCTGCGCGCACCGTGTCCGCGGTGGTGCGCAATCCCGCATAAGCAAGGCGTACATCTTCTTCGACCTGTCCACGCACACTGGCAAGTTGCAGTTGCGCTTGCTGCTCTCTGCTGCTCGCAACTTGAATGCGTCCCCGCGTCAGGCCGCCATTGAAAATCGGCACGTTCAATTGAATTGCATAACGTCGCGTCGGCAGTGCGGAGGTCACCGGCGTGATGCCGCTGACGCCATAGTCGCCAAGAAATTCCAGCGACGGCAGTTGCTCTGCGCGAGCGGCGCCCGTTTCCAATTTATTGACAGTGACTTGCGCCTGAGCCGCGCGAACTTCGCCGCGCGCGTCTTCAGCCGTGGCGACGGCAGTTTCGATCGCCGGTAACGTATCAACTGAAAAGCGCAAAGGATCGGTGAGCGTGAACGAACTTCCCAGGGGCAGCCCAACAATGCGCTGCAGTCGCAGTCGGGCCTCTTCCGAATCAGTTTCCGCCCGCGACAGCCTCACCTGCTCCTGCGCCAGACGTGTTTCCGCGCGCGTCACATCGACGCCGGTCGCAATACCCGCATCGCGCTGATCCTGCGCGAGCTTCAGCAGAGTCTGGCCCAGTGTGACGTTCGCTTGAGCGGCCATGACTGATCGATCCGCGCGCATGGTTTCCAGATATGTAAGCGCCGTCGCGGTCGCGACTTGCTCGCGCGCGATCCCTTCTTCGAATTGCGCGGTGCGCACGCCGGCGCGACCTGCCTGATAATTTCGCAGTGCGGTCAAACTGAAAATTGTTTGCTGCAAGCGGGCGCGCGCGTCAAAGTTTTTGAATGGACCAATAAACGTCGAAGTGAATCCCGGAAATCTTCCCGGCGTAAAACCGAGCGCGGCCAGATTCTCTGTGACGCTGGCCTGATAAGCTGTGCCGGAAATGTTTGGCAGCAATGCCGACCGCGCTTCTTTCTGAAAACCACGGGCTTCGTCCTCATGCGCTTTCGCCAACAGCGTCGCCAGGTTGTTATCGATTGCGAGGTTGATCGCCTGCTCAAGACTCAGGTTCGAAACCGCGGCAGTGATTTTCGCGGCGCCAGGAACTTGCGGCGCGCTCGTAATCGGCGATGAAGGTATCGGCCTTTGTGGGGCGGAAGTGTTTGAGCGAGTGGCCGGCGTTTGCGCTTCGCCAGCTTGGGACTGTGCGCGGCTCAGTTGGCAAAGTGAGACCGCCGGGCACAGAAACATCAAAAGCAATGCGGCGAGCCCGTCGGAGAAACTAAGTTTGCACAAAGATCGGTCGCGCAGTCCCTGGGGACAGTTTTCCAAAGATTCAGACCCACCCCGATTCAAAATGTTCGTCCCTTTCTGAGGCAGTTGTGCGTTGAATTTGCCTCGCGAAGCTACGCCTGTCTTTGCGCAAAAGAGGTAATAGTGCAGCGTTACAGGTCAGCCAATCGGTTTTTCAACCAGATAGCAATAGACAAGCCACAAGGGCGAAGGGGGCGGAACAATTACAGTACGGGGGTTAAGGATAGTTTACTGGCAGCAGCACTAAATCATCAATTAGCAAACGAGCATTTCCATTTGCCTGCGGGCAGCGGGGCGGTAGCTCGATGCCGGCACGTCTCTCACTTCGCATCCGGCGGCACGGCGTTACCGTTGCCATTCAGAAAACGATCAAACCAGTAAAGCTGCCAATTCAAACTCTCCACCAGATGCTTCGGCTCGCCCGTGCGCGTCAGGTTATGATTCTCGCGCGGGAAGAAAACGATCTCAGTATTGACGCCGAAGTGTTTGAGGGCGCGAAACCATTGTTCGCCTTGCTCGATCGGCACGCGATAGTCATTGTCTGAATGCAGGATCAAAGTCGGCGTCTTTACCTTGTTTGCGTACTTCAAAGGCGAGCGGTCCCAATACAAATCCATCTTCTGAAAAATGTCGCCGCCGAAATCGGAACTGTGACCATAAGCGCCGTCGCGCGTGCCATCGTCCGAAATAAAATTCGAAACGCTGCGGAGAGTGACGGCAGCTTTAAAGCGATCGGTATGACCGACGATCCAGTTGGTCATATAGCCACCATAGCTTCCACCGGTCACGCCCATTCGATCCTGATCGATCCATGGATATTTTTTCAGCGCTGCGTCCAGACCGTTCATGATGTCAAGGTAATCCTTGCCGCCCCATTCGCCCGCAATCCCGCGCTCGAACTTCTGGCCATACCCGGTCGAGCCGCGCGGATTTGTAAACAGCACCGCATAACCCCTGGACGCGTAAACCTGAAACTCGTGATACCAATCAACTCCGTACTGTCCGGCTGGTCCGCCGTGAACGCTCAGGATGAGCGGATACTTCCTGCCTGCTTGCCAGCCAACCGGTTTGACGAAGAAGCCGTCAACATCCCAATCGTCCGCGCTCTTGTAAGTGAAACGCTCGACATCCGCGAATTGAATCTGCTTCCACAACGCTTCGTTTAGATTCGTAAGTTTGCGTTCGTTCTTTCCATTGAGATCGGCAACATAGAGATCGTCGAGATGTTTGAAGTCATTGGCGAGATAAACCATCTTGCCAGCGGCGAAATTGAAATCAACGCTGCGAACCGCGCGCGCGCCGGAAGTCACCTGCGCGACAGATTTAGCCGGAACATCGACGCGGAAGAGATGGTTCTCACCTTTGACACCGGTTTCGAAGTAGAGCGACTTGCCATCCTCTGACCATTCCAGGCCGCCGGGAATCAGATCAAGTCCGTTGGCAGCCAACACTGATGCTGCGCCGCCCGTTGCCGGCGCCAGCCAAATCTTAGGATGATCGCGGTCGTGAACTTCGCCAGTGAAGGCAATCCATTTTCCATCCGGCGACCAGCGCGGCTGATTGTCGGCTTCGTCATGATCGGAAATCTTTGTCAGTCCCGATGAATCGGGACTGCCGTCCGCATTGATCACCCATACATCGCTGTTGCGATTCTCTTCATATTCCTTGCCGGTGCGGTTCGAAACAAAAGCGATCAGCTTTCCGTCGGGCGACCATTGCGGATCGCTGTCGTTCCAATCATTACCTTCGGTGATCTGCTTTGCGTTGCCGCTCCTGATATCGACGACCCAAAAGTGTGTGCGGCGATCGTCGAACCAACCCGTGTCATTGAATTTGTAGGAACTGTTTTGGTAATGACGCACGTCACTGCGATCCTTTGAATCGCCGGTGCGACTATCACTTGGCCCAATTCGGCTGACTGCAACGAGGCGAGTTCCATCCGGCGACCAGCGAAAGAGACTGACCCCATTCTTCAGATTTGTAATGCGTCTGGCTTCACCGCCATTCATGGAAAGGAGGTAAATCTGATTGCGCGGTTGCTCGGCAGGCGCTGACGCGGTCGCTGGGGCCGGTGTGTTTTCAGCAGGTCTTGAGGAAAGAAACGCGAGCGATTTCCCGTCCGGACTCCAACGCGGCGAGCTCGCGGATTGCGGCGAGGTGGTAAATTGCCAGGCGGCGCGACTGCCATCGGTCGGGACCATCCAGATCGAAGAGTTACGCCGGTTCTGCGCCCGATCGATTTTCGTCAACACGTAAGCGACCAACTTGCCGTCAGGCGAAAGATTTGGATCGCTCGCGAACTCGAAGGAAAAATAGTCCTCGGGCGTGATGCCGCGCGGTGACTGGGCCCGCACAGAGACGGCAACACAGCAGCAGAAAAGCAGTGTCGCGGTACACAGAATCCTGATTCGTGATCTCATTGAATGTCCCTCGTCACATAGGATTGATTGTCACTATCCCGCTGTTTGTCTAAGCGTCGCATGATACATCGCCGGGCCTGAGCCGGCGAAGAACGGCGGCTTAAAGGGAGCGATCTTATCGCGCTTGGCGAGGCAAAAACTATCCACGAAACCACACGAAATATCACTAACGTGTTTGTTCGTGTTCGTTTCGTGTGAATTCGTGGACCAATGCTCTTCTCTGTCGGCGACTGCCAGGATCGAGTATGAAAAGACCGCCGGTAGCGTGATTTGAAAACGCGGAACGCACGAGCCAAGGATCAAATCATCAATTCGCACACGAGCATCTCCATCTGCATACGGGGCGTTGCTTTGGAAGTCTTGATCGCCAAATCTGTTTCAGCGATGCGCTGGATCATGCCGGCCATCGTCTTTGAATCGATCCGGCTCAACATCGAAAGATAAGCGCGTTGTTTGAATGAAGGTACGCGCACCTCGCTGAAGATTTCACCTGGCGACGCGCCGCGCGCGAGCAGTTCCTTCGCCATTGCCATCCGCCGAAATGTTCCGGCGATTACGCCAGTAAGCAATACCGGCTCAGCACCGTCATCCAGAAATTCGCGCAGAACTTTCAATGCTGTGCGGCGATCGCGCGAAACGATGCTGTCCGTCAGGTCCCAGTTCATATGTTCTCGCGATCGCTTAACCAAACGATCCACCAGGTCGACGGTGATGCGACCCGACGGCAAGGCAGCCGTCGCCAACTTGTTCAGTTCGTTTGTGAGCGTCAGCAGATCGTTGGCCATGTCGGTCAACCGACTCATTGCCTGCGGATCAATTTCCGCATTGAGAGTCTTCAGGTGCGACTTGATCCACGATGGAAGCTCGTTAGGCTTGAGCGGTTGAAATTCAAAAGCCGCTCCGGCGAGCAGTTTCTTGCCGAACTTCTTTCGCTTATCGATGTCGTCGCCGATGAAGATGACCACCGATGTTTCCACCGGACGTTCAAGATACTTGAGCAGGAATTCTTCGTCCGCTTCGCGCAGCTTTGCAAAGTTTCTCAGACGGATCACCCGCCGGCCGAACATCATCGGAAGCTGCTCAGCAACGGCAATCGCGTCACGAACATCATTAGTTAACAGATTGAATGAAGAATCGTTGAACTCGCGTAGCAGCGTTCCCGTGAGAGCAGTTTCTGTTATGAGTCGGATCGCCTGATCGCGCAAATACACTTCGCTGCCGTAGAGGAAATAAACCGGCTCGATCTGGCCTTGCTTCAGCGCTGGTTCGAGATCTTTGCGAGTGCGAACGGGCATAATGCGATCTTGTTCCCTCTCCCTCTGGGAGAGGGTTAGGGTGAGGGTTTAGCGCGGCGACGAGTTATTAGACTTCCCGTTTTCTTTCTACAGTGCGTCAACACAAAGAAAAAAGAGTACTCATTAGTTCTCTCGCTAGGCCCTCACCCCATCCCTCTCCCAAAGGGAGAGGGTGCACAATCACTTGTCTTCCTTAACTCCAAAACCATTTATCAGGGTCGAAACGATCGATTCGGCAAAGCTGCGCGCGATGCGCATCACGGCTGGATCTTCTTCATTAAAGAAATTGCGTGGATCGTTGGCGAACTCAAACTCGCCACGAAAGATGAAATTCTGATTGTCGTACAGCACGCGATTGTCGTGCTGGTCGCGCACCGTCACGGCGGCGGTGATCGTGACCTCAAAAATCCGCGCGCGTCCTTTGTCATCGAGCAGCACCCCGGAAAAACCAAAACTCTTTACGACGCCATCGATCACTGCGTCGGCGCCTTCGCGCTCGCTCTGCACGCGTATTCCGTGGCCACGATGAATCAATTCATTCATCACCGCCTGGGTAAATCGATGCTCGATCTTGAATCGCAGCGCGTTATTCTGAAACGCCGGCACCGCAACGGTCTTGATGTGCGGCGGCAACTGGCTCTTAGTCACCGGCTTGTAACATTCAGTGAAACCGGAGACCAGAAAAAGCGTAACCAGCAGTATTGAGCCACGGACGATGTTCTTCATTGTGATTCTCAATTGAAAAGAGTGTTGATAATACGTCACCCGCCGTGCTATACGAAAGCCGCTAACGCTGCGAAGGAGTGAACCGTGACCGTTCCAATCCCGATTGGCCCAACCCTGAATCAAATTGGTCAGATCTTCGTTAACGTCAAGGATCTCGATCGCGCGATCGCGTTTTATCGAGACATTCTGGGCATGACGTTTCTGTTTCAGGCGCCGCCGAACATGGCCTTCTTTGATTGCGGCGGCATCCGCCTCATGTTGGGAATCCCGGACCGGCCTGATCTGGATCACCCCGCTTCGATCATCTACTACAAAGTCGAAGACATCGAACGCATCTACGAAACCTTCAAAGCGCGCGGCGTTGAGTTCATCGTCAAGCCACACCTGGTGGCGCCGATGCCCGACTACGATCTGTGGCTCGCCGACTTCAAAGATTCCGAAGGTAACTTCCTGGCGCTGATGAGTGAAGTGCCGCGTGAAGTTGCGTGATCTCCGATCGACGCTTACCCAGAATTGGGATGGACAGGATTTACAGAATGGACAAGATTTGGACAACATTGGGGTGCTTAGTTTTTCTTCTTGTGAATCCTGTTAATCCTGTCAATGAAAAACCTATCAAAGCTCATTGCGCGGCTGGCTAAGTTTTACGGCAAGCCGAAGCCACCCCTCACAACTGATCCGTTTGAACTGATCCTGTTCGAGAGTGTCGCGTACCTCGTCACGGACGAGCGGCGCGCTGAGGCTTTCGAGTTGCTGCGTAAGACTGTCGGAACGAAGCCGCATCAGATCCTGGCAGCTACAAACAATGCGCTCTTAAGAGTTGCGGAGCTTGGCGGCATGCAACCGGAAAAACGCGCCGCGCGTTTGCGCGAGATTGCCCTGATAGCGATGAATGAGTTCGGCGGTGACTTGAGCGAAGCTTTGCAGCTGCCGCTCACGAAAGCGAAAAAGGCCCTGCAGAAATTTCCCAGCATCGGCGAGCCGAGCGCCGAGAAGTTTCTTCTATTCACTCGTTCCTATCCGGTGCTTGGTCTCGACTCAAACGGTTTGCGCGTGTTGCTGCGTTTAGGATTTGGTGAAGAGAAGAAGAACTACTCCGCGTCGTATCGATCAGTTCAGGAAGCGATTAAGGATCAGCTAACCGATGACTACGATTGGCTGATTGATGCGCACCTGCTGCTGCGACATCATGGAAAAGAGTTGTGCAAGACGAATCGACCGCTGTGTGAGAAGTGTCCGGTGAACAAGGTTTGCGCCTACAACATAACCGAAATGATTCACCACAGAGGACACGGAGGGATAGACAAAACGGACTAGCCGCGAAAAGGCACAAACGAGAAAGGAAAACCACGGTCGCTATTGATGATCCTTTTGTGCTTTTTGTGCATTTTCGTGGCTGAGTAGATTTTCTCTGTGTCCTCTGTGGTTAAATATTTTATTGGGCGCTGGTCATGCGATTTTCCACCAAACTGAATCCCATAATCAAATAAAAAAGCATCACGACTTCTGAATCGCCCCAGTTGTAATGCACGACGCCGCTGGTCATAAAGCCGAGCAGTCCACCCAGCGCGCCCAGCACTATTCCTCTTTCGATCCAATCTTCTTTTGACACTTGGCGTTGTGTCCGCCACAACGTCCACGCATACATGCCCAACAGAATCAGCCAGGCAATCAGTGTCGGCACGCCGCGCTCCAGCGCAATCTCCAGGTAATCCGAATGCATATGGCCCATCGGGAGCTTGCCGCCTTCGAACAAATCCCACTCGCGCCAATGCGCCTTGATCGAATCCATGCCCACACCCACTGCCAGGTGGCGCGGGTTACTCACCAGCAGATGAAATCCTTCGTGCCAGATCTTCTGACGCCAGGCAATCGAGTCATCTTTCTTGTCGAAGAAGCCGACGTTACGTTTCTGATGCAACACAAACAGTCCGGCGAGAACCAGCGGAACCGCGCACGCCGCGATCACGATCAGCGCGCGACGACTGAGACCCAGCGTCGCGATCAGAAGTCCCGACAATAAAAACGAAAGCCATGAAGCCCGCGTCACTGAAAGCAGCAGCGCACCGGCAATTCCGGCAACCGCCAACCCCAGCAACAAACCGTTGCGATTTCGCTTGCGCGGCAGCGCGACAAACAAACCGAGCGTTAACGATCCGATAAGTTGCAAGCTTTCTGCATAAGTCGTCCAGTGATTATAGAATCCGGTCGCGCGCCGATCGCGCCCGTACGACCAGCGCTGAATTCCCAGACGCTCTTCCGGTGACGCGCCCGGCAATAAGTGTCCACGCGGAACTTCCAACGTCGCGATCCACTCAACGCGATAAATGGCGAGTTGCGCCGGTTCCTTCTGGGCCGACTGATCGAGTGCATTGATCAGATCATCAAGACTGCGGATCGAGCGACCGTCGACTTGTTCGATCGTGTCGCCATCGACGATTGGGATCGAGTCGTTCTGGGTGCGCGATTTACGCCGCGCTTCCCGCAGTGGACTCTTCTCGTTAACGCCATAAATTTTTACGCCGCGTCCAATCGCGATCTGTCCAAACGTGTAAACGACATTCACCATCGTCGCGGCGATCAGGGCGATTGCGAGCCAACGCAAAATCTTCTTTGACGAGATATTTTCGGCGAACAGATAGACGATGGTAAACAGCGACGCGGCCCGCATCTTACCGACCGAAACTGACGGTTCGTAGGAAAGAAATGATGAGATGCCACTCAGCAGGAAGAACGCAAACATCGGATAGTCGATCGGTGTGCGGTAGACCCGCGGGCGCGGGAAAACCAAAAACCGCAGCGCCCAGAACAGCATTCCCAGCATCCAGGCTGTTTGCGTAGCCGCAATCGAATTCGGCGCCGCGATGACAAACAGAAACATCATCGCGAGAATCGCGCGCTCGAGCCAGATGCCAAGCGGCCCCGGCGTGATTTCGTGTTTCGTATTAATTGTTTCTCTGTGTCCTCTGTGGTTAATTTCGTTTAGAATCCCGAAGCTCGGATTATATTCGACTATCTGGTGGAAACACATGCGACGATCGATTCTGGTTATCTCCCTTTTGCTGATTAATACAATTGCGACTCGCGCGCAGGTCAAACCTGTCGCTGAGTACATTGATCAAGTGCAGGCGCTCGTCAATCGTGCGGACCTGAAAACCGCAAACGATTACATCGATCGAAATCACGAGAGTGTTTTGCGGGAATGGATTGCAATAACTGAGATCAACGCGCCTTCTGGTCAGGAGCAGCCGCGCGCGAAATACATCGAAGGCCTGCTGCGAAAATATCATCTCGACAATATTCATTATGATTCCGCGGGCAATCTGATCGCGGTGCGCAAAGGAACCGGTGGTGGACCGGTGATCGTGTTCGACGCGCACCTGGACACCGTGTTTCAGCCAAGTTTGCAAATTAAGGCAACAGTCCGCGACGGCAAAGTTTACGCGCCGGGTATCGGCGACGACACACGCAACGTCGAGGCGTTGCTGGCGACGATCCGCGCACTGAACGAAGCGAAGATTAAGACCAAAGGTGATCTGGTTTTCGTCTTCACGGTCGAAGAAGAAACGACGTTCAAAGGCGTGAAGACCTATGTCGATCAGAACAAAGGGAAGATCGAGCAGTACATCGCGCTCGACGGCGGTTACGAGGGATTCACCTATGCGGGTATTGGCATCAATTGGTATCGCCATCACTTCATTGGCCCGGGCGGTCACACGCGTTCGCGCACGCCACCGTACTCGGCCACGCTGCCGCTGGCGCGCGCGATCGAGCGAATTTATCAGTTAGCCGTCCCCACGAACCCGTCGTCGAATCTGAACATCGGCATGCTGGGCGGATCGGATGTGGTGAATGCGAAAGCATCGGACGCGTGGTTCAGCGTCGATCTGCGTTCGACTTCGAATGAAGTGATTGCCGATCTCGAAAAGCAAATCAAAACGATCCTGGATGAAGAAGCCGCGCGCGCCGGCATGACGGTTAAGACCGACGTGATCTCGACATCGCCGGCGGCATCGATTCCCGGACACCGCGATTCTTATCTCGTGCGCATGGCGGAAGCCGTGCATCGCGTAATGGGTTTCGATCCGCCAATCACCAACGCCGGATCGAACAACTCCAGCGCCGCGCTGCTGGCCGGCATCTCTTCGATCTCGGCTGGCTCTGGTCCCTGCGACGGCTCGCACAGCCTGGCCGAGAATTGCGAAATCGAGCCGTTTTACAAAGGGATTAAGAAGGTTTTGTTATTGGAAGTGGCGCTAGCGGGAGTTGAGTAGACTAGGATTTCTACGAATCACAAATTTGCTTGCCCCTTTTTCTCATATTTGGCGAGTGCTCTTAGTCTTCGATAAACAGAGAGTAGAATCTTGAGCGTACCCAGCGGATTTCTCGTCAGAAGATCTAGTTCGTCAAGGTGCTTGAAATCCATAAGTCGACTCAACTCTTTCGCCGACTCCTGAGCAAAGCGGATCTGATCGCGGCGCAACGCGATTTCCTGGCGTCTTACCTTTATTCGCATCAAGCGACGTTGATGCAATCCCTTGTATATTTCTCTGTAAAGCGAGTTGAGGTGCTTTCCAGATTTAGAAAAGGCCTCGACCAACCGCTCAATATTGCTTGCGATCGCCACAGCAAGTGTCAGCTCAAGCCAGCCGGGCGACTCATATCGAATAGAATTGATCCGAGGACGATCCCGAATGGGAACTATATGGCCGAGTTGATTGTAAAAATTTAGCGCACTGAAGCCACCTCTCCACGGATGCGCGCGAAAAGCAGAATCTATGCGCTCGTCAATATCTTCGCCAGTGAATTCTAAAACGTACAAAAAAGAATAAAGTTGGGCATAGACGTGGGGAAACTCGTAAAGATCGCGAAGCGTCCATTCGCCATCAATATAAATACGATAATTGTCGTTGGATGAGTCTGTGCCCGTCATTCTTCTTTATTGACGTTTTAGGTTCCAATGATCTCATTCAGTCCTTCGATGATGTGTTCCAACTCTTCATCTGAAGCCTTGCCAAGCTTTTTCCCTAATCGTTCAACCGATAACGTTCGTATCTGACTAATCTTCACCCAGGATTTCTTCGGCAACCGACGATCTCCGAGTTCAAGTGTCAAAGGAAATCCAGCACTAGGTCGCTGACTCGTAAGGGCCATCGCTATAACTGTACCGGAACGATCGTTGAAAATGTTCTGACTCAGAATTAAAACGGGGCGCGAACCGGCTTGTTCGTGCCCCCGCGTCGGATCCAGATTCGCCCAGATAATGTCGCCCCTTAATATTCGAGCCATTCTTTTGCCTCAGCAGCCAAACCTTCGTCCGCAAGCTTTTGTTCCTCACCTTTATCCAGTTTGGCGCACTCTCTAGCCAATCGATTACTGTCGAGACGAGAAACCGTTTCTTTAACTGCCGCCTGAATCGCCTGGCTGCGATTAGTGAACACCCGCGCTTTAACTAAATGATCAACTCTCTTCAGCAGTCCAGAATCGATTGAGACGGTAACCTTTGCTGCACTCATGGGCGTAGTATGAACATTCGTCATACCGAGAGTCAAGCGGGATGGCACTAAGAAAGACCAAACAAAAATGAGCCCGACCTTGCGATCGGGCTCATCATCAGATCGATGGGTTCGCCGGAACGATCAATACCCGTTATACCCATCCTCGTAACCATTCGTGAAACCTTCGCGATAGTAGCGACGATATAGCTCTCGATCGCCGAGCTTCGAGCTGTAATCGGTCGTCGCGTTTCGATAGTCGCTAATGTCGTTGAGGTTTCGACGGCGTCTTTGACGGGCGTCGTCATGGCCATACTTGTTACCGGCGTTGTAACCGGCATTCAGAGCGGTCTGCCGCAATTGGTATGAGCCGCCGTACTGTCCATAGCGATTCCAGTCACGTCCGCGGCGATTATTATTATTATTATTATCGCGGTCTCGATTGCGATCGCGATTGTCCTGGCCGTTGCGATCGCGATTGTCCTGGCCGTTGCGATCGTTATTCCGGTTATTGTAGTTGTTCGGGTTCTCGGTGTCGTATCCGCGTTCGAACGCCAAACGGTAATAGCGTCGATAAAGCTCGCGATCGCCTAAACGCGAACTGTAGTCATGCGTCGCATCATTGTAAGCACCAAACTCCGAATACCTCCGATAACGATTGCGCCCGCGATCGTCGCGGCCTTCTTTCGTCCCTTCGTTATATCCAGCGTTCAGGGCCGTTTCGCGAAGTTGAAATGAACCGCCCCAGTTCGGATATCCATCCCAGCGATTGCGCTGCGCGGCAGCGCTGGACGCCGAAGCGATACCAATTCCAATCAGCAGGAGAGAGAGAACAGCGAATTGAGTAACCTTAGCTAGCCTTGTCTTCATCTTGCCTCCAAGTGGTGTTTATTTTGATTTGAACCAGGAGAGTTCACGTCAATACTAATGGATGTATGGCCCACAAGCTAACGATGCCTGACTCTCAGGCGTTCGTTGTCCCAAGAGCGTACAAATCCAAGCCAAATTCAGTCTCTGTGCAATGACAGTGCCACTCACCACGGGGTAGCACGCGCATCTTGCGCGTGTTTCACGGGCGGGACGCCCGTGCCACTTTTTCAATGACCTCACCAGGCCCAGGCGTAGGCTTCGGTGCGTGGATCTGTACCGGCATTAAGCACGCCTGTTTTCGGATCGATCACAATCGCCGCCAGCGACCCGTCCGACCAGGCCCCGGTCACGTGTAGTTTGTGGCCGCGCGCGAGCAGTTGCTTGCGCACATCTTCAGGAATACGAGACTCGACCGATAGATCGCCGGGATACATCGTGTGCGGAAAAGGCGAAGCCGGAAACGCACGCGTCAGCCATTTGGGTGATTCGATCGCCTGCTGCACATTCATGCCAAACTCGATCATGTTCAGCAGTGTCTGCATCGTCAGCAGCACCTGCTGATCCGCGCCGGGCGTGCCGAGCACCATGAGCGGCTGTCCGTCTTTCATTACGAGGGTGCTTTGCAGAGTGCTGCGCGGACGTTTGCCTGGGGCGAGCGCATTCGCTTCGCCGGCTTCCAGCGAGTAGTAATCGCCGCGACAGTTAAAAATGAAACCCAGATTCCCCATGACAACGCCGGTGCCGAAAGCGCTGTGCAAGCTGGGCGTGAAACTGATCATGTTGCGCGCGCTGTCGATGACCGCGATGTAACTCGTGTCGCCGTCGTGATCGGCGAAATCGCTGGTGGTGATCTTGACTGGACGATAAAGCGGCGTCGCGTCGCTGGTGAATTTTTCAGCCGTGCCCGGACGAAACGCCAGGGAAGCCGTGGTCTTATCGATCATCGCGCGCCGCTCTGCGGCATATTCTTTCGAAAGCAAACCTGCGAAAGGAATCTTGATGAAGTCCGTGTCGCCGAGATACTTCTCTCGATCGGCCATGGCCAGCTTTGTCGCTTCAACGCTCGTGTGAATGTACTCGGCGCTGTTATGGCCCATCGCCTTCAGGTCATAGCCTTCCAGGATTCGCAGCGCAAACAATTCGGCCGGACCCTGAGTCGCCGAGGCGTTCTTGTAAACCTGAAAACCGCGATAGTCGATCGACACCGGGTCTTCAATTTTCGCCGTGTAGTTCGCAAAATCTTCATAGCGAAACAGCCCGCCGTTATCTTCTGAAAACCTGGCCATCTCTTGCGCGATGTCGCCTTTATAAAAACGATCGCGGGCGGCCTTCAAAGCTTCATGACGTCCTTTGCTTTTGTTTTGCGTTTCAGCTTCGACCAGACGCTTCAGAGTGCGCGCAAGATCAGGATTGCGAAAGATTTCGCCGGCTTGCGGCGCACGCCCGTTCGGCAAATACACTTTCGCGCTGGTTGGATATTTGCGAATCTTTTGCGTGGTCGCGGCGGCGCGCGCGAATGAATCGCCAACCGGAAAACCGTTGTCAGCCAGATCGATTGCTTCAGACAGCACCTGCGCGAAATTCATCGTGCCCCAACGATCGAGCAGGATGTACCAGGCATCGATACAGCCCGGCACAGTTCCCGAAAGCAACGAATCGTTGACCGGCAGCTTGCCGCCGTTATGCTCTTTGTACCATTCAATCGTCGCCAGCTTTGGCGCTGTGCCTTCAGCATTGATCGAATAGACCTTCTTCTCTTTCGCGTCATAGACGAGCAGCGTCGCGTCAGCTCCGATACCATTCATCGCACCGTCGACCAGACCGAGCACCGCCTGGCCGGCAACGATCGCGTCGAACGCGTTCCCGCCTTTTTCCAAAACGCGTTCGGCGGCGCGCGTGGCTTCCGCCTTCATGGCGGCGACCGCGAAATGCTGGCCGCGCACTACGGGCCGCATGGTCTTATTGGTAACTTCCGGTGATTCCTGTTCCTGTCCCATAGTCATTCCCGTCGAAAGAAGAATCATCACGCCAATGGCGATCATCCTGGTTGCGCGCATAACACACTCCTTGCTTTAGAGAGCAGCTGACTCTGACGCTTTGATCGGCTGAGATGCTAACGCTTGATGAATAAATGAGCAATGCCGACGCGCTCGCTTCTGGTCGCGGCTTTGCCGCAGCACATGGCGGTGAGGCTTGTCTCACCGTCGCAACATCGGAGAGTCATTGCGTCGTCAACCGATCAATCGAACTGACGCTTTGGCGTTTCCTGATCCGCGCCGACGTGACCCGCTGCGATCTTCGCGCGCGAATAGTTCTCACCCTTCATCGGCTCGCCGGCGATGCGGCGCAGCATGGCAATTTGTCCGACATGAGTTAAGGCATCGGCAACCGGCCCTTGAAACAGGCGTTCACAACTCGCTGCCAGATCGGAATCCGAGGCAAGGTAATCATCGAAACTCTTAAGCGCAGCATGAAAGCGGCCAATCTCTTTATTCCAGACAAGCGGTTCAGAGTTATTCCAGGTCTCGTTGCCTTTGGCGATCGACAAAGCCCAATCGAGCAAATCACCGATGTGCGCGAGAATTTGAGCCGGCGTGCGGGTCGTCTCGGAAGCTTTGAAGGATGCGAATGAATCACCTGCGCCACGGACAGCTTTCGCGCCGCGATAAGCAAGCGTGGCCACCGTGTGCCGCAGCATTTCACGTTTGGTGTCTGAATCAGCCATGGGCGGACGATCCCTTCTTGTGAGCCGTTCCTGACGGTAGGTCAGCTTTGGCAACCCGCAGGGTTGCAAGATAGTAGCCGGAGGTCGCAGCGAAGCGAAGACCTCCGGTAGGTTGATAATCCTCATTCGCACCCTGAAGGGGTGCGAGAACGATCTTCTTGCACCCTTTCAGCGTGCTATGATTAATCGATCGTGGTCCGGCGGTTTACGCTTCGCTTCAACCACCGGCTACTATCTCGCAGCCTTACAGGCTGCCCATCAATCAATACGCATCCTCGCCCCGCCACATCACCGGCAGCGTCTGCAAAATGATCTTAATATCCAAGAGTAACGACCAGTTTTCGATGTAGTACAGATCCATCCGCACCATCTCATCGAACGGCAGGCGATTGCGTCCTGAAACTTGCCACAGTCCGGTGATGCCCGGCTTCATGTCCAGCCGCTTACGATGCCAGAGTTGATAATTCTCAACTTCGTACGGAATGGGCGGGCGTGGCCCAACGATGCTCATATCACCGCGCACCACGTTGAAGAGCTGTGGCAGTTCATCGAGGCTGGTCTTACGCAAAAGCTTGCCGACGCGCGTGATGCGGTCGTCTGTCCTAAGCTTAAAAACCGGACGCTCGTCATCTCCCAAATTCGAATCGGGGCGCCCGCTGATGTAAGCGCGCTGATATTCACGGTGCGATGTATCGTCAGAGCCGACCTGCATCGACCGAAACTTGTAGAAAAGGAAAACGCGGCCGTCCATCCCTACACGTTCCTGTTTGTAGAAAACCGGGCCGCGCGAATCGAGCTTGATTAGCAAGGCAATCAGCAGCCACAGCGGAGACAGCAACGTGAGCGCGAGGAGGGCAATGAAGAGGTCCGAAGCTCGCTTTACGATTCTGGCGCCGCTCGATAGCGGCGAGCGAAACAGCGTGACCATCGGTAAGCTTCCAACCTGATCAATTTCAGTCTTGCTCGGCAGGCAATTCAACAGCGTCGGCGCGATGCGAAATTCAACACCACGACGGCGGCCGGTTTGAATCATCACGTCAAAGAGTTTCTCGCCGGGAACGTTCGGATCGGAGATGATGACTTCGTTGGCCCTCGATTCACGAATGGCCTGCGGAAGATTCTCAAGATTGCCGACGACGGGGACACCTTCGAAACTGGAACCCGGGACGATGCCCATTGGGCCGTTATCGATAATGCCAATCACGCGATAGCCCAGCTCCGGGCGCGCGCGCATTTCGCGGATGCACACGACCGCTTCAGCGCCGCGACCGACGATCAAGGTCGGGATCAAATTGATGCCGCGGCGTCGCACTAAGATCTGTCCCGTGCGCAAAATCATGCGCACTACGCTGATGCTGACAAACACAAACAGAAAATCTAAAAGAAAGATTCCGCGCGAATAAGAGAACGTGCGAAAAGCCACGCCGCCGCGATACATAAAAGTCGCCGCGACGATCAGCAGCGAGCCTGTGGCGATCGCCTTAAAGACACTCGCCACGTCATCGACAAATGAAAACTCACCGCGCACTCGATAGAGATCGTAATAACGAAGCAGGAGTAAACGAATGGGAATGATCAGCGGCAGCAGCACGGCGTAAGGAGCAAAGTCGCGACTCCAACTGAGCGAGCCGCTCGCCGCGCGGTGAATGATTGATTGATAATGGCGCACATAGAACGCGGCGACAAAACAAAGGAATGTCAGCGTTGCATCGCTCAAGACCAGCGCCAATTTTACCAGGGGCACAAACCAACGTGGCGCGCGCGCGGGCACGCGCACAGCACTGGCAGTGGTGAAATCTTTGACGAGCGGTTCAGCTTTCATTCGTGGGCGGCTTTGCCGCCTGATGTGCGGATGGGCTTGCCCTTCCGCCTACGACCAACAACCTAAGGGGCTATGCCCTCGGGAATTCGGCGAGGCGTAGCCTCGCCGGGATGGCGGCGACCATTCCGGAAGGCCATAGGCCTTCCGCACATCGGGCGGCAGAGCCGCAACTATTGGTCTAATATCAACTTGATTATCTCATCTCGCACACCGCTCGCGCGACGAGGATTCAGCTCCGACTTTTTTGTAACTGTCAACGACTCAATCTCTTCTCGCGCGTTGAGCCGTCGCAGACGCCCTTCGCCGATAAGTTGTTCATCGATGGCGGCCCAGCGGCCGGCGTAAACGCTAATCGCCGGCACGCCGAGCGCCGCTGCTTCGCGATTCATTGTGCCGCCGGCGCTCACTACCAGGTCGGCCGCAGCGATTAGGTTTGCGCCATCGAGCGCCTCGCGCGGCATGATCACGTTGGCAAAGTTTCGCGCCTGGTAGTTGGCGCGCTGCGCGTCCGATCGCGGAATCAAAATGACCTTTGTTCCTTCAAAAGAACTCAGGCGCGCAATCAACTCATCGAATAATTCGTTCTCGAACCTATGATAAAGCGCTTCGCGGGCCGGCGGTCGGGCTACGACCAGCACATCATCGCTCGCAATATTCAGTTTGCGCAACGTTTCGCCGAAGGCCGGATCGGGAACAAAGCCGGCCAGATAAACATCTTCCTTGGTGCCCTCGTATCGTTTTACTTTTCGTAGCGAAGCGCCGTACTTGCGCAATTCGGCAGCGGGAAATGCGCGCGGCACAATCACCTTCGAGGCCAGCCGAAACGCGAGGTGGTTCGCCGGCTGATGCTCGTAATCCATCAGCGTTACCGCTTTGATCCCGAGTGCTGCGGCCGCCGCGATTTGCGCGTACGAGTTGTGACTGACTGCCAGATCAAATCCACGATCGCGCGCCCATTTGCGCAGGGCCGCCGCGCGTCCCAACAGGTTGCCGGCCTTTCCGGTAATCGATCCGCCGCCGTGCCCGCCGATCACGTGCGCCATCATTCCGGCTTTGGTGGCGAGCTCAACAGTCTGGGCAAAGTCGCGCGCGCTGATTTCGACGGCGTGTCCACGCGCAGTGAATTCAGGAATCAGTGCGTGAAAGAAAGGCACATGCGGAGAGTTGGCCAGATCGATCCAGATATGCATCGATGATCAAAGGCGAGTTAGAACAACCACAGATTTACACGTACTTCAGTAAATGAGGTCAGTACCGGGAGCGATAGCGACCGGGT
>DNNE01000171.1:14669-58423 GCA_003487805.1 Blastocatellia bacterium | reverse complement strand
CGCTCCCGGTACTGACTCCATCGCCAAACTAATCCGCGGCCACAACCGGATTCCGCAGCGTGCCGAGTTTTTCGATCTTCACTTCAAAGACGTCACCGTCTTTCAGCAGCACTGGCGGTTTGCGAAAAATCCCTACGCCATCTGGGGTGCCCGTGGCAATCACGTCACCGGGTTCCAGCGTGATTCCCTGCGACAAGTAAGAAACCAGGTAAGCAACCTTGAAAATCATCTTCGAGGTGTTTGACGATTGCATCACCTGGCCGTTTAGCACGCCTTCGATCTTTAATGCTTGCACGTCCTCAATTTCGTCACGCGTGGTGATGAATGGACCAAGCGGCGCAAAGGTGTCCAGGCTCTTGCCGCGGGTCCACTGGCCGTCGCCGAATTGCAGGTCGCGCGCGCTGACATCGTCGATAAGCGAGTAGCCAAAAATATGATCGAGCGCCACGGCTTCGTTCACGCGTTTAGCAGTCTGGCCAATCACTACTGCCAGCTCAGCTTCGTAATCGACCTGCTCACTGATTGACGGCAGCACGATTGGTGCGTTGTGCGCATTCAATGTGTTCGGAAGTTTGTTGAAGAGCAGCGGCGCTTTCGGAAGATCGGCGCCGCCTTCAGCCGCGTGGTCCGCATAGTTGCGACCGATGGCGAGAATCTTACCGGGATTTACCGCCGGCAGAAATTCGATTGAGTCGAGCGAGAAGCCGATTGTTTCTCCGCGACCCGATCGCGACTGAGAACCATCCAGCAGGGAGGCGATTTCTTTTGCTCCTGATGGACCACGCTGGATGACGCTCAATGTGCTGTTGACTTGTAACAGCCAGTCAGCGGGTGCGCCGCCGGCGCTCTTAACCGCCCGCGCGAGTTCCGCAACGTCGAAAACCATATCGTCGCCTATTAACACACCGAGTCTTTGCTGATCAGAATTTGCGGATTTGAATTGGCAGAGTTTCATAGAGTGTTTGTGTCAGAAGCCCGACCGTCAGGGAGGGCCTCGATTGGAATGTTGCCCTCCCTGACGGTCGGGCTTCTGATCCTAAATGTTCATTGGATCCGTCCGGCTCCATCAGCCGCAGAACAAATATAGACTCCCGACTGTTTGCCTGTCGCTTGAACGTAGCTGTTCCGGATCGATTCTGTGAATTCGCCGACCGCTTCAACCGAAACCAGATTGATCGTACAACCGCCAAAGCCGCCGCCGGTCATGCGCACGCCAAAAACACCTTTGATTGGCTTTGCGAGATCAACCATCACATCAAGCTCCTGGCAACTGACTTCGTAATCGTCGCGCAGACTGTTGTGAGATTCGTACATCAGCTTCCCGAAAGTTTTCAAATCTCGATCGCGCAAAGCGTCCGCCGCCTTGAGCACTCGATCATTCTCAGTTGTCACATGCAGGCAGCGTTTGAAAATCACTTCGCCGAGCTCAGCTCTAAATTTTTCGACATCGTCCGGAGTCACATCGCGCAACGATGTTACGTTTGGCAGATGTTGCGACAGAATGCGCACTCCCTCTTCACACTGCTCGCGGCGCGCATTGTACTCGCTTGAGGCCAACTCGTGCTTGACCATCGTGTTGCAAACGACCAGCTTCACATCATCCGGCACCGGCAGTGCGCGCGATTCAAGCGATCGACAGTCGAGCATTACAGCGTGATCTGCTTTGCCAAAGCAAGCGATAAATTGATCCATCAGCCCGGTGCGCGCGCCTACGAATTCGTTTTCGGCCATTTGACAGATTTTCGCCAATCCCAGCCGATCAATCTTCACGCCGGAAATATCCAACAAGGCCAGTCCCGTGGAAACTTCGATCGCCGCCGATGAGCTGAGGCCGGAACCGAGCGGCACCTCGCCATGAACAAAGAGATTGGCGCCGTAAATATTATGGCCCGCCTCTTTGAGCTTAATCGCGACGCCGAGCGGATAATCGCTCCAATGCTTTCGACCATGCGCGGCGGAATTCGCGAGATCGATCTCGGCATCTTCTTCAAAGATGTCGGAATGAATCTTAACGACCGAATCGTCCCGCTTCGTAACCGCGACCCAGGTTGAAAAATTGATCGCGGCCGGCATCACGAACCCTTTGTTGTAATCGGTGTGCTCGCCGATCAAGTTGACGCGGCCCGGCGCGCGATAGATTCGCGGCTGGCCGCCGTAGAGTTTTTGGAATGCCGCTGTTAGTTCGTCAAGCGTCATTACTGATCGACGGTGGCGGAAATCCTTTTTTGAGATCAATTTTCTGAAGAAGCGAGGGAATCTTAGCGTTAGCGGATGGCGAGCGGCAAACGGCGGGCACGATCCACGAAATCACACGAAGCGTCACGAACGTGAGCCTCTTTCGTGTGACTTCGTGGATCGGGTTTTTCGTCTTAACTATGATCCCGAAGGCCCGATTTACTTAAAAGTCGCCCGGACCATTTTGAGCTTGCTCGGGTGGAGCCTTTGGATCGTAAGGAGTGGCGATGTATTTCTTGGCAATCGATTGCGCGTTGTCATAATCGCTGCCGGCGTTTACGGCCTTTTGGTATTCATTCACAGCCTTGGCGCGATCGCCTTTGGCATCGTAGGCGTTGCCGCGCTTGATACGCGCCCACGTATCAATCCAGGCCGGCTTGCTGCTGGCCGCGTCAAGCGCCGCCTGAAAATTATCCAGCGCCAGCTGCCAGTTCTTCTGTTCGAAATAGACCTGGCCAAGATTGTAATAAACCCAGGCGTTGTTGCGATCGAGTTTTAGCGCCGCTTCCAGTTGCTGCTGCGCTTCGGCGTACTGACCTTCCTTGAACAATTCGATGCCGCGACGTGCCACGATCGAGATCTTCAGATCGTCGGACATGCGCAGAATCTTGTCGCTGGGGTCGACTTCGGCGCTGATCGGCTGGCCGTTCGATTCAAAATCAAAGTCCTCGCTCTTGCCCTCCAGATACAGTGTCTTTGTCTGCGAATCGCCTTCGGAGTGCAACGTCACATCGACAGGCATTTGGAGGTTGTCAAAGCTTTGCCGCACTGTGCCGCGCGTGCGGAACTTGCCGGCGCGGGTGCGAATGATTTGGTAATCGACACTGAACTCAGGCACGCCCGTGCCTTCAACCCACTGCGCAAAAAAGTAGCGCATGTTCTTGCCCGCGACCTGCGACGTGAGCCGTTCGAAATCATCAATCGAGGCGCTCTTGTTGCGATACTGCTCGAGGAACTTGCGCAGCAGTTGAGTGAATTTTTGATTGCCCATGGTCTCGCGCAACATGCGAAAGACCATCGCGCCTTTGTAGAAAACGATCGACTGATAAGCCGCCGATTGATCGTCCAGGGCGGATGGCGCCCGCACGATCGACGACGTCTGTTCGAAGGTCAGCGCCCGTTCCTGCTCTTCGCGCTGGGTCGCGTCGAGTTGCGCACCGGTGAGTTTCGATTCTCGTAACGCGAAAGCACTCCACTCTGCCAGTCCCTGCGACACCCAGGCGTCGTCGAATGTTTTCAAACCAACAGACTGGCCCCACCATTGATAAGCAACTTCACGTTCCAGTCGTTCTTCGGACGACGCCCGCGAGGCGTCGAAGAATTTTGAAGCCAGAAAAAGCATTCCAGGTCCCGCGTAAGCATCCATCGTCTCGTCGTCAGTTTGCGCGATGACAAAGCGCGTACCGAATGCGGGCTCGCCGTACTCCTTCGTATAGAACTCGAGCGCGTGGCCCATCAAATCGCCAAAACTCGTGATGCGATTTTCGCTGCCGGGCTTAACGAAAAACTGCAATTCGTATCGTCCCATGCGCAGCGACTTTGCGACGTATTGTCCGGCCACGAAATTACCGATCAGCACCGGCTGTTTGTTGACGAAGCGAAACCGGGTGACCCCGGCCTTATCGACTTGAGGGACAACCGGCTCGTCGCTGATGCCGCCAACCTGCATACCGGTCGGCACGATGATCGTGATGTCCGCGGTAGCGCGATCGGCCGCATAATCATGAAAAGGAAACCAGCGCGAGGCGTACATCAGATACGATCCTTCCGGACCAACATAGGCCAGGCGCTTATTGGCAAGCGGTCCGCCCTCGGGCGAAGTCAGCGCGCCGCTCCAGCGAAGGCGCACCGTGATCGGCTGTCCCGCGGGCACGACCTGGCCCAGATCTATTCTGACGTTTGGTCCCAGGGCGCCTGCTCCGACAGCGTCCTGCACAAATCCCGTCAGGGCTTTACCGTCCTTCTCGACGCCATCGACGTGGAGCGAGCCGTTCAATTCAAAGACGATCGATCGCGTCGCGTCCTGCGGCACGAGGGTAATGTCCGCGCCGGCGCGCAGCGTGTGCTCGTCCGGATTCAATTGGGCTTCGATACGATAGTTGGTGACGTCGAAGCGCGCGCCCGCCGCGGGCTGGGCGAATACAGATGACGCACCGCAGACGAGGGCCAACGCGAGAACGATGGTGATAAGAGAGAGTGATCTTGATGTCAGCATATTGGTTTCGAGCAACAGTATATTTCGCCTTGTCGTTGGACGGCCAGCCGGAGAGGCAATCGCGGCGTTTTGAGGTCCGGCCGGTCATCGAGTTCGGACGACCGCGCCGGACAGCCTTGAGCAACCTTGGGCGTGCTCTTGGATGGTGGAATAGCTTGCGCGGTTGGCTGATTTTGTCCGAAAAGTCGGCAGGCTACCCCGGTTCCACGCTTGACACCGCACCGCCAGCCTAATAGATTCACAGCCGTTCACTTTGCGGCCGACGATGATACTGCAATCTGGTCAGGCCGTTCTAATCTAAAACAATTCAGGTCCTGTTGCTTGAATCCAATCAGGAGTTTTCTGTATGAGACTGCACAAAACATTTCTAAGTGCTGCGCTGCTTTTCACTTTGGCCGGCAGCGCGCTGGCGCAAGCCAGTAAGAATCCGCATGTTGATTTGAAAGAGACGCGCCTGGCGAACGGCCTGCGCGTGGTCACGGTAGAAGATCACAACGCGCCGGTGATCGCGGTGAACGTCACTTACAACGTCGGCTCGCGTAATGAAAAACCAGGACGCACCGGCTTTGCGCACTTGTTCGAGCACATGATGTTCCAGGGCTCAGAGAACGTCGGCAAGTCGGAGCATTTCATCCTGGTGCTGAACAACGGCGGCAATATGAACGGCACGACTAACGAAGATCGGACCAACTACTTTGAAGCGATGCCGGCGAATCAACTCGAGCTCGCGCTGTTCCTGGAAGCCGATCGCATGCGCAGTCTCGCGGTCACGCAAGACAATCTCGACAACCAGCGTAACGCCGTGCAGGAAGAGCGCCGCATCGGATTGGATAACGCCGCGTACGGCAAGAGCGGCGAGATTCAGCAGGAGCTGATGTACGACAACTTTGCTTACAAGCACGACACGATCGGCTCGATGGACGATCTCAATGCCGCGTCGGTCGCTGATGTGCAAGCGTTCTTCAAAATGTACTACGCACCAAACAATGCAGTGCTGACTGTGGTTGGAGATTTCAAAACCGCGGATGCGCTCGCGACCGTCAAGAAATACTTTGAGGCTATTGCGCGCCAGCCCGATCCGCCAGCGGTTGATATGACTGAGCCGGAACAGAAAGCTGAGCGCCGCACTTCAGTCGACGACGTGCTGGCGCGCGCGGCCCGCGTGGCGATCGCTTACAAGACGGTGCCGGGAAACACTGCTGACTTTTACGCGCTGCAAGTGCTGGCCAACGTGCTCGGCGCCGGTGGCAGCTCGCGGCTCAATCAAAAGCTGACCCGCGAAAAAGAACTGGTCACGAATGCCAACAGCGCCGCCCAGGAAACGCGCGGTGTCGGTGGCTTCTATGTCACTGCTACTCCACGTCGCGGCGTGAAAACTGAAGACGTCGAAGCAGCGGTTTATGAAGAGATTGCTCGCCTGCAGAAAGAGCCGATCGCCGACTGGGAATTACAGAAAGCCAAGAGTGGCTCGCGCCGCAACTTCATCAACGGTCTGCAAAGTTCGTTGAGCCGCGCCAACACTCTCGGACAATACTCGGTCTATTACGGCGATCCGAACTTGATTAATACACGGCTCGACAAGGTTATGGCCGTGACCAAGGAAGATGTACAGCGAGTCGCGAACAAGTATCTGGTGGCGACAAATCGCACCGTTGTAATCACTGTTCCCAAGGCGCCCGCAGGTCGCAATGCCGGAGGGCAGCAGTAAGCCCCCTACGCGAGCAGCCTGCTCGCAGCCAGGAGAAATCATCATGAGAAATAAAACAATGAAAGCCAAAGTCCTAATCGCTACGGTTTGTATCGCCGCGTTTGCTTCCGGAGTTTGCGCGCAGCAGGGCGGCACCGCCGGCCAGAACCCGACCAGCACCAAGGGCGCGGTCGTCAAAGGCAAAGCTCCGGTTAATAAGAATCTGTTGACGGTGAAACTTCCCAAGGAGCAGGAAGGGACGTTGAAGAACGGCCTGCATGTGATCTTGCTCGAGAGCAATCATATGCTTCCGATCTTTTCGATGGAGATGGTCGTGATGAGCGGCGGCTTTTCCGATCCCGCCGATATGCGCGGATTGGCGAACATGACTGCGCTGCTGATGCGTGAAGGCACCGCCAAACACAACAGCCGCGAACTGGGCGAGGCGCTCGACACGATCGGCGCTACGTTCGGCGCGAACTCCGGCGTGTCATCGTTCACTTCAAACATTACGGCAAGCGGGCTCACCGACAATCTCGATCAGATTCTCGATCTGTACGCGGAAATAATTCGCACGCCGAAGTATCCCACGGAAGAAGTCGAGCGTTACAAATCGCGCACCCTTGATTCGCAACCGCAGCTTCGCGCCAATCCCGGGTTCCTGGCCCAGGAGCGTCTGGCCCAGGCGATCTATGGAACTCATCCGGCGTCGTTGACGTTTGCGCCTCCGGATGCGATTAAGAAAATCACGGCGGCGGATCTGATGCGCTTTCACGATCAGAACTACGTGCCGAACAATGCGACCTTGTATATCGCCGGCGACGTGACGCTGAAACAGATGCTGCCGAAGCTCGAACAACTCTTTGGTGATTGGAAACAAGGAGACGTAAAGCAGCCGACACTGCCGCCCGTTCCGACGCAAGCAGAAACCAAGATCCATTTGATTAATCGTCCCGGCTCGGTGCAGACAGTGTTTCAGATCGGCAGCCTGTCGCTGGAGCGCACCAGCCCCGACTATGTGGCAATGCGCGTAATGAACCAAATCCTGGGAACCGGCCCACCGTCGCGTTTGTTCCTGAACATTCGCGAAGACAAAGGCTATACCTATTCAGTCGGCAGCACGTTCAACGCAGGGAAATACCCCGGCTTGTTCATCGCTCAGTCACCGGTGCGCACCGACGTGACTGAAGGAACGATTCGCGAGTTCATGAACGAGTTCAAACGCATTCGCGATGAAAAAGTCACGGTGACGGAGCTCGATAACGCCAAGCACGCCATCATCGGCAACTTCGCTCTCTCGCTCGAAAATCCCACCGGGCGGCTGAACAACATCATCCAGCAGAGGATGTATGGTCTGCCGGCGAATTACTGGGACACTTATCCGCAGAAGGTCCAGGCGATCACTGCCGAAGACGTCCAACGCGTCGCGCAGAAATACGTCGACATCAATCACATGCAAATCGTCGCCGTCGGCGACGCGTCAAAGACCCGCGAGGTGCTGGCCAAGTTCGGCAGCGTGCAGGAATACGATGGCGACGGAAAGCCGGTAAGAACCGCATCGGCCGGCGGACAATGAGTCTCGCTATCGTTTAGAGGCGGGCTACCGCCCGCCAAGCGGACAAGGATGTCCGCGCTCCATTCAGACGCACAATCAAAATACCCGCAAGCTCAAATCCGAGCTTGCGGGCATTTGTCTGAACAACGTCTGACGTTTGAGATTCAGTTTGCAACGATCGGGAACACATCCCAAGCCCAGCGCCCGACATGTGAATGTTTTGCGTCGTCTACCTTCGCGCGATAACGAAAGTGGTTGCCGAACTGGTCGGTTCGTTTCGATTCCTTATAATCCAGCGAAATCGATTCGATGTTGAGTGATGGCAATGTATGTAGCTCATTCGGCTCAGAGATGCCGTTATGATTCGTGTCTTGCCAAAGACGCAGGCTTGAAAAGATCGCATCCCGACTGTCGATAATCCCATCTCCGTTGCCGCCACTTTGGGCTTTGTCATATTCCTTTAAGGCGAGGAAGCCATTCTTAATCTCGCCGTGCGGCGGCTGAGGTTGCGGCGCAGCGCCGCTGAACAATTCGGTGGCGTTGTCTATGACTCCGTTTCCGTTTCTATCAAGTGTCAGCCACGCGTCATCACTGTTGGCCGCGGTCCAGGCAGTGTGAATTGTCGTACCAATGCCAAACATATCAAAATCTACGCCGCCGACACCGTCCGTCAGATTAAACCCGTCGCCTTTGACGTCGACAACAATCGGCGTCGAGCAAATTCCATGGATGCATTCAGCGCCACCGTTTGCCAGGCAAATGGCGCACATTTCGTCATAGCATGCGTTGGAAAAGGGGTTCTCATCACAAGGATCGCTGGTGTCCTCGCAAAGTGGATATTCGCCGCTGTAACCCTCACCGCACTGGCAGGTATGTGTTTGATGATTGTCTCTCGTCGGCTGCGTGTTTGTGACGCAATGACCGAGTTCATAACTGTAACTTGCGCTGTACGTCTTCTGATACCAGGTCGCACTTGTTCCATCGTCATCGAAATAGGGTTGGTCGAATCGTGGCCAGCATTGCGCGCATCCATTACCAAGAAATCCTGATCCGTCGGGAGCATATTGTCCCGTATCGGTAGGATCGACATACCGAGGTATGTTGGAATCTTTCCAATAAACGGGCCCAATGAATGGTCTTGGTTATTGTGCTAGTGAAATTGCCGCACGAACCAGAAGAACTTTCAGCTCCGTTCGGGTTTTGCGTATCGCCACAACTCGTTGCATCGAACGCTGCTAATCTCGAATTGAATGCCATCACAGCAAGGAGTGTGAGAGTTAATATCTTCATGGCGTTGGCGCTCCCTTCTTGCTACGTTGCTCCTTTTCCGCTTTGATTTGAGCTTTGTCGTGCGCTCGCGCTCGATGCATTGTCTTCAGAGAAGCCTCATCGCCTTCTTCTGAACCATCGGCATAAGTAACCGCAGCAACAATCAATGGCGCGCCAAAAGTCATAGAGCCGAAATTCATGAAAAGCTTAGTAGTGCCGTGAGGCACGATAACAACTATTGGATGGTCTTCATCCGTTAGTCCGTTAGTGGTAACGCCCCCATCACCAGACACGAGATCGATAGCCATAACCGCCAAATTAGAGTTGTTTCGCACTTCGACCGCTGCACCGGCATGAGGAGTTCCAGGATCTTCTATCCACGTGCGAACTATCTCTAGATTTTTCACCTGAGATAAAACCGGCGGCATGGAAGTAACACGCGGCTGTTGTTGCTCCTGTTTATTCGGCTGTTGTCGCTTCGCGCTAAAGACGCCCACACTGATCAACGACACGGCGATTAACGTTATGACGGAAAGAAAGATCCATTTCCTTATTCGAATTCGATTTGCCATATTGCCTCCCGAGTTTGAGGTGGAGTAACGGAAAGCTGACTGTCGGAGACACCCGTTGATGTGGGCGGCAGGGAGCTGTAGGGTGCCGCCACTGTACTCCCTATCCGCACTAAGTCAAGTGTTTTCTTGGATTTCTCCGAAACAGTAAACAACTGTGGAACTAGGGCGAAGGCGTCGGACTTGGACTCGCACTCGCGGCCGCAAAGCCTGGCCCAATCTTATCGTCGAGCCCATCGAGCGTCCCGTTAACTTTCTTGTACACCGCTTCGATGATCGAACGGCGAGCGGGATCGGGTGGGCCATTGACGTAACTCTTGATGTAGTAGAGCAACGCCTGATCGTGTTTACCGTTGGCTTCCAAAGCCGCGCCCAGGTGCCACATCGACGAACGCCACAGCGGCGTGCCTTCCGTCGCGGTAGTGACCGCGCGACGGAGGCGGATCGCAGCGTCGGCAGGCTTATCCAAATTAAATAGCGCGAGGCCGGCCAGATCTTCAATCCTGCCACGCAGCAGTCCCGACAAAGCCGTGCGGGGAGCGTCCGGGATATCGGGAGTTCCGCCCTGGGCCAGGGCGCGCGCGCGTGCGTCGCCCAGCTCTTCAGGTTGAACTGCGACGGTCGCGGCCGGCGCACTCAACGCGACTTCGACGCCCGTCATCGCCTGGTCCATCAACTCGACCACGCTGGAAAGCGCGACGCCCTTCTTCACAAATTTGCCCGCGACATAGACCTGCCGGTAGGTGCGCATCGCATCGTCACCTTTAATAAAGTCCTGGGCGATCGCGACGAGTCCATCTTCATTGGGTGACGCCTGGTCCAAAGCTGCGTTGAAAGCCAGCAAGGCTTTCATCATCCGCGCATTTGCTTCGCTGTCAGCGGAGGTCACCTGGAAGATCGTCGCGCGGCGTTCGGGCGCGAGCAATTCAGTAAAGCCGGCCGCGTGTGCGACGCTGCGGCCGGCAAGCTTGGTTTCGATTTCACCATCTTTGAGGGAAAAAGATCGCGCGAGTTCCTGCGCGGCTTCATCGTACAAACCAACTGACGCCAGGACGCTCGCCAATTCATAATCGAGAGTGGGAAAACGACTGTACTGTCGCGCAAACCGCAGCCCGCGTTCTGCTTGCAGCGGCCGCTTGTCGGCAACCAGGGCGCGCGCCAGAGCGATCTGCGCCCATGAATAGCGCGGCTCGAGCGCGATCGCCTTCTGCGCCAAATCAAGTCCGCGGGCCGCATCGTTGTGGGCCATGAACCAATAGGCCGCCCCGGCGAACAGTGGCAGATTGCGCGACTCATCCTTGTCCTGCAGTGCGCTGTTCAGTTCAGTATTAGCCTCATCCTTCTTACCAAAATCGAGCAGCGAAAGGATTAATCCGGCGCGCGCCGGACTGCCGTGTTGATCGAGTTGTGCCTGGTCGCGCTCAAGAGCGAGTGCTTCCTGGTTCTTACCGGCGGCACGCTTGGAATTCGCCAGGGCAATCCGGGCTGCCTTGCTCTCTTGCTCGAGTCGCAGCTGTTCGCGATAAAGCGCGAGCGCGTCTTCAGGTTTGCCGTTCGCTCGTTTCAAATCAGCGAGAGCGTAGCGTGCGGCCTCTGATTTCGGATCGAGCGATAACGCGCGCGCGTATTCAGATTCGGATTCGTCCAGACGCAAAGAGATATGACGCGCCGCACCCAGCGCCTGGTGCGCCACAGCCAAATCAGGCGCGACTTGGACCGCCGCTTCTGCGATTCGCGTAGCTTCACCGGCACTTTCGATCGCCAGGTAAAACTGCGCGAGCGCAACTAGTCGCTTCGCATTTGATTTGGCCAAAGATTCAGCCTGATGAGCTATGTCGAACGCGGCGTCGCGCTGGCCTCGCAGAAACAGATTTAGCGGAAAGCGCGCTATCACGTCCGTGAACAATCGATCGGGCAGGTCGGCCGGTGCTTCTGAGAGGGCCAGTCGAAACTGTTGCAACCCGCCATCGGTATCATTCGCTTGCAGCTTCTGTTCGCCGAACATCGCGTGCGCGACTACCAGCAGCTCGTTGGCTCGCGGCACAGCTACCGAAGTCGGGTGCGCGGCGATGAACGCTTTCAAAGCATCGATTCGCTTATCGACTGGCAACGTTAACGTCAGCTCAACGTCTTCTTTTTCATCTTCCGGATTCGCGGGCGACGCTGTTGCTTTGCGATCCGGTGACGGAGTCTTGAGCGGCTGCGGCGACCCTTTTGTAACGGGTTGAGTCGAAGCGCTCGGCGACGGTTGTGGCGGAGTGGTTTCCGCCGGCGTCGGAGTTGGTGATTCGCTCGGCGAAGGCGTCGCAGTAGGCTGCGGTGGAACTGTTTCCGCCGGCGTTGCGGTTGGCGATTCGCCTGGCGAAGGGCTCGTAGTGGGCAAGGGCGCGGGCGTTTCGGTAGCGGAAGGAGTCGCCGTCGGTTCTGCGGGCGGAGTCGAAGTTGAAGGGGCGACCCTCGATTCCGGCGATGCGGTTTCAGTGGGGGTCGCGCTCACCCCGGCTGCCGGGGGTGTCCGCGATGGAAGCGGTGACGGATTCTCGCTGGGCTCGGCCACAGGACTCTGCACCGTCCGCGGTCTTTGCCGCTCGGCAATCAGCGTCTCACCGCGCTGCGGATCGAGTGCTGCGAAATCGAAGCTATTTTTCTCTCCTACCCGGTCGACAAACGTGCGAACCGCTGCCGTCAGGCCGCTGCCGTACCCTCCGCTCGCAACCTTGTCGCGCATGCGCTGGCCTATCTCACCGACTAAACCCTCGGGTAGATAGAGGCGCGCGCCGCGCGTGACCTGACTGAAAGACTTTCCGTTGTCAGCGGCAATGACGACCAACAGACTCTTGTCGGAGCTCGCCGGCGCTCCCACATTCCAATCATTGGCGACCGCCAGCGAGTAATCATAGAGATCCTCACCGCCGGTTGACTTGACTGTCGCGATGACAAAATCAAAGTGTGTTTTGTCTTTCAGTTTTTCGAGAACCGCTTCGAGCCTCTCCTTCGTCGGCCCGTCGATCACTTCCGCAAAATCGTTGATGTGTCCCGTGCGTTTCGGCAACCGTTTTTCTTGCGCGTGGGCGCGCGGAAGCGCCACTGCGGCCGCGAACATAATCGCCAGCAGCGTCGCAAAAACAATTGCGCGATGATTAAGAAACGGTGACCTCATTTGTACGATTTCGTTCGTCGGTGCCTCAGTGGGGGAGCATTCTTCGTCGCAATTCGTCTCAGAAACGATCTAAAAATCCATCTACAATCTGGAGAGTAAGTTGGGTCGGCATGATAACATCAACCCAAGCGCAAACGGAAAAGTGGCGCAGTTTCGGAGAATATGTAACGCAAACTGTTAGCTTGCGGATGTGCAGAACAATAGACAGGATTACATGATTATCAAGATTACGGAGAAGGGATTCGGTTTTCACTCTTAGCCTGTCAATCCTGTTAATCCTGTCTAGTAAACTGTTGATTGCGGATGAGCAGATCGCAAACTAACAGTTTGCGCTACAACACGCTTAATGACTGAACTCGACGAAGCCTGGGAAGTCGCGCTCGCACAAGCGACGCAACGTGCGCACGGCGCAGGCCGCGCTGATATTGCCCGCTATCTCGATCTGCGCAGGCGTAACGATTTGCTGCGACGTGCGGCTACCGAGTGGCTTATCGACGCCGTTTTCTCTTTGGCCGCGGATGCAAACCGGACCGGCGCCGCAATTCAAATCGAACGCGCCGAAGATCATCGCTTCAAGCGGGCGTTGGCCACGATGGTTGGCACTCAACTGATATTGCGTCGCGGCGTGCGCGCACTCACTGTCGAGAGCGGATGGCCGCGTACGCCTGGTGATGGAATTGTGCGCGGCAACGCTCTGGCGTGCGCCAACATTAAGCACCTGGGCCAGCCACGCAAAAATGAAGAGCTCATCCTTGTGAGCTCCGCTAAAGGCTCGCCGCAGTGGTTCGCTCTGAAAGATGACGAGCGCTCGCTCGTAACTGAATCCGATCTGAGACGTCACTTCTCTATTCTCGCTCAATCTTAAGATTGGGTGAGCACTCTCTTGAGGCATTGCCCAAAAAGTCCAGATCGTACGTGAAGAATCAATCTGGTACAGATCCGCTCGCGCTAGCAAGCGGGTAATCTCAAAGGAAACTACCCGGTCGCGGGCGCAACCGGTTCCGTACCGTGTTCGTCTCTTCCGGGTGAGCACTCTCTTGCATCAATCTTAAGACTTCAAGACATATGTTGTGATCCGGCGTCGTTTGCCTTGTGCGGCGCCCCTGCGGCCCACCGCTCGCTTCATATTTTGATCGAATCGACAGAAAGTTTTTGCAAAAACTCTATTGAGGAGGTAGAAAAATGAAGCACAATAATTTAATCAGGATTTTGGTGGCCGCAGCTCTCCTAATTTTGGCTGTTCCGGTCATGGCCTCGGCACAAGTCTACAATCGATATGATCCCGGTGATCGTGATCGTTCCACTCGATTCGATGTGCGTGATGCGATTGCCCGCCTCGACAACGCGAGTGCGCGGTTGCAAGGCGATCTCAACGTTGGCAGCGAGCGTCGAGCTCTTGGCGGTCTCTTATCGTTTAGAACCGTCGACAACGACGCAATTGCCCAGGTGCGCGACTTTCGGCGCGCGGTGAGGGACTTGCGAGCCAGCGCACGCGGCGGATACGCGCTCGACCGTAGTGTGGATGAAGCGCGCGCGGTGCTGCAGCGAGGCGTAGAACTTGATCGCTACCTGCGATTGAGAACAGGACGGACAAGTGTAGACGCTGATCTGGCGGAGATCAGATCGGATCTCCACGTAATTGCTGATGCGTATGGCTTGAGCGTGCCTTACTAACCGATCGTCGTCGTTTAGAAGGCGCACTTGTGCGCCAGAGGGTGCGGGACAAGTCCCGCATCTAAAACGTTGAGGGAACGTCGACGGATAGATTCCTCACTTTGGCCCCGCGGCTCTTCATCAGCGCGCGGGGCTTTTGCTTGCGCAGTATTCGGAATGCCACAATGCGCGCCATGGCGGGCACGCTCTACATCGTCTCGACGCCGATTGGCAACCTGGAAGACATCACGCAGCGCGCGCTGAGAACACTTCGCGAGGTCGATTTAATCGCTTGCGAAGACACGCGACACACGCGCAAGCTGCTTAATCATTTCGCTGTCGACGTCGCCACGATCAGCTATCACGAACACAACGAGCGCGAACGAGCGGATGAACTGTGCACGATGTTGGCGGCCGGCAAAAACATCGCACTTGTTTCCGACGCCGGCACGCCGATCGTAAGCGATCCCGGATTTCGCGTAGTCAATCTGGCAATTGAGAAAGGCTTTCCTGTAGTTCCGATTCCTGGGGCGACTGCGTTCGTCGCAGCGCTTTCCGCATCGGGCTTGCCGTCAGATCAATTCTTATTCGCAGGATTCCTGCCGCCGCGCGCCAGCGCTAGAAGAGCGAGACTGGAAGAATTGCGCGTGATTCAGGCAACCTTAATCTTTTATGAAGCGCCCCATCGAATCGCCACGGCGCTGCGTGATGCCGTTGACATTCTCGGCAATCGGCAAGCTGTGGTGGCGCGCGAGTTAACCAAACTGCATGAGGAGTTCGTGCGCGGAAGGCTCAATGAATTGGCCGAACACTTCTCAGACCGGAACAGTGCGCGCGGCGAAATTGTGCTGCTCATAGCCGGCTTGAAATCAGGGGGCGATATCGATCCGGGATCGGAAACGGTGCCTACTTCACAAGCCCTGGCGGAACGCGTGAACACGCTGGAACACGAAGGCCTCAATGAAAAAGCGGCGTTAAAGAAAGCCGCCCGCGAGCTGGGGCTGAAGAGAGACGAAGCCTACCGTCTGATGCTGACTCAGAAGAATCGCCGCAGTAAATAGAACAGCAAGCTCAGCACCAGAGATATGATCAGCATCGAAACGATCGGTGCATAGAACTGTAAGTGATCACTCTGATACCGGATATCACCGGGCAATTTTCCAAACCATCGCAGCGCGCCTGAATAGATCAAAGTGCCCAAGCCGATCAGAATGGCTCCGGCAACGACGACCATCAATCCGATCTGCCGGTGCATTAACGTGCCTGACTTATTCTGCGCTGCTCAAGTTTCGTGGTCAGCAACAGCAGCGCTGCGATCACAGCGCCGGTTACGGCAGCGGCGGCGGCAGTCTCAAGTGCATTGATTAGTTGAGGGTGAATGCGATGCGGAGTGACCTCGACCAGGCCGATACGTGACAGATCAAAAATGTAGTAGGCGTGAATGGCGCCGGCCCAGAGTTGCATCATCGCGCCAGCCATAAAGCCATGCAGAGCGAATCTGCCGGGCGCGCGCGCGCCGATAAGACAGACGCTGGTAACTATGACGATGGGCCAGAGGAAGATTAGAAACGGTCCCAGGCCCATGAGTGAGCACAGTTCCATTCCTACGCCGAACGATGACAAAGAAAATATCAGCTTCCAATTCATGGAAGTCTCGCAGCCTGGTTGTGACCTCATGTGGCACGCGCATCTTGCGCGTGTTTTCGCGGCTCACGGGCGGGGACGCCCGTGCCACGGCTTTATTTCGCGAACATCCCGATTGGTCCATCCGGTTTGATCATGTCTTTCAAAACTGAATAAGGGACAAGTATGTACTGCGGTCCGGCCGCGTACGCCGCCACCTGGTAGGGATCGAAGGTAATCCACAAGCCTTTCTTGGTGATCGACCACGCGCGATAATTATCGGCTTGCGGTCCGGCGCCGCTCCCAATCAGATCGTCGAGAATCATCGTGTCCGGCTTCTTCGATCGCTCCTTCAATTCCTTCTGGCAGTAGGTCGAGATCACGTTCAGGTATTTAGACTTGGGGATGAACAAGTCAGCGAGCGCGAGCTTCTTCGCGTTCTTCAGGTCATAGTTCAAAACCTCTGTGACTGAGTTCCCGTGCGCCGCGCCGCGCTCGTACGCGGCTTCGGTGAACGCAAGACTTATCAGGTTGTCGGTCGCGTAATGAAAATCGTAGCCCACGTCCATCGTCGAATTTTGCGTCTCGGCAGGTAAGCCGCTAGCTTCGCCGGTGTCCGCCTGACTTTCCGACGTCTTGAATGCGCCTACGTCCTTGGTAATCATGGCCCGCGCTTCGCGATTGAAGCCATCGAATCGCGAATCGCCGTCGATCTGCGGATACTCAGCGTTCACAGTGTAAAGTTTTGGTTTGTTCGCTTCTTTGATGACTTTCGGCATGACGCTAACTGCGCCGGTGAATTCGTAAGGCTGTTGAGTAACGGTGAACTCAGTCTGTTTTGAGCCATCGGGTTTCGACCACTTGCCCTCGATTTCGTAAACGGAAGGATCAGGCGAGTCCGTAGCCGGCTGCCAATGTCCTTTGAAAACTCCGGTCTGCTTTCCGGACTCGTCAGACTCAGTGAGCGTGACGTTGTTATCCTTATCGACGGTTCCGGCAAGCGCGATGTTCTTTCCGACCCGCGGATAGAAGTAAGTGCCGCTTATTCGATCACCATCGCGGAGCAGTTGCATTTCGATCGATAGATTAGCGATCGTGCCGCGGAAAAAATACTTTTCCCCCGTCTGGGCCGCGCCACCGACGGGAGCATCCTGGACAACCGGTGAGGCGGCGGCGGCCGGCGGTTGTTCTTTACTTTGCTTCCGGCACGCACCGAATGCGAGCGTTACGATGACCGCCAGGGCCGCTATTGTCAGTTTATTTTTCACGACTTACCTGCCGATTTCGCGTTGAGTAACCCGCTCTGCAAAATCTCGTTCCTAACATCTGAATATGTCAACTCACTTAGTTTGCCACCAGCGAATGTTTTGTTGTTAGTGACGTCGGCGATAGCAAATGGCGGCATCTGAAAGTTGTCCAACTCTTCGTCTGTTTCGAAACTTGTTTCCGCCAGGACCAAACCAAACAAGTCGCCAATGAACATGTCAATCGAATACCGGCGCGCCTCGAAATCAAAGTAATAACGGTTCTTGCGAATCTCGTTGGCTTCAAAAATTGAAAGGGTTTCCGCTTCCGTTGCATTCAAATAAAGATTAGTGATCATTGTGCGCGACAAATCGTTTTCATTCGGCGCGAACTTCTTTGTGAACTTCACTACCCATTTGTTGGTTTTCGGATCGCGGACCTTGCGAATCCGCAGGTGCGTGCCCGTGATGTAGTTGTCGGTAATCTGCAGATGATGATCGGCACGGGACAAGCCCTCCGGCAAATCCGGCAAAAGATAGCGGCGCTCGCGTTCGATGCGCGCGTACTTGCTCTCGGGAACGATTGTATTTTGATCGGTTAGTTTGGCGACGCCCATTGGATCTAACAGAGTAGCAGCGAGAAAATACGCGCACCTTGGGGACCGAGGCTTGAGACTAGGCCATCACCTCATCTAAATGACGAACGTGCAAGACTTCATCGGGCGCCAGCGGCTCGATTTGGGATTCGCGAACCACTAAGACGACTAACGTCTCGCCCACTGCGTTGCAGACTTCCAGAGAATAGCCGGGCTCCTGCCCTGCTCTGCCATCATGAGCCTCGACGATCGTAGCTACATCGCCACGCTGCAAACCCTGCTCAGGTAAATCTTCTTTCAGTGCTACTCGTGTAAAAAGTTGAAAAGACATTCAGTCTTCTTTCTTCGGGTAAAGCGTAATGAACTTTGTCTCGTTTGAAGCAGATTCGACCATCCAAATGCTCATAACGCGTAGCGTTCGTCCATTTGGGCCCATGAGCGAACCCGCGATGCTGTACATGTCACCATATTCCGTTGTGTCCTCAAACTCTGCTTCGAGGCAAAGCAGTTGATCTCTGATGTCCCTGGCTAATTGTTCGCCGTCCTTTTCAGTATAGCCCGCGCTTCCCAAAAACCGCGACTTATCGTTTTCTGGTCGCCACTGCAAGAGATAATTTACCATCTTCTCATGGGCGATTGTCGCGTTGCGAGGCAGCTTCATCTCTCTAATGGTCAGGTTTACTTCGTCACAATCCGATCCATTCGCACAACTTCAAAATTGAATCCTTTGATATTTTTCAGGAGGCTCAGATCGGCGTCGCTCCAACGGGGATCCGGCGCGCCGCTGAGAAACCAGCTGGGACCATTGTCTGCCACAAACATCCCGTATTTCTTTAACGCGCGCAGGATCACCTGATTGGCCGTTGAATAACTTGAAATATCAAACGACGCTCTCAAGCGCACGCGCATTCCCATCGGCGGCAAATTCTGATTCTCGTCCGAACTCGCGTAATGCCGCGCGGGAAAAACGTAAGCCCGGCGCGATTTCTGAACCGTGAAGCGTAACGCGTGTTTGATCTCGCGCTGCTCGAAGACTTCGTCGTAACGAACGAGTCCCGGGAAAATGGGGAGGCCCGCGGCATCAGCCGAAGTCCAGCCATCAGGACGCAGAGCGTTTGACTTCAGATCGAAGACGGCGCCGCTGGCGGCGTTCCAACTCATCCCATTATTAAGCGGTCGTGCTGCGAACAACTCGTACAATTTCCAACCGTCTCGATCAATCACCAGCACGTGCCGATCACCGTCGGAACCCGCGCCACCTTCAATCGGAGCATTGCGCGGAACTGGATATGGCCCGGGATCGCTCTGATCGCCGTAGGATCTAAAACCAATCGGCACCAGCGGCTGCGATCCCGCCACGACGACGTAGGGAATCCCATTGGGCGCGCCGCGATAGACAGTTCCAAAATCAGGATGCAGACGCGCATCAGCGTCGATGCTCGCGATGATTTGATTAGAATTTGGATCGACTGGGGCGTTTGAGATTTCCTGGTTCCACGGATTGTCCGCGGGAAAGATCTGTCTGCCGTGCAGACTCGCGCCCGGTCCAAGGTCTGGTTGAGATGACGCGGTGCCCACCGTCCGCGGTCGCGTCAACGGCGTTGGCGTCGCGACCGGCAACGCGCCGTCTGAAGTAAGGACGGCTCTTGTCTTTGGCGTCGCAACGAGATTGAAAAATACCAGCGACGCCGATAACGCTAAGCTTGCGCAAAAGATTTTCATCGAATCGGGCACACTCTAACATCGCGATCTCGCCCGCTCAAGCGTCGTTTGAATTTACATAGCTCACGCCTTTTGATAAGTAGTGTGCGGGCGCTCGCCAATGTCGCACGGCGCAGGGTTGGCGACAACTTTCGGAACTTGATCACCGCCCAAACGTGAAGTTACTAACCCGGAAAGTCTCAGTCCAGTTCCGGCTCCGCCGCCAACACGTTCCAGGGAAGTGAGCATTGTTAATGAAGCGAGTCATAAACACATTGGCCGTCATCTCTCTGTTGATGTTTGCGTTGCCTCGCGGGCCCATTCGAGCGTTCGAGTCTGGACAGCAGCCGGTCCAGGCACCTTCAGCGAACCAATATACTAACGCCGTAATCTCTGATACTAATTTTGCCATCATTGCTCAGCAGGTTCGCGATCTTAAAAATCCTACCTTTCGGGCTTTGCTTCGCGTCCGCATCGTTAGCTGGATCCCGCCGGGCGACAATACCGATCGGCATCAAGCCGCGCTTAGTGTTACGACTGAAGGATTATCCGATCTCTGTGCACATCAGGATGAAGTTTGGACCCCGACCGCGTCATGGCTCTATGAGTCCCTGACGCGCGCACTTAAGAATCTAGATCCGGCCGGCGCTGACGCCGCGATTCTTAAGTTCACTTTGAAAAAAGATGAAAGCTCTTCGGACGCATCGAGAGAATTGGCCCTGGCGGTGAACACGTTGAGCGATCCGGCAAAGTCATCGAGCGCGGGCGAGAAAGCGAAGGCTGCGATTTTGACTGGACAGGTTCCAGCCGGGAGTTTGCTCGGACACCTGCTCCGCTTACAATCCACCAATCCATCCAGCCTACCCGATTTGCTCTCCGCCATCTTATTCCTTGAAGAGCAGCAACCAGGCTTTATACCGTTGCGGTTAATTCCCTTTTTCACGCCGATCTTCCTCGGCAAATCGAGTCCGACAGAGCTACAGACGAGGTTCCTGCTCGTTGCGATTCGCAGCACAAGGTTGCGGCCTGAAGATTTCGCGGACCCGACCGTTAGGACTCAGGTCGTGCAAACTCTGAGAGGAGTCATGGAGCCGACCAGATTACTCGCGCCGGATCAATACCCGGAAGTCGCTACCAGGCTGAACGCTGTCGGCGGCGAAACAGCCGCCAGTGCACAGGCGGAGCGCCAAGCTGCTGAAGATCGGATCAAAATAAGCTCGGATCAACTTGAACAAATCGAGTCCGAGGCGGACAAGACGAACGACAAACCTTTCAAGCGACAACTGCTCGCGCGAGGCGCGCAGCTGGCCCTGAACCAGGGAAAGCTGCGAAAGGCGGTGGATTTGGCGATCGCTTGCCGAAATGAAGCGGAGTCATATTCCTCTGCTTCCATGGATCCGCTTCTGGCTGAGGTACATCGAACGGCGATTAAGCAGAAGCAGCCGGAGGTCTCAGTGTATGCAATCTCCAAAATGGAAAAACCGCTGAACAAGGCGAACGGGATGCTCGAGTTGAGCAGGTATTATGCGCAGAACAAAGAAACAGAAAAACACCGCACCGCTTTGAATGATTCGGCGAAGCTCCTCAAGCAGGCTGACAACGATAACAGCAAACTGAGGCTGGTGATCGCGTTGGCCCAGAGCTTTCTTGCCTATGATCGTCCCGCGGTTTATGACGCGTTTCAACTCGTTGTTGACACTATCAACCAACTGCCGGCGCCGGAAAAAGCGAAGGAACAAATGTATTACGTTTCATTGATGCCAATCGCCGAAGGGCTGATTAGGAGCTTCCGCTTATTGGCGGCACAGGATGGACCAGGAGCCCTGGCGATGGCGCAGGAAATCAAGTTGTCGGAACTGCGAGTTGCCGCGGTGGCAGGCGTCTACAGCCGGGCACGCGACTCATCAAGTCAGGAAAACAAATAAGCCTTGGACAAGATTAGGATTTAGAAAGTTTCGTCTCCTATCTTGTTAATAATGTATATCCTGTCTGGCTTTACCGTGAAGACTTGCCGGCTGAACGGCGTTTTGCCGGCACGCGGATAAGCCGGCCGACGTGAACCAGCGCGCCGGCTTCAGGCGGTGGTTCGGTGAAGTGAGAAAACTCTTCGGCGTGACTTTGCAGATAATCAAAGAAGCGTTCGAACTCGCGCTGCATCGAGTCCATCTTTTCCCGCATGTTCAGGATGATCTCGACGCCGGCGAGATTCACTCCCAGATCGCGCGTCAACGAAAGAATCAGCTCCAGCCGTTCCAGATCAGTGTCAGTGTAAAGACGCGTGTTGCCATCAGAACGCGAAGGCTTCAATAAACCTTCACGCTCGTACAGCCGCAGCGTTTGCGGATGCACGTCGAACTCTTCCGCCACCGCGCTGATCGTGAATGTCTTGGCTCGCTTTTTCATAACAGCTTGGGTCTTCGGACTTTGGACTTTGGACTTTGCTCTCTTTAAGAGATCTCCGTGACTCCCCTGAAAGAGAAAGAATCAAAGACCAAAAACCAAAGGCCAAAGACCATCTTAATCGAGTCCCATCGCCACTCGCGGATTCTCTTCATTCATCTGCGCGTACTTACGCAGCAGCTCTTTCGTCTCTTCCGAAATCATTTTCGGCAAGATGACCTGCGCTTCTACAAATTGATCGCCGTGGACCGTCGGATCGCGCAATGAGGGGGCACCGCGACCGCGCAAGCGAAACTTCTGACCTGATTGAGTGCCGGGCGGAATTCGCAACTGCGCTTTGCCGTTGACTGTCGGCACCTCGATCTTTGCGCCCAGCGCAGCTTCGGGAACAGTGATCGGCACCGTCACATAAATGTTGTCACCCTTGCGCGTGAAATACTTATGCGAACCAACCTTCGTGATGATGTATAGATCGCCCGGTGGTGCGCCGAGCCGTCCGCCTTCACCCTTGCCGGGGATGCGCACGCGCGATCCGGTATCGACACCCGCCGGAATACGCACTTTGACGTTTTCAGTTTTCGGCAGAACGCCTTTGCCCTTGCACAACGCGCACGGCTGACGACGTTTGCCACTGCCGCCGCAGTCGGGACACTCCTGACTGAATCGCAAACGCCCGCCGGTGCGTTGCACTTGCCCAGTGCCCTTACACGTTGAGCAAGTCACGACTGAACCACCTGTATCGCCGGCGCCATGACAGCGCGAACATTGTTCAGATCGATTTACGGTGAGACTTGTGGTGAGACCGGTGATCGCTTCTTCAAAAGTCAGCGACAGAGGCATTTCGATGTCAGTACCACGTTGGGGTTGCGGTCGCGGTGGCTCGCGTTCAGCCTTACCGCCAGAGAAGAGGTCGGCAAAGATGTCCCGAAAGCTGCCGCTCCCGCCACCTTGATTGGCAGCGGCGCCAAAATCGAAGCCTGAAAAATCGAAGCCGGGAGTTCCGCGCGTGTAGGTCGAACCGGCCGTACCCGCCTCGGCCGCGTTTGCGAGATTGTCGGAATATTGACCGAAGCGATCGTAGACCTTGCGCTTCTTGGGATCGGAAAGAACATCGAACGCTTCACTCATTTGCTTGAAGCGATCCTCGGCGGCTTTGTCACCCGGATTCACATCAGGGTGGTACTTGCGCGCCAGCCGCCGGTAAGCTTTCTTGATCTCTTCTGGCTTGGCGTCTTTCTTTACGCCGAGAATTTTATAGAAGTCTTCCTTGGCCATTGGTTAATTGTGGTTGTCTGATTGCCAATTGCCGATTGATCACGGCCTGAAGTCGACCTTGCAACAAGCGTGACTCAGGATGGCGACCAATCGGCAATCGCAAATCGGCAATCGGCAATTTTGTTACTTCTTGTCCTCATCGACATCGACGTATTCAGCGTCGATGACGTTGTCTTCACCACCAGTTGACGAAGACGAGGCGCCCGCAGCCGATGATTGATCGGGTGTCGTTTCGCTGTCTGGCGTCGAACCCGTCTGCGAATAGAGGGCTTCCGCCATCTTGTGAGAGACCGCCTGCAACGCGTTGAAGGCATCATTCATGCGTTCGACGGTACCCTCTTCGATCGCCTTCTTGGCATCGGCGATTGCGGTGTCGACTTCGCCGGCAACCGCGCTGACTTTCTCGCGGTTTTCGTTTAGCGTCTTCTCCATCTGATAGATCAAGCCATCGAGCCGGTTGCGCGCTTCAATCTCTTCACGCTTGCGCGCGTCGTCGCTCGAGTGCGATTCCGCATCGCGCATCATCTTGTCGATCTCTTCTTTACTGAGACCGGACGACGCCGTGATTGTGATCTTCTGTTCGCGGCCGGTGCCCATGTCCTTGGCCGATACGTTGACGATGCCGTTAGCGTCGATGTCAAAGGCGACTTCGACTTGCGGCATGCCACGCGGCGCGGGCGGAATGCCAACGAGGTGAAACTTGCCCAGCGTCCGATTGTCGGAAGCCATCGGCCGCTCACCCTGCAACACGTGAACTTCCACCGAAGTTTGATTGTCCGATGCAGTCGAAAAGATTTCAGACTTGCGTGTGGGAATCGTCGTGTTGCGCTCGATCAATTTCGTGAACACACCGCCGAGAGTTTCGATGCCCAGGCTTAACGGGGTCACATCCAGCAGCAGAATGTCAGTCTTCTCGCCTGAGAGAACGCCGGCCTGAACCGCCGCACCGATGGCGACCACTTCGTCCGGGTTCACACTCTTGTTCGGTTCTTTGCCGAAGAAGTTCTTGACGATCTCCTGGACTTTGGGGATACGGGTCGAGCCGCCCACCAGCACCACTTCGTCAATTTTCTTCGCATCGATCGCCGCGTCTTTGAGCGCTTGCTCCAACGGCGAGACCAATCGCTTCAAAATTGGATCGACGAGCTGCTCAAACCGCGCCCGCGTCAGCTTCATCACCAGGTGCTTTGGACCAGACTGATCCGCCGTGATGAAGGGCAGATTGATCTCGGTCTCCATCGTCGAAGACAATTCGATCTTTGCTTTCTCGCCTGCTTCCTTAAGCCGCTGCAAAGCCATCTTGTCTTTCGAAAGATCGATGCCCTGATCCTTTTTGAATTCTTCGATGATCCATTCGATCAGCCGTTCGTCGATGTCGTCACCACCAAGGTGCGTGTCACCGTTGGTTGATTTAACCTCGACTACGCCTTCGCCGACTTCGAGGATCGAAATGTCGTAGGTGCCACCGCCAAAGTCGAACACCGCGATCGTCTCGTCTTTTTTCTTATCAAGACCGTACGCCAAGGCGGCTGCGGTCGGCTCGTTCACGATGCGCATGACTTCCAGGCCCGCGATCTTGCCCGCGTCTTTCGTTGCCTGCCGCTGCGCGTCATTGAAGTAAGCGGGAACCGTGATGACCGCCTTCTCTACTTTTTGACCGAGATAGTCCTCGGCCGACTGCTTCATCTTTTGAAGAATCATGGCCGAGATTTCCGGCGGGCTCCATTCTTTGCCACCCGCGACAATGCGTACGTCGCCGCCTGTCCCGGTGCCCTGAACCTTGTAAGGGACCTGCTTTTTCTCTTCTGACACTTCGTCGAAGCGGCGACCCATGAAGCGTTTGATTGAATAGATAGTGTTTTCAGGATTGGTCACGGCCTGGCGCTTGGCCACCTGTCCGACCAGACGGTTGCCGTCTTTGGCGAAAGCCACCACCGAAGGCGTGGTTCTTCCACCCTCCGCGTTGGTAATAACAACAGGCTCCCCGCCCTCCATTACGGCCACAACTGAGTTGGTTGTGCCCAAATCGATGCCGATAATCTTGCTCATTTTCGCAATACTCCGCTGTTTTATTCCGGCTTTTGAACCCACTGCCGGTTGATTAGGTGCTTAGAATAATATCTGAGTGTGTTGTTGTCAACTCACTGGAGTGGGATGTTATCGCCGCTCTTCGTTAACAGACGGGAGACAAAGAACACGTAATGAAGGCCTGAAAAGAGGGTGAACGCGAAGACGGAAGTGTAGATGGTCGGGAGATAGTAACCGGTGCCCACGCGAGTCTGCGCCGCGAGTATGACCGTGGCGACCGCAAAAATTTGCAGCAAGGTGCTGATCTTGCCGGGCAGAGAGGGTTGAAACGAGCGAAAGCCGGTCACCATGTAAATCGCCGCGGCGCCTACCAGAATGAAGACGTCCCGGCTGATAACAGTAATCGTTACCCAAAACGGAATTGGCAGATGTTTTGGAATTGGTACCGGATAGACGCCTTTCATTGACAGAACCACGAACGACGTTACCAGCATCATCTTGTCGGCGATTGGATCAAGAATCCGCCCCAATGGTGACTGCTGATGAAACCGTCGCGCGAGCAAACCATCAAGTCCGTCACTGACTCCGGCCACGATGAAAGCAGCTAATGCCAGCAGAAATCTTTGGTAAAAAAGCAGTGAAACAAAAACCGGAATCAGGGCCATCCGCAGGATGGTCAGGAGATTTGGCAGAGTAATGATTCGAGAGGACACTTTGTTAGTTCGAGATTCCAGATTGCGACTGCGGACCGACGTGTGAAGCGCCCTTAGCTACACCCAGCCATTCTGTCGCCATTAACGCAGGCAGCGAAGTTCCAGCAACGAAACTTCGGGAGGACAGCCGTATCGAATCGGCAGCACTACCGTGCCCAGTCCGCGCGTGACGTAGATCTGCGTGTTCGCGCGCCGGCCTAACCCGCGCAACATTCGCCGTCGCGGTTTGCCTGAACGATTCTTTTCCGGGCGCAACGTGACTTGTCCGCCGTGTGTGTGTCCACTCAGAACCAGATCGACTTCTGCCCGCGCAGCCCTGCGGAGAATGATTGGGTTATGCGCCAACAAGAGTCTGAATTCGTCATCGCGCGATCCAGCCAGCGCCAGCGGCAAATCTTCCAGGCCCACCATCGTGTCATCGACTCCGGCGAGCCAGAACGATTCCCCTCGCGCGTCGATGCGGGTGCCTTCGTTGATGAGCATTGAGACGCCTTCGGCGCGAAACAGATCGGCGATCAGCTTCGCGTCGGTCCAATGATCGTGATTGCCAAGGATCGCGTGGACGCCGTGAGGCGCCTTCAGACGTCCGACGATTTCCGCGCACGGAGCCGCATATGCTCGTTCCTGCGAAATGTAGTCTCCGGTCAAGGCAATCAAATCAGGATTGAGATCATTTGCGATTGAGATGGCGCGATCGAGATGGCGCGGCTCAACCATTGGCCCGTAATGCAGATCGGAAAGGTGAACTATTCGAAATCCGTCCAACGCCTGAGGCAGCCGGCGCAGGTAGATCTCCTGCCGCTCGATGGCAATCATAAACGGCTCCGCGAGCGCCACTCGCGCCATCTCTCCAAGCGCCGACTTAATCAGCTGCAACGGCCGAGGCTCTTGTCGTCCACGAGGTCGTGGCGTCCGCCCGTGCCTCCATTGAATTGTGTTAGCCATAAATCAGCGGGAAAGTTAACGCGCGAATTATAGGGGTGGGGCCTTAGCCGTGCAAAAAGACGCGTGTGTTTTTTCTCAATCGATCAATCGTCGGGCAGTTTAGGCAACAGTTATGTCTTTCGACAGATAAACGTCCTGAATAGCGTTCAGCAGCTCAATCCCTTCGCTCATCGGACGTTGAAACGCCTTGCGACCGGAAATCAATCCCATGCCGCCGCCGCGTTTGTTGATGACTGCGGTGCGCACGGCTTCGGCCATGTCGCTCGCGCCTTTCGATTCGCCGCCGGAGTTAATCAGACCAATGCGGCCCATGTAGCCATTCGCCACCTGATACCGCACCAGATCGATTGGATTGTCGGTCGTCAGCTTTTCGTAAACCAGCTTACTGGTCTTGCCGTATGACTTGCCTAATTCTTTCTCGACCGCCGGGTAACCGCCATTTCGCTCGGGCAGTTTCTGCTTAACGATATCCGCCTGAATCGTCACTCCGAGATGATTTGCCTGACCGGTTAGATCGGCGGCGGCATGCATGTCGCCCTCCGGAGTTTTGAATTTCGGATTGCGAAGGTAGCACCAGAGAATGCAGGCCATGCCGAGTTCGTGCGCCTGCGCAAATGCATTTGCGATTTCAGTAATCTGTCTGGTTGATTCGTCCGAACCAAAATAAATTGTGGCTCCGACCGCGACCGCTCCCATGTTATGGGCTTCCTTGACGGTACCAAATAGGACTTGATCGAATTTGTTCGGCAGGGTCAGCAGCTCGTTGTGATTGATTTTTACGATGAATGGAATTTTGTGCGCGTACTTACGAGCCACGCTGCCGAGCACGCCGAATGTCGATGCGACGCCGTTACAGCCACCTTCAATCGCCAGCTTCACGATATTGTCCGGATCGAAGTACTGCGGATTAGGAGCGAACGAAGCGCCGGCAGAGTGTTCAATACCCTGATCGACTGGGAGGATCGAAACGTAACCGGTACCCGCGAGCCGTCCATGATTGATGAGCGCGTGCAATGATCGAAGCACCGAAGGTGACCGATCAGATTGCGCGACCACGCGATCGATGAAGTCGGGACCCGGCAAGTAAATATTCTCTTTCGGAATTGCCTGCGCTGTGTGATCGAGGAGCGACCGTGCTTCATCACCCAGAAGCTCTTCGATTCGACTGACGGCTGCTGCTGAATGTTTCATTTCAGTCGCCATGATTTTCCTCCAATGGCCACGTTTAATTACTGGATTTGGTCTGTTATGGCTTAAATAACGAGACCGAAAGTATAGCACACCGGTCCTCGTCAGATTGGCAGTCCAATCACTCCGCGCCTGCCGCCATCGCTTCTCCCTGAAGTTTTTCTTTCAGCGACGAGCGCCAGGCCGATTCCAGCTCATCGATGTCGAGCTCAATTACTTCTTCGCCGTCACTTTCTATGCGCAGACGATTGGATCCCACGTTGCCGATCAAGGTCATCGGACAACTCGCAGCCGCCACGATCACTTCAATATCGCCTAAGACAGCCTGATCAAAACTAATAATTATTCGCGAAGGCGACTCGCTAAATAGGCGAGTTGCGAGCGCATATTCGCCGGTGATGTCGATGTCGGCGCCGCACGCTTCATGATTGAGCGAAGAGAAGCAGCACTCGGCCAAAGCCACCGCCAGGCCGCCGTCTGAACAATCGTGCGCGGACCGCAGTAGACCGTTTTGCGCCGCACGCAAACAGGCGAGTTGCACGGCGAGTTCTGTATCGAGATTCAGCTTCGGCACCCGCGTGTCAGACACGCCGCTCGCCGCAGCGTATTCACTTGCCGCAAGATCCTCTCCCGTCGTGCCGAGCAGCGCGATAAAGTCACCAGGATTTTTGAAGCCGGGTTGAATGACTCGGCGAACATCCTCGATCAAACCAAGCATTCCAATGACCGGCGTTGGCAAAATTCCGCGACCTTCAGTCTCGTTATAGAAAGACACGTTGCCGGAAACCACCGGCGTGTTGAATGCTTTGCAAGCTTCCGTCATTCCGTCAATAACTTCAGAGAAGGACCACATCACTTCAGGCCGTTCGGGCGAAGCGAAGTTCAGGCAGTTAGTGATTGCAATTGGCTGTGCGCCGACGCAGACGACATTGCGCGCAGCTTCGGCGACGATCAGCTTTGCCCCCTCGCGCGGATCGATCGAGCAATATCGGCCATTACCGTCCAGCGCGACGGCGAGAGCGCGTCGCGTCTCTTTGATGCGAACGACCGCGGCGTCTGCGCCAGGAAGCACGACCGTGTTTGTGCGCACCATGTGATCGTATTGCCGGTAAACCCATTCTTTGGAAGCAAGGTTGGGTGAAGAAAGTAATTTGATTAATGCGGCGTTGTAATCTGGAAGTTTCGAGTTTTGAGTTTCGAGTTTCGAGTTTTCTTCTTCGGCGGTGGCAACAGATTGTTCCGACGATTCACCGAGGTTTTGTTCCGAACTCGAAACCTGAAACTCGGAACTCGAAACTTCAGCGCGTGGTGCTTGCATCACGCGCTGATATACCGGTGCTTCATCCGTCAAAGCCTTCACTGGCACGTCGCAGACAACTTCGCCGTTATGCGATACGCGCATGCGGCCATCGTCGCGAACCTGGCCGATGATTACTGCGTCAAGGTCCCACTTGGCAAAGATGTCGATCACTTCGCGCTCGCGTCCCTTATGCGCGACGATAAGCATGCGCTCCTGCGATTCTGAAAGGAGCATCTCGTACGCGGTCATGCCGGTTTCACGTTGCGGGACTAATGATAGGTCGATCTCGATGCCGGTATCCCCGCGCGCGGCCATCTCGCAGGTGGAACAAGTCAATCCCGCTGCGCCCATGTCCTGAATGCCGGCGACGGCGCCGCTGCGCATCGCTTCCAGGCAGGCTTCGAGCAAAAGCTTTTCCAGAAAGGGATCACCGACTTGTACTGTCGGCCGTTTCTCTAAAGCTTCTTCGTCGAATTCCGCTGAAGCCATCGTCGCGCCGTGAATTCCATCGCGGCCAGTCTTTGCGCCCACATACAAGACGGGATTTCCGACACCGGTGGCTTTGCCAAAAAAGATTTGATCTTTGCGCACGAGTCCGAGCGCGAACGCGTTGACCAGAGGATTCAACGCGTAGGCATCATTGAACGAAACTTCACCGCCAACAGTCGGCACACCGAACGCGTTTCCATAATGCGCGATGCCTGCCACGACCCCGGCCAGCAAGGATCGATTCCTTCTGCCGTTTTTCGGATCGTCGAGCGATCCGAATCGCAAGCTGTTAAGCGCCGCTATGGGTCGCGCGCCCATCGTGAAAATATCGCGCAGGATTCCGCCGACGCCGGTGGCGGCGCCCTGAAACGGCTCGATAAATGACGGGTGATTGTGCGATTCGATCTTGAAGCAGGCGCACCAGCCGTCCCCGACGTCGACGACGCCGGCATTTTCACCTGGTGGAACGATGACCCGCTCTCCAGTAATCAGAAGACGTTTCAAGTGAACCCGTGAAGACTTGTAAGAACAGTGTTCAGACCACATCACCGAAAAGACACCCAGTTCCACCAGGTTCGGTTCGCGTCCGAGCAGCTCCTTCAGGCGATTGAATTCTTCCGGCGTGAGGTTGTGAGCGGCGATTACTTCGGCGTTGATTGGTTCCATGACTCAGTCGTTACGTCTTCAGCTCCGTTAGCGCGATATTCATAGTCCCATCCGAGACTCTTCCAAGCAACTCGGCGCGACATCATTGACTGATGCCGCGCCGAGTTGAATCATTCATTATCAGCCGCTCCGGTCTATACCAATGCCACTCCTGAGGGAGCCAGAACTTCGATTCACAGCAAACGGTCAGTCCGGCTTACTGCTTGCTGACGACTACCTTATCCAAAGCTGCGCGCAATTCGTCGGGCTTGATTTTACCGAAATGTCTGTAGATTACTTTACCGTCTTTGTCGTATAGAAAAGTTGCCGGCAGTTGGCCATCCCACTTGTCATCGACTGCTTTGATCGCGGGCTCAGGATCGCTGACGTTCAGCAAGACGACCGGCATTGTCGCCTTCATCTCATTCAAAAACTTTGGCACCGCCGTTTTGATGTCAGTGATGTCGTCGAGACTCACTGCCACAAAGTTCAGGCCTTTCGATCGATAATCAGAATCGAGTTTGACGAGGTCCGGGAACTCTTCGCGGCATGGATCGCACCAGGTGGCCCAAAAATTTATCAGCAGAGGCCGCGTGTCTTTTGGATCGCGCTGCAGAATTTTCTTCAGGCCGTCGAGATCAATTACCCGAATTTCATTTTCAGCATGCGGATAAAGAGGCGGCCACGGTGGCATCGATTGAAATCTCTGCCTTGATTGAATTCTCTGCTTTTCTTGCAACGCAGCGAAACAATCTTCATCACAAAAACATCCGCGTGGCCTGGGACCAAAAGATAAGGGCTCCGACGGAACGGGAAACAAGCGCTGCGACAGGCGCGCGGAGATGAAAGGTACCCCATCAAGTTGCTTCGCAGCGCTGACCGCCGGCGTCTGAGCCAGCGCTGCGCAGCCGAAATAGAGAATCGCGGCTACACCGATAAAAAGGATTGGTGGGCGAAAGTGCATTCTCATATGGTACCTGTGTCCGTTTTTGACAGCCGAACTCGCAAGCTAACAGCTCGCGCTACAGCTACTACGAAACTCGCTTAATCGAGCAGCCAAACGCCACGGAAGTAGTCTTTTGAATCGGCTTCCCAGCCAGAATTGCATCCAGCGCCTCGCGCAAATCGTTCGAGCTGATGTTTGCCGTGTTCTGCGAGTTGTCGATGCGTCCGTGATAGACAAGCTTGCCACTCGCGTCGATCACGTATGCTTCCGGCGTGTGGTTGGCGCCAAATCGATCCGCAATCTTGTTACCGTCATCTTTAAGAATCGCGAACGTCAGATGCTTCTCAGCCGCATGCGACTTCACTTCAGACGCCGGTTCAGTCGAGTTCGAATTGATGCCGATCACGTTGATACCTTTGGACTGATAATCCTCGGCGAGCTTCTCCATTCGGTCGTTGTAGCCGTTCGACACCGGACAACGGGTCGCGATGAAGATAATGACCGCACCATTCTTGCCCTTCAGCGAATTCAGCGTGTGCTGCGCGCCGTCAGCGTCAGGCAGTTTGAAATCTTCGATCATCGCGCCAATTGCGGGCGGCGCCGGCAAATCAGTGGCGTTGCGACCGCTGCCGGCGATGGCCGCCAGGGCTACGATTAATAGCGCTGCGACAAAAAGAGAAATCGCGTATTGCTTCTTCATTCTGGTAACTCCTTTCAGAATTGGCTGGTGTGACTGCAAGATTAGCAGCGAGAAGTTAGACGTGGCAAGTGCCGGATTGCTTCCCGATATCAGAATGCCATGACGCGCCGCCTGGCGATGATCGCCGCAAACACAATGACCGTTAACAGGATCGTTACCGCCGCCGACAGCAAACAATACTGGCAAAAGTGATGAATGACGAAGGCTTGCAGGTACAGCAGCCAAAGGCTGGTCAAGAACATTATGCCGACGAGGACTGGCAGCGCATGTCGCGCGAAGCCGTAACCAAACAGCACCAGGATCGCCAGACTGAAAGCGAGAAAGTAAGCGAAGGCCCCGAGTGAAGCCAGCGGAATGCCGGCTATGTGAGAGTACTTGCTGCCGAGTACTTCCGCGCACCCGGAAATAATAGTGCAGCGCAAATTCTGACCTGTTAGATCCTGGATGGTGAGATAGATCGCATCACCGAGTCCGACCAGCGAGAGCAACGCCACAATTAGGTAGGGCCAGGTAAGACTCTTTGAAGAAGGAATCGGGTCGGACATCACGTCGTGGAGAGATTCGTTATGCAGTCAATAACACTCTACAACAGAACGATCGAATCGTCCTTGCGGCGCGGCGCAGGTTCGGGCCGAGGTTCGATTACTTCAGGTTCATCGATAAATTGCATTGCTGGTCTTTGCTCAGGACAAAAATCGCAATAGTATCCGGCGCTGTCTTTTCGATCCTGACATTCATTGCATTCCAGGGCTTGCCCGACTTTCATCAGCGCATCAAGCAGCGGCACCAACCGCCGCCCGCGTTCTGTTAATTCATATTCGACCCGACGCGGCAATCCGCCATAGTTGTTCCGCAGAATCAGAGCGTCCTGCTCCATCTCACGCAGCCGCCCCATTAATGTGCGGCTGCTGATGGGGTGCAGGTCTTCCAACAGTTCTGTAGTTCGCTTTGGGCCTGCAAAGAGATCGCGCACAACCAACATGGTCCACTTATCACCAATCAGTTGCAGCGCGCCTGCTATGGGGCAACCATCAATCTTACGTCGTCGCAAAAATCAGAAACCTCGTATTTATTCTGCTGCACAAAAATACGCGCACTTGTCGATTTATGACAACCTTCTTTTTCTTTTTGGATTTATTGACCGGAGAAAGTGATTCAAGGTCCCGAAAATACAAACAACCCGAAGGGTGGGACTTCGGGTTGCTGCCTGGTGAGCTTGCAGGAACTTCTGCTGGTATAGGACGCTGCTCGCTTCACCCTGTCGGCGTGGGGATAGGATTTTCAACGTGGCGCTGAGGTTAAGGCGCCATCACTCGTGTTTGTTGCCCCGTGGCTCGAAATTCTCTTTCGTGTTTCCCTAGAGCGATTCCCGTGCCGCTTTTTCAACAATCAAAGAGTTGAAGGGGAATCAGCGAATCTGCTTGGTTTTCGACACATGCAACGCGCGGAGCAAGGGTTTGGATGACCGGCTGCTGGCTTTTTTATATCAGAAGTGATAGTAAGGCTATCAGTAGCGATAGCTAAACGTTCTTTCGGTTGTACGTTAGAGCTATTCGCGGTAATGCTGGCTTAATGTCGAAGCTATGAATCCAAGACTAGTCGCGGTCAACGGGTCGAAAAAGGGGGCAACGTTTCCCCTGGCGAGTGAAGAGATCACCATTGGTCGCGAGTCGGCCAGTTCCATCTCGTTGAATCATGCGTCCGTTTCGCGGCGCCATTGTCTAATCCGACAGGAGCATGATGATTTCAAGGTAATCGACCTCGATAGTTACAACGGGACTTTCGTTAACGGCATTCCGGTAAAAGAGCAAACACTCATCCATGCCGACCAATTGCGAGTTGGAAGTATCGAACTTCTCTTCTTAACTGAGGAAGGCGAGCAAACAACGTCAGGGCATCTGGTGCGGTGGGACGATTCTGACCCACTCACGCAATCGGCCAGGGAACTTCTGCCTGAGACTCTCCTGTATCCGACTGAGCAGATCCTGGTCACGGATCCTGCTCACGAACGAATGGCGCGCGACCTGGGCGTGGTGCTGAGAATCGCGACCCGTATCAATCAGTTGCGCCATACGCAGGAGTTGGTGCGGGAAATACTCGACGCGATTTTTGAAATCATTCCGGTAGATAGGGGCGCGATTCTATTGGGGCGCGGCGAGAAGGATTTCTCGTCCGTTTATGCCAAACATCGCGATCAGCAAAACCAGCCTGTCCGCGTGAGTCGCACAGTAGTCGAGCGCGTCATGCGCGAACGTGTGGCCGTCCTCACCAACGATATTCAAACCAGCGAGAGTTTGAAATCAGCCGACAGTTTGATGGCGGCGCAAATCAGCTCGTTGATGTGCGTGCCCTTAATCGTCGTCGAAAAGCTCATGGGGTCAATCTATCTCGACACCAGCGATCCGATCGTGCGCTTCGATGAAGCGCACTTGCAATTGCTGGCGGGCATCGCCGGAATGGCGGCAGTCTCACTCGAGAACGCGCGGCAAATCGAATGGTTGGAAGACGAAAACAGCCGGCTCAGATCAACCCTCGCGATCGAACACAACATGATCGGCGAGAGTCCGGCCTCACAGGAAGTTTATCGATTCATTCAGCGGGTCGCACCCGCGAAGTCTGCCGTCCTGATTTGTGGCGAGAGCGGCACCGGAAAGGAATTGGCGGCACACGCTATTCATGCGAATAGTCCTCGCGCGGATCAACCGTATGTTCCGATCAATTGCGCCGCCCTGACGGAAACCCTGCTCGAAAGTGAATTATTCGGACACGAAAAAGGTGCGTTCACCGGCGCTATTGGCCGCAAGCACGGCAAGCTCGAAGTGGCCCACGGCGGCACCGTATTTCTCGACGAAATCGGCGAGATGACCATGGCGATGCAGTCACGTCTGCTGCGGTTTCTCCAGGATCACAAGATTGAAAGGCTCGGCGGCACGCGTTCGATCGAACTTGACGTGCGCATCATCGCGGCCACGAATCGCAATCTCGACGAAATGATTAAGAATGGAACGTTCCGCGAAGACCTTTATCACCGCTTGAATGTGGTGAAGTTGACGATGCCTCCCTTGCGTGATCGGAGGGACGATGTTCCATTGCTCGCAAGTTACTTCACAATGAAATACGCCAATGAGTGCAAGCGGTCTGTTACCGGCATCACGCCCGAGGCGCGGGCGCTGCTGCAAACCTACGACTGGCCGGGAAACATTCGCGAACTTGAGAATGCCATCGAGCGCGCGGTGGTGCTGGGCTCAGCCGAGACGATTGGTGTGGAGGATTTGCCGGGACGTGTGCGGAATTTAGCTGATGGCGGGAGCCAGATTCCGGTGAATTACAATGACGCCGTTAAGGACGCAAAGCGGCAAATAATCCTGAACGCATTGGCGCAATCACAAGGGAATTACACTGAAGCAGCGGGAGTGCTGGGTATTCACCCGAACAATCTACACCGCATAATTCGCACTCTGGATCTGAAAGCTGCGGCAGCGAAGTAAGAAGTTTCCGGACTCACTCACGCGCGAAGATTTATGTTGTAGGTCTTAATCTTTGAATTGAGGGTGGTGGGATTCATCCCCAATAATCGCGCGGCCCGTGATTGATGGCCACCGGTTTGATCCAAAGCGCGCCTGATCAAATCTATTTCAAACCTGCGCACTTCATCATAGAAATTAATTCCGCGCCCGACATCAATTGCTGATGCCGCGCCTGATCCTTCGCGCACAACCGCCCGCGCGGCTTGCGGATCGGCGATCTCCGGACGCAAACATTCACGCGAGATTTCATCAGCCGGCGCAATCACCACGGCGCGTTCAATCGCATTTTCCAACTCGCGCACGTTGCCCGGCCAGGAATAATTTTCCAAAAGTGACAGCACGTCGGGCGCGATATGCTCAGAGACCTGACGGCTATTCTCAGCGTTGTATTTGCGGATAAAGTGCTGCGCCAAAGGAAGCACGTCCTGCCGCCGATCGCGCAGCGGCGGCAATTCGATCGGCACGACAGAAAGCCGGTAGTAGAGATCTTCGCGGAACATGCCCGTCCGCACCGCTTCTTTGAGATCGATATTGGTGGCCGCGATGATGCGAACATCGACGCGCCGCGGGCTCGTGTCGCCGAGCGGCGTGAACTCGCGCTCCTGAATGACGCGCAGCAGCCGCACCTGCGTCTCTGGCGGGATGTCACCAATCTCGTCGAGGAAGATCGATCCGCCGTCAGCAACTTCGAACAGACCTTTTTTCGCCGCGACCGCGCCGGTGAACGCGCCGCGCGTGTGACCGAAGAGTTCGGATTCAAGCAATTCAGTCGGTATGTTTGAGCTGTTGACGGTAACAAAAGGCTTGGTCACGCGCGGACTTGCTTCGTGAATTGCTTTCGCGATCAATTCTTTTCCGGTTCCACTCTCACCCGTGATTAAGATCGTCGAGCGCGCGGGCGCTACCTGCTCCACCACGCGAAAAACTTCCTGCATGATGTCGGAACGTCCGACGATCGCGCCGCGATCGACTTCGCGGCTCATCGCTTGTCGCAAAGACCGGCGCTCTTCTTCCTTACGCCGTCGCTTCACTCCGGCAGCGACGGTTGCGGTGATGTGTTCGTTTTGAAACGGTTTGCGGATGCAACCGAACGCGCCTTTTTCCCAGGCGGCAATCGCGGTATCGAACGTCGCGTAGGCGGTAATCATCACGACTACAGCTTCCGGATCGAGCTTCAGGAATTCTTCGAGCGCCCTCAGTCCGCCGATGCCCGGCATCGACACGTCCAACAGCACCGCGTCGTATGAGCGTTTGGTGTACGCGTCAAGACCTTCTTCGCCGGTCTTGGCGAGGTCGACACGATAACCCTCAGCCGAGAGCAACGTCTCGAGCACGTCCCGCATTATTTCTTCGTCGTCAACGACGAGTACTGATCCTTTTCTGGCCATAACGCAGCGCAGGCATCCGGGCCTGCATTCATCTACTGACTATTTCCTGTGATGCGAAAGCGGGAATTATTACCGAAACCACCAATAAAAAGCCAACTCAGAAAAGACGCAACCGGATTAAAGCGCGGCGACTTGCAAGCGTGTGCGAGGATCGCGGGTGGGGAGAGTGATGCGAAATGTAGTTCCAACTCCGGGAGTACTGTCGACGCTGATATGGCCTGAATGCTCCTGAACTATGCCATAAGTGACGGCGAGGCCAAGGCCCGTACCGCGTCCGACGCCTTTGGTGGTGAAGAACGGATCGTAAATTTTGGCAACGTCGTCGGGATCGATTCCGATACCATTGTCCGCCACCTCAACCGTCAGCAAATCTTCTTCGCCATTTCGCGTTGCCAGCACAATTCGCCCGTTGCCGTTGGCAATGGAATCGCGCGCATTCATAATCAAATTGGTAAACACCTGCTGCAGCTTTACTGAGTTGCCATGAACCTGGGGAAGATGTTCGTCGTACTCGCGAACAATTTCGATTTGGCTGCGGCGCAATTGTGGTTCGAGCAGTTGCAGCGTGTCGTCGAGCACGCGATGAATGTCGAGCGTGGTGAACTCGGCCGCGCTGCCGGTGCGCGAAAAATTCAAAAGATTGTTAACGATGTCTGTCGCCCGATCCGCCTGACGCCGAACCTTCTCTAACAACGCATGTTTCGGATCGTTTTCCGGCAACATATTCAAAAGCATCTGTGTGTAAGACGAAACTCCGGTGAGCGGCGTGTTCACTTCGTGCGCAACGCCGGCGGCCAGTAAACCGATGGAAGAAAGTTTTTCGCGCTGCTGGAGTTGATCTTCAAGACGCAAGCGTTCAGTTACATCTTCGAAAACCACGAGCGCGCCGGTTTGCTCCTGCGAATCCGCCCACAGCGGCGCAATGGCGATATTCAACACCAGCGAGCGCCCGGCACGCGTGGTGGTATGCATCTTATAAATCTGCCGTGTTTGTACCAAGTGCCAGCCCGACTCACCCAGGACCTGGTGCAAGGTATCGGCGAAATCTTCCGCGAACAACTCTTCGACATTTGTGCCGAAGACCTCTTCGCGATCGGTGGCCACAATTTCTTCGAGCGCCGAGTTAAGACGCGTAATGCGTCCGTCGAGATCAACAGCCATCAAGCCCACGTTGATTGATTCAACGATCGATTCGTTGAATTCCTTCAGCACTTCGAGTTCCGACGCGCGTTGTTGTTGCTCTTGATAAAGGAGACTGTTTTCGATCGCGACCGCGATGTAACCGGACACAGTCCTGAGGATTTCTACATCCTCAGAGGACAGCAACGCACCATCGGCAGATCGCCCCAGCCCGATGACCGCGACCATTCGCCCGCGCACCACGCAGGGCACGTAATAGTGAAGTACACGCCGCACGTAACCATCGCCTTCCGGAGCGGATTCGAGATCATCGGCGCGCACGACGCCGGTTTCGGCTGAACGCGTGCGAATCATTTCCCGGAAGTCCAGGGGCACGTTCACCGCCGCCGCAAGTCCTGCCGTGCGGGCGACCCGATAGCCACCGGTTGCGCGCCCGTCTTCGATAAAGATAGCGAGCCGCTCGACGTTCATGACTTCCCGCAGGCGAGAAATCAGCGAATCAAGCAAAGGATCCAGGGCCGTGGTGGCTGAGATGGTGCGCCCAAAATCCAACAGGCTGTGTCGCATGTCATAGCGCCGGCCATAGAAGATTCGATCGACTCGCTGCTGGAGAAAATTCTTGACGGGGGCGGCAATCATGACGATACAAGCCATCGCCGTAACCGAAAGAATCAAGCGCAGCGTAATCTCACCGGTGGTCACCTCGCCGCTCAAGGCGTACAGCCCGGCAAAGTAAACGATCGATCCAATCGCGACGGCGATTGCGAGCGTTGTGAGTGCATAGACGGCGACGCGTCGCACCACTAACTCAACGTCCATCAAGCGATAGCGAACGACTGAATAACCGAGCGCCAGTGGAATAAGAATCAGCGGCAGGATCGCGACATCGGTAAAGGGTCCGGCCGTTCCGTCGAAGATGAAGCCCAGCGCATACAAAACCGTGAACGGCGCGGTGGCCAACACCATACCCCAAACAACCCATTTCAATTGTTGTCGCGCGACCGTGCTCTTGCTGATCACAAATCGGCGCACGAGTAAGACGGCACTCGCAATCAGTGCCACCACAAAATGTATAAACGCAGCCTTGTAAAAGCGGGCGACAAAATTCGGCGAATAATCCAACAGTTGGTGCGGGATTATCTTTGCTAACTGATCATGCAGAAAGATAACTGTCGTAAATCCCAGCAGCACAAAGGCCGGTAGATACAACGCCAGTGCGCGCCAGCGACGATCGTCGAACAGGTGATAGCGAACCGGATAAATTGCGCTGAAGTGCAGTAAGAGAGCTGCAAACATAATAAACCCGGCACTCTTCAGAACCGCAATCGCCAAATCGAGATCTCTGTACAAACCCAGTGGTGCGTAGAAAAGAAAGACAAAAGCAGCGATAGACAAGGCAGCGAAGTGCAACACGAAGGGCGCGCGTCCGCCCTGCCGGAAAATCACAAACAATCCGACGAACAGGAAAACCAACCCGATCAGGTTGAGGTAGAGGTCACGCGCAGTCAGGCTGTTAACGGAAGTTAGATGGTCGAGGTCTGCGTAGTAGTAACGCGTCTCGGGCGGATACGACGGTCGCTCGATCAGGTAATGAATTTCGCCGCCGACGCGGGCCTGGTCCAGGTAAAGCTGAATTTTTTCCGCGCCGGAAATCTCTTCGCATTTTGGGCCGCGCGTAACTTGTTCGCACTTCTGCTCGGTCATGCTGATCGCCAGCAGACGATCGCCGGCGTTCATGCGCGCCCTCGCCGCGGCTGAACCGGGCGCGATCGATTTGGCGACTATTCCCTGGGAAGTGTCGACCCAGGTGACCCCGTCCGTCGGTGGCCCCTGGTTATGCGACCGTTGCCAAAAATTGATCGCTCCGGCCACAAACAAGAGCGCTGCCGTCGCCAGCAGCAGCCATGTCCTGGTTGTTAGCACTGAGCCTTTCATTCTTCTATATCATTGCGTGAAGTTGATCACGCACACTCGTCTCACACACTGGGTCAACTAAACTGAGGCAACCGATGTTCCAGCTGGACACAGACGAATCTGTCCGCTTATTGAACAAGCTTCTCGACTTTGTCGCCGTTTCCCGTAGCGACGGATCGAGTCGGGTGCTTACGCTGTCCATCTTTTCGTACTCGTCCGAGATTTTGGAAAAGCGGTTGCAGACCGCGACACGAGAGGCTTAGGGGTCGTGCCGCCTTCTTTCTTTAGAAACGAACCAGGATTCCACCGCGCACCGATCGCCCGGTGGTGCCAACTTCCAGGATGCTTTCGCCGTTCATTGTCCGCGTTTGAAAATCGAAAAGGTTGCGCGCATCGATGACTGCCTGAGCGCGCACCGGCAGACCAAACGTCGGCAGATCCTGCGTTATCTGCACGCTGAGCGACGGATCGTAGACCGCGAGTCGTCCCGCGAATGGATCGATTGCAAAGACCGTTGCCTGTGGCGAAAAACGAAACACGGTTTGCACGTGAGTGCCCTTGGACCAGTCGCCTGCCAATTGCACCGCGGCAGTCTGGAAGAAACCATTGCTGAAGAAGTCCGTCGGATCAGTGAGGCCGTTCGCGGAAAGCTTCTGGCCACGCCCAAACGAGTAACCAGCGGATGCACTCCAAACGTGACTCAGTCTGCGCGAGTAAACCAGGCGCATGCCACGGGCCGATCCATTTTGATTTGCAACGTTCAAAATCGGGAGCGATGCGTCACTTGAGAAAGCTGAGAGCGGCATTGACATCAGACCGACTCCGCGGCCGCCGGTCATATCCAGAAACGCGGCCGTCTCAATATTCGAGCGATTATCAAGAACCCGCTGCACGCCGAACTCGAGGCGCCGGCTCTGGCCCATCACGGCCCGCCCGCCGACAAAGGCAACTGGTTGTGACGATCGCTGCTTGAAATAAACATCCGCTTGCTCAAACGACGCCGTGCTTTGAATAGCTGATTCGTCGCCCGCCGGGGCATACGACGCTCTCACCCGCGTCCGTGCGTTCGCATCAAACTGAATCCCAAACCGCGGACTGATTGCTGAGTCGTTACCCGCATTAGTGAACCGCGAATAATCAAGACCCATTACCACCACGACGCCGTCGCGAACCAGCCATTCATCCACCGCTCGCACCGACATTTGGCCCAACGACCGTTTGCTGCTTTGATTGTTATCAAGGACCGTAACGAAGCGCGCGCCGCCGCCGCTCAGACTAAGGCGATGCCGATCGCTGACGCGCATGCGCGCGGTAGTTTCAAATCGTTGGGGTGCCCCGTCTCCAATTCCTGTCTGACCAGCAAAGATCAGATCGATCGTTTCCGACGCCGGTAAGGCCAACGCGAAGTTCATGCCCTCGTAACTCGAGCTGAATGGACTTGACGAAGTGGCGAAGTATTGCTCGGCCACGCCTTGCAAACGGACCCGGCCACGTTCATCGGTTGCCGGCTGCGTCTGCTCTTCGGCGTTTCCGTCCGCAGCCGCTTCGGCCGCGGCGATGTTCGGATCGTTGCCGGGATTAGCCTGGAAGATCGATTTACGGCTCTGCGCTGAGCGCAGCGTCCACTTAACGCTATCTTTGTCGTTACGTTGATTGACGAGTGTCTTTGAAGAGTTTGCGGGTTCGAGGTTGAAACGATAAGCGATCTCGGCCGAAGGGTTGACTTGCACAGATTCAAAGAGGACTTCGCTGAAACCCGCGGCGATTGCTTTGAGCGAATAACGTCCCGCCGGAATTTTCGCGCTGAAGCTGCCGTCGGCGGCCGTGTAGGTCTGCTTCACGATTTGTTTCGCGCCTTCGCGTATCAGCTGAACGAGCGCGCCCGCCAACGGTGCGCCTTTGTTGTCTCGCACGGTGCCGGTGATCGTCGCCAGACCGCGCGTACCCTTGCCCATCGCGGGGAAAGCACTCGCGGTCAAAGCAATGGCAATGACCGTCGCAAAAGCACAGTATTTAAAGAATAATTTCATCGTGGCCGGACCTCCTGTCGAACCTCGCCGAGGGTTCGCGCGGCTGGAGTAAAGCAAACTCGATTGTTCGTAGTCCGTTCGATTCCTAATTTGCTTCTTTCAGATGCCTCGGGGCGGAAGAATACCAGCGTCAATTACTATGTGCCCGCCCTGGGCGAAGGGAGACCATCACCCGTTTGAATGCCGCAATTCTCAAACACGCCGACGAGCGATGTCAAGGAAACACGGTTGTCCAGGCAGAATTTTGTCGCGTCTTACCCGCGTGTTACGATGACTGCTCACCAACCCCGGCAGGTTTTGGACCTTCAGAATGATGGATCAAGTACGCACGACCCGGCTCCCTAATGGCCTGACAATTCTGTCCGAGCACATGCCCGAGCTTCGTTCGATAAGCCTCGGCATCTGGTTGCGGCGCGGCTCGCGTCATGAAACCAGCGCCCTCAACGGCATGTGTCACTTCATAGAACACGCCTTATTCAAAGGTACGCAACGCCGCACGGCGCATGAGCTGGCCACCGAGTCAGATCGCCTGGGTGGACAATTTGATGCTTACACTTCGCATGAGATGACCGGGTTTGTCGCAAAAGTAGTCGACACGGAAATGCCGCACGCGTTCGATCTGCTCGCCGACTTGGTGCTGAATCCCAGATTTGACGCAGACGATCTGGTGAAAGAGCAAAAAGTCATCATCGAAGAGATGAAGATGATCGAAGATACGCCGGACGAGTTGCTGACTGAGCTTTTCCACGCCGCATACTTTCCGAATCATTCGCTCGGCCGTCCCATAGAGGGGACGGAACAAACAGTATCGTCCTTCGATAGTTCGATCACGGCTGACTTTCATAAACGAAATTTCATCCCGAGCAACTTAGTGGTCGCGGCAGCCGGTAACGTCGAACACGATCGGCTGGTTGAGCTGGTTACTCAGGCATTCATCGGTGAAGAGAAAAGCAGCGAACCTGAGTTCGCTTCGCCTGCGCCCGCAGTTGCCGCGCCAATTTTGATCGAGCGAAAGACTGAACTCGAGCAGGCACATCTGATCATCGCGGCGCCCTGGCCTTCAGCTAAAGATCCGGATCGTTACGCGGCGAGCATGCTGGGAACAATCATCGGCGGCGGTACATCCAGCAGATTGTGGCAATCGATTCGCGAAGAGCGCGGTCTGGCATACTCGATTGGCGCGGGCGGTAACACGTTCAGCGACGTCGGCATGTTCACGATTTACGCCGGCACCTCGCCGGCCCAAATGGATGAAGTTTTCGATCTGTCTCTGCACGAGTTACGGCGAATTGTGCGGGAACCGGTCGCGGAAGATGAACTGGAACTGGCAAAGCAACAGGCGATTTCATCGGTGCTGTTGAGTCTGGAATCATCAGGCAATCGCGTCGGCGCCTTGGCGCGTCAGGAGATCATTCACGGCCGGCGCATCTCTCCCGACGAAATCATTCAAGCGGTCAACGACGTGACTATCGAGGATGTGCAACGTCTGGCGCAATCAAGCTTTACAACTCCGGCCCTGTCGGTGGGCGCGCTGGGAAATCTGAACGGGTTTGCCGTCGATCGCTCGCGACTGGAAATTTGAAAAGTCTCTCTCGTTTAGAGTCGGGCTACTGCCCGAC
>DNNE01000171.1:0-14385 GCA_003487805.1 Blastocatellia bacterium | reverse complement strand
AGAGTCGGGCTACTGCCCGACTAAGCGGCGGTAGCCCGATTCTAAACCAAATCAAGTTATCTCAATGAAGATCTCTGTACTCGGTAGCGGTTCGACAGGCAACGCGGTGTTGCTGGTCGCCAACGGCACGCGTGTTTTAGTTGACGCCGGAATGAGCGCGCGTGAAATTGTGCGTCGCATGGCCATGCTTGGTGAAGACGCGAACTCGCTTGACGGCATTCTGGTCACGCACGAACATGGCGATCACTGCGGTGGTCTGCGCGTGCTGATAAGAGATCTGGATTGTCCGGTATTCATTTCCGCAAAGACGCGAGACGCCTACGTTTGCGAGTCCCGACGAGTCGGGATCGCGAATGACGAGCCCCGAAAACGCAGCGATGCTCTGCGCGATCGTACTGTCGAGATCGATTCCGGCTGCGACTTTCAAATCGGAAAGATCGAGTTTCATCCTTTCACCGTGCCGCACGATGCGGTCGACAATTTTGGTTTCACGGCCACGCACAACGGAGTGAAAGTCGCGACCCTGCTCGATTTTGGTCACATAACAACGTTGATTACGGAAAGGCTGCGCGGGTGCGCGGCGATTGTGATCGAATCTAATCACAGCCGCGACATGCTCAAGACGGTCGAGCATTATCCCTGGGAATTAAAGCAAAGAATTCTTTCGCGGCTGGGCCATCTGTCGAATGAAGACGTAGCCGACTGGCTGGTCAATGGTTTTGATGGCCAGGCGCAGCACGTGGTGCTCGCGCATCTTTCGCAACGCGCCAACAATCCTTACCTCGCGAAGATCACCGCAGAGACTGCTTTGCGTGAGCGGGCGCCGTTGTTTCCTGCCAGTACTGAAGTGACGCTCTCGTTTCCAAAAGAACCGACGGCGTGGATCGAGATTTAGTTTGTTACAGAACCGCGAACGGTAGTGAGCGGGTTAAGGACGCGCGTTGATGTTGCAAACCTAAATTGATTTTTGATCCCGCTCGCTACTGCTCGCGGTTCTGTACCACCAGCCCTTCGGGCGAGACTTTCCAATTCAATATCTCAGCACCGGCTTCGCTGGCTAAGGCGCGTTCGACGTCCTGGTTCCGGCCCTCAGTACAAAGAAAGGCGATGCATCCGCCGCCGCCGGCGCCGCAGACTTTTGCAGCTTCGGCTCCATTCGCCAGGGCCTTGGCGACGATCGCATCCATGTGCGGAGTCGTGATGTTCGGCGCCAGCCGTTTTCGATTCGGATAAGCCGCGCGCATGATTTCTCTGACCGCGTCCCAATCATTTGCCAGCAACGCATCGCGCATTTGCTCAGCCGCGTCACGAATGCGTTCGAAAATCTCGAACACCTCGGCGTCGCCGTTGATATGACGCTTGAACATTTCCCAATTGTTGATTCCGGACATGCGCGGCTGGCCCGTGTAGCAAATCACAAAGCGGCGGTTGATTTCGTCTTCTTCAATCGCCAGGTGTTCGCGCTCTACGCCATCAGCCCGCAGGTGAATGCAGGAAGTTGACCCATACAGCGCCGGATAATAATCCTGAATCCCCGCCGGGACCTTGATGACGGTCGTTTCGACGTTCGCGGCGATTCCGATAAAGCTGCCTTCGTCATATCGATCCCCGACTAATCGATTAAGCGCGCCGATCAGCGCGATCGCCAGCGCCGACGATCCAGAGATGCCCGCGCCGGCCGGCGCTTCACTATGAGCGGTTAAATGAAAGCCGGTTTCAGGTCGAAAGAAATGGACCATCTTAGAAACCAGTTCGAGCTGCGTGTCATTTGCGAGTTCATCGAAACGATCGAGGTTGGTTTCAAAACGCACTCCGCGGTCGTGCGACTCCAGGATGATGCGATCATCATCGCGCGTCTCGATGCGCACCTGGGCCCTCAGGGAAAGCGCGAAATTGACGGTCGAGGCGCCGGCGTGGAAAAGGTAGAGCGGCCAGATATCGATGGTGCCGCCGGCTAAATCGGCACGGGTCGGGGCAGAGGATTCGATGATCATTAGTTTTTAGGGCTTAGAGCTTAGACTTTAGATTTTGGAGTTTGCTCCCGCAGTCGAGTTGTTTGGTTTATCAAGCGCTAAAATCTAAGCTCTAAATTCTAAGCCCTTCATTTCAAATGAATCTTTTCGCGGATCTCGTCTTTCAATTCCTTCACACTCTCAATCGCGGCGTGTTCGATCTTCTGAAGGCGCTCAGGCTTAATCTCCTCGACTCTCTTTGAAACCCAGCGTCGCTTGATCAAATAAACCACGACCACCCCGCCGATAAGAATGCCTAACAGGATTTTCCCAACATGACGAAAGTCGCCGATCAGTCCCATCACGGCGCTCGAGAAAAAATAACCGACGCCACCTAGAATTGAAACCCACAAGAAACAACTGCCAAGCGAAAGCGGCACGAACCGCACATAGGGCATGCGAGCGACGCCGTAAAAGGTACACGATGCCCAGCGCAATCCGTAAACGTACTTCGAAATGAAGATGGAAAGCGTGCCGAAACGGTTCGTCATCCGCTCAATGCGCGGACTGGCAATGCGATAGAAGCGAAAATTACGCACCGTTCCGCTGCAGATACGGCCGGCGCCGTAAGCGAGATTATCGCTGGCGAAGCCGGCGAGCGTTCCCCACACCAGCACTTTCGCAAATCCATATCCTTGCAAGAGACCGTCGTCAAAGAACCCAGAGTGGGCCAACACGCCCGCCACCAAAAGCGTCAGATCACCTTCGATCATGATCAGCACAAACACACCATACATGCCATACAACTCGATTAGGTGAGACACGAATTGGAGACTGGTCATGGGCGGTAGGCAGTGAGCAGTTGGCGGTAAGCGGTTAGCAGTAAATCAGCGAAGCTCATGTTTTGGAGTTCCGCCTTTAGGCGGCGAAGGCGCGAAAGAGAATGGCCGCCTGAAGGCGGAACTGCGAACGCGGAGCTCACTGCTCACTTTCTTCCTCCTCATCAGGGGGTGGTTTGACTACCAGCACCGGACAGTGCGCGTGACGGACCACGGCCTCAGCGGTTGAACCGAAAATTATGCGGCCCAGTCCGGTTCTTCCATGCGACGAGATCACGATGAGATCAACTTCGCGTTCATTAGCGACCCGCACAATTTCAGCCGCCGCATCGCCATGAGCAATGACTTCTTCGACCTCTAACCCCCGCAAATCGTCGGAATGTAATATGTCAGGCATCTCGCGTTCGGCAGAGTATTCCATCTGCTCGTTAAGCTCGGTGATCGGCATTGCTTCCGCGAGACCGGTATAGCCGACAGCGGGAACAATTGGTTCGACCACGTTAATACAAATAACGGTGGCCTTTACCGCCCGCGCGATCGCTGCCGCGTAAGGCAAAGCGTAGTTCGCGCAGCCGCTGAAATCCGTCGGCAAAAGGATTCTGCGTAGCTGCAAATGCGGCGCGCCAGTCTCTTCCGTGAGTGTCGTCATGCTCGTTGCCGGGCATTCTACACGCAGAGGGCACAGTTTGACAGCCCTTTGACCGTCGCATAATATGACGACGAAATCCCTGCCCTGATCCTGGAACCTCGTGCGAAAGGTCTCGCGCATGCCTGAACAATCCGCTAACAACTTTGCCGGAATCGAAGTCGCTATGACGACGATGCGCGGTGTGCTGATCTCAGAAGCCGGCCGGACACTCGATCATCAGGAATCGAAATACGAGCCTGAGAGTCTAATCAAGTCCATTACGGATCTTGCCGGCGAGCTCGGCAAATCGGGTGAGATCAAGGCAGTCGGACTGGCGATTCCAGGTTTGGTTAATCGCGAAACGGATCGAGTGCTGGCCTCGACCGGGCTTCCCTTCACCGCGCGCGAACACATTCACTCGGAATTGATGGAAGCGACGGGTTTGCGATTCGAGTTAGAAAACGATGCGAACGCCGCCGCGTACGGTGAATACAAAGCCGGCGCCGGTCGCGACGCGCGCGACATCTTTTATATCGGTATCGGGGACGCAATTGGCGGGGCGATCATTCTTGACGGGAAACTGTGGACCGGAGCGTCGGGGTGCGCCGGAGAGATTGGACACATCACGATCGACACTGAAGGCGCTGAGTGCGTCTGCGGCAATACCGGTTGCCTGGAAACGATCGCGTCGGGCCCGAACATCGTGCGCCGCGCGCGCGAACGCCTGAATCGCGATTCAACCTCGTCTTTGTCGCGTTTGGCAATGCAGGAGAGTTTTACCGCCGGAGATTTGGCGCTCGAAGCCAACAACGGCGATGATTTTTCCGTGATGATGCTTGAGCGCACTGGCCGCTCGATTGGCATCGCAGTCGCCAGCATGATCAATCTTCTGAGTATCGAACGAATAATTCTGGGTGGCGCAGTCATGGAAGCGGGCGATTTGATTCTTAAGCCAATCATCGCCGAAGCCCGCAAGCGTTCTTTCCAACAGTGCTTCGAGGCGACGAAAATTGTCGCTGCCGAGCTCGGCCCGGACGGGGTCGCCATTGGCGCTGCGCTACTCGCCCGCGATGCGCAGTAAATCCTAAACACACACGATTCAAAAAGCATCATGAAACCAATTCTTGTTATTCTCCTCATATCGCTTACCTTCACGGCCGCCGTGGGCCAACGCAAAGTAGAAGACAAAAGCCCGAAATGCACTTTGGGAATGGACCACGCGCCGGAGTTGCGCGGCTTTCGTCTGGCAACGCCTCAGCAAACCGTCTTGGCGAAATTTCCCGGAGTTTCGATCGAGAAACCGGACAAGTTCGGCCTGGCGAGGCTGCGTCTTTCGCTTATCGATTCCGCGGCTGTGATAAGAGCTACCGCTACGCGTGACAAAGGTGTGCAGGCCGACACCTCGGCCAGACCGGAAGAGGGCAGTGCGTTTGTTCTCGACGGCGCGAAATTTCCAGCGCTGAAAGGCGTCCGCAGAATCGAGTTGCGGTTTATTGACAGCCGCTTGTCGTTTGTTTTGGTCGCCTACGACGATTCGATCAAGTGGGACGACATCGATGACTTCGTCGGTACGGTTTCAAAGGCTTTGAGTTTGCCGGCCGAATGGAAAACTCCGGCTGAAGCCGGAGGCGAAGGCTCTGAGAAGGAACTTCGGTGCGATGCATTTGCGATTTCCGCAAACGTCGGCAACGATCCTTTGGACTCGCGCGTTGGAGCGCAATTAACGGTTGAGGATCTGGCGGCTTGGAAGGCTCTATCGAAGCGACAGAATGACCTAACTGAAAAGACGAAGCGCGAAGCAGACGAAAAACGAAAAGGTTTTAAGCCGTAAGGTTGGAAGCGTAGCCCTAACCGGGGCACTAGCCCGACCGTCAGGGAGGGCTCACTTGTGCACCTGAAGCGGAGCCCTCCCTGACGGTCGGGCTAATGCCCCGGGACAGACACTGGGCTCCTTACTCCAAAGTAGTTTCGCGAATTTTCTTTTCTTGTTCCTCACGAAATTCACGTAATCTCTTTTTCAATTCGGGCCTGCTGTTAGCGAGGATCGCAATCGCAAATAATGCCGCGTTTGTCGCTCCCGGCTTTCCGATCGCCAGGGTCCCGACCGGAATTCCAGCCGGCATCTGCACCGTCGCCAGCAACGAATCCAAACCATTGAGCGCGTCGCTTTTCATCGGCACGCCGAGCACGGGCAGGATAGTGTGCGCGGCGATGACTCCGGCAAGATGTGCCGCGCCGCCCGCCGCTGCAATTATCACTTCGATTCCGCGAGACTCAGCCTTGCCGGCGAACTCGCTCGCGAGCCCTGGAGTGCGATGTGCCGACATCACATGGGATTCATGCGCGACACCAAACTTTGCGAGCGTCTCAGATGCAGTGCGCATCGTGTCCCAGTCGGACTTGCTGCCCATGAGAACGGCCACCAGTGATTGCGAATTGCGGATCGCGGATTTCGAATTGTTAGAAGTACGTCGTTTTGCCATCTCTTTAAGTTTATGAGTCCTCACTCATCGAGCTAAATTCGCAATCCGAATTTCGGAATTCGCGATTCAGATTTACTCTCCCTGGTCCAGTGAATACCCGCGCTCCCCGTCAAAGTTACACAGATTCTCGATCTTAATGAAATCAAAACCCGCGGCTTCTACTTTGCCGAGCACTTCGATGATCTGTTTGTGCGAAATGACGGCGCCCTTATCGTTCGACATGAAGCGGCAACGCCACTGATCAGAGCAGAAGGTCTCGGATTTTCCGCCGGGCCATACCTTTACACCGCGATTGCTGACCATCACCAATTGCAATCCTTCCGGGGCAACTTTCGCTAACGCATGCCCGAGATCGTCGGGCGAGCCCTTGAGCCAATCGACAAAAACATCGACGCCGACCAATTCCTTTTTGGTGTCCGAGCGCTCCTTGACGATTGTCTCGCCGTAAACTTCGGCAATATCTCCCTGGTTATAAGTGACTGTCTTTAGCGTGTGCGGTTTCTTGCCCAGACGTTCGACGACCGCCTGCGCGAATTCTTTGGTCCCGACTTTCTTCTTGCTGACGCCTTCATCAAAAATATCGTAGGTATGCACGCCGTCTTCGATCGTACTGAGCCACGCGTTGTGCACGCGTTCAGCCGTCGCAGTTTGGCCAATGTGCACCAGCATCATAATCGCGCCCAGCAGAAGCCCGGAGGGGTTCGCCAGATTTTGCCCGGCGCGGCGCGGCGCCGATCCGTGAATCGCTTCAAACATCGAAACGTTCTCGCCGATGTTGGCTGAACCCGCCAGCCCGACTGAGCCGGCAATCTGTGCCGCGACGTCCGACAAGATGTCGCCGTACAGATTCGGCATGACGATTACGTCGAAAGCCTCGGGCGTGTCGGCCATCTTCGCGGCGCCGATGTCGACGATCCAATGCTCGTTCTCAATGTCCGGATATTCCGCGGCAATCTCGTTGAAGATCTTATGAAACAACCCGTCGGTGAATTTCATAATGTTGTCTTTGGTAAAGCAGGTGACCTTCTTGCGATTGTGACGGCGCGCATACTCAAACGCGTAGCGAACGATCCGTTCCGATCCTGGTCGCGAAATAATCTTCAGGCACTGCATCACCTGATCGGTCTGGCGATACTCGATTCCGGCGTACAAATCTTCTTCGTTCTCACGCACGATCACGAGATCCATGCCGGGATGCCTGGTCTCGACGAACGGGTGATACGCGACGCAGGGCCGCACATTCGCGTACAGTCCCAGCGTTTTCCGGACCGTGACGTTCAGGCTTTTGTAGCCGCCGCCTTGCGGCGTGGTGATGGGCGCTTTCAAAAACACTCTCGTGCTGCGCAGCGAATCCCATGCGCTCGGATCGATTCCCGAAGTATTGCCTGACAGATAGACCTTCTCGCCGATCTCAATTCTTTCGATAGCCAGTTTCGCGCCCGCTTCTTTCAGAATGTGAAGCGTCGCTTCCATTATTTCCGGACCAATACCGTCGCCGTGCGCGACTGTGATAGGAATAGTTGGCATGTGATATTGCCTTTCGTTGTGGTCTGAGAAGTTGACGAATATAAGACAAAAGCTACGGGCGAGCAAAGACGGAAGCAGTGACCCGGATCACAATTGTCGTAATCCGCAGATCGAGTAATCGACTGGAGCGCAAGCGTCCTCGCTTGCACCCGCTTTGTCACGATGCGGCAACCGGGACGGTTGCGCTCCAGTCGGTTCGATCCACCCCGCCTACACGGTGGTGCTGACCCGAGGTGATAAGATTGATTTCAACGATGAATCCACAGGCTTTCAAGATACTCGAGTTCGACCCCTTGCGCGCGCTGGTGCGACAGAGGGCGCAAACCGATCTGGCCCGAATGCGGATCGCGCAGATTTTCCCACTCGACGACTTTGCAGAGTTGCAGCGCGAACTGCGACGTCTCAGCGAAATGATCGAGTTGCGCCAACGCGGAGCGCGTCTGTCATTCGATGGCGTGGCCGATCCGACTGATTCAATTGCCCATTTGAGAATTGCCGGGACGGCGCTCGACCCGTTGACGATGCTCGATCTCGCGCGGTTGATGGAGCGCGCGCTTGATGCTCGCGCCGCGATTCAAAGTGAACGTGAAAACTGCCCGGCGCTTTTCGAGATTGTCGCGACACTTTCCAATGATTTGAAAAAGCTGGTGGCGACTTTAACAAAGAAGATTCTGCCGAGTGGCGAGCTTGACGATCGCGCCAGCCCGGAACTCGCAGCGATTCGCCGTCAGCTCTTCAACGCTCGTTCGCGAATCACCCGCTCGCTCGAAAACCTGATGCGTAGATCGAGCGAGGCAATTCAGGAAGAATTAGTAACTGTGCGCAACGATCGCTTCGTTATTCCCGTGCGATCGGATCACCAGGCGCGCATCAAGGGCGTCGCCCATGGTTCGTCGTCATCAGGGGCAACGGTTTTCATCGAACCGCTGGAAACCATCGAGGCTAATAATGAGTTGCAGGCACTGCGAGAGGCGGAGCAACGCGAGATTGCCGAAATCTTGTTTGGTCTCTCGGAGGAATTGCGAGGTCACCTTCCGGCGATTGAGCTGGCGGCAAGCGCGATCGGCGAACTCGATTTCATAAATGCCAAAGGTGCGTTCGCTGAAAGCTTCGATTGCGTGGTGGCGGAAGTGTCAGAACCGGGAGCGGTAGCGACCGGGCCAAACACTCATTTCAGAAAGCCAGATGATCCCGTCGCTACCGCTCCGGGTTCTGACACCACTCTCGAATTTATCAACGCCCGCCATCCTCTGCTGGAAGAAAACCTTCGCGCCAGTGACGGGACGGTCGTTCCGGTCTCATTCATACTGGATAGCGATCACCCCGTCATGGTCATATCGGGCGCGAATGCGGGCGGCAAAACGGTTGTTTTGAAAACGGCGGGTCTGCTTTCATTAATGGCTCTGTCAGGTTTACCGGTCCCGGCTCAATCGGCCCGCGTCCCATTCTATCGATCGATTCTCGCGGACATCGGCGATCATCAATCGCTCGCTGCGAACCTGTCGACATTCACTTCGCACGTTGCGAACATCGCGGCGATGATCGAATCGTGCGAAGCGCCGGCTCTCGTGCTGCTCGACGAAGTCGGCACCGGCACTGATCCCGAAGAAGGTTCCGCGCTGGGAGTTGCGGTCGTCGATCATTTCAAGCAGCGCGGCGCGCAAGTGATGGCGACGACACATTACTCAGGATTGAAGATTTATGCGGCCAACGAGGCGGGCGTGTTGAATGCGAGCGTCGAGTTTGACGAAAAGACTTTGCAACCAACTTACCGGTTGTTGGTAGGTATTGCCGGCTCGTCTTCGGGATTGGAGATCGCGCAACGCTTCGGTATTCCCGCCGAAGTGATCGGCCGGGCCATGGAGCAAGTGAGAGGTTCGTCACGCGCTTCGATCGAGTACCTGCGGCGCATCAAGAGCGAGGCCGAGGAAGCTGAAGCCCTGCGCAAGGCGCTGGATGAAGAGCGCGCGGCGGTGGCGGAAAAGTTTGCGGCAATTGACGAACAGGCGGCGAAACAGGAAGCAGTGCGCCAGGCTGAGTTGGAACAACAACTTTCGCGGGCGGTAAAGGAATTTGAAGAACACAGTCACGAGCTGGTGGCGAAGATTGAAGATCGCGCTTCACGTTTGAAACTCGACCGCGAAGCCGCACGCCGCACCGCAGAGCTGAAACGCGAGGCTCAGCTAACTGCTCAGGCAGTCCGCAAGACCGGCCAGGCCGCTCGAGCCTCATCATCTCGGAGCGTGCCCACGCTTCCCGGTGTGCGCGTAGTTCGCGATGGCCAGGTCGTAAGCGATCTTCCCGCTGAGCCTGACCAGAAAAAATCGATTCAAGACCGCGATGTGCGCGGGTCGCGGCAGGATATCCGCGGGCCCCAACGCGATCTGAAGGTAGGAGACCGGGTGCGTCTGCTTTCGTTCGGCTCAGTCGGAATAATCAATCACATTCGTGAAGACGAAGCTGAAGTGCGCGTGGGCTCGCTGCGAATGCGCGAAAAACTCGCAGACCTGGAGCTGGTTTATGAAGTCAATACGGCGAGCACCAGTTCGCGGCGTGATGAGGTCAACCCGACCGTGAGGGAGGGCGCACTTGAGAAGCTGCGTCGTCAGGCCGGAACAACTGAGGTTCACCTTCATTCAAAAGACTCAGATTCCAAATTCCAGAACGCGACTGAATTGAAATTGATCGGCAAAAAAACCGACGAAGCTGTCGATCTAACGGACAAGTTTCTCGACGAGGCTTTCTTGAACGGCCTCAGCGAAGTGCGCATAATCCACGGCCACGGCACGGGTGCCTTGCGCAAAGCGGTCTCGGAATTACTTGCCGATCATCCGCACGTCGCGCGGTACGCCGCTGCGCCGCAGGACCAGGGTGGGAGCGGGGCGACAATCGTTGAATTAAAGCAGTGACACTTGGTCTTAGGTGTGCCTCAGGTAGGTAGTGGGGTCATTTACAAAGCGAAGCCTGTAGATTGAAGGCTATAGACATAACGAGTACCATTTACGCCAAAGATGGGACTTAGTCATCCCAATACCGGATTCAAGTTTTGCCCTCATTGCAAGGGAGACACAAGCGGTAACTGTGCGACATGCGGGAAGCCGCCACCTGCATCGCACTCCTACAGAGTGTCCCTAGATGCAGGTATCTGCAAAGTTTGTCACGGTACAGGGCAGGTACACGATCCTGATTACAAAATCCCTGACTGCATGAAGCAGCCAATATCGTCTAGTTCGGGCTGCGTTATTATCGCCATTACACTACTCTTACCGCTCTTGATCGCCCTGACTACCGTTCACCATTGCTACGCGACTCTTGTTCAACATTGAGAATGACCCACTCAGGTAGCCACGTAGTGATCATTCAGCTTCAATCGATTAGAATCTTTTCGGAATGACCGATACGACCTACAAAAAACTTCTGAAGCGCGTAGTCGTGAAGCCAAGCGTGTGTGGTGGTGAACCTTGTATTCAGGGCACGCGGATTAACATTGCAGTGATTTTGGATTCGCTAGCGGAAGGTCTGTCACCGAAAGAAATTACTAAGCACTTCCCACCGCTAACTGAGCTGGACGTTCGCGCTGCAGTGGCGTACGCCGCCGAGTTAGCGCGCCGAGTTCCCGCGGCATGAGAATCAAGCTCGATCAGAACATCTCTCAATACCTTCGGGATGATTTGACGGCCCTCAATCACGATATTGATACGGTGTTTGATGAGGGGCTGTCAGGAGCAGATGATCCTGCGGTTCTAAAGGCTGCGACCGCTGAGGATCGCATTCTATTCACGCTTGATACTGATTTCTTTGACCTCAAAAAGTATCCGCCGAAAAGCCATCGGGGAGTGATAGTCTTTCGTCCGCCGCGTCAGGGTGCGCTCGCAGCTGCGAAGTTCATAAAGGCTTTCGTTCTTAGCACCGACTTGGAAAAGTATGTTGGTCAGACAACAGTCGTTGAGCGTACGCGCGCTCGAATTCTCAACCGCTCATGATTTGATCTTCCCGGCTCGCTGGTTCATAAAGTAGTTCGTGCGTTTCCCGCAAACTTTCATCGACGATCTCAAACGCCAGGCGGACATCGTCCGTGTGGTGCAGGACTATGTGACTCTGAAAAAGACGGGCGCGAACTGGGTTGCATGTTGCCCGTTTCATAAAGAGACGAAACCTTCTTTCTCAGTCAATCCGTCAAAAGAGATTTTTTATTGCTTCGGATGTCAGAAGGGCGGATCGGTCTTTAACTTTGTGATGGAGATCGAGCGCGCGACTTTTCCGGAAGCGATCAAGATCGTCGCTGAGAAATCCGGCGTCCCGCTGCCAAAGATGGTTGACGACGGCCGCTTTGAAGCGCGCCAGCGCGAAAGCGATCAAGTCATCGAACTTAATCAATGGGCGCTTGTCTGGTGGCAGGATCAACTTCAAAGCAAGGCCGCGCGCAGCGTTCGTGACTATCTGAAACAACGCGGCATCACGGAAGAGACGAGCCAAACTTTTAAGCTCGGGTTTGCACCTGACAGTTGGGAAGCGCTGTCGACTCACCTTCGTCAAAAAGGCGCTACGCAGGAGCAACTTGAGAAGAGCGGCCTGGTCGTCAAGAAAGATGAAGGCGGATCGTACGATCGTTTTCGCGGCCGGCTGATGTTTCCGGTATTCGATGCGCAGGGAAAACCTATTGCTTTCGGCGGCAGAATTCTTGATCCCGAAGGTGAGCCGAAGTATCTGAATTCGCCGGAGACTTCGGCGTACGTGAAAGGCCGCAATCTCTATGGGCTGCACCTGACGCGCGATGAAATTCGACGGGCGGGCTTCGCTATTCTGGTCGAAGGCTATCTCGATCTGATCGTTCCTTATCAATTCGGTGTGCGTAATGTAGTTGCGAGTCTGGGCACCGCACTCACGCCCGAGCAGGTGAAACTGGTGGGTAGGTTTGCGCGCAAGGTAGTGGTGAACTATGATGGTGATCGCGCGGGCGTGCAGGCGGCGAAGCGGGCGATTGAAACGATCCTGGCAGAAGACATAGAAGTAAAAGTCCTGGTCCTCCCGGACAACTCGGATCCTGACGAATTCATAAGAAAAACCGGCGTTTCTGAATATCAACGACTTCGCGGAGAGGCACAGCCCCATATACAATTTGTGATCGATCAGGCGGTACGGGATCGTAACCTTCACAACCCGGCTGACAAGGCTGCGGCGGTCGAGGAGACGCTCCCGTTTGTTCGCGCTGTGCACAATCGGATTCAGAAGCGCGAATACTTTGACATTGCCATGGACAGCCTGCGCGTGCAGGGAGATCAACGCCGCGAACTGTGGCAGCAGGTCAAAGTGGGTGCAAGCACCGATGCGACCGCCGTCCAAAGGGTAATCACGCGGCGAGTGCGGCCGACGGTCGCCGAAGAAAAGCTTCTGGGACTAATGCTCGCAAGTGACGAACTGCGAAACATCATGCTACCGCGGCTCGAGCCGGGCGATTACGAGGGATTAGCGACGGCGGCAATTTTTCGAGCGTTAAAGGAACTGGGCACTGCGGACAAGGAAATCTCTTTCGATTCGTTAAGCGAAGCAACGGCGGATAATTCCACCGCGGCAGAAATTCTCCCGCGAATAATGATGAACGAACCGTCCGAATCTTTCGATGAATCGTTGGCCGATGCGAATAGCTGCCTGGACGCTTTACGGCTGATGAAACTTGATCGCGATATTGACGAGCTCAGCTCGCGGATCGCTGAAGCGGATCGGGCTGGTGAAAACGAATTGCGCGATCAACTGGCAATGAAGAAACTGGGACTATCAAAACAACGCGGCAGTTTTCTACCGCACGGAAGAGCGGCGAACTAAACCGAACTGCTCAAGGCAACAGGAAGAACAATCGTGGCTATTGAAGAAAAAGATCGAGATGACGTAATGGATCGGCTGCTGCAACTGGGCGGTGACAAGAAATTTCTGTCCTACGACGATCTGAATCGTGAATTGCCGGAGAATGTCGTTTCGCCTGACGACATCGAAGACGTGCTTCAGAAACTGGACGCGTCGAATATTCATGTGGCGGATTCGGACGAACGCTTGATCGAACAGGCGGCGGCCATCGCCACCGACGATGACGAAAGCGAAGAAGATCTGGAACTGGATCTTTCGGCCGGGGCGCTGGAAAAAACCAATGATCCGGTGCGGCTGTATCTGCGCGAGATGGGCGTGGTGCCCTTGTTGACTCGCGAAGGTGAAGTCGCCATCGCAAAACGAATTGAGCGCGGTCAGATCAAAACTCAAAAGGCGATCGCGCGTTCGCCAATCGCGGTTGGCGAGCTGGTAAAGATGGGCGAAGAGCTGGCCGCCGGAAAGATGAGCATCCGCGAGGTCGTCACTTTTTCTGAACAGGCGGAACTCGCCGGCGAGGAAGACAAGGCGGATGAGTATCGCGTATGGACCATCGAAGGCATCGAGAATATCAATAAGCTTTTCAAAAATGCGCTGAAGGAATGGGCCAAGCTCCGCACCGAGATAAAGATCACGCGCGGCAAGAAAACCAAAAAGCTCACCCGCCTGCGCCGCAAGGTTGGCCGGCTGCGCATCGAAATCGCCGACGAGATCGGCCGTTTGAATATGACCGAGCGCTCGCGGCAGCGGCTGATCAATGCGATTCGCAACGTGCAGAAAGAAGTGCGCTCTGCCGAACGCGAACTGTCGACTTACAGCGATCGGCTCACCAAGAAGCGGCTCAAGGCCGATGACATCAAGCTCTATAAGAAACATGTTTCGACCGCCAAGAAGCGTCTGCAGTTGGTCGAAGAAGAGCATCACATTTCACCGGTCGAGGTGAAGCGCTGCCTGCAGGCCATCGTCACCGGCGAACATCATACGGGCCAGGCAAAGCGCGAACTGGTTGAAGCTAATCTTCGTCTGGTCGTTTCAATCGCCAAGAAATATACGAACCGCGGCTTGCAGTTTCTTGATCTGATTCAGGAAGGCAACAT
>DNNE01000125.1:5225-36653 GCA_003487805.1 Blastocatellia bacterium | reverse complement strand
CCAACCCTCTCCCAAAGGGAGAGGGAGTCAACCTGTACCACTACCATTCGGTTTCCTGCCTTTACCGTTTAGACTTTTCCCCTTAACCTATCTTTCATGTTCCGCGTTATTCGATACATCCTCTACGCCTTCAGCGGCATTCTGCTGGGCGGTCTGATTTTCGAAGCGGCCACGTTGCCGCACGTCGGGGGGCTGCAAAACGAGAATCCAGCGACGACTTCAATGATTGAAACTCGCATTCGCGAAGCCGAACGCAATGGCGCGCCGCCAAAGCGAGTGCAAATCTGGGTGCCGCTCGAAAGGATTTCGCCGCAACTGCAGCGCGCAGCCCTGGCCGGTGAAGACACAAACTTTGCCACGCATCATGGTTTCGACTACGAGGCTATTCAGCGCGCGTGGGACCAGGCCCAGAAAGAAGCTGACAAGGAAGCGAAACAGGAGGGCGAGAATGATTCATGGCTGCCGAACATGCCGGACTTCAGACGTGGCGCGTCAACCATCTCGCAGCAGCTGGCGAAAAATCTCTATCTTTCGAGCGAGCGCTCGTTCATGCGCAAGGGCCAGGAAGCAATCATCACCTACTTCATGGAGCGCAATCTGTCGAAGCGTCGCATCCTTGAGATCTATTTGAATGTGATCGAATGGGGCGATGGAATCTATGGTGCGGAAGCCGCGTCGCAGTATTACTTTCACAAACCGGCCGCCGGGTTGAATGCGCGCGAAGCCGCTTTTCTTTCAGCCATGATTCCCAATCCGCGCACCGTCTTCAATCCGCAAATCGATCCCAAGCGCGTCGCGCGGCGACAGCGAATCATTCTGAAATTAATGCCTGGTGTGAAGATGCCGCCGGGAACCGGATGATTGGGAGCGCCGACATCTTTGTCGGCGGTTCGCGGGCATCCTGCCCGCTCTTACCGCGCAGCCCTCACCGGCTCAACATAAAACGCTACACGGTCAGCGAGAAAGAAATTGCAGATTGAGCACGCGACCACGCTCAACACGTTGGCGCCTGCGATCGGCAGGCCGAGACGTCCGACCAGCAGACTCATGAAAATCAGATTGCCGGTGATCGAGACGGCGCCATTCGTAATATTGAACTTTACCAGTCGCCGCAGTGTCTCGCCCCTGGTTGCCGGTGGCCGGTCCTTCCAGGTCCAACGTTGATGCCAGACAAAGTTATTTAGTACTGCTAACTCAACTGCTGCAGCGGTTGCTACCAGATAGCCCAACGGATGCGGGCCGTGCGTCAAGACAAAAAGCGCGCCGGTCTGTAAAGCAAACCCGAGGATGCCAACCACATTGAATCGTATGAAGTGAATCATTGAACGCTATTGTTTCGGCAAGCGCTCTAATTTGTAGAGAGCATGCGTATGCTGGATGGACAGGACCACCAGAATAAATGCCATCCCGATCATCGCGATTACGCCGCCGAGGTCGTAGAGCAAATAGCGTTGGTGGTAAGCGCGTGGGTGGTAGATAAGAAACACATTGCCAATCATCAGCAGCAGACGCATTTCCGTGGGGCCCATTTTCCACTGTGAGATTTTGAAGACCCTGAGCGAATAGGCTGCCAGATAAGAATTGATGGCCAGCATGAAATAGGCGATCAATAATCCGCCGGCCACCCGCTCGCTCATGTAACCTGAGAGGGCGAGGCCGAAAAGCAGGAACAGCGCGCCATACGTATCGATGATGTGGTCCAGATAAAATCCATAACGCGGGCGCTGTCGATCTCGATATCGCGCCAACGTTCCATCCAGACTGTCACCAAACCAGTTAAGAAATATGAAGACATTCACCAGGTGAAGCATCAGCGGATTGTGCTTGCTGAGGGCATAGAACGCTCCAGCTCCAATCATCCCGATCAGCCCCAGAATCGAGAGGTGGTCGGAATTTACCCACGCCGGCATGCGCCGCGCGAATCCGTAGAGCGCGGCCCGCTCGAGCGGAGCCAGAATACTCGTCTGCTCCCGCTGAGCATCACGGAAAGCTCGGGCTGTGTTTCCGGTTTCGCCTTCCGTGTTGGCTTGGCCGCCGGTTTCGGTGTCGATCGTGAGTTCCATTTGCATGATTTTTATTTCCGAAGAATTAAAACGGATCGTATTGCGGTCGCTTTCTGGCAAACAGTTCTTGCCAAAGCTGAGTCACTCAACGAGCCATCGAAGATGGCGGCAGAGTGTAGCCCCGGGCGTAAGCCCGGGGATCAAGTACCTCAAGATGTTCAGCCCGCGTAGCGGGCGACAGAAATACATTACTGCCAATACTGTTCTCTTGAACACGGTAGTCCTCAATGGCAATCACGATGCCAGAATGTCGGGCGCACGATTCGGGAGCATTTCGCAACTCTCTTTGCGAACGATTCAGTGAACTAGGTGCGGTAATGATGAGAGATGATCTACTTGACGCGTTAGAGCCTCAGGCACATGATCACCGACGAATGATCCGACAAGTGCAACACAAATCATGCGGGGTTCACTTATTCATCCGATACGGATCGGAGAAGGGTGGGCGTGAGTGAATGGCTAACTGGCGGTTACCGATTGAGCATCTGTTGGAGTTCGCTGGCGAAGAGGAGCGTCAACACTACCTATCCGCAGAACGCACTGAGGCCGAGCGAAATGAGATTCGCGCGGAACTCGAAGAGGTATACCTGAGCATTCCCGACCCTACCGAGGCGGAACTCAAACAGTTCATTGGAGAAAACACGTGGAAGGAAACACAGTACAACCCTTCAGCGCGCGACCTTCCAAAGGCGCAATGGAAAGGTTTCCGAAAGGCTGCCGCTCGTGCAGAGCGGACATTGCGACCGCCTAGTTCCGACGAAAAACCCGCCAAGTTCAACGGAACGTTTGAGGATATTCCGGTCGATGATCTTCAAAAGCTGGAACTCGATTCTAGTTCGCCAAAGAGTAACCAAGCCAACCCTGAACAAGTCGGTTATCGATATATCGAAATCCCGTCTCATGAAGAGCTGTCTCTACGCAAGCGCGAGGAGTTGGTTGAGCGAGAAGAGGCGCTTCAAAGGCAGCGTGAAATGGACGACATTCACAAGATACGTCACGCGAGTCTTTGGCCCGGTGCTGATGAACAACACGCACGGAGAATGCAAGCGGCATTTGAGGGCAAGCCGAACGCGGAATTATCAAAACCGTGGCACAAGCATCGTGATTTGGTGGTTGGTATCCTCCTCGCATCTGGAGCGGCCATCATGGGTTTAGTGCTGTGGCTCGTTTCACCGAACAGCACGGCTAAAGTCGCATTGGCCCTCGTAGCGATTTTTGTCTTGCTCGCCTTTTCTGTCGGACTGGTTGTCCATTATTTGGGCTGGAATCGTCGCTATATTTTGGTAGGAGTTCTTGTTTCGTTGCTAGCTACCGCTGTTTTTGGATCATATGTTTGGCCCAAGGCATTTCCGTCACCAGAGTCTGAAGTTGTATTGATTGCTCCGAAAGAATTGCACGCTTATAAATGGGTGCCGTTACAGCGTGTGGCTGTCGAACAGGGAACGCTTCTGCCAAAGAACATGGGACTTCCTGTGTTTCGACTAGAGAACCTTTCGGACGCGGTTGTTACTGGCATTCGTGTCACATGGAGAGTTGTTGACCCAACGCCAATTAAGGCAGTGTTTCTAAATTCAGATCACCTTAAGCAATATAGTCCGGTGATAGAGCCAAACGGCTTTGCCCCCTTTAGCCTTCATAACGCCAAAGGGGAAGGAACGACCGTCCCAGCATCAGATGAGGAAACTACAGACATTCCTTATCTGCCAACCAAAGCGACGAGCACAAACGGTGTCGATCTTCCAATGCCGCCATCAATTGCTTATGACTATGGGTTGCGATTGGTTGCCACATCACTAAGACCTGACGTATCAAACACACCGCCCCAAGGCAGGGGTATGATGAAAACTTTTGGACCCCCACTAGACTTAATCATTGAATATCGTCAGTCGGGCCGCGACTACACGCGAAGATTCCGTATCGAGTCTTCTGTATTGGTTATGTCGGATACCACGTTGTCCAGTGAGCTTGGCGGAAGCGTAGAGCCTCGGTATTGGTCGCCGGATAATCTTAGAGCGATAGTGAGATTCAATGTGTCGGCAAGTCGTTAGGCCGCTCTCTCTTTCGTGAGTTGCTCGTATTCAAGATTCGATGAAGCAAGAAGCCTTAGCAGTGTCGCGGAATAGAAAAGGGTTGTGACGGTTATTGAACCTGAATTCAAGCTCGTCAAGGTAACGATCCAAATGCTCCATTGAAGGTTGACGGGTTCCACAATCTCTGTCGCCCCTTCAGGGCTCTAATTGTCTTTTTGCTTGCTGGTCCGTGGGCGCGTTGCCCACGGCTATTACATCTCACGCCTTCAGCGTGAAAACCACGCCCTCCCTGACGGTCGGGCTACTGCCCCGCTGAACAGCTTCACTCTTTCAACGCAAACTTTATCACCTTGCTGCGTGACACAATCAGCAGCTCATTCTTATCATTGAAGACCATTCCTGAAGCGACGCCGCCGGGATCGAAGACGGTGAGGTAGCGGCCGTCTGCATCAAAGACCTGAATACCTTTGGTGTCGCTCACGAAGACCCGGCCCTTACCATCCACGGCAATCGCGTTTACTGCGCTTAGCTGTCCCGCTTGACGGCCCGGGCCGCCAAAGCGATTGATGAATTTTCCATCGCGATTGAATTTGAAAACGCCGTTGGTGAAGCTACCCAACGCGTAAATGTTTCCGCGACCGTCAACGGCGACGCGCGTGTCCAACTCAGAACGATCGGCGGGTGTACTGATCGCGGCGCGAATTATCTGGGTCACTTTTCCGGCCGTATCAAAGCGGACAATATCATCGCGGCCGCTGTACCACGGGCAGACAAGTCCGCCTTCAGGTGTGACTGTGACATCATCGAATCCATTTCCTTCGCTGTAGGCGACAGTGCCGAGCGACTTTCCTGTCTGCCCGTCGTAGCGGGTGATGACCCCGCGCTGCACAACATAGACAGAACCCCGTCGGTCGACGGCTAGACCGCGCAGAGGCATCTTTGGATCGGCGATCCATTGCGTGATGAATTTTCCCGACGAATCAAACACCTGAACGCGGCCGCCGCTGTACTCGCCAACATAAATATTGCCCTGACCATCAGTCGCAATACTGCGCGCGTCGGTCATCATCCCTGGCCCGATACCTTCGCTGCCGAACTTGAGGGTGACGCTCGCAAACGCGTTCGCCGGATCACTGGTACGCGAACCCGTCGGTCTGTCTCGCGTGGCGATTGGAGTTGAGAGCGGCACCAGGGCTCTTCTTATCTGACTAATCGCGCCGAAGACTCCGGCGAGAACGATCATTACGATCACGACCGGGATCAGCGCGACAAACCAGAGCGCCTTCGAAGCTGTGGCCGCCACCTGTGGCCCAATGTTGATGTCGATCCGCGGTATTACTCGCGCCGGCTCACCGCGCATTTCATTGGGGACGGCGAGCTGGCTCTGACAATATGGGCAGTGCGCGGACGTCGCGAAGTTCGGATCGTAGGTGACCGGCGCACCGCATTTCGGGCATTCAAAGGTTTGCATAAGCGGCGCGTAGTTTAGATCGAATTGAATCGAAGGGAAAACAATCGGCGTAACGCAAGCTGTTAGCTTGCGCGCAAACTAACAGTTTGCGTTACAAAGACTAAAAAAGCGGCTCTTGAAATCAAGCGCCGCCCCATTAAACTCGTCAACGATTTGTGCGACTACTTAGTCGTGAATTCGTGTGCCAGCATCAATTCTGCTTTTCGTAATTCATATCGTGCCCGGCCAAGATTGCCTTCCGGCTTCATCGCCAGCACGACGAAATAATCTTTGTTGAAGAGTCGCATGATGAAGGTCACACTGGCGAGCGCGACCATCAGCTCTCGCAAATCTCCGAGCGCCAAATCATTTCCCGAACGCGCTGCGCTGCGGACCAGCGAAGTGAATTCTGCGGCGGCGACATCGAGGTTCGCGGCATAGCCCTCTTCATTAAAATACTTTTCGACTGACAAACCATCAGCACCCATGATCAGCGCGCCGAGGCTGCCATCTGTCTTTTCCACGATTGTTTGCAGAGCTTCTTTGAACATGGCTTCGTTTGTTCCCTGGGATCATGCGCCTGTTTCAACTAACTCGTCGAGACCTGACAGCGCAATTAGCTTCCTATCTTGAATGAATCGAAGAATTTTGATTCCAGCCCATCGTAAAACTTAACGAACTCATCGGACATCCCATTCGGTTGAGGAGCGATGAAAATAACCTGATAGAGACGTCCGTTGCTGTAATACAATCTGTCTTTTATCACGTTAACGCCATCGTCGATCACAAATTCGCGCCCGGGCATGTTAACGGTGGTTAAGTCCTTCTCACTTATTAATCGCACTCTTCCATCCGCCAGGGCCAGCGTACGTGCGTTATCGAACGCTTGTTTCAATGTACGCGGATCCTTCTTTGGGAAATCGGCGTATGCTACAACGTAACTCGCCACCGCGCTTCTAACAAAATAGGCATGCATTTCCGTGCTCACAATCTGGCCGGGCACGGGCACAAATCGATCTTCTGGAGTATCCGGCAATAGCACGCGAAAACGCCCTTCCGTCGAAACCAATTCCTGCCACGCTTTAACTCTACCCACCTTCTGAGCGATAAGGAGAGACGTGTTCAGAAGGCAACAGAAAACAATCGCGGCACAGCCCAACTTTCTCAAGCGGGTCGCACTGGTTGCCCATGGGCTAGGTTGTTTCATGATTAATTCTTCCTGGGGTGGTTTCTAATTGGACGCGTGACTTCATCCTGGTTCTAAACAAATCCGGTGGTCGAGGCTTTCGCTTCAGACCACCGGAGTATGGTTAAGAACAGCAACTAAGTTGCTCGACTAAAGCTAAGGCCGTTTACCGCTGACTGCGTCAGGTCGGGCCGTTCCGTTGCTACTGCCCGCGGGGTTCGCCGGAGCCCCCAGAACGTTCGGTTGCGACGTCGGCGGCATGATTTGCGGCTTGTCCTGTTGCTGAATCTCAGTCGGTGACGAGTTCGATTGCGGATTGCCCAGCGGCACCGGCTGCGGCACGCTTTGCACGCGTGGACCGGAAGACGGCGTGTTCGCAATCGGGCGACCATAGTAGTCAGGCCGATAGATGTGCGGCGTGATGAAGAAAAGAATCTCAGTCCCATTCTTCGTCACCAGCTTGCGCTTAAACAGGTTGCCCAGGATCGGAATGCTGGCAACACCCGGCGTGCGCTGTCTTTGCGTTGCTTCAGTATCCGAAAGAACTCCGCCCATCACTGTCGTGCCGCCATCGGGCACCAGCACTTCGGACTGCATGCGCTGTGTATCGATGCCGGGAACACCACCGACCGCGATACCAGTGTTGACGGTATTGTTTTCAATAGTCACGCGGAGCACGACAGTGCCCGCATCGGTAATCTGCGGAGTGATTGAAAGACGCAGCGGTACGGACACGAAGGTAGTCGTGACTACTGCAGTGCCTCCGGCTGCTTGAGTCGTTTGCACGGGAATCTGCGATCCACTTTCAATCTGCGCGGGTCGATTGTTCATAGCAGTCACGCGCGGAGTCGCGACAGTCTTTACTTCGCCACGATTTTCGGCGGCGCTGATCAAAGCACTAATCTGGGCGCTGCCAATTAGTCCGGTCGTCAAACCTATGACTGTGCTGGCTGCCGCAGAGCGCAGGTCGTTGAGCGGCATCGCCGTATTGGCGAGACCACCAAACACGCTGAATGGATTCGGACCGGCAGTCAAAGTCGCTCCCTGCGTACCACCACCGGAACCGCCACTGCCTGAACCACCGCTGGAACCGCTCGCCGGCAGGCTTGAAATATTAGCTAAACCGCCGCGATTCAAATTCGCCACGCCCAGTGAAAGCTGCGCACCGAGGTCGCGACTAAAGTTGTGCTGCGCGATAACAATCCGGGTTTCGATCTCGACCTGCGGTTCAGGTTGATCGAGAATGGTAATCAATTGACGGATCGCTTCGACGTTTTCTCTGACGTCCGTGATGATCAGTGAGTTGGCTTGACCCGCGACTTCGACTGATCCGAGACGCGATAGACGACGCTTGATGATCGGAAGAATGCCCTGATCGCCGCCGCCGCCAGTCGCATCGCCACCGGCGCCTCCACTAAAGCTCAAGTTCGTGGCGCCGCCAGCAAAACCACCGGTCGAACCGGCTGCCGTCGCTAAAGTCCCTGAGGCGCGGACGTAATTCAGCCGCACCAGTTCCGTGATGAGGGGCGAATTGCTCAACTGTGAATCTTTGATGATACGTTGCGTCTCAGATTCCTTCGCGAGTGTTTCGCTGGTCGCCACGCGCAGAATGTTGCCGCTAACATCGACGCCCAGCCGGTTGGCGCGGAGGATCGCATCCAATGCGTAATTCCACGGCACGTCCTGAACATTCACCGTCACGGGAACAGCCAGGACCGAATTGTCGATCACAAAGTTGATGCCGTATTGCTCGGTGATGTAATTGAGGATGTCGCGGATGTCGGCGTTGACGACATTCAGATTAATCGGTTCGCCGACAAAGCCAGCCTGGCCATACTGCCGTCCCTGATTCGACTGCGTCGACATGTTGTCTCTCGCCGGAGAGACTCCCGCCTTCGCCGGCGTAGGCGAAGGATCTGGATGGGCCGCCAGCACGACGGCGGAAATCCGCGAGGACCTGCCCGTCGTTCTTGCTGTGGCGCCGACCGCCAACGCGAAACCGTTAAGAGACAAACCGCCGGCACACGCGAGCGCGAATGCTTTGATGGCGACGTTTTTGAAATGCTTAGACATTATTCCCTCCTCAGGGATTGCTTGCTTGCTGAACTCCGCCGCACGCTCACTCCAAATGCGGGGCAATGAACATTCAAAGCGCGCACCGCACTAAGCGGCAGTTCAGCTTGTTGTCAAAATTGAACGAGGCATGCCTCATTCAGGCGGATGGCTCTCATGATGCGATAAGCGCATGAATGCGAGCCGGAAGAATCTTGTTATTGCTTATTCGGAGTCGGCTTCGCGACTTCCGTTGTTGGCACTTCGGCAGGAGCCGTCTTCGATGCGGTCATTGCTTCGACCGGGCTGGGCACCCGCAGTGGCTTGATCTCGATCGACTTGTCACGGCGGCCGTCGGTCCAGACGATGTCACGACGAAATATCAGGCGACTTTCTTCGATCGCCACTAGTTGGCCGTCGAAGAAATTCTCGCCAGGATAAACGACGTACGAGAGTTTGGGAGTCAGCGGCGAGGCTTCTACCATCGCAGACCAGCCACGCGGCGTGTGAAAGATTCCGGTAACCTGCACTTCGTTCAGCAGCAGAGCCGTGGTCGGCTTGGGTGCTGCTATGTGCGCGCTTGCGGCGGCGGCTTTCTGGGCTCGATAACGCTCGATGCGCACTTGAATTGATGGTGGCTCCAGTTTAGCAGGGGCACCCTTGGCAGCCTTGATGACCGGCTGGTACTTCTTGAAAGGATCGCGGCCCTTGGATGATTTCTCAGAGACCTGGTCAGTGGCGGCAGAAGTCTTTTTGTCCGTTTTGTCCTGAGCCTGGTCCTGCGCCGCTACAGTTAAGCAAAGGCAAATCATTGCGCCAGTGAGCGTCGTGGACATCAACAGGGAACGAAATAGTTTTTGATAATTCATCGTCATCTTCCTAGTAGAGGCGAGGGCATTCAGTTTCGAGGTGCTGGAGTCACGGCCTGTTGGGTTGCGGCGGCCGGATTCGTTGCCGGAGCTTGCGCCGGCGCGTTAGCTGCCGGTTGCGCGGCGGCTTTCTGTTGGAGCTTCTCAGACGAGACGTAGTAAGCGGTCAGGTCGAAGCGCGCTTCCACGGTTTTGCTTGGCGCCTGACTGTCCAATTGCTTGATTTCAAAGTTAGTGATGGACACGATTCGTTGATAGTGGGCCATCTGATCGAAGAAGGCGCGCAGAGACGCAAACGAGCTTTGCACTGCCACATCGATCTTCTTACCGCTATAAAAGTCCTGCTGCACGTCATCCTTCGGCGTGAAGTGTCGCAGCGACAGACCAGTCGTGCGCGCGCGGTCTTGAATACCTTGCAGAACGTTGGTTAACTCGCGCTGTTCAGGCAGCAGGGCCTTTAATTCTTCCAACTCTTCCTGCTTGTTCTTATAGGTGGCGCGGAATTCATTCAATCGCTGTGAAGCAATCTGCATTTCCGCGTTTGCCTTTTGCAGCAAAGCGATCTGGTCCTGCAACCCCTTAGTATCTTTGCGTGTGCCGCTGGTGACGAAATACCAGAATGTGGCATAGGCCAAAATGGCCAAGCCGCCGAACATGCCCAAGCGCGCGTACCAGGGAAGGTTGTTAATGTTTCCAATCTTCATGATGTTTTCCGAAATCTAGCGCTCAGTTGCGAGCGGCGACGTGGTTGGTGTTGTTGGGAGCAGCTGCTGATCCGTTCGATGTGTCCGGGGGCTTCGCAGCAGCGTAGCCGCACTTAATAGTGAACGACACAACTTCTGGTTGGGCCAGGAGCGCTTGAAGTGGACTTGCACCCTGTGCGGGGGCGGTTGATGTCTTAGCTGCCTGCGGCACTTCCTTCTGAGTTTCGATATTCAGGTTCGTAAACAAGCCGGAAGAGAATTCCATGCTCTGTCCGAACCGCGTTACCGCAGCTTCGCTGGGTGATTCACCCTTGATTGTTATTTCAGAGTCTTTCTGCTCGACGCTCTTCAAGTAGAGCCCGGGCACGCTATCGAACCGTGCTTTGATCTCCGCAAGCACTTCGCCCGGTCCCTGTTGGGAGCCACGCAATTTCTGAATGGCATCGATGCGGAAATTGATGTCCGCGATCTTCTTTTCCAGGTCCGCCTGCTCACGCTTGACCGAATTCATCTGGTCGTTGATGCGACGTTGCTTTTCGAGCTCTTTGGTTGCTGCCTGGTGTTGAGCGTTTGCGCTCACATAGTCGTAACCGATGCCCAGCACCAGCAAGGCGACGACCGTCAACGCCAACAAGAATGTCTGTGTGCGGGCGCTTGAGACCTTGTCCTCGACGAAGGCTACGCCCGTCGGACGATCTGTTACCGATTCAAGAAGGTTTACTTTGATCACCGCGCGTCCACTCCTCTCAAGGCTAATCCGACCGCGATTGCCATCTCGGGAATGACCTCGCGCATATACTCTGGATCAAAACCGCGTGAATCGACCTTGATCTTTCTAAATGGATCGAAAATCTCGACCGGCATTTCAAACTGTTTGGCGAGGAAATCTATCAAACCTGCGAGCTTTGACCCGCCGCCGGAAACAAGAATCTTTTCTACTGCCACGCCCCCGTCTTCGACTGTCGCGCGATAGAAGTCCATAGTCTTCTGGATTTCCAGGGCGAGAATGTCTGACACGGTTTCCAGAATCGGTTGAATGTCGCGATCCTCGACAGGTTCCGGCAAGGGCATGCCACGTTTCACCTGCTCGGCATGTTCAAAAGTTACGCCCAGCTCTTTTTGCAGCAGCGACGTGTATTGATTGCCACCAAACGTAGCGTCGCGGGTGAACACTGAACGATTGCCATTCAAGATGTTAATGTTCGTGGTCGAGGCGCCAATGTTGAGCAGGGCGACAACTTCGTTTGGCTGTGGGTCGTAATTCAATTCGTAACAATTCTGAAGCGCGAACGCATCGACGTCGATGATGGCAGGCTGTTTGCCGGCGAGTTGAATCGCCTGCTTGAGATTTGCAACCTTGTCCCGCTTGCACGCTGCCATTAAAACGTGAATCGCATCATCAGTTGTGCCGGTGACGTGATAATCCAGGGTGACATCAGCGATGTCGAACGGGATGTGCTCCTCAGCATGCCACGCGAACGACTCCTGCAGTTCTGCTGAACTCATCTGTGGCAAAATAATATTTTTGACGATCACCGAATGACCATTTACTCCGGCGGCAACTCGGTTTGTTTTGATCTTGTGTTCGTTGAAGATGTTCGAGATCGCATTCGACACGGAATTCAATTCCATAATCTGGCCATCAACGACTGAGTCGGGTTCCAGCGATTCGTAGCCCAGACTCACCAGTTGGAAATCGCCGTTCTTGCCCTGAAGCTCGACGGCCTTTACGCTGCTCGAGCCAATGTCGACGCCGACCATGCTCTTGTTCGTGCGTTTCCACATAACTTAATTACTCCTCGCTAACCTGAACATGAGTAGACGTTGACGGCGCATTCGTGCTCGCGCCCGTCGCGCCCGGGATAAACCAGCGCGCACTAGTCGAATTCGACAGGGATAGCTTGCATTTTTCATCATCAGATTATCCAAAACGATTTTTGTTGGCTTCGCTTCAGCGAAGAGCGGGGCGGTTATTTCGGCGGGGCGCCGCCAGCAGCGACTAAGATTAGAGCCCACCTGGTAGAAGGTCTGGGCCATCACTGCCATGCTTAGGCTACAATACGCAGCCAACAACTGTCAACACTATTATTCACGGCTAAACAGTTGAAATACAGAGAGAGTTGCTGAAAACTGCGGATTGCCCTTGGAGGGGCGAACCGTTACGATGCCTGTGTTGATCAAGCGTCACCCCGTCAAAATTATAGTCTTGCTGCTGATCGTGGCCGCTCTCGGCGCGTGGCTCTACGGAAATCGGCCGATGCGTGCAGACCTTGCGTCGTGGGCGCCAGCCGACAGTCTGGCGTTCGTAGAGATTAACGATCTGGCGGGCGTTACAAGTGGCATTGAAGAGACGAGGGCTTGGAAGGCGTTTGGGCCGCTATTGGGGTCGCCATCGAACCTGGCACCTAATCGTTGGGGAATCCGGCTGGCGCGGTGGACCGGAATCGGGTCAGCTGACGCACTGCTTTTTGCCCGTGCTCAGGTCGCGGTTGTTCTCAACGGCGCAGAAGGATCCGAGAGTGGATCTACGCTCGTCATAAAACCTCTCCTCACTTTCATTATTGAGACGCATACATCGCAGTGGCGAATGCGAGCCGCGGTGGAGCGCCACCTCGAAGACATAGCGCGAAAGAACTTTGGAAACCCAGTTGCGGTGCGAAAGCAGATGCAAGGAGTTGATCTTCAGGAGTGGCAGTCCGAGGATGCCTCTCGGAAAATCGTGGTCGCGTTTGTTAACACAACGGTTATTGTTGCGAATGACGAATCATCAGTATTGCATTCGATCGAAGCAAGCGCCGGAAGACGCGCGACTCTCGAGGATGGTTCCGACCTTCAGGACATCCGACGTGTGACAGAGGCGTCCAATGCGGCTGCGTTCGGATTCGTTAGCCAAAGCGGGGTGAAGTCGCTGCTACAAGCGTACATTCTTAATGCTGAGAATCGTAAAGGTGTTTCGGATGATTCGCTAACCAAAGCCCGCTTGTTTGCCGACACGTTTGGTGGGCTTGTAAAGCACATAGGGTGGGCATCGAAATTCATTGATGGCGCAGTTGAAGATCACTGTTCTGTAGGGCTGGCAAACGGCGTTACTGATAAGTTGGGCGCCAGCCTGCTGCCAGATCGAGGACCAGAGTTGACGGAGCTTTCGTTTGTGCCGCCGGACGTCCATTCGTTTTCTATTTATAGGTTTCATGACAGCGCCAGCGTTTGGACAGATGTTAATGCGGTCGTTTCATCACACGCCGATCTCTTGGGTGCGATCGCCGCACGACCTCTGTTGAAAAACTTATTAAAGGCGTACGGCATCGACGATCCAGATGCTTTCACCAGAGGGGTTGGAACGCGCGTACAAACAATCCGTCTCGAAGAAGATTCTCCTGCGGTGCTTATCGCGGATGTTTTTGATCGGCCGGCTCTGGAAAAGTCCGTAAAGGAACGTCTTGGGAAAAACCCAAAGCTCGAAAAACTGGGTGACGCTGATTTGCTCGTTTCATCAATCGATAATTGGACGGCCGGTTTCGTGGGGAACAACTTCCTTATTGGGCCAGGCGAAGAAGTGCGTCGCTGTTTGCAAGCGCGTTCGAGTTCTCAGTCAATCCTCTTATCTGATTCATTTCGTCAGTCCCAGAAGATCGTAGATGTTTCGTTACCCCTGACCGCCGTAACTTTCACCAGCGATTCGCGCGCCGCAATTTCCTTCGTTGAGGCATTTTCAACCCAGCCGCGTTCGGCTTTTTCTACTAACGCTGCGGCGATTGACCAGGCTGCGCGCACGCTCCCTCTATCGGTCAGCGTGTTGATGATAAAGAACGGAGCAATCGACTGGACCAGTCGCTCATCCTTCGGCATCGGTGGCGCCATCACAACACAACTGTTTCCTGAGAAATGAGCCAGCAGACTTTAGTAATCGCCACGCGAAATAGTGGAAAACTATTCGAGCTGCGCCAGCTATTGCGGGTTTTGCCTTTCACCCTTTGTGATCTAAATTCCTTTCCGTTAGTCGAATCAGTTGAAGAGACGGGCGCGACGTTCGCTGAAAACGCCTGTGTGAAGGCTCGTGTTTACGCACAACAAACGCGGTCAATGGCGTTAGCTGATGATTCAGGGCTGGAGGTTAATTCCCTTGGTGGGGCTCCCGGCGTGTACTCCGCGCGATATGCCGGCGACGGCGCTTCTGACGCACAACGCACTGACAAACTATTAGCGAAACTCTCAAAGGCAATACCAGGCGACCGGGCAGCGCGATTTGTTTCGGCAGTCGCAATCGCGAATTCGGCTGGTCGAATTCTCAACGTCTCGTTAGGCGTTTGTGACGGTCGCATCGCAGAGGTGCCGCGAGGGTCAAACGGTTTCGGTTACGATCCGATATTTATTCCGGACGGCTATAGCCAGACGTTTGGAGAGTTGTCAGATGAAGTGAAAAACCAAATTAGTCATCGTGCATATGCCTTGAAAGGTGCTCTGGATTTTTTGCGATCCTTGACCACGGCTTCTGGGGATGACTAGAATGTCGAGTCTCTTCAGAAGGGATGCAAGACACGGGGCGTAGCACAGCCTGGTAGTGCGCTCGGTTTGGGACCGAGAGGTCGGAGGTTCGAATCCTCTCGCCCCGACCAAAGTCATTAGGTCTAATGAGATTTGGTATCCAGCAGCCCACGGGAAAGCGTTCCTACGCGTTGGCGCGCTGAAGTTCCTCTCGATTGGATTCTCCTCCGGACCAAAATAATTTCGGAAATTCCCAAAAAAGTGCGATTTTTAGCAGACTTTAAGCCTTGTCTGTGGTATATGTGGCTCCGATAAGTTTTCCCATTTCGTTGAAATTTGGAGGGGCTACACCACAAATGGCGACTACGGCAGCAGGCAAGAAGCGGATGACTCAGTCCGACGTTATCAATTACTTTGCAGAGCGGACTGGAATGAAACGTGCGCAGGTGAAACAGTTATTCGAGGATTTGGCAACGTTAGCCACTAACGAGGTCAAGACGAACGGTGAGTTCGTGCTCCCCGGCTTCGGGAAGTTGGTGCGATCCGAACGGAAGGCGCGCGAAGGTCGGAACCCGGCGACGGGCGAGACAATCCAGATCCCCGCAAAGACCACGCTCAAGTTTCGCGTTGGCAAGGCGATGAAGGATTCCGTCCTTCCGCGAAAATAGCCAGCAACACGGCTCCAGGAACTGTTTTTCGCGAACGGTATCAAGCGTCGGCGAAGTGTCCCTCGGGATAGAGGGGCATCGCCGGCGCTTTGTTATCTTGAGCCCTTGAGCAGCGGATGCGCGTGATAAAAGAGCCCGCAGTAGCCTCTTCCCGGCTGAGCGAAAACAGGCGTAAATAGTTCCCCTTTTCTGAGCTGAATGTGTTATAGTGCCGGGTTCTGCTGGTACAGTTCAGGTCATCTATTCCCCCGTTCCTTGGGCTAGTACTCTGCAAAAAATGCGAAAACGTAAGGAATTTGCATCCTGAGTGTGTGCGGAAGACATCTAAAATAAGAACTCTAGCGAGCTAATTTGATCTGTTTATAAGGAGACTGAGCGAATCGTGAATCTTTACAAGGGCCTGCCGCTGGCTGAGCGGCTTCAAAGAATCGACCATATTCAAGCACGGCGTTTTTCGAAATTGACCGGTACCGCAGGTGAAATTGCGACCGAGGGTATCATTCGTCATCTCGCCGCGTGCGACCGCATGGATGTGAATCCGGACATTTCAGCGGTTCGAGAGATCATCGATGATGCTCTCAATGGTCGTCGGGTTTATGCTGAAGCTGCCGAGATTACTCGAGCAGCATAAATAGGATTTAGCTCGCGCTTAACGAGCAAGGTTGTCGGAGTGTATCCGACAGCCTTTTTCTTTTGCCGGCACGATTGGAGTGATGCCGGGCCCGTGCTAGTATTCGGCGAAATCGAAGACGAAGCTCCCGTAGCTCAGTGGATAGAGCATCTGCCTTCTAAGCAGAGGGCCGCAGGTTCGAGTCCTGCCGGGGGCACCAACCTTTGATCTAGTAGTCTTCGCCGCCCCGCGTACGGTCGCTTCCCGGTCCCGCTGGTCTGTCTCGTCCAGAATTCAAGTGATCATAATTTAGCGCGGCATTAAAGATTAGGAAGAAACTTCCCTGCGTCTGATGACGCCACATCGGATTGTTGGCGAACATCACGACGTGGCCCTGACCCACTGGTACATCGATAACTGCCGGCGCGTTTGCCAATTCCGATCCGCCCGCCAACATTCCACTGATTAGAAGGTTCTTCTCGTCCGAAGCGAATCTTAGGACAATGCGTGGACGCTGGTTCGCGGGAATAAAGAAAGCGCCTTGCTGTAGTCTTTGTTCCTGAGTCAATTGCTCGGGCGATTGCCGCACGGGTGGGGCGGCTTGCGGCATCGCCTGGATGATATCGGGATCTGTCAACGAGCCCCGGCCTGAAGCGCGCGAGCCAGCGCCGCCCGCGCCCCCGCCTCCACCTTCGCCTCCTCCTCCCCCTCCTCCAAAGCCACCGCCGCCACCGCCCGCAACTTGAAACAGCGGTGCCTGGTTGAAATAAATCGGCAGCGTCTCAGCATAGCCGTAGGCAATCGGGCTGCGCCGATCGGCGAACGTGGCGTTGTAAACCGATCCGCGCGCCTGGAGTTGGCGTGGCTCTTGAATGCCGACGCCAGTTACGATCCCATAGTCGACGGGTACCCGCGCACAGTTCGTGATCGGTATGAAGAGGCCTCCGTCTTCGATAAATTTTTGCAGGTTGACCACGCCGCTCAGGCTCATCCCACCGCGGATGTCGTCGGTTTGGTCGGGACTCAACGCCATATTCGGCGTGACGTCGCTGGCTTTCCATGGGATAGCTGCACCGCGCATCGGAATTCCGTTGACGATTGCCTGGGCTGAGCCGCCAACTGGTGGAAAGATGATCACGTCGAATTTGTCCCGCAGCTTGGGCGTGTTGCGAATCACCTGATCCGAAATATATGTGTAAGGGATTTGCAAGCGATCGAATTCAATGCGGAACCAACCGTCGTTTTGCGTATTGGTCCAAGTGTGAAGGATCGCGATCCGCGGAACCGCAAGCAGGTGAGTTTTTAGTTCCGGCAGCTTGTCGAGGGCGATCGCTTTAAGACCTGAATCTGAAACTGGACCAGCGAGCGCTTGTTTCAAATCGCCGGGGTTGTCAGCCGTCTTGATAATGAAACTCCCGGCATTGAATTTTTGGCCGCCCGCTTCGAATGGCTCTTCCGCCGCAGCGATCTTCAAGTCTTTGAGTTTGTACCGCAGACTCATCAAAGTGTTTTCAGCGTTGTGATTGATGACATACGCGACAGCTGAAGCTGTACTGGAAACGCTGCCGGTTACCCTCGCGTCCCTGGTGAGCAAGGTCATTGGGGTTTGCAAAACGGCTTTGTCCGTTACCCGGACGGTTTTCACATTGCGGAGGGCGCCCAGAGTCCACCCAGTATCGTCATAAGGTCTCGGATCGCTGACGTTGTAGTACTGAGTGTCCAGCAGCATATCGGCCATGCGTGAATACGGTTGGTCCATGCGAATCACGTAAGATCCGGCCGGGAACTTCTGATCTTTCACCGTGATTTCTTTGTCAGCCTTGTGAACCTCGACGCCCATCAGACGAAGCAAGTTCATCATGTCCGCGGCTTCAACTATCCGGCTTTGATCCGACGGAATGATCCAGGCCGCCGGCCCTTCGTTCGTAGCTTTCGCAACCGATCGTTTGCTCTTCAAATAAAAATTCTTGAGAAAGCGGTCCTTATTGTTCGACACAAAGTTCATTGCCAGCAGGATCGCGGACTCCTGCATGTTGACGTTGTTGCGCAGAGACCATTTCACGCGGGGCTGTGGCGGATTCGGGCGAAACCAATCGCGTTGGGCTTCGGCGCGCACGGTTCGATCCATTGTGTCGGCGACGCTGTTGCCAAACGTTTCATAAAAGCGACCGATTGCGTTGTGCCCGTTCGCCACATAGAACATGTAGTTCGGCGCCCAGCCGTCATAGAAGCCGTGCGTCCACACGCCGGGGACGCCGCGCTTAGTCATCTCTTCAATCTCGTGATAGGCGAGCAGGTTCCACTCGTCGATCACGATCGGATCGAGCCAGGCGTTGTATGGACCAGTTCCCGTAGACGTGTAAAGAAACGGAACGGACTCGTGCAGGTCATGCAAGATCGTCGGATGATATTCAAGAAACGTCTTCATTTGATTGCGTGACAACGCGAGCGCCATTCCCAGCCCGTCACGGTTGTTGTCGTGGGCCACATACTTGCCCCAATAAATGAGTGACGGAGTGTTCTTGTCGGGATTGGCTTTGCGATAGTTATATGTGTCAACCATCATGTCGTGCCCGTCGACTTCCAACACCGGCGTAATCAAAACAATCACGTTTTTGCGAATCGCCTGGATGAAGGGACTCTCTTCGACCGCCAGCCGATAGCCGAGTTCCATCAACATTTCGCATGATCCCGTCTCAGGCGAGTGGATCGATCCCGAAGCCCAATACAAGGCTTTTCCTTCACCAATCAATTGATCAGCTTCAGCGTCCGTGAGCTTGCGCGGGTCTGCGAGCTTTGCCGTAATTTCTTTGTATCGGTCCAGTTTGGCGAGCGCTGCTTCGTCTCCTACAGCGATCAGCAACTGCTCCTTTCCTTCTTCACTTTTCTCGGGCGCGGTGAACACGCGCACACGCGGAGTGGTTTTCTCGAGCTCGCGATAATAGCGATACAAATCTTTCGAGTAAGTTAGATGGCCCGGCGCGCCGACTTCATAACCGATGACTTTGTCCGGCGACGGCACTTTGTCCGAAGCGGGTAGATGATCCACTAACTCAGTCATGAAGTAAGATTCAGTAGTGTTCGCCTTGACCTTGGCGGCGTACTCGGCGTTGTTCGCGGTTGAGGTTGATTTTGTCTCTGCCTTTGGTGGCGCCGCCGGGTGCGCAGTCTTTGTCTTCTCGGGCTTTTGCGCGCGCACCCCAGTCGAGAATCGCGAGGCCGCACCGGCAACGCACAACACAAGCAGGCAAACACTAATCGTTCGCAGGGAAACTTTGGTTTTCATGGCTCACTCCCAGGAAAAGGTTTCAGCAGGCGTGCGAAGAATACTTCAAGCGGGGCAAAGAGCAAAGGGCGGAGAGCAAAGAGCGGAGAGCAAAGAGCGAAGAGCCAAGCGCAAGGAGCCAAGCGCAAGAGCACAAGCTCGACACTTCCCGCTTTGCCGTTCGCTCTTAGCCCTTTGCTCCTTGCTCTTCGCTACGCGACTGGTGTAAACAAAGAGGCAGGATTAATTCTTCGTTGGTCCTAATCCCCAAACGCTTCGTGGCGGCTATAGTTCAGTTGGTTAGAACGCTTGATTGTGGATCAAGAGGTCGTGGGTTCGAGCCCCACTAGCCGCCCCATCCATCCTCGCAATTCAAAATAAGAACCTGTGGTGAATTTCAACGTCGGCGTTGCCGTGGATCGAGATACTCGCGCAGACCATCGCCAATAAAGTTGAATGCGAGAACTGTCAGCGCAATTGCCAGCCCCGGAAAGATCAGCGCATGAGGAGCGGCTTGTAGCGTTGATAGATCGCGGGCTTCTTCAATCATCACACCCCATGAAGGCGCCGGCGGCGGGACACCCAGGCCGAGGAAGGAAAGCGATGCTTCCGCAAGCACAGCGCCCGCCATTCCCAGACTCGCTTGCACGATCAGTGGTTGAATTGCGTTTGGCAGAACGTGCAGGAAAAGAATGCGAAAGTCTCCGGCGCCGAGCGCACGCGCGGCTTGCACAAAATCATATTCGCGAACCTTGAGTACCTGCGCGCGAATCAGACGGGCATAACCGACCCAGCCGATGATGCAGAGTGCAAAGATCAATTTATTCAGTCCCGCGCCGAGAAACGCCACCAAAGCTATTGCCAGCAACAATCCGGGAAACGCAAGGAAGACATTAAACACGTAGCCTGACAACAGTGAATCAACCCAGCCACTGTAGAATCCGGCGACAGCGCCAATTAACGTTCCCGTGAATGCTGAGACAAGAACGACTATGACCCCGACTTCGAGTGAGATACGCGCGCCAAAGACTACGCGTGAAAAAATGTCCCGTCCGGTTGAGTCAGTTCCGAACCAATGGGCCGCGGAAGGAGGCATGTAGCGCATCGCGAGGTTTGTTGCGCCCACATCGTAATGCGCAATCCACGGCGCAAAGATTGCGACTAGGACGAAGACGATAACGATAACGAGCCCGATGATAGAGAGACGGTTCATTTTGATAGAGCTTAGAAGTTAGAGCTTAGAGCTTCCGAGCCCGCTTACTTAAGAACCTAACCAAGCTCTAAATTCTAAGCTCTAAGCCCGCTTACGACACGCGAATTCTTGGATCCAGCCAGCGATACAGCATGTCAGTCAGTGTGTTTGCGATTATGTAAGTCGTGCTAATCGCGAGCACGCACCCCTGCACAATTCGATAATCGCGTTTGCCAATCCCATCTTCTACGAGGAGCAGACCCAATCCCGGCCAACCAAAAATTTTCTCAGTGATGATGGCGCCCGCGAGCAAGACCCCAAGTTGTAAACCCAACACGGTGACAACCGGAATCAATCCGTTCTTCAAGACGTGCTTGTAGACGACAGCACGTTCACTCAATCCTTTTGCGCGCGCGGTGCGCACATAGCCTTCGCTGAGCTCTTCAATAACAGAGGAGCGCACCATTCTGGTTAAGATCGCTGAAAGCGCCGCCCCGAGCGTTACCGCCGGCAGGATGATATCGCTCCATTCAAATCGCCCCGACGGAGCAAGCCAACCAAGTTTCACCGCAAATAAATAGACGAGCATTGGCCCAATCACGAAACTGGGCAGACTGATGCCAACCAGAGCAATCACTGACAGAAAATTATCCAGCAGCGTGCCCCGATTTTTCCCGGCGACGACGCCCAGCGGAATTGCGATCGCCACCGCAATCAGCATGGCCACAATCGCCAGTTCGATCGTCGCAGGATAACGCTCAAGAATCAGATTGAAGACAGGTTGATCGGTTCGAAAAGATTTTCCCAAATCCCCGTGCAGGATTGCTACCCAGTAATCATCATAACGATTGGAGAGGCCGTACCATTTGAAATGTCTCTGGCCGTGCTCATCAGCAGGGAAGCCGAAGAAGAACGGCGGCCGATCAAGTCCGTGCTTTGTCCTGAACTGTGCTAACTGCTCGGGTGTTGCCTGTTCGCCGAGGACTGCAACTGCCGGATCGCCGGGAACCAGTTCAATCAGAATTGTGACGAGCGAGACGACGGTCCAGACTACCAGAATGAGCAAGCCAATACGCCGCAACAATCCAAACAGTTTGTGTCTCATGCGCCGACGAAGTGAACGTCTGAAAGGAGATCGAGGGCGGATAATAACAGATTGGTGAGAAGGGCGATACGCCGAGGCGGGCAAAAGAAAAACGTAGCCGGGACCCGCCTTCGCAAATCAAGTTCGGCCCCGACAACCGAACCCAACAAGCTGGGCGAGCCCCGAAGACTACGTTGGATGATTGCAGCCGGTGGGCCGCAATCAATCCCTGCAGCGCAAGGTAAGCCTGCGCTCCAAGCTGTTTCGAGGCGGGTGCAAGATTTATGTCTTGCTACCTGCGACGGCCGGTATGCAGTGCTGCGATACCGCCGCTCAAATTTTCAAAACGAACATCTTCAAATCCTGCCGCGCGCATCATGCCCGCCAGCGTTTCCTGATTCGGAAACTTCAAAATTGAATCAGGCAAATACTCGTAAGCACCTCGCGAGCCACTCAAGAGTCCGCCGATTCGCGGCAGCAAACACCGGTTATAGAAGCCAACCAAGCGCCGAAATAATCCACCTACCGGCTGCGAGAACTCGAGTATCGCTACGACGCCGTTTGGTTTTAGTACTCTCAGCAGTTCGCCCAAACCGTCCTCGACGCTCGCAAGGTTTCGTAGCGCGAAACCGATTGTGAGTGCTTCGAACGAAGCGTCCGCAAACGGCAAACGCAAGGCATCACCTTCGATGAATGCAAGCCGCGGAGCCTTGGCTTGCGCCAACGTCAGCATCGGCCGGCAGAAATCTATTCCAGTGACCTGCGCAGCAGTTTTTTCAAATAACTCGATGCTTAGATCGCCAGTGCCACAACCGACGTCCAGGACCCGTGCATCCTTCGTCAGCAGCGGCTTTAATTTTCTGACCGCTCGTCGCCGCCAACGCAAATCAATGTTCGCAGACAGGAGGTGGTTCAGCAGATCGTAGCGCGGGGAAATCTTCGCGAACATCTCGCGAACCCGCCGAGCGCGGTCTTCAGCTGAACTTTTCTGTCCGGGATCAGTTAAGCCCATGAGGCATTTAGAATGGTTGCAAGCCAATTGCGATAGCGTGGTAAATCAAGGCTTCTTCGGTGGCACGGCAGAATTAGCAGCGGGTTTGATTGGAGGCTGGCTCGTACGAACCTCCGCCTTGGCATCGAACTGCGATTTTAGTTCGGCTGCGTTTCCTAACACGACAATCGCCTGGGGTGCGGCGTCTTCAAAAAGCCGGGCGGCCACGCGTCGTATATCTGCCGGTGAAATCCGATTAAGTTCATCCGCCTGATTGCTCGCCGGTATTTTGTATGATTCGCCATCGAGCCACACATCAGCGAGGGACTCAGACGGCGACAATGAGACGGATTTGATCAGCACGGTTTCCCGTGCAGTTTCCAACTCACTCATGCTCGGATCTTCTTTTGCGATTGCATGCATGACACCCTGTGCGGTCGAGATCGCCTTTGCCGCCGACCGTGTTGGAACGCTTCCGCCGAGCATGAACATTCCGTTTAGGGCGTGTGCTTCGTGAACTACCATCGGAGATGAAATTTCATTGTCCGCCGACTGCCAGCGTTGCTTGATGATCGCCGCCAAGAGCGACGCGGCGGCCGCATCTCGGTCGGAACGAGCCAGGCCGCGCACAGCGAGCCGAATTTCAGCATTGTTTGCGCCGGCTTGATCGACCATAAGCACGCGTGGGTCGACCGCGGCCGCCTGACGAAACGTGGCGGGCACGGTGCGATCGCCCTTCTGCCACGAGCCCAGTAACTGGCGCGCAGCGCGCATCAGACGCGTCTTCTCGACGCCGCCAATCACTACCAGCGTCGCGTTATCTGCATTCAAGAATCGCTCACGCGCAAGCATGAGATCCGCGCGATCGATCTTCGCGACAGTCTCAACCGTGCCCTCCGCTGGATTCCCGTAAGGAAATAATCCAAACAGGCGAGTCGCAATGGTTCGATCGGCAATGTCGGAAATCGAAGAACGCTTTTCAGATAATTGCTTGATACGAGCTTCACGCAGCGTAGTTACGCTGTCAGCGGACAGGTTGAGGTTAAGGATGGCATTGCGTACTAGTTCGATCATCCTTTCCAACTCACTCGCCTTGCCCGAGAGGCTCACATCTATTGCGTCAAATGTGGTCGTCACTTCCAGGTGTCCACCCAATTGTTCGGCGACATATTCGCGCGTGGTTGACTCGGGGAAAAGAGCGTCTCCGAGCAACGACATGGTTCCCGCCTTGCCGGTCAAGTCAAATACGGCGCCGCTGTGCACTCGTAATTTCAGCAAAACATTTGCCTCGCCCGGCCGGTTGCCGTACAGAATTGTTAGCCCATTCAGCAGGCGTTCACGATTCGGTTGGGGGGTATTCTGCGCGCACACGCGCGATGCACCACCGGCCGTGAGCAACAGTCCAAGGGCTGTGATTAGGCAGTAACCAGTGAATTTGTTAATGATTTGAGCCATTTTACTTTGCTCTAAGAATTACTTGAGCTGTTGCTTCTCAGTTAGACTGAGCAACTCGAAAGCCCGTCTGGGATGCGGTAAAAAAGAGTTTAGATGCCGCCCTTAAACCCGTCAACCTGAAGGCGATTCGAGGCATCAAAGCCGTCAGCGCAGCGAACATTAGCCGTGCCGTTCGAGTAAACGATATATAATTGGACATATAAAAGACTAGCGCGGCGAAAATATTTCCGTAACTTCTTGGGTTTTAGTCGTAATACAACAGTAGGAAGCTGGTTCCTACAGGATCGAGCGCTTTGATTGGAGCATCAAGAAACAGACGAGCGGCTGTTGGAAAAGGCAGCGAACGGCGAGACGGCAGCTTTTCAGATCCTGTACGAACGCTATCGCGATCCGATTTTTCGATTTGCGTATCGCATGTTGGGATCGGCTGAGGCCGCGGAAGACGTAGCGCATGATTGCTTCCTCTCTTTGATAAAAGAACCGGGCCGCTTTGATCCGGAGAGGGCCTCGCTAAGGACGTATCTCTATGCTGCCGCGCGGAACCAGGCCGTCAGGCGATATCAGAATTTCAATCGCGAGTCGGCGATTGACGATTTCCCCGATGAGTTCCGCGTACCTGAAAATCATGGGCCTTCGCAGAGAGTGCTCGATGCCGAGTTGGCCGCGGAAGTTGGAAGAGCGATAGCGAGTTTGCCTCCATTGCAACGCGAGGCATTGGTTCTTTTCGAGTACGAAGATCTTTCGCTGGCAGAGATCGCGGCCATCGTTGGCGCTGATTCGAATGCAGTGAAAGCGCGGTTGTTCCGGGCACGCGATAAGCTGCGCGCGAGCCTCGGTCGGTATTTCCGAATTGGCCGCGAAACTGGTAGAGTGAAGCGGGCGTAAGACGCAGTTAACCGCCTGCATGACGCATTAATTTTTTTGAACCATGAGCAATTCTGATTCCAGGTTCATGCAGGATGAGGAGCTGCGTGTTTTGCTTAATAAGTGGAACACGCCCGAAGCTCCTGGTTCTTTGGATCAACGCGTAACGGCTTCATATCGTCAGTCGATGAGCAGCATGGATGAGCGTTTGAGTTCAGCACTTGATCCCCAGCGGGACAGCGAGGTAGTTAAGATGAAATTTTGTAATTCGTGCCAGGAGCAATTCGCCGATCGATTCAGTTTTTGTCCGGTAGACGGAACGCCTCTCAGCGCAGTTCCAGTTCCCACAGTCGCGCCGACAAACACCAGCGCGCCGGTGAATGTCGAGGCTTCTTACCCGATGTCGGACACTGTCAACCAGGCGAGCCCGCGAGCCACGACTCCGCCGGTGCAAATCCCGGTGGCGGCAGCGCCGATCGCAGCAGCGTCGACGGCAGCAGGGAGCGGTATGGTCGGCGAATACCATCTCACCATTTTGGAAGATAGCGGTTTGCTTCCACGACTCGCCGAAGAGTTAGGTGGAGTCGCTCACAACTACCAATTGACATGGCCCGAATTCAAACGTGATCCGTTTGGCTTCATGAAACGATCGTTCCAGGGCTATGGAAAAATGGTTGGCAAGTTTTTCGCCAGCCGCGACGCCGTGATCGCGATGTTGCTTTCCGTCGTGGCGATGGTCGTGCTGGTCGGCGCGATCTTCCTGCTCGATCGTTCTGGAAATGGCGGTCCTTCTCGCCGCACGATGATTGTGGTTGCGATTGTCGGGTTCTGTGGCTTGCTCGGAATTTTTGCAACCTGGCTCAGCCGGGATCGAGGCGCGGCCATAATGGGTGCGCGACCGTCTGATTCGCGAAATGTTTTGTCCGGCATCATCGCCAGCTTTGCGCTGCTGTTTCTGGTCGTTGGTGGGGCGTTCCTTTGGGATCGACATCAACAAGCCAAGGCTGCCGAATTGGCCAAGGAAGATGATCTGGAATTGACGCAGATGATCTCAGACATTCCGAACGAGCAGCCTACGCCTGATGAGGGCACTGCCGGAATGGCCAAGGGTAATGGCGGCGGCAGCAAGCCGAAGCAAGAGAAAGCCGGCGGCGGCGGTGGTGGCGGTCGCGAGGAACAATCCCCGGCTTCAATGGGCAAACTGCCGCAAGCTGATTTGAGAATTCCGCAAGTTGTAGCTCCTGATCCGCATCCACCGGTCATTAAGAATCCGGCGTTGCCGATGCCGGCGACGCTCGATGCCGATCCGGTTTTGTTTCCGCCGGACACTCGGCAGTTGAATTACGGCGATCCGAAATCGAAATCGACGGTTACTTCGTCGGGGTCAGGTACAGGTAACGGTATTGGCAACGGCACTGGTGGCGGCGTCGGGCCGGGTAGCGGCGGCGGTTATGGACCAGGTAATGGCGGCAACACCGGCGGTGGCGATCGTCGTGAAGGTGGCGGTGGTCCCGGCGGTGGTGGCGGTGGCGGCGACTACAACAAGATCTTCAGTGGCAAAGAAGTGACTTCGAAAGCCCGGGTGCTGGAGAAACCAGAGCCGACCTATACGGAATCTGCGCGCAAGAATCAGATTACCGGCACAGTTGTTTTGCGCGCCGTCTTTTCTTCGGGCGGCCAGGTTACCAACATTCATGCCGTGTCGGGATTACCCGACGGATTAACTGAACGGGCGATCGCCGCGGCCAAGAACATTCGTTTCGTACCGGCTACCAAGGATGGACATCCGGTTTCGATGTGGATGGAGTTGCAATACAACTTCAATCTGTACTAACTGAGCGCGTCTATTCCAAACAATTAGAGGCGGGCAATTGCCCGCCTTTTTGTTTTTGTAGCGCATTCCTTTTCTCCCTCTCCCCGTGGGAGAGGGCCGGGGTGAGGGTCTAGCGCAACAAAACTTTTTGCGTGTGTGTTGATGCTGGGTGGGAAGAATTAAGATAGCTCTCTCGCTAAGCCCTCACCCTTACCCTCTCCCAGTGGGAGAGGGAATTAGAAGTCACTTCGTTCCGCCACCCGTCTTATTCTCGTCACACCTTCCTGCAGACGATCCATCGAAGTTGCGTACGAGATGCGGATGAAACCTTCGGCCCCGAAGGCCGCGCCGTCAGTCACGACAGTTTGCTCTCTCTCCAATAGCTCAGCAGCAAATTGTTCTGAAGTGCTGATTCGTCCCTGCAGGCATCCACGGACGTCCGGAAACACATAAAACGCGCCTTCAGGTTGCGCACAGGACAGTCCGGGCACCTCATTCAATTCTCGCAGCAGCCATTCGCGGCGGCGCGTGTATTCGGCGAGCATCGCGGCCACGGAATCTTGTGATCCATTCAAAGCTTCGGTCGCCGCCGCCTGCGAAATCGAGCTCGCGTTGCTGGTCGAATGGCCCTGAACCTTCAACATCTCGCGCGTCCAGTCAGCGTTCGCTAACGCATATCCTATTCGCCACCCGGTCATCGCATAAGTCTTTGAAAATGATCCGGCGATGCAGAGACGCTTTCGCAACTCGGGTCGCAGCGACGCGGCGCTGAACACAGTCGCCGGTGGATAGACGAATCGCAAATAGCATTCATCGGAAACGGCGTAGAGATCTTTTTCGGCGAGGACTTCCATGATCTCTTTGAACTCAGCTGGGGGAATCACCCGGCCGGAAGGATTGCTGGGCGAATTTAGAATTATTAGTTTTGTCTTAGGTGTAATTGCGCGGCGCACCATGTCCGCCGTCAGCACGAAGTGATTCTCGTCCGTTTCGATAAAGACAGATTTGCCGCGCGCGAAGGTAACGATCTCGGGAAATGAAACCCAGTAGGGCTTTGGGATTAGAACTTCATCGCCGGGATTGATGAGCGAAACAACGGCGTTGAAGATCGCCTGCTTGCCGCCGGATGTGGCCATGACTTCATTTCGCTCGTACATCGCGCCAAAGTCCGTCCGGTACATCTGAATGATCGCCTGCTGCAAGTCGCGCGTGCCTGCGGTCGGAGTGTATTTGGTCTTGCCGGCCCGCATCGCGGTGGCTGCGGCGTCCTTAATATTTTGTGGGGTGTCAAAGTCGGGTTCGCCGGCGCCCAGATCTACTACGTCGACTCCGGATGCGCGCATCGCTTCCGCCGCCTGCATCGCGGCCAGCGTCGATGACGCTTTCATCTGCGCGACGTTTTCGGAAACCTGAAAGCCTGCTGAAAACTTTGTGGCTGGCATAACTCAGAATTTAGCATGTTTGGAGTTCCGTCTTTAGACGGCCGCCTGAAGGCGGAACCCCGAACCTCACTACTTCTTCTTTCTCATTCGATCTTCTACCAGAGCAGGAACCAACCCCTCGATGCTGGCGCCCAGGTGAAACACTTCTTTCACCAATCTCGAACTGACGTATGAATAAGCTTCGGCCGGCATCATGAAGACTGTCTCCAGGCCCGGCTGTAATCGCCGGTTCATCAAGGCCATCTGCAACTCATACTCATAATCGGATATCGCCCGGATGCCGCGCACGATCGCGTGCGCCTTCCGGTCGGCCGCGTACTGGACCAGCAAGCCTTCAAAGCTCTCAACCGTCAGAGTACAGTCACCGCGATCGATCTCTGCCAGTACCGATCTCAGAATATCGCAGCGTTCTTCGACGGAAAAGAAAGCCGTCTTCTCAGGATTGATCAGGACCGCAATGATGATCTCATCGAAGAGCTTGCAGCCCCGTTGAATGATATCGAGGTGGCCGTTGGTGACCGGATCGAACGAACCGGGATAGATGGCACGCCGCATGAAGGATGATGTTAAATCTTAAACGGGTGAATCGTAAATGGTAAATCGCAAATCGTAAAGGTTGGCTGGTCGAGGTTAGCTTCCCGATAGTGTCTTATTTTTGACTTTGCGTACCTTTGCGTCTTTGCGTGAGATTACTTCTTGATGAAGGATGGTTTCACGCAAAGGCGCAAAGCCGCAAAGAAAACCGCAAAGTAAGACCCGACTGGGTCTCTTGACTCTACTGCAGAGCGATGTTTCAATAGGCCATGCGGAAAAACGTGGTGAGTTAAGGCGACTTGCGGCCACGAAAAATAATCGGCTAAACAGCTCGGCGACTTTCAACCGTTGTTCGAAACAGTTTGATGAGAGCCCCGCGTTGTTCGCCAGCGCGGGGCTTTTTCTGTGGAGTGCGGCGACTAGTCGCCGCTTTCAAAGCGCTGACGAGTCAGCGCACTCCAAATAACTCAATGAGCAGCTTTCTCGACACTCTTAAAGAACGCATCGTCGTCTTTGACGGCGCGATGGGGACGAATCTGCAAGTTCAGAACCTGACTCTGGACGATTTCGGCGGTCTGCGGTTCGAAGGCTGCAACGAAAATCTCCTTATCACCCGACCCGACGCGGTAGAGAACGTCCATACCGCATTTCTCGACGTGGGTTGCGATGTAATCGAAACCAACTCTTTCAACGGCACGACTGTCGACTTTGCCGAGTACGACATGGCCGATCAGACGTATGACATGAACGTCAGAGCGGCCACGTTGGCAAAACGCGTTGCGTCTGACTACTCCACCAAAGACAAACCGCGATGGGTCGCTGGTTCGATGGGTCCGGGACGCAAATTGCCGACGCTGGGCCACATCAGCTTCCTTGATCTAAAGGCGGCGTACGCCGAACAGGTGCGTGGGTTGCTCGACGGTGGTGTCGACCTGCTGATTGTCGAAACCTGCCAGGATCTTCTGCAGACAAAGGCGGCGCTGTCCGCAATCTTTGAAAACTTTAGAAAGAACGGCCGCCGCGTGCCCGTGATTGCGCAGGTCACGATCGAAGTGTTTGGCACGATGCTCAACGGTACTGAGATTGGCGCTGCGTTGACGGCACTCGCGCCTTTTCCGATTGACGTAATCGGCATGAACTGCGGCACCGGACCGCGCCACATGACCGAGAGCATTCGCTACCTTTGCGAGAACGCTCCGTTGCCGGTTTCGGTCCTGCCCAACGCCGGCCTGCCCTCTGTCGTCGAGGGCAAAATGCATTATGACGAGACGCCGGAGACATTTACTTCGCAGATCGTCCACTTCGCCAACGACTTTGGTGTCAACATCGTGGGCGGCTGTTGCGGCACCACACCGGCGCACTTAAAGCTGGTCGTCGAAGCGATGCGTGGCGTCACGCCAAAGGCGCGCGACGCCAAACTCGTGCCGGCCGCGTCGTCCATCTACTTCCAACAACCTTACGTGCAGGATGCCTCGTTTCTGATCGTCGGTGAGCGCGTCAACGCGAGCGGTTCGAGAAAAATGCGCGACCTGCTCAATGCCGAAGACTGGGACGGCCTGGTCTCGCTGGCGAAAGAGCAGGAGCGCGAAGGCGCGCACATTCTTGATGTGAACGTCGATTTTGTTGGGCGCAACGGCGAGGTCGACATGCATGAGCTGGCGTCGCGTCTGGTCACCAGCATCAAGCTGCCGCTGATGTTCGATTCCACTGAATGGGAGAAGATGGAGGCCGGTCTGCAACACGCGGGCGGCAAGAGCATTCTCAATTCGACTAATTATGAAGACGGCGAGCCGCGCTTCGCGAAAGTGATCGATCTGGCGAAGCGTTATGGCGCCAGTGTGGTCATCGGCACTATCGATGAAGAGGGAATGGCCCGCACCGCGGAAGGCAAGTTCAAGATCGCCAAGCGTGCCTACGAGCAGGCCACCGGTGAATTAGGTCTGCCGGCTTCTGACATTTTCTTTGATGCTCTGGCGTTGCCGATCTCAACCGGCATTGAAGAGGACCGGCGCAATGCACTCGAGACAATCGAAGGCATCAAGCGCATTAAGGCAGAGCTGCCGGACTGCTACACCATTCTCGGGGTGTCGAATATTTCCTTCGGTCTCAATCCCGCGTCCCGGGTGGTTCTCAACTCTGTCTTTCTGCATGACGCGGTGGAGGCGGGGCTGGATGCGGCGATTGTTAACGCCAGCAAGATCGAGCCTTTAAATCGCATCGGTGAACAGGAACTGAAGGTCGCCCGCGACTTGATCTATGACCGGCGAGAGTTTGACGGCGAGGTCTGTACCTACGATCCGTTGACAAAGTTCACGACGCTTTTCGAGAACGTAAAAGCCAAGAGCGCGAAGAAAGCCTCGAAAGGCGAAACAGTCGAAGAGCGGCTAAAGAATCACATTATTGATGGCGAAAAAATCGGCCTTGAAGCCGAGTTGAAGACTGCTCTCGAAACGTATTCAGCGCTCGACATTATCAATAACATCCTGCTCGAAGGCATGAAGGTAGTCGGCGATTTATTTGGCAGCGGCCAGATGCAGCTCCCCTTCGTTCTGCAATCAGCCGAAGCCATGAAGGCGGCGGTGCGCTTCCTCGAGCCTTTCATGGAAAAGAAAGGCGGCGCGACCGCGAAAGGCACGATGGTTTTAGCAACCGTCAAGGGCGACGTGCACGA
>DNNE01000125.1:0-4925 GCA_003487805.1 Blastocatellia bacterium | reverse complement strand
GTCAAGGGCGACGTGCACGACATTGGCAAGAACCTGGTCGATATTATTCTTACCAACAACGGCTATCGCGTGATCAATCTCGGCATCAAGCAGACCATCGACACGATTCTGAATGCTTACGAGGAACACAAAGCTGACGCCATCGGCATGAGCGGCTTGCTGGTGAAATCGACGCTAATCATGAAAGACAACCTGGAAGTCATGAACGAGCGCAGCGTTTCGGTCCCCGTCGTTTTGGGTGGAGCAGCGTTGACGCGGCGGTATGTCGAAGATGATTTGAAGTCCATCTATAAAGGCACGCTGTTTTATGCGCGTGATGCGTTCGCCGGTCTGCACACGATGGACAAACTGATGTCAGGAGTGGCCCTCGCCGATATCGAAGAGGCGAAAGCAGTCGCGGGCGGGAACGGCGACGAGGGCGATGACGCTGACGACCTGGTAGGTGAAGAAGCAAAGCTGGGCATTCGCAAATCAGCCAAACCGCGCGGCGTGATCAAAATCGCCGGCGACACAACGCATACAAATCGTTCGGATGTAAGCCCCTCGGTCGTGATTCCACAACCCCCGTTTCTCGGCTCCAGGGTCGCTCACGACATTCCTTTGCAAGACGTGTTTGCCTATGTCAATGAGACGGCCCTATTCAAAGGTCAGTGGCAATTCAAGCAGGGAAGAAAACCGAACGAAGAGTATCAGGCCTTTGTCGCTGAACACGTGAGGCCTGTTTTTGAAGAGCTGAAACAACGCAGCGAGCGCGAAGGATTGCTAATTCCACGTGCGGTCTACGGTTACTTTCACTGCCAATCGTCGGGAAACGATCTCATCGTTTATGATCAGACGAGCAAGCTCGAGCTCGTGCGCTTCACTTTTCCGCGACAGCCGGCGGGCAAGCGACTCTGTCTCGCCGATTATTTTGCTTCAGTCGACTCGGGCCACATGGATGTGGTTGCCTTTCATCTGGTGACGATGGGGCGGCGAGCCAGTGAATATTCGCAGCAACTTTTCAAGGCCGACAACTACGCTGATTATCTTTACTTTCACGGGTTGAGCGTTGAAGGCGCCGAGGCGCTGGCTGAACTGTGGCACAAGAAGATTCGTCAGGAACTGGGCATCGATGGCAATGACGCGAAGAACCTTAACGAACTATTTCGCCAGGGTTATCAGGGTTCGCGATTTAGTTTTGGTTATCCTGCGTGTCCGAATCTGGAAGATCAGGTGAAGCTCTTTGAGCTACTCGATCCCTCGCGCATCGACGTGGAGCTAACGGAAGAGTTTCAACTCGATCCCGAGCAATCGACGTCGGCGATCATCATTCATCATCCGGAAGCGCGATACTTTTCGATAGATTAATCTTAGGCGTTAGAACCTAATCCACAGATTACACAGATTACACAGAGAGAGATGCTAAGCCACAAAAAGGCACAAGAGGCGCAAAAGTAAAGCGGACAATGTTCATTGGTTTCTTAATCTGATTTCGGAAATGCGCAGCCTGCAAATAAGCAAACGGGTGTTTTGTATTTCCTTTTGTGCTTCTTGTGCCTTTTTGTGGCTGCTGGTTTTTCCTAATCTGTGAAATCTGCGTAATCTGTGGATAGTATGCGCAACCAGCTCGAGCCCACGAACGAAGAACTCGCCGCCCTCTCTGCCTTCGAGCGCTTTGCCTTCCGCGTTACTCATCGCATGAATCTGGGTGGCTGGAAACGTTTCTGGACCTGGTGCCAGAGTTTTTTCGGCGCGGGCTGGATCCATATCTCGAGTTATAACCTGATGCGAGTCTACGGCCTGGAGCATGTCGAAGCCGTCGATCACTCGCGACCCGTCATGCTGGTCGCCAATCATCGATCCTTCTTCGACATGTATGTCGTTTCGACGACGCTCTTCAGGAAAACGTCGTGGCGCAAGCAACTTTTCTTTCCGGTGCGCGGCCGGTTTTACTATCAGTCGGTCCTCGGCATGTTCGTGAATCTGATCATGGGATGGTGGTCCATGTACCCGCCGTTTTTCGTCACCGGAAAAAATCCAATGCCTGAGAAACGCGCGTTTGATAAATATTCGATGCGCCGGCTGGCGCAACTTTGCAAAGAAGGCGCCGGCAACGTGATCGGGTTTCATCCCGAGGGCACGCGCAACAAGAATGACGATCCTTATTCTTTTCTGCGGCCGCAACCGGGCCTGGGCAAATTGATCAAGGAGGCAAATCCGCAAGTTGTGCCGGTCTTTATCGCCGGACTCGGTAACAACCTGCCGAAGCAGGTTCTGGGAAACTGGTTTGGCGGTCCAAAGATCCGCGTCCATTTTGGAAAGCAGTTGGACTTGTCACAGTTCGTAGCGAAGAAGGATCACGTGCGAACTTATAAAGAGATTGGTGAATTTGTGATGAGCAAGATTGGTGAGCTCGCTGAAAACGATCGCGCGCTCTATGGAAATAGTAAAGTAACCACGGAGGACACAGAGAAGAACAATGATAAGTAGAAGAGGCGGGCTATTCTCAAAGATTTGAAATGCTCGTTCAACTTTGCTGATTCAAGCTGTTCTTCTCTGTGTCCTCTGTGGTTAAACTGCTCTGATGTCATTACCTCTCGTAATCGTTAACCCTGCTTCCGCCGATGGCGCGACGCGCGAAAACTGGCCAAAGATCGCCAGCGATTTGCGCACGCACTTTGGCGCCTTCACGGTTTCGTTTACTGAAGCCGTCGGCCATGCCTGCGAACTTGCGGCTGAAGCCGCAAAGCAGGGAACGCAACTGATCATCGCCTGCGGTGGCGACGGCACGATCTCGGAAGTAGCAAACGGAATTATCGAAGCGAAAGAAGACGTAGAGCTCGGCATTCTCCCCGGCGGGACGGGTAGTGATTTTCGCCGTACGCTGAAGATGCCGACGAACATCGCGGCGGCGGCGCGGGCGCTGCGTGATGGTCGTCCCCGCAAGATCGACGTTGGTCGCGTGACCTTTGTTAATGATCGGGGCGAGCGCGAAACGCGGTTCTTCATCAACGTCGCCAGTTTCGGGATGAGCACGAGTGTTCTGGATCGCGCGGCCAGTGGCGAAGCGAGGAAATGGATCCCCGCATTTGCGCCGCGCAAACTTACGAGCAAACTTTCATACGCCGCGGCCACCGTGCAAACGACGCTTAGCTCTTCGCCGATTGAAGTTAACATCCAACTCGATGAACATCCCGAGCGCCGGCTGCGGGTCGCCGAATTTTGCGTTGCCAATGCTCGATACTATGGCGGCGGAATGAAGATAGCTCCCGATGCGAAATTCGATGATGGCTTCTTTGACATAGTCACGATTGGCGATGCGAGTTCCTTCAGAATTCTGGCGAATGCGCCGCGCCTCTATTTCGGAGCGCACCTGCGCATGAACGAAGTGACGCACGCACTCGCGAAGCAGGTCGTCGCCCGAGCAGTGAAGAAAGATGACATGGTCCGGGTCGAGCTTGACGGCGAAGTCGTTGGCCGTCTGCCCGCGACATTTGAAGTAGTGCCGCGGGCGTTGCGGGTTCGGTGTCCGTGATTCCTGGTTCGTGTGATTTCGTGGTCTGGTTTTTGTCGATTTACCAAAGCTGACCACGAAAGAACACGAACACAAACTAACCCGCACGAAAGCGGGGCTCGACGGTATTTAATCAATGGCCAAGCGACGTCACCAAACCAAGCGAGGATGGCTGGGTTATGAGCGCCATCACGAACAGCTGGCGCCGCGCTCAGTTTTTGTTAAGCGGATTATTGTTTCGCTGGCGATTGCTTTGGGTCTGATCGCGATTGCTCTCTCAGTTGGTATCGTTGGGTATCACGTCATCGCTGGGTTCAATTTTGTCGACTCGCTGCTTGAAGCCTCGATGATCCTGGGCGGGATGGGGCCGGTGCATGAACTGCCAAACGACACCGCCAAGATATTCGCTTCTATTTACGCGCTTTTTAGCGGAGTGATCTTCATCGCATTGATGGGAATCATCCTGGCGCCGATGGCTCATCGCGTGCTGCACAAGTTTCACGTCGATGAAAAGGACGTTGAAGAGTAGAGGGTTCTAACCCTCTCGCATTGGGAGAGGGCAGGGTGAGGGCTTGACGTGCGCGCGCTATACCCTCATCCCCAACCCTTCTCCCAGAGGGAGAAGGGCGTAGATGCTGAAAGCATAAACTGAAATCGGAGGTTCCTCATGTCACAACAGCATGACCTGGAAAAGAATAAAGCTTTGATGCGCCGCTGGTTCGAGGAAGTCTGGAACAAGGGCCGGGCTGACGCGATCAATGAAATGATGGCTGAAGATTGCCTCAATCACGGTTTGTCCGAGGATGGCGAGCCTTTGCGCGGCGCGTCCGGGTTTCTACCATTTCATACTCAGTTCCGCGAATCCTTTCCCGGCATTGCAGTCGTGGTCGAAGACACGATCGCCGAAGGCGACAAGGTTGTCGCGCGCTGTTCAGTTCGCGGCAAGCATGTCGGCGACAGTCTCGGTTTTGCGGCCACGCAGAAGACCGCAGAGTTCGACGGCATCGCCATCGCCCGACTCAAGGACGGCAAGTTTGTCGAGTCCTGGAACAACTTTGATTTTATGAAGATGTATAAGCAACTGGGAGCGATATAGAAGAGTTTGATTGTATCGACGGCCGCAGGGGCGAGTGAAGAAATGCTCGTAACTCTTCATAATATTTAAATCCGTTTTAATCGAAGCCGGTTGGTATAGTGGCATCATGAATGCACCGGAACTTCACGGAATCATTCACTCTGATCCTGAAATTATGGGCGGCACGCCGGTGTTCGTAGCACTCGCGTGCCGTTGCAAAACCTCATCGACTATCTAGAAGGTGGCGAGTTGGTCGTAGAGTTTCTGGAGGCGTTTCCCACTGTAAGTCGCGAGCAGGTCATCGCCGTTATCGAAGCAAGAGTGGTACAGAACCGCGAGCGGTAGCGAGCGGGATAA
>DNNE01000167.1 GCA_003487805.1 Blastocatellia bacterium | reverse complement strand
TTGAGTTGGTCCACGAACTGTGTAGGAGTCCTCGAAGTCGGCAAAGCGGTGATGAACCGCGTGGTCTGCACGAACTCTTGGGTCATAAAACGGGGGCATAAAACGGTGTTAGGCCTGCGATTTGTGCGATTCGTTTAGCTCATCCGCGAATAGGGATCGGCACACGAGTCATCCATCGAGAATCGCAAGAATCGCAGGCCTGACCCCAGTTTGGTTAAATACCAGTTTGGTTAAATATCGTTTGCATATTTTTCTTTATGGCGTCAATCTCGGCCCCTGTTAGAGAGGCGTCAGTTACGCTCAGGTTGACGTTGAATACGCATGGAGTTTTCTGCGGAACTAGTCGATACATTCAAAAGCCATTAGCCAATCCTGTCGTGCATCAGCAGTCGCTTGAGGAGCCCCAATGCCAAAAACTTCCTGTCCCTTTGCCTTGTAGGTGAATGTGCTCAATGACGAATTTACGAAACGCTTTACACATTGGCTGGTCTCATTAATCTGAGCCCTTTTCAACGCATCCATAGCATATAAACCACCAATCTCGGTCAGGCAATAGGTTGCGGCCATCCTTATGCCGGGTTTAGGACTGTTGAGTAATGCCTCAGTTAGCTTGGGTACGGCGGGCAGTCCGATCTTGCGAACGCCGAGGATTGCAGGTTGAAACACCATAGACGTGCTATGAAAGCCATTCGTCATATCGAGATGGGCGATTAATAAATCCAGCGCTTCGGTGGCCTTCAAGTCTTCAAGAAGAGTGGAACCCTCCCGCCAAAGGTAATAGTCTTGCAAATCTCGCTCAATGTTGAGGTTTGGTTTATTCATACTCAACATCAACGCGTCAATAACCTGTTTCCTCCCCACCGTGCTTCCTTTTGCGTGCGCCAGCAGCCTAATTCTTCCTCGTTTGATCCGCGAATTTTCACCTGACGATAGATCCTCTAACGCAGGTCTTATATCGCCAAGTTCGTCGAAACGCTGTAGGTCCTTGGTGAGACTTACCACCGCGGAGCAATGAACGTTGCCGGGAACATACCGGCTACGAACGGCGCTCGAATCAAAGAGAGAGTGGAAAACCACAATCGAAAATATAGTACCCAGCGTTCCGATATTCATTACTTGTTCACTCCGTTATATAAACCGGGTCCCCAAACAGCATCAAAGAGGCCGTTGCTAAATGTCATCTCAACGTGGAAAGCTACGGAACAATTCTTATTGCCGTTATGAGCTTTGATGAGGAAATCCCACTTGGAATGATCGGCGATCAATTCTTGGCCGGCTGAGTTTTTGAGGTTCGGCCCTGGATGGTCGAACCATCCACCACTCTTAGTGTCGTTTCGAATGATGGCAGAAGGAGATATGGGATCTGACCACGTCGGAACATAATTAGAGATTGGAGCGGAATCACCCTTACGTACGGTCCAGTATGTGAGGTTCATCAACTGCTGTAGAACCCAGTGTCCCTTTGAGTCTACTGCGTTTTCTCCGATGCTCGCGATTCCGCCGCTGCCCAGGTCAGAAATGCTTACAGTGAACCCTAATCCGGGGTTACCGCCAGCATAACCCTTGCCATTGCTGACGTTATGTATGGAGTTGCCGGTGAAAGCGACTGAGATATTGCAGTCCTGACCGCTGTCCTTATTGTCTATGACGGCAGGATTATTTGTAGCGAAGGAATTCTGCGGCCCAATCAGTGGGCGGCTATCAAACCAGCTTACGTGCAACTCTCCGCTGCCGGGAATTTCAACTGGCGAATCATTGGGATAGACATTTACTTCCCATCTACCGCTGTTTGCTTGTAACCAATCGGAAATAAATTGTGTCGGAAAGAGTCCAATTGGATCGTTGGAATTAACCGGATCGTTTGCAGCATAACTGAAGTGATTGAAGGATTGAGGATTTGCAACCGATCCGTTGATCGGATCAGGACTTGTCCATCTGCCGCTCGTGCTTTCATATTTTCTCCACGGGGTGTGATCCAAACCACTCGTTGCATCGCGCTCAGTCATCGCATACTTCCAGCGATTCTGATCAGTGGCGCTGTAGCCTTCGCCGCTTGTTCGTCCGCCAATCGCACCAAGCTCTTCACCAAACGGTAAATAATCGTGACGAGCGACAACCGCACTTGAACTACTGTTGTTATTCATCACTGCACGAGTCGAACCTTGAAGATCAGAAAGAACATAGTGCAGTCCCCCGCTGCTCCCGCCGCTCGTGCTGCTTCCTGCGCCACTGGTTGAGCGTGTGCGCAATTCTCTGATGTGAACCGCCTTTATTGTGGTGCCGCTCGGCGCCCCTGCAAGCGTCGAATCAGTATAAGATGAAGTCACGATTCCAAGTGCCGTCAACGCGTAGTCGAGCCGATCACGAAGCTCACTCACATCCTCTTTGTAAATTATGTCGCCCGCGCTAATCGTTGTGTGCGTATAGCTGGCAGCGCTTTGTCCGGCTAGAGTTCTTACGGCGTCAATCGCAGTGCGTAATTCGCTGATGTGCTCGTGCTTGATGGTAGTCAAGTCGCCACAAGAGCTATCGGAAGCGGCGCAGATTGTCGGATCTGTTGTGAAGTTGATCTTCGCTCCCAAGGCGATGTTGCTGTAATCGGACGTACAGTTGTTGTTCGTGTCCGCAGCACAGACGCGATAGAGATAAGCGCTTCCGGTACGGGTCCCGGTGTCACTCGTGCTTGTGCTCGTTGTAGTCGTAAGTAATTCGTAGGCACTGCCCGCACTTTTCCGCTCAACCCGATACTTCGCTGCGCCGCTGGCGGCCGTCCAACCCAATGAAATAGTCGAGCTTGATGGCGTCATCGTTAAAGCAGATGCCGCGGCGGCCCCCCGTCCCCTTCGGGTTTCGGAAGTTAGCCCACCTTGCGTCAGAATGTCTTTGCTATTTTCAGTTGCGACTCACCTACGGAAAACTCAGCTTCCGCACCATTAAATTTACGTCGTTGACTGCCGTTATCGATTGTGACGTTTCCTTCGGCTCTCACATGTAGAGTTTTTCGATCTACGATCAATCGATCAGCATAAATTGATAGCGCGTCATACGAGAGTTCAGCATTGCGGTAAGTTATTACGGAGCGTGATGCCCGACGAGTAGTGAATCTTACTAGAAATTCCAAGGCCGAATCTTTCGGGCTCGAGGGGTAAAGAATTTCATACTTCGGAGCCGGAAGTGTTGACGCACGATATTTCGCTCCTGACCCGTCGAGTGCTAGCGCAATAGAGATGAATTGTTGGAGAAGAACCAAATTCATCTTAGTGGTTTTGCCACGCTCTAAGACGAAGGACGCTCGTCGTAAGTCATAGAACCCCGGTTTTTCTGTTGTGATGTGGTACACACCTCCAGGTATCCCAGAGAATTCGTAAGACCCAAACTCGTCGGAAGTCGTTGTAAACTTTTTCGAGCCGGAGTCGATAGTAATTAATACACCGGGCATTAGTGAATCATGGATTTCCGCAACCGTACCTATAAGTTTCATGTGCTCGTCTGCGCGATCCGACGGACCATGGGAGTACCGCTCTGAACCGGCCATGACCGTAAGACAGAGGGACATGCCTGCCAAACCAATGATCGAATTAAAAAGCACCCGATAGTTCATACGGCCTCATCACCCCGCACGTTTTTCGCGATCATACCAAAGATCCATTCCCCGAAAGCCGTCGAAGGCGTCACGGCTACCTTGCAGAGTTGGAGAGCCTCTAGGATTGTTTCCCGGCAGCGTTGTTATAATGTTTAGGGGACTCAGCGGTATCGGCGCGTCTCGTCTCATCATCTTTGGAATGTCGAAACAGAAGAGTTGAACCATTCTGGAGTTTTGCTTGCTCTTGTTAGGATCATTCCCATCAGGTAGAAAACGGTTACTCAAGGCGTGGCCAAGTTCGTGCAGTATGACGGCGCCACGTGTCTCCGCCAGCGTCATGCCAAAGAACCCACCGTCTCGAACTGTGGTGACATCGATACCACTTCCAGTTCGCCCGTTCATGTAAAATCCGTGCTCGTTTATTACTATTGTGGGACCGGCGGCCTGCGAGCGAAGAGTGTTGCCCAAAATGAATAGTCTGCCCGGTGCCATGCCGTAGACGGTAACCGCGCCTTCTCCCGGATTGAAATCTTTCATCTCCACTATTGTTTTCTTATTCGGGACTGGGTATTGACTCATTATCGAAAGAGTGCCAGCAGCGGCCATACTGTTAAGAGTTGCAAGTGGATTAGTGTTACCAAACAAGCTTCGACAAGACGCATATTGCAGCGCATTTCGCGCAACGCTCAGACCTGCTTCCAAATCGGCGTCTAGTCCGGTTAAATCGACTTTATTGACAGGATCATTTGTGGTGTAAGCATATCGATTGAATGATTGCGGATCGGCAATGCCTCCGCTAATCGGATCAGGACTCGTCCATCTGCCACTCATGCTTTCATACTTCCTCCACGGCGTATGATCCAACCCACTCGTCGCATCGCGCTCCGTCATCCCGTACTTCCACCGATTGCCGTCACTCGCGTTGTAGCCTTGCGCTAACGTGCGCGATCCGATGCCTGACCCAATCTCTTCACCAAATGGCAAGTAATCATGTCTCGCGACAATCGTGCTTGAACTGCTGGCGTTGTTCATCACTGCGCGCGCCGACCCTTGAAGATCGCTCAACACATAATGCAGTCCACCGCTGCTCCCACCGCTCGTGCTGTTGCCGGCGCCGCTGGTCGAGCGCGTGCGCAATTCTCTGATGTGAACCGCTTTGATCGTGGTGCCGCTGGGCGCACCTGCAAGCGTCGAGTCTGTATAAGATGAAGTCACGATTCCCAGTGCTGTCAATGCGTAGTGGAGCCCGTCACGAAGCTCACTCACATCCTCTTTGTAAATTATGTCGCCCGCGCTAATCGTTGTGTGCGTATAGCTGGC
>DNNE01000133.1:15210-16808 GCA_003487805.1 Blastocatellia bacterium | reverse complement strand
TACCGCAGGCGGTTCTGACTGTTTTTCTTACTTAATCTTCACGCCGGCGCCGACGCGAATGTTGTCCTGCCGCGTGCTATTGAAGAACGTCGGCAGATAATCCACCTGGATCGCGCGAATATCGATGTGCTCGCTTGCATGGACATCAAGTCCGCCACCGAGCGCCAGGGCAAAGGCAGTGTCGGCCTTCTTCCGGTTTCCAAGCGTGTCATCAAAACTCACGCGCATGTGCGTCACGCCGGCCATACCTTCGACGAAAGGCGTGAAGGTGCTACCGCGCCAGTTATACCGCGGACCAATCATCAAATCGTATCGCTGTGCGCGCGCACCAAACGCGCGACCGGTTCTGGTATCGACATAACCACCGTTGTTGTAGGTGGCAGTGAAACTGGTCACGATGCCGATGTGCCGATTTAGGTTTTGATTGAACTCAGCGTTGAAGCCGTTGTAGTTTTCGCGGCGGTCGTCCAAGGTAACCGACTTGCCGTTGAAGGTTGTGCGACCGTTCTTATCAAACGTATCCGCGTTGTTGTTCGCTCGCTCGTACGCATAGCCCACGTAAAATTCGTAGTGCGAATAGTCGTTGCTTTGAGCGAATGCCGCGGGCGCGCAAACCAGCGCCACCAGGAACAAGAGAAACAATCTGGTCATTGAGGAAAAGCCTCCTTGTCAGTAACCGTTACTCCGAAACTTAGGGTTTACGGTTACATTCATACTACGAATGCGGAAGAATTCCCAGATTTTTTGAGCGATTGTTCGTTTGATACTTCCTGAGGGCCGCGATAGGGTCGCGTTGGTCTCCTCGAAATCGTAAAGCAGTCATGGAGCGATTGAATAAAATCCTGTTAAGCCTTCTGTTCGTCCTGTGCTTCAGCCTGACGCTCGTGGCGCAGGCGCCGGAGTCGGTTAAGGAAGCGCAAAGACTCACGCGCGTCGCGCAGGTAGCCGAACAGCAAAACCGCTATGACGATGCGATCAGGGCCTATGAAACGATTGCCGTAATCGCGAAGAGTTCGCCTGCGATCGCGTCGGGCGCGCTGTTGAGCGCCGGCAACATCTACATGGGCACCGGACGATTCGAGAAGGCCGCCGCCTCTTTTCGTGGAGCCATCTCACTCGATGCAAGCTCAGCCGAAGCGCAGAACAATCTGGGCGAGGCCCTGGGCGAATTGAAGCAATACCTGTTGGCTCTCAGAGCTTTTCAGCAGGCGGTTGCGCTCGACGGGGCGTACGTAAAGGCGCGTTACAACATGGGCGTGACCTACGATCGGTTGGGCCAGATGAAGTATGCCGAGTTCGTCTATCGGATTCTGATTCGCGACCATCCGGATTTTCCCCTGGCGTATGACAGCCTGGCGGTCACTCTCTCAAAGTCCGGCCGCGCGCGCGAAGCAATTCCATTTCATCAAAGGGCGATCAGTCTCAATCCAAAAGATCCTTCCTTTTATTTCAACTCGGCGATCAGTTATTTGATGCTGGGTGATGTGAAGAACGCGCAGGAACAGAAACTACAGCTTCAGGCACTCGATCCCGCGATGGCGGAACACCTGGCGGTGATGATCGCGAAGCGGCAGAAGTAATTTGGAGTGCGGCGGCTT
>DNNE01000133.1:14537-14891 GCA_003487805.1 Blastocatellia bacterium | reverse complement strand
GCGGCTTGACGCCGCTTTGGATTCTGCAGCCTTTTTCTCTGGCAGGAATCATCCAAAGCGCCGTCAAGCCGCCGCACTCCAAACTCTCTTAAAAATTTCCCTGACAAGCTTCGTGACTGCAATCGCAATCGAGTTCGATTGTGTCGCCGGTGCCTTCGCACGAAGCGCTACAGTACTTTCCGTCTTCCGCCGGCGGGCACGTGCACGGCGGGTTTTTGCATTTTTTTTCGTCAGCCATTTGTTGCTCTCCTATGACTTCCTTCTGGGAAAAATTGCCTGATTTAGTGGCGAGGCGAAGCTTAACACAATCGTGTCGTTGATTGGTAAGGGCGATCGTAACGCAAACTGTTAGTT
>DNNE01000133.1:2467-14209 GCA_003487805.1 Blastocatellia bacterium | reverse complement strand
AAGCTAACAGCTTGCGTTACAACCAAGCAGGACACTGTCTTGTCGAAACTCCCGCACCACCGATAAGATCGCTGCGCGATTTTCAATTCAGATTATTGGGGGGACCAAAAGTGGATCCACAAAATGCCGCGGCAAACGAAATTCCGCCGCCGATTCAGATGCTTCAGATCATGTCAGGGTTTTGGATTTCGCGCTGTGTTTACATATTAGCGAAACTCGGGATTGCTGATCTAATTAAAGACCAGAGTAAAACCGTGGAGGAATTGGCAACCGCAACCGGCTCACATGGGCCATCGCTCTTCCGCGTGTTGCGCGCGGTCGCGGCTATCGGAATTATCTCTCAGGATGACCAGAATCGATTTGGCGCGACGCCGTTGTCGGATACGTTGCGATCCGACATGCGCGGATCACTGCGCGCGTTCGCGATGACTGAGCTTGGCGAAGAACATTATCCGGCGTGGGGCGAGTTGCTTCACAGCGTGCGCACCGGCGGGATCGCTTTCGAAAAAGCATTCGGCCAACCGGTGTGGGAATTCTTCGCGAACCATCCGGACAACGCAAAGATTTTCAACGATGCGATGAGCGGTATAACCGCGCAAGCGACCGAAGCTCTGCATGCGGCTTACGATTTCGGCGGTATCAAGAAAATCATGGACGTGGGCGGCGGGCACGGCGGCTTGATTACTTCGATTCTGAAGAAGAGCTCAAACATGCGCGGCATCCTGTTCGATTCGCCACAAGTCATCGAAGGCGCGCAGGCGTCCGTTGAAGCATCGGGTGTCGCGGACCGCTGCGAGTTGGTTGGCGGCGATTTCTTTCAAGCGGTCCCGTCGGGCGCGGACGCGATTATCTTGAAATGGATCATTCACGATTGGAACGATGAGCAATCCGTCGCGATCCTCAAGAACTGTCATCGCGTTTTGCCGGACCAGGGCAAATTGATTCTGGTCGAAGCCGTGGTTCCGGCCACCAACGAACCGCACTTCAGCAAGTTCATCGATCTGAACATGCTGGTAATGACCGGCGGTCGCGAACGAACTGAAGCCGAGTTTCGCAAGCTTTACGAAGACTCCGGCTTAAAGCTAACGCGGGTCGTGCCGACGGAATCTCCTTTCAGCGTGATTGAGGGCGTGCCGGTTTAGATCTGGGCCAGAAGGGCTCTGGCCCAGGTCCATGGGTGAGGACTTTTTGCAGCGTTGAGGCGGCGGGGAATAAAATTTTATTTCACAACGAATCTCGTGGGGGCCAAGACCGCGCGCGCTTCAGGATTGTAGTAGTCGTAAACGAGCGACGCGGCGGCTTGCGCGTTCAAGCCAAAGCGCGGGCGAAACTTGAAATCGAATTTTGTTCCGCCGGCGCGCGGCCACAGATAGACGATCACACGATCCGGAAGGATGTCGTACTGGCTCATACTCCAGTCCGATCCTTTCATTGCCTGTTCGAGCGATGCGCGATCGACATCGGCGCCGGGTGGCAGACCGATTTCAGCCAACATCATGCCGTAGCCACTAAAGCCGATCCGCTCAGCTTCAACGTGACAATTAATCTGATCGCTAACCTTGCTTTCTGTCTTGTCGAATTTAGTGACCAGACGCAGGCCGCTTGAACCGTTTGCGCGCCAGTTTGCTTCCTGCGTCGCTGTGGATTCACTCCACGGTAGATAGTAAGCAGCAACGGCCTGGAACGACGCCGGCGAGCTTCCGCGGGCCCGCTTTATCTGAATCTGGTTTACGCCGCTTTGCAGAAATGCTGAGAGATCGACAGTGATTGGATTTACGGGTCGCTGAGGTTCCGGAAGCTCGATCGATTTCACGTTGTTACCGTTTACGATGATCGTCGCGGTCCGCGGTAACGTCGAAGTGGCGCTAACCTCACGACCGAGCAAGCTGAGCAGCGAGTCGAGCACGTTGATCGTAGCTTGCGTCGAATACCAGACTCCGTATCGGTCCTTCTCGCGCAACAGGACCAGCAGCCCGCGATCGATCAGCTGATCATCGTTGTGCAGACGGCTTACTTGGGAAGCACGCGCCAGCGCTTGTACAACCAGCGCGGTGGTCTCAATCCGACCAGCCAAACCCCAGCCATAAAAGGGTGTGTTCGTCTCGAGCGACCAGTAACTCGCGCCGTTTTCCTCGTGAGCCAGCGTGCGCAGTTTCGTGATCGCCTTCTGCGCTCCCGCCGAGTCATTAAGTTCAAGCTGAGCCAGCGCATACGAGGCGAGGAGGTAAGGTTCATCGACTTCTTCCACGGGTGCGGACAAATAGGCGAACGCCCGTCTTAATTCCGGCTCCGTCTGCTGATTCGATTTGTTTTCGGTTGCGGTTGGCGTTTCAGTTGTCATCGCCAACACTCGGGCAATGTAAGCAGTCAGCATGGCTGAGCGTCGTTTGTTTTCCGTTTTGTCGTAATCGTAAGCGGCCCAACTGCCATCGGCGCGCTGCTGCTTGAGCAGCCAGACTCGCGCTTGCTTGATCACATCGTCGTCGATCGTCATCAACCCCTTCGCCTGACTAAGAAATCGCAGCGCATATGCGGTCAAGGCTAGATCGGGTTCGCCATGACCCCAGTAAGTAAAACCGCCGCTATCGTCGCGATAATTCAACAGCCGTGAATAACCGGCGTGCAGGTAACGTTCCGCCTTTACTCGCAAGGGGCTGTCTTGGCCGGTGTTCTTAAAGTTACGAAGAAGCAACAAACTGGGATAGGTTGACGAGATCGTTTGCTCGCCACAGCCGTAGGGCCGCTCCATGATCGCTTCGACACTCTCTGCGACGTGCGCCAAAAGGTTCGGATAGATCTTCAGCTCGGCATGCGCAGAATTCGGAACCGCAGAAGTTGGAATGTCGAGGGTTACAGTTCCGCTTTCCGAAACGATATCGCTGGCCGTAACAGATTTCTCTTCACCGTCAGGATGCACTGTGATTGGCTTTTCAATCGCGTCATTCGCATCAGCAGCGGTCGCCGTGATTCGCTGCTTACCATCCTTTACTGTGGCAATCGCGCGAAATTCGAACATGCCCTGACTTGAGTCGCCGGCGGCGACGTTGACGTTTCGGTCCGCCGGCCCAAGCAACTTGAACCAGCCTTCAGGTTTGATTTGAAGATTTACATTTTGTTGATGGTCGAGATAATTGCGCACGACCACCGGCAGAGAGATCTCGTCACCTTCAGTCAGGATGCGAGGCGGATCGTGTTCGACGAAGAATGGCTGAAAGGCGGTGATCTCTTTTTCGACCGTGCCGATCTGGCCGTCCTCAGTCGATCCGATGACGGACATCTTCCAGGTTGTGATGTTGTCGGCGAGTTTGAACTTCAGTTGCGCGCGACCCTGCTTGTCCGTTTCCAAAGATGGTTGCCAGACAAGAGTTTCGGGAAAGTATTCGCGCAGGCGGGGCGTGGATGATTGATTCTCGACGCCTCCTCTAAATTGAATTAGTCCGTAAGTGGTTCGGCTAACAGACATTGCTGTCTGGCTTGATTCCGTGGTGACGGTTACCGATTCAGCGACAACATTCACCGTTGATGAGACCGTACCCAGGTTGAGGCTGGCGTCCGCGCGCGTAATGCTCGACGAACGCACCGGAACATCGGTGATTACGAAAAGCTGAAAACCGGGCGAGCTAAAACGTACTTCATACAATCCGGCCGGCACATTCCTAATGAGATAGACACCCAGGTCATTACTCTCTGCCGAAAACTCTACCTCGGTTCGCTTGTTCTTTGCCGTGACTTTTGCTCCCGGGACAACCGCTCCCATGGGATCGGTGACGGTTCCAGTGATGGCGCCCGTCGAGCCCGGCAGGATCACGCCGGGTTTTACTAACTGCGGATTACTTTCATTTCCGGCCTGTTCAGTGATCAGCCGCGAGAACGTGGCCACGTTGAAGTCATCGTACGTTCCCGCCTTTCCGTCCTCTCCGTCGCTGCGAAGATAGATGAAATTTATTTGTTGGGTAACCGGCGTCAGCTCGGTTTTCTCTTTCGGTTTCTCGCCATAGTTGGCGTAGCTGTAAATGTTCACCCGATTGCCATAGAAGGCGGCGTGCTCGAACGTTGCGTAATACGGCCGTCCCCACGGGTCCCGCAATTCGTCGCGATTAATGTTCGAATCCTTCAGTGCGTTGTTGAACTGCTCATTGTTCTGCGGAAGTTGGGACGTCCTCTTGAAATAACCGACTAAGGCTGCATCAATTTTCATGCGCAAGTCGATCGCATAATCGATCGACGAAGTCCAAAGCAACACGTCGTCTTCACTTTTTTTCGAGAACTGCTTGTCGGGTCCTCTGCTGTGCACAAATACCTGAAGCTTTGTTTGGCTCACGCCGAAATCAAGGCGATATGGTTGGCCCCACGGATCACGAAGTTCGTCAAAATCGATTCCCTCCTGTTGTAACTCGCTTTTCATCGTGGGGTCGTCGCGAATGAATTGGCCGGTACGGGTGTGATAACGCCGGACCGCACGATTGATGGCTTCACCGGTAAAACGAAAGTATGGACGCTCGATGCGGAGCACCGTGAAATCGTCGGAAGTATCGAATTGCTTGTCGGCCCCCGCGCTGGTCATCTGCAGAACGTCTGACAAGCCTGCGGCAAAGAATGAATTGCGATAAGGCGTTTCCCACGGATCGCGCAAATCGTCAAACGCGATGCCTCCAGCCATGGCGAACCGGCGCAGTGCGGCTACGTCTTTTGGATAGTCACAATTCTGTTTGTACTCGGATTCCAGATAATCCTTCAGGGGATCGATTTGGTACGCGAAGAAGCCCTCGAAAGCAGTTCCCGCAGCCGCGTTGCGTCCCTCACTGTGAAAAAAACGCGGCTCGAAGGCGCAATTCGTAAGCAGCACTTCCGTCACCAGGTCTAAGCCTTCGGGCAACGGCTTCAACAAATCGATCTTATCCAGATCCTTGCGACTTACTCCGGCGACCTGAGTATCGCAACCGCTCAGATAGCAATACACACGATAGAATCCGTAGTTGCCGTTGAAGTCGCGGTCTGTACGCGCGCGTTCTTCGACGGCCTTATCAAAAATAACGACACCCAGTGCGCTCTCTGTCGCCCGGCCGGTCGCCGCTCGAGCCAGAAAACTTGCCGTGGCTTGGTCACCGGGCCGGTAAGCCTCCTGGTTCAAAGCCAGTTTCAACTTCAGATCGCGATCGTGCGGATACAGAATTGTGCGCGTACATGCAGACTCATCGTCATCCTCGCTCACTGATAACGCGTATGCCGCAAGCGTGACGGGCCCGGTGAATTCTCTGCGGTACGGCAGCGTGATCGAGGCGCGGCCGTTTTGCAGGTGGACCAATTGCGACTGCACGACCCGATCTTCATTGATCGCATCCAACGCCAGTGTCAGATCGGGTTGATTACTGGTGATCTCCGCGCGAATCGGATCGCCGTCACGATAAAGCGACCTGTCGGTTCTAATTCGCACCACGGAATTATTGTTCAGGTCTACTCTCTCCGTGTGTTTGCCGCTTGCGCCGCGATGATCGTGCGCGCGAAACATCAACGATATTTCACGGCCATCCGCGGCAATTTTCGGCAGCGTCAGATCAGTTACCTTCGCCAGACCATATCGATCAGTTTTAATCGTCCGCAACGGCACCTCACGCGGCGATTCCTCTTCATCCCACGCGCGCGAGACGGCAACGTCACATGAAGCCGGCGTGCCGTCCGCATAAGAAGTCGAAATATAGAACTCCAGTGGAAAATCGCGCGCCTGTCGGGTACGATTGACGACGTAGACGTGGATTGCGTCTTTCGTTATTCTCAAATCAAAGCGACGCTGCTCTGTCCGGTTAGTCGTTGCATCAGTGAAATACGCACCGTAGGTCAGATCGGCAAACCTGGAGTAGTCTTCATCCTGCAGCTTGTCGTGCTCTTCGCCGAGCTTGACGTGAGCGATGAATCGTCCCTCAGAATCAATATCCCCCTCATATTTGTCGCCTTCCTCCGTTTCCCACTTCTGCTCGCGATAGTCCCAGTGCCGTTCCGTTTCGCGCACGACGCGCACGTGTCCGCGTTTGACTGGCTGTCCGAACAGATAATCCGCGCGCACTTCGACGTCAGCGTTCTGCCCCGGCAAGTAGAACGCGTGATCGGGCTTAATATTCACGGTGAAGTTCGGCAGATCGTACCGGCTGACCTTGACTATGGCCCCTCCGGACGCGTCCTCATATTTGTCGCCTTTCAGTTCTACATCGATTCGATAGTCGCCCAGACGCGTGTTGTCGGGAATGGGCCAATCGATGTTGGCGACGCCGAATCGCGAAGAATTAATCTCAGCACGAAATGTTGTCGTCGATTCAGGATCGGAAATTTTCAGCGTCGCTGTTTGGTCCGCGATCGCGTGCCGCGAAGAATCAAACATCAAAACGCGCGCATGCAAAGTCTGGCCGGGTTGGTAAAGCGGCTTGTCGGTACTGACCATGACCTGCGCATAGCGGTCGATCTCGACGTCAGCTTCAGCTGTTCTTGACAGAACGCCACGGCTCGCGGTGACTTCAATCTTCCCTTCGTCGTCTGCGACATCGCGCGGAATCTGGAAATCAACGGTCGCGAAACCACTTGCATCAGTGCGTGCCATTTGCCTCAGCACGATGCCGGCTCGATTTGACGCGTCGAACTTGATTTGCGCCTGGATGTCTATTCCCGCAACTGGTTTCGAGGTCAACGGATGGGCCGTTTTTACGCGCAGGCGATATGAAGAACCCGCGTGCGCTTTTCGCGCGGTCGCGATGCTAAGGTCGAAAAGGTCCGGAGTAATTTGTGAAAGCGAAACGACGTTGCTGATCTCGTCGAAATCAGATGAAGCGACCGGCGTGATCGAATAGCGCAGCCGATACCAGAGGAACTCGCGCGTATCGTCTGCCATGTCAAGCGTAAGAGGAACGGTCAGTTCATTCAGTCCGGGTTTGATCCGGGAGTTCTTTTCGACGGCGGAGATAGATGCGTTGTCGGTATCTACGAACTCGACCTTTATGCGTGCGTCCACCGAGCGTGCCAGCGAGTTCTCGATCGGCAGAACCACGCGTGTGCCCTGTTCGTCGAACAAGACTTTGACCGCAGTTTCATTTACCCGAAGCGAAAGCGCGGCCTGCGAAAGCGGCGCTAGCAACACCAACAAGCCAAGGCAAAACAGGAAGAGAAGCCATTTGCGGCTCATGATTGCCTCCTCGACAGGTTCTATCTTTCAAGAACCTTACTCACCGTGGGCTCACCACCCAGGCACAGTTCGACTGTGCAAAGAACCCCATGTTCGTTGCTCAACAAGACCTTAATTGGATTCGCATTCGCCGAGCCTGAGGAGGCGCTCGGACCTAAGATCGCTTACACATTCAAATCAATCGCGAGCCTGCCGAAAACGGCTTCGAGATGTGCGCGTGAGATGAAAAGGCAATCCCGCAGGTTGTCAGTGGGCCAAAAATATTTTGCATGTACGTTCGACTATTTGGATTGATCGCGACATCAGGATGATCGGGTACAGCTGGTTTCAGTCGGTCAGTCGCAGGACGGTCGGCCTGCAGTGTTCGTCATTCAATAGAAAGCAAGACGTGGCGAGGCGAAACCGAAAGTGAGGTCTTGAGCGCCCGTGGTCCTGCGCGTGTTGGCGTTATTCGCGCATGTTTTGCCCGGCCTGTTACCGGCACCGTAGTTGCACCGGGCATGATTATGAAACAATCGATCTCCAACCATCGTGCGAAAACCGTTGCGTTCGCATTGGTCGCACTGACGTGCATCGCCGTCGCGACGGGATCTGCCGCCGTTGTCTCACAACGCAAACGCTTAACGTCTTCTCAAACACCTGTCGCGTCGGAATCTGCCCGGCGAGTTTACGTCCGCTCAAAATCATTGTTAGTGCGGGCTGCTGTTGTTGAAGACAAACTGCTGAAACGCCCGGAGTTCAAGCAACTCGGTCTTAGCATCACGCGCGACGAATCCGACGCCGACATCATTCTTGAATTGCGTCACGATCTCTTGACGATGTATGTGTTCACCGTGGTTGAGGTGAAGAGGCAGACGGTTATCGCGGGCGGAAAACTCAGTTCGCTCGGCGGGACCGTGGCCGACAAGGTGGCTAAGCGCTTTGTGAAAGTGATGAGTGAGATGGGCCAGCCGTGAGAGTCGATCGATCGAGAGTCAGGCTGGACCGCAAGAACAGCTTCGTAGTTCTCATTCTCACCAAGCTTCGGCGAGGTGAAGGCGCCACGACTTAAGTGAGAAGAAACCGTTTTAACGGTTTTCGCTTAACGAAGCCGTTAAAATGGCTTTGATTATGGGTCGGCGTCGGATCACCTCACTGAAGCGAGGTGTGAATGAGAATACGCAATCGGTCTTCGTTGCATGACGTTGATCAACGTTCAGTCACTGACTCCGCAGCAGCCGCCAGCGCGTCATCGATAGCGCTGACCTTCTTCCCACCGCCTTGGGCCATGTCGGCTTTGCCTCCGCCACGACCTTCGATCGTTTCGCAGGCTTTGCGCATGAGTGTGTTCATATCGCCCGGCGCATCGGGCGAACGCGCAAAAACCAGGCGCGCTGCGTCGCCATCGCGCGAACCTAACAACGCAATGACGTTTGGATGAGCGATCAACGCTAACGCGAGATGTTTCAGCGAATCGGCATCGCGATCGGGAAAGATTCGCGTTACGACGAGCGGGACGGGCGGGCGGTAGCCCGCCTCTAAACGGGAGGATTTGAGAATCTCTTCCGCTTCGACCCGGCAAGCGATCTGATCAAATTCGCGCACGCGTCGCGCGAGCTTTTTGTTCTCTTCAATCAATCGCGCAACCAGAGCCGGCGAGTCGTCTCGGCCGGCGCTGAACGCCGTCGCCACTTCCGCAGCCGTGCGATTCGCCTTCCGATAATCGATAAGGACGCGCACGCCCGCCATAAATTGAATGCGCGTCAAACCTTTCGCGCGCTCCCAACCGCGGACGGCGATAATGCCCACTTCACCGGTTGCGTGCGCGTGCGTGCCGCCGCAGGGCGTCAAATCAAAGTCATCGATTTCGATCACCCGCAGTTCGCCTGCGCGCGCCGGCTCTTTGCGCAGAGGCAGCGCCAATGCTTGCTCGGCAGTCACGTCATGAATAGTAATTAGGCGGTTTTGCCAGATCGTTTGATTGGCCAGTTCGACGGCCCGGTCAATCTTTTCATCTGTTGGATCATCAAGCGCGACATCAATCTCGCATTCATGCTCGAGCATGCGAAAGCTGCGCGTGGGCGCGTCGAACAACTTCACGAACGCCGCTGAGAGAATGTGCTGGCCGGTGTGCTGTTGCATGTGATCCAAACGCCGCAGCGAATCGATCCGTCCATGGACCACTTCACCGACCTCCGGTGTCGGACCCTGGATGACGTGGAGGACACCCGCATCTTCCATATCGATGCAATCAACGACTCGCGCTTCGCCGAGCGTGCCCGTGTCGTTTGGCTGTCCGCCGCCGGTTGGATAGAACGCAGTGCGATCCAACATCACCGCGATCGCACCGTCGTCCCGCTCGCTTAGATCTGTAACCCGCGCGTCAAATTCAAGCAGGCGTGAATCGTGATAATAGAGTCGTTCAGTTGCGCTCATTCGTGAGGCGATGTTATCAAATGCCAGTCGGAATTATCTAAAGTGGCGGGCGCTCGGTAGCGACTGGAGCGCAAGCGTCCTCGCTTGCAATCACTCGCGGGAAAGACAACGCAGCAACCGGGACGGTTGCGCTCCAGTCTTACCCGGTCGCTACCGCTCGCGGTACTGACTTCACTCACCAAAGTCTGTACCGTGACGCTGCCGCGGCGATTTGCACTAACTTATGAACCGAATCAAACACTTATTCACGCGCGTTTCATCAATAGCATTACTGCTGTTTTCGATCAGCGTCGCTTGTCTCGCCCAGGAGCAGCCTCTTCATATCAAGTATTGGCTGGCGATGTCGCGCCCAGTCTCTCATCTTCTTGAAGTCACCATTGAAGTCCAATTGCCTTCAGATCCAAAATTGCAGTCGCTCGATTTTCAAATGCCAAAGTGGTCGCCCGGACGCTATGCGGTTTTCGACTTCGCGAAAAACGTGCAGGAGGTCAAAGCCCGTGAGGCGTGTCCCGCTGGTCTCGATTGCACCATGCCTGACTCTCAGGTAACTCGCGTCGACGATCAGACATGGCGCGTCAACGTAGAGCGAAACAGACACGCCGGAATGTCCTTGATGTTCAGTTACAAAGTCTTTGGTAACGATCTTTCCGGGACTTTTTCACAGCTTGATTCGCGCCACGCGAACATCAATGGTGGCTGCGTCTTCATGTATCTCGTGAATCACAAACAGGATCCGGTCAGTCTTTCGATCAACGGGCCGCCGGGCTGGCGGATTGTAAATGGCCGCTCTGATAAGAAGGACCAGAGTGAATTCCAGTTTCCGAATTGGGACGTGATGATCGATACGTCTACTGAGATTGCTCCGGATTGGACGCAGGATGATTTCACCGTTGCTGGGAAGACTTATCACGTGGTCGTACATTCAATGGGAAACGAAGGTGGCAAGCGCCCCGCGCTGGTACGTGACATCGAAAAAATCGTGCGCGCGGAAACGTCGATGTGGGGACCACCCGAGTTTGATTCGTACACGTTTCTGCTTCACTTTGCGAACGATGCTCACTCGAGCGATGGCATGGAGCACCTGACGTCGACTGAGATCATTGAACCGGGCGCGCTCGGTGACGCCGGTACTTATGAAGAGACGCTCGATGCGGTGGCGCATGAATTCTTTCACGTGTGGAATGTTAAGCGGCTGCGGCCGATTGAGTTGGGGCCGTGGGATTTTACGCGTCCGGCGAACACGCGTGGCCTTTGGATCGCTGAAGGCATCACAAACTATTACGGTCATCTGATGCAGCGGCGCGCCGGCTTGTGGGATGACAAGAAATTTTGGCAGGCGGTTATCGAACAAATAACCGAAGTCGAGAATGCACCCGGCAGCAAGTTGATGAGCGCGGAAGAATCTTCGCTTTCGGCGCCATTCATCGATGATGCCCCGCAATCACAGCAAACGAACCTCGCCAACACTTCGATCAGCTATTACGCCAAGGGCGAATCGCTGGGCGTCGTGCTCGATCTACTTATTCGCGGAAAGACAAACGGGAAAACGTCACTGGATGAAGTGATGCGTCGCATGTACGACGAAACTTATTTGAAGAGTCCGAACGCGAGTTACTACCTGCGCGGGCGTGGTTATCGAAACGAAGATTTCGAAGCGTTAGTTTCGCAAGTGGCCGGTTCGGACATGAGCGATTTCTTCAAACGTTACGTGCGCGGAATCGAGACGCCGCCTTACGAGCAGGCTTTTGCACAAGTCGGATTGCGTTTCATTCGCGAAGCGCGCGCGCCGGTGACGATCGGAATTAGCGGTGACGAAACCGAGAAAGTAAATTTCAAGATCGCCAGCGTCCGTCCAGATTCGCCTGGAGCTCAAGCGGGTCTGCAAGTCGATGATGTCATCACGTCGTTTGGCGGCAACAAATTCACTTCCGCGAATTTTCTGAAAGTACTGGCCCGGTACAAACCCGGCGATAAGGTGCCGGTGACGTTGCTGCGAGCCGGACATACGATTACGACCACAGTCACCCTGGCCCCCCCGCAGGTATTTGATTATCGAATTGAAGAAGATCCAAACGCGACGCCGCAGGCGAAGGCGTTGAGAGTTGCGTGGCTGAGTGGGAAGTAATCCGAATTAAGTTTCGTTTAGAGGCGGGCTACCG
>DNNE01000133.1:0-2119 GCA_003487805.1 Blastocatellia bacterium | reverse complement strand
GGCGGGCAGTAGCCCGCCTCTAAACAGTCCTTAGGGTTTTTGTAGACGCGATGCGATCACTTTCGCGGCGGTAGCGCCTGCGCCCACTGCGCCGGCGATGGTTGGCGCTAATGGATTTGCCACATCGCCAATCGCGAAGACGTTTGTGACGCTCGTCTCTTGTCGCGAACTAACAATTACAAAGTCACGATCATCCAGATCCAATTGACCGCGAACCAAATCGGTATTCGGCTCGAAACCGATTCTGATCAGCACGCCCTGCACTGCCATCTGAAAAGGTTTGATCGCCTGCGCGCGTTCGATCTCAACTGCTTCCACGTGATCGCTGCCGATGATGCGACGCACGATCGATTCCGGAAACACAGTGATGCAGTGATTGGTGTGCAGTTGCTCGGTGAATTCACGGCGCGCGCGCATTTTCCTGCCGCGATGGACCAGCGTGACTGTGGGACAAACCTCGGCCAGCAGCAAAGCATTCTCAGCCGCCGCGTCTCCGCTGCCAATTATGCAAACGTCTTTGCCGGCCAATTGCTCACGATCTTGAGTTGCCGATTCAATGATGCCCCGACCGGTGAATTCAGTTTCTCCGGGAATGCCGAGCCGGCGACGACGCAAACCGGTGGCGATGATGATCGCGATCGATTGCAGCTCCTCGCCGCTTTTCAGCACCACGCGTTTCGCCTTCAGGTCAACGCTGGCGATCTCAACGTTGGTCCATAGATCGAAATCCGAAGTCTCGGTTTGTTCAATGAAGCGCTCGCGCAGCTCTGCACCATTGTTCGCATGAAGACCGAGATAGTTGTCGATCGGATTGTGTACGAGAGAGAGTTGCCCGCCGACTCCTTCGCTCTGTTCGAGCACGAGCGTGTCGAGGCCGAGCTCGTCACACCAACGCGCGGCGGAAAGGCCGGCTGGACCAGCGCCAATGATTACGACATCGTTCATCGTGTAGCGCAAACTGTCAGTTTGCGATCTGCTCCTTCGCAAGCTAACAGCTTGCGTTACTGCGGATCGGGCGGCTGATAAAGATTTGGAATGCTGGCAATCACCGCCTCTGGCAGCGGCTTCAATTTCAATTGCTCAATCAGAAATTGTATCCGGTCGCGACGGGCTTCGGCGTTGAGCGCGTGCGGCGCGTCGTAAAACTTCACCTGTTTAGGCTCGCTCACGATCGCGGCATGCCGACGCTCAAGCTCCGGCGGCATAGACTTTTCCTGATTAGAAAACTGAAGAAGAACCACTGCCGGCGCTGCATGAGATACATACTTTCCTTGATCCAGGTATGCATACTTGGCTATCAGCGCATCAAGCTTGTCCGGGCCAACCTGCCGTCTAAAATCCTGAAAATCTTTGGTTTGCTGAGTAATCTCATCAGACATCAACCCGGCCATCAACACAAAACACTTGAAGCGGCGATCTAGTCCGCTCAAGAGCGCGCCCACTCCCGCGTTATAACTGTGGCCGACGAAAGCAATGCGCCTCGGATTGACGTCTCTGCGCGCGACCAGCACGTCAACTCCCCGTCGCATGTCGATCACCTGTTGAAGAAAGTCAGTGGCAACACGCTCGTCCAAAGGATCCTTGCTCTCGATGTGACCGGGGCGCGCGATTGGTCCATCGGTTAATAACGAAACTACTCCGGCTTGCGCGAGCACGATCGCTTCCTCGAGAAACTGTCTGCGATTGCGCATCGATGAGTTTTGCCAATACCAATGGCCCCAAATAACGGCGGCGAATGGACCACGCCCTTTCGGCACCACCAGATAGGCCGGCACCACCCCGCCCCTCGGACTGTCGTAAGCGATGTTATAGACGGTCGCCGTTGCCCGTCTCTGAACGCCAAGTGGTTTGATGTTAAGTGGTGCTTTTTGATCGTAGTCGAAGTGGCGCACGAGATCGGGATCTTGCGCGAACGAGGCGCTAAAATTGATCGCAAGAATGCCAATTGCAAAAAGCAACTGCGCGGCACGAATGGTTCTCATCACCACACCCCGATTCGGTTGAATGCGATTGACAATATCATATCGCGGTGCGACGCTGAATTGCTCCGAAATACAAACTGCAAAAGGAGGTACACGATGCGTCTGACTGAGATGGTTTCGTGCTCTGGTTGAGCGGC
>DNNE01000090.1:524-9171 GCA_003487805.1 Blastocatellia bacterium | reverse complement strand
CCGCAGGCGGTTCTGACAGGATCACCTATGAACTTCAACAGTTTTCGCGCTTATGACATTCGCGGCGTTTACCCGACTGATCTCGATGAAGAGGCGTTCTATCGAATCGCGAAAGCTTACACGTATCTCTTTCACCCAAAGATCATGGTCGTGGGCATGGACGCCCGCGAGTCTGGGCCGGCATTAAAGAAAGCTCTCACCGACGGCTTCGTAGATGCCGGCGTGAACGTTGTCGACATCGGCGGCATCACGACCGACATGATCTACTACGCGGTCGGCGCCTCGGAAGAATACTCGGGCGGCATCGTCGTGTCGGCTTCTCATAATCCGAAAGAATACAACGGCGCAAAGATGGTCCGTGAAAAGGCCGCAGCGATATCTTCCGATAACGGTCTCTTCGAAATTCGCGACATCATCAAAGCTGACAAAGACAAAAGCGTCACGTCGGAAACCAAAGGCACAGTGACCGAGAAAAATGTGTTCAATGATTACGTCGAGCACGTTCTCAGCTTCATCGATCGCGATGTCATCAAGCCATTTCTACTCGTTGCCAACGCAAACTTCGGTTACGTCGGCCGCGGTGTTCAGATCATCGCGGACAAATTGGGATTGAACTTAACGAAGTTGAATTGGGAACCGGACGGCACATTTCCGAAAGGCACTCCCGATCCGATGCAGGAGACAAATCGCGCCGAATCGGAAGAGCTGATGCGAAAGGGCAAATTCGATTTCGCGGCTATCTGGGACGCTGACGCCGACCGTTGCATGTTCCTCGATGAGAAGGGTGAGTTCATTTCCGGCGCTTACGTAACGGCGCTGCTCGCGGACGTTTTGCTGACCAAGCGCGGCGGCAACAACAAGATCATTTTCGATCCGCGCGTAATTTGGCCAACGATCAAAGTCTGCCAGCAACACGGCGCGGAAGGAATCATCAACAAGAGCGGCCATGCATTCATCAAGGACCGCATGCGAAAAGAAAATGCGATCTTCGCCGGCGAGATGAGCGCCCATTATTACTTCCGCGAAAATTTTTATGCCGATAACGGAGTGATTCCCTTCCTGCTCGTGCTCGAACAACTGTCGCGCACCGGAAAGTCATTTTCAGAGACGATGCAGCCGTATATGGAAGGCCACTATATGTCCGGCGAGCTGAATTACAAGGTTGCCGACGTACAAAAAACGATCGACGCGGTGAAAGATCGTTTCAGCAAAGAGGGGGCGGAAGATTTCACTGACGGCTATTCCCTGTCAACCGATGATTGGCGATTCAACATTCGGTCATCGAACACTGAACCTCTGCTCCGCTTGAATATCGAAGCCCGCAAACCCGGGCTAGTAGAAAAGATCCTCGCCGAGATCGAACCGATCATCGGATCCAAACCTCACTGATCTCACTAGTGGGTAACAACATTCACCACAAAGTCACAAGGGCACAAAGACAATTTCAAGACATAAGGGCAACCTCATTTTATTCGCCGCCTTAGTGTTCTTTGTGTCTTAGTGGTAAATCTTCATTCCCGCTGCTGCGGCACAAGCCTTGCTAATTCAACCGCGCAAGTACGACTACAAAACGAACGGAGGAATTCGATCATGGGATTGATTCTGCTTGTTTTGCTAATCATTTTGTTGTTAGGCGCGGTGCCGGCCTGGCCGTATAGCCGCAATTGGGGATATGGACCAAGCGGCGGTCTAAGCCTGATTGTATTGATTGTGATCGTTCTACTGCTGCTGCATGTGTTCTAAGTCGAAACGCCTGCACGGCATGAACTGACAGCCTCCGCGCGTTGCGGAAGGCGCGCTGGTGTTGACTGCGGTCCGGCATGACTACAAACTTTGCATCATGCCGGAACTGCCTGAAGTCGAACACGTGGTTCGCGCGCTGCGCGTCGTCGTGGGACGCTCCATCATCGCCGGCGAAATTCGCCTGCCGAAACTGATCGCGCCTTTATCTGTTTCGACTTTCAATCGGAAAATCAAAAGCTGTTTGATCCGCGGTATTTCTCGACGGGGGAAGTTCATTCTGATCGAACTCGCTGGGAGCGCGGACGTCCCGTCCGCACAGCGCGCGAAGCGCGCTCAATCACTCATCATAGCCGTCCACCTCCGCATGACCGGCAAGTTTCTCTACTTGAACGCTGACGATGAACTGCCGAAACACTCGCACGCGATCTTTTATCTGGACAACGATCGTCGTCTGGTGTTTCGCGATCAAAGACAGTTTGGCGTGATGAAGTTGATTTCGTCGTCAGAGCTGTCGCAAACAAAAGGAATCAGCGAACTCGCCCCTGAACCGTTCGGCGACGAATTCAATTTGGACTACTTCAAATCGGTCTTGAAGCGATCGCGACGATCGCTGAAGACTTTGCTGCTCGATCAGACGAAGGTTTTGGGCCTGGGGAACATCTACGCGGCCGAAGCTCTCTTTCGTGCGCGCATCAATCCATTTAAGAATGCTTCAGAACTTTCATCGCAACGCGCCGCGCGCTTGCATCAATCGATTATCGAAGTGTTGCACGACGCTATCACCGACAGTTCAACCTCGCGGGTAGATTTAGAGCAGGCGGACGGGTTTTCTTATGGCGAAGCGTTCGAAAGATTCTGGCAAGTATACGAACGTGAAGGCGAACCGTGCGTCAAATGCGGCGCAAAGATCCGGCGCGAGACGCATGGCGGCAGATCGACTTACTGGTGTCCGAAGTGTCAGCGGAGATGATCATCCACAGATTACGCAGATTACACAGATAAGAAAGATTAGCCACAAAAAGGCACAAGAAGCACAAGAAGCACAAAATAAAAACCACAACCGAACGGTCAATCGACCTTCAGAAAGCCGCTATTCTTTTGAGCCTTTTGTGCATTTTTGTGGCTGGTGTTTCTTTCTGTGTAATCTGCGTAATCTGTGGATCAATCTTCCTACAAATTCCCCACAATAAAATCCGTCATCATCTGTCGCAGGTGCTTCACCAAAATCGGATCAGTCACGCCGTGGCGGGATTTTGGATAGACCATCAACTGCACTTGTTTGCCGGCCTTCTGCAATTCATAGAGGAACTGAATTGTGTTTGCCATGTGCACGTTGTCGTCCATTGCGCCATGAATCAGGAGCAGTTTGCCGTGCAGGTCTTTAGCGAAATGCACTGATGAACTCTTTGCATAACCGTCGGGATTATTCTGCGGCGTTCCCATGTACCGCTCTGTGTAGATCGAATCATAGTTGCGCCAATCAGAGACCGTGCCACCTGCAATGCCAATCTTGAAAGTCTGGCTGTGCGTCAGCGCGTAGCTCGTCATGAAGCCACCGTAACTCCATCCCCATAGACCGATGCGCGATGAATCAACGTACGGTTGGCTCTTCAACCAGGTGAATCCGTCTTCGAGATCGCGCAGTTCCAGTTCGCCGAAATTTTTGTAGACGGGCCAGGCGGAGTTCACGCCCTTGTTGCTCGCGGTGCGGTTGTCGCAGATCCAAATGATGTAGCCCTTCTCTGCCAGCATCTGGTGCCACATATAAAGCGCCCCACCCCAGGCGTTTCGCACCTGCGGCGCTTGCGGCCCACTGTAGGTATAGGACATGACCGGATATTTCTTCGACGGATCAAAGTCGGGCGGCTTGATCATCATCGCTTCCATCGAAAAGCCGTCGCGTGTCTTCACGTTCAGGAATTCGACTTTGCCGAGTTTGTACTGGGACAGAGTCTCGACTTTGTTCTCATCGATAGCGCGCACCAACTTTCCGCTGGTGTCGTAAAGACGAACCTGCGCCGGCGTGTTCACGTCATTCCACGAATCGATAAAGTGTGACGCCCGTGAATTGAATGACGCGCGATGATTACCCTCGCTCATCGTGATTCGATTGAGGCCGGTGCCATCCATCTTGATCGCGTATTCATGGTTGGCAATCGCGCTGTGTTCGCTGCCGCTGAAATAGATAAGTCCCTTCTCTTCGTCGACCGCATCGATTGACCGGATATCCCAGTCACCACTGGTGATCTGGCTGATGAGTCTACCGTCCGCGCCGCAATGATAGATGCGGCGCCAGCCGCTGCGATCGCTCAACCAGAGAAACGATCCATCCTTCAACCACCGTAAGCCTTCGTCAATCGCCTCTACCCAGGTGTTCGTCTTTTCGTGAAGCAGGTTTGCTGATTTGCCGTCGTCGGGATTGGCAGAATTCAGATCAAGAAAAGTCTGTTCGCGATTCTGCGCCTCGAACCAGACCTTCTTGCTGTCGGGAAACCAGCCCACGCGCACGATTAAGAAATCTTCTGGCTTGTACTTGTAAGTATCGACCCATTGCACGTCGCCGCCCGCGGCGTTGACTACGCCAAGCTTGACGATCGGATTGTGATCGCCGGCCTTGGGATAATTCGTCAATTCCAGGATCTGATCGATGGGAATGTGGTCCGTGACCGGAAATTCCGGCACCTGACGTTCATCGAGCTGAAGAAAAGTGATTTTGTTCGAATCGGGGCTCCACCAGTACGCGCTATAGTTGCCACGGCCATAGAGCTCTTCCTGATAGACCCAATCGAGGCGCCCGTTAAGAATCTCCGGGCCGCCGTCGCGCGTAAGCGCCCGCTCGCGCCGTTGCATGCTCAAGTCTTCGACATACAGGTTGCCGCCGCGCACGAAGCTAATCATGCGGCCGTCCGGACTGAATCCGGCGCCAACTTCTTCATCGGGGTTACTGGTAAGACGAATCGCGCGGTCGCTGCCGAACTCGTAATAAAAAAGATCGTTTGCGAAATTGATGAGCGTTCCGGTTTCACTCGGATTCAGATCATAGAATGTTTGATTGGCAAGACGGCGCGCATCCTCTTTGCTAACACCTGGCAATGATGCGAACGCAGCCTGCATCTTAGCGGCGTCATAGAACGGCTCGGACTTTCCGCTAATCGCATCTACTTTCAACAAGCGTGGAAACGCGTTGCGATCTTTGCTGACGACGATGTAATGCTCGCCGTCTTTGAGCCAACGCGGTGCGGACGGAGTGCCGCTGAAATTTACGCGCTTGGCCGGATCGAAAATGTCGTCGATCGTGAGTAGTTTGGTCTGGGCCTGGGACGAGGGAACAACAAAAAGAAATACAATGACAAATAGAAATCCAATTTTTCTCACTAACTGTTCTCCTGAAAGTTTAGAATCGAGCCACCCAGCTAAAGCGAGTACTAAATACTAGACTCATCAGACTAACCTTCGTGTCTTTTCGTAATTCCTGGTTCGTGTGATTTCGTGGTTTGATTCTCTTTGATGCGTCTGCAAAGCAAACCACGAAGAAACACGAACACAAAACCAATCCACACGAAGGCGCTCGGTATCCTGCTGCTAAAAGATCAACTCTGCGCGCGTGGCGTCATCTTCTTAATCAAGGGTGTAATCAAGGCGAGCAACAATGCCGCTGCCAGGGTAATCCCCGCAAAAATTCCGAACGCGCGGGTCAGTACCTCCGGAGTTCCCTTTTCGAATAGCTGCGTCGTTCTACCGGCGATGTAGCTGCCAATTGAAATCGAAAGGAACCAGACGCCCATCATCAAGCCGACCATTCGCACCGGAGATAATTTGCTGATAGTACTAAGGCCAACGGGGCTTAAACACATCTCGCCCATGGTTTGAATAAAATAAACTACGACCAGCCACCACGGTGACACGCGGCCCGCTCCGGTGAGACTGGCAGCCAGCGTGATAACGCCAAACGCAATTCCGGCGAAGAACAAACCAAAGGCAAACTTGGCCGGGCTCGAAGGCTGGCGATCACCCATCTTCTGCCAAATGAAGGCAAAGACCGGCGCCAGAATGATGACAAATATTGCCGGCACCGACTGCCACCAGCTCGAGGGAAACGTCCAACCAAAGACTGAGTTCCGCGTGAGTCGATCCGCAAACAGAGTCATGCTCGAGCCTGCTTGCTCGTACGTCATCCAAAAGATGACCGAGAAAACCACCAGGATAAAGATCACCAGCACGCGTCTCAGCTCCTCGCCTTTCAATAGACGCGTGGTGCCGCCGAGGTAACCTATGAAGTAACCACATACAGTCCAGAACGGCACTGAAACCAGACCAGTGTCAAAGCGATATCCGAAGCCCGCACCAATCAATCCACCGACCACCGACAGAGCTATTGTGATCAAATCAAAACCACTGGATGGTTCCGCCGAAACCGTGGGGTCCTTCACCGACTTCTTCCCAGCATCGCGCAGTCGACTTGCGCCAAGCACGTATTGAATCACTCCCAGCGTCATGCCAACTCCCGCGGCAGCAAATCCCCAATGCCAGGCATGCGCGGGATTCAATCCCATCCTGGTAATGACTCCTTTGAACGAATCGCTCTGAGCCAGATATCCAGTGATGAATGGTGAGATGAAAGCGCCCAGATTGATCCCCATGTAGAAGATCGAAAAGCCGGCATCCCGTCGCTTGTCCGCGGGCGCATAGAGTTGGCCCACCATCGTGCTGATGTTTGGTTTCAGCAAACCAGTTCCCAGTGCGATTAGAACCAGGGCCGCATAAAAAGTCGGGAGACTGTCGATCGCCATCGAGTAGTGGCCGCAGGCGATGATGATGCCGCCGATCAAAACCGCGCGCCTGGCGCCGAGCACTTTGTCGGCCAGCCATCCACCGACCAGTGGCAGATACCACACGGACGAAACGTACGTCGCATAGATCGCGCTCGCGTATCGCTCATCAAAACCAAGACCGCCGTCAATCAGCTTGGACGTCATGTAGAGCGTGAGCAGCGCGCGCATGCCGTAATAACTGAAGCGCTCCCACATCTCAGTAAAGAAGAGCGTCGAGAGTCCGCGCGGATGACCAAAGAATCCGCGATCGTCTGCACTCAAAGCTGTTACGCCCGTGCCGTCAATTGGTGTGCTCATTCAGCAAGACTCCTCGTTCGACATTAGACAGCGATTCTTCTTGTGAAACTTAAAGTTCGTGGAGAGTTGTTGAGCATTCAGCCAGAAGGGCGTTGATGTGTCAAGACCATTGATGCTCTGCGGCGCTTATCAGGGTTCTCGCAAGGCTCTTCTTAAGGCTTGCAACTTTATCCGAGAATACTAACTTGGAGTGAGACTTAATCCACTTCGAACAAAGCTATTCTTGATAATTGCCTGATCCTTTACAAAGTTAGTGTTCTGCTATAGCCTAGCGCGCCACTATCTTTTGAAGTCTCAAAAAAGCAGAAGGAGCTAAAAATGGCACTCGAAGATGGAACCACTGTCAACCCGCAGATCACTGACGCCATCACACAAACTAACGTCAAAGTTGTAGCAGAAGCCCCGGCCATGGCTCTTGGCTCTCTGTATCAGGCTATGGCAAATTCAATCGCAATGGCCGCGGCCAATGCCGTCTTTTCACAACAGCAAGCCAACGTGACGCATCAGGCTGCCACCACCATGGGAGTCGCAAAGCTGTTGAGCATTCCGATCACTGCCCTGACTGCTGATGAAGGTGGCGAAAAAGAGGCGACCTGAGAGCGCGACTCACCAGTGTTTTTGGAGTTTGATAATCGCCCCTCAGCTTTTCATCGATCAAACATGTGATCGTTACTGAAAGTACGACCGACGAGAGCGCCAATCTATCTCGATCAGTCAGGAGAAACTCATGCCGGACCAGGTAAATGCGCAAGTGGTCGACGCTATAAACGTGACTAACACAACAGTGTTGGGCTCCGCACCCACACAGTCCTATGGCGCTGCGTTGCAGAGTTTTGCTCTGGCGACGTCGCAAATGATGCTCAACGCGGTAACGGTACGAAGCTACTCAGCGCAAATCACAAATGCCGCGGTCGTACAGACCTGCGCAAAGATTCTCTCGGCCGGCGCGGTCGCGATGGAACAGTCTGCCGCCGAAGAGTCAGCACCACCCAAGACGGCGGCGTGATTTCGCTCGGCTAAGACGAATTGTGAAGGAAAGGATGCGTGAACGATGGTAGAAGGCGAAGGTTCCAACCCTAAGAACGAGGCGACTGCAAGCGATAAGTTCGATGCCGACCTCTCAATGACCGCGACTGCAGCCGGTTCGCCGGCTCTGGCAATCTCCTTCACTACCGCTATTGTTATGAATGATGCGGCTGACATGTTGCGGAATGTCAGCACGATCCAGATAACGGCGATTGGAGCGGCAACCGCGGCGTGGATCGCCTCGGCAAATCCCGTGTACAAAGAGATCATCACGTCATCAATCTCGACCCTGCAAGAGGCCGCTGCTTTGTATCTAACGATTGGCGAGAACGCCTATAAGGTTTTCATGCAGTATAAAGAACAGACCTGAACAAATGGACGCCGGTAATCCACAGATTCAGGACATAAGTGATCGTCTTCAGATTGTAATGGAGACCTATCAGAAAGAATTCCTGGCAGCGATTAAGCGTTCCAATGAGGAGATGCAGCGGGCAATCGCCGAAGCCAGCAGTTCAGTCGCAAAAGAAGTTCAGCAAGCTACTACCAACGCGGTAGGGGAATCGAAATCCGAATCCGGCCCAGCCTCGCCGATGAACCTAACGGAACTCACCGGGCAGTTGTTTGAGCAGACTCAAGCGATCTTAAATCAACTCACGACTGAGTCGGCGGCGTCACTTGCGGAAGCGATAAAGCCCTTCGGATCCCCTCCACCGAAATCGGCGGAACTAAACGCTATTGATCCGCGAGCC
>DNNE01000090.1:0-228 GCA_003487805.1 Blastocatellia bacterium | reverse complement strand
ATTGATCCGCGAGCCGCTGCTGCGCAAATACTCACCCAAGCCACGCAGTCTCTGAGTGTTGCGGTACAAGCTCTGATTGATTCCATGCAGTTGTCAAAGCTAACCCCGTCCGCCAATGACGACCCATCGATCGAGAGCCCCGTTAACTCTATTTGATTACTGTCTGGTTGACAGCGCGACATTCTGCGGCGTATAAACCTGATTAGAAAACGTGGTGAGTTAAGGCGA
>DNNE01000094.1:8428-20082 GCA_003487805.1 Blastocatellia bacterium | reverse complement strand
GCGGTAGCCCGCCTCTAAACGGATCGACATTAAGACAACGAAAGAAGGCGATCATTGAACGAAGATCAAAAAACAAAAGTAGACGTAAATTCGCGCGAGTTTAGTCGTGGAGTTGAAGCTGGCCTGCATGACAAAGACACAAAGTACTGGCAGGCTGGCTACGAACTCGGCCAGGAGCTAAGTGTCAGAGGCAAAGATTTGGTGAATGAGAACATACCGACAGAGCCGGACAGTCCTCTTTTCCTCAAAGATACTTTGGATGGTCACAAGGGCGACGCTCAGGACGAGAAAGACAAGAGCGCGGAATAGTTTCTTCGGAATTCCAGGGGTACTTGATTCATCAGCTGAACCTTGTGTCTTTTCGTGATCCCTGGTTCGTGTGATTTCGTGGCTTGGTTCTCGTTGATTCATTTACAAAGCACTCCACGAAAAACCACGAAACCCAAAACCAATCCATACCAAGGCGCGCAAGCCGGATTGGTCTAGTCTCTTATTACCCAAATAAGAGCTGACCCCAATCACAACTCTTCGGCGGTTACGCTTCGCAACGAGCGCGCCAGAACTGCGTCTACATCGAGACGCCTGTTCTGGGAAATCGGAACCGGACTTGGCTCAATCAGTTCATCCGGCCTGGCGGGATCGGTCTCAATAGCGCGATCCTCGATTGTTTCTTCATCTCTGACGTCTCTCAAGTTAAGTAGTGTCATGTTAATCCTTTGATGAGGGCCCGGGTCCTATTCGGTGTCTTCAGGTTGCAATAGCGCGTCCTTGAACAGACTGTCGAATGCCGGCCGCGATTCACTGCGATCCCGTCCCTGGAACTCAACGACCCACGAACGCACCGCCGTCGACCATCTGTTTGGTCCAAGGGGCAGCTCAACCATCGCCGCTCCCCGCGGTACTCGTTCACGTCGCTTGATCAGTTTGACCGGTCGCTTCGTTTTCATCTCTTTGCTTATGACTGATAAATCCACGCAGCTGAAGTGCTGGCGATACCCATTCGATCAATTTCTGCGGAGGTCGGGAGCATCACCAACGTCGTGAAGGCGTTCGCCGGAGATACAAATTAGCTTTGGAAAAACTTGAAAGGGTGAGGCTTTCAAGAACTCCCGTGTCCGGATCTTGCCGTGTCGGAGGAAGAAGAAGTACCCATAGTTGTTGAGCGTCACTATGGTTGAGATCTTCACCAGGCAAGATCCGACTCAGGAATGTTAATCCCTAGTAACCGTTGACTCCATCGCTGAAACCGTTCTCGTACGCCTCGCGGAAGTAGCGCTGGTACAGCGCGCGATCGCCAAGACGCGAGTTGTAGTCCTGCGTCGCTTTCTGATAAGCGCTCTGGCTCTGAAAGCTATTGCTGTTGCGCTTATTGCGGTCCTTGCGGCCTTGCTTGTTGCCTTCGTTGTAACCCGCGTTCAGCGCCGTTTGACGCAACTCGGGAGAGCCGCCGAAGTTGCCGTAACCATCCCAGTTGCGGCCGCGGCGAGTCCGGTTGCCGGTGGTGTTGTTAGAGTCAGGGTATCTCGAGCGATCGTCACGACCGAGGTTGCCCTGGTTATTACCGTTGAAGTTGTATCCGTTCTCGAACGCTTCGCGAAAATATCGTTGGTAGAGTGCGCGGTCGCCGAGGCGTGAGTTGTAATCCTGGGTAGCTCTGCGATAGCTATTAGAATTTTGGTAGTTGGACTGCCGGCGATTCTGGCGGTCATCGTTCCCTGTCCTAACCCCCTCGTTATAGCCGGCGTTGAGGGCGGTCTGGCGCAACTGAGCCGAGCCGCCATAGTTACCGTAACGATCCCAGTTGCGCTCCTGTGCGTGAGCGGTTGTGCTCGACACGATGCCAATGCCGAACAGTAAAGTAAACCCTAAGATTGCTCCGGCGATCTTATTTGATAAGTGTCTGATCTTCATTCTTGAACTCCTCATGTTTGTTGCGTAGCTATCTACTTGCGTATGAACGTTCCGACGTCCTCAATTGCCTCGCCTAGTTTGCGTTTGATCTTCCCGACCTGGCTGCGAACGTCACCGGCGTCACGTTCGGCGGCGCCTCGATGTTCCATCTCCCTGTCGGCTATTACCTGACCAACCTTTTCCCTGACCACGCCCTTGGCGGCTTCGTATTTTCCCTTCACTTCTTCGCGGTTAGGTATTCCCATAACGTTTCGATCCTTCCTGCTCCCGCGTTTTCATTTACCCACACGGATCTTGGACAGCGAACCAAGAAATCCGAACACATTGAGCAGCCACAGCACTACGGCGATGACAACGACGACGTTCAGAATGCTCTTGATCTTTCCGTCCATTGGAATGAAGCGATTGACTAACCAGAGCAAAACGCCAACCACGATGAGCACAACGACTAACTGAACTAAAGGCATGGTCCCTCTTTTCTATCGCTCGCTGGAGACTGGGCTTTCACAGTAAATTGCCAGGAATGAGTGAGGGTAAACTATGCGAGCGTGTTCGTCTGTGGGTTAACACACATATAGATTATTAGTTCGAGTCTTCCTGGGGTCTTAGTTCCAGCGAGGCTTTGCCGCTCTCGACGTCGAAAGGGACCGAGTTATGTTCATGCGTGACCACCCACTTCTCGCTGATTTTGCGAAAGCAAAGGGTTGTGCGCCACCACATATCGAGTTGCCCTCCGTCCGTCCTCGTTGCGTTGACATGACTGAGTCCGTGTGCGAACGCCACATTGTCACCCGCGATTATGCTGAGGTCGCGAGTCTCATAGCCAATCGGGCCTTCGAACGATGCGAACCACTCTTCCGCGCGTTTTTTCGATGCATCCGATCCGATCTGTTGGAGTGAGTTCACGACGTCAAACGACAAGATGTCCTCAGCTACATTGGCGACAGATCCATCGACGTCCCTGGCGCGAACTGCCTTTTCCCGATTGTCGATGAGCTTTCGGATCTGGGCCTCATCAGTTATTTTGCTAATTGCGGTTGCCGTCATCATATTTCTTCTAAACTATCTTCGACGAGTCCTACAGTGTCTTCAGGTACTCAACCACGTCGCACTTTTCTCGATCGTCAAATTTAATCGACCAAAGTCGTTGTAGTGATTGACGACGTCGAGCAGCGTTCGTCCGGTGAACGTTTCGCCTGGAAATCATCGATGCCGATTTCCGCAGGCGTGTGCATGTTCCAGCCCGGTTCGGTGAAGGTGGGCGGAACATGGCACACATCGCACTGCGCCTTAACACTGAAGATGGCGTCACCGCGAGCCGCGGCTCGCAATACTCGCCAATAAAATGATCGCCGTCATAATCGTTTGCGGCGTGGGCCGGAATGATCCGTGTCGATTTCCAAGCTGTTCGCCCCGTTCTTTTTCTTTTCCGACATCGCTTTCTGGTCGACGCTAAAAGAAAACTAATAGCGCCGGCGATGACGCTTGCGGATCTTGTAGGTGTAGAGGGCTCCGCTTCCGGCGCCCGCCGCGGTACCTATCAGCGCGCCTTTCTTTCCACCAACAATGGCGCCAACGCCCGCGCCGGCCGCCGTTGTTCCGGCGACGGTTAACTTATCCCGATGCTTCTGCCAGAAAGTGCGGGAATGACGCCGGCGGCGATGACGCGTTTGCGCTGCCGCGCTCGGCATGGCGAATGCAAAAATCGCAAACATCAGTATTAAGATCAGAAATTTCTTCATTTTTTACCTCGATCGTTTCATGCTGCGAAGGGTCCACTACTGAAAGATGGATAGAAACTCATCTTTGGTCTAAAGGGAATGACTTGCGCCGTAGCCGTCGCCGTAGCCGTCGCCTGACCAACAAACTGCGTGATCGTTTGAACCAGATTGTTGATTTCCGGCTTGACTAGATAAGCGTTGGCGCCCGCGTCGAGTCCTTTCTTCCGGTCCGCTGTATGCGCGGCGCCGGAAAAGAACAGAATCGGCGTGTGCCGGTCGATGGCCCGCATCCGGCGGCACAGTTCAAAGCCATCGATCTCAGGCAACCAGGCATCGATTACGTACAAATCGAAGCGCCCTGTTTCCATCGACGATAGAGCTTGAACGGCTGTTCCTACGGTTTTGGCCTCGATCCGCGCGAGCTTTAATAGTTCGGTTAACATCTCGCGAGAGTCTTCGTCGTCATCGACGCAAAGAATTCGCGGTCGGGTGATGTCTTGCATTCTGTCTCCGGATTTCGTTGTCAGGGTTGAATCGCGACGAGCTTAGATCAGGTGAGAGTGGCCGGTCTGTGCGCTAACACGCTTATAGAAGACACGGCAAAAACATACTAGACTCATCTCGACCTGCGCGCTTTCGGGTGGATTGGTTTTTGTTCGTGTTTTTTTCGTGGTGTGCTTTGCTGGCGAATCGACCAATACCAAACCACGAAGTCACACAAACCATGAATCACGAAAAGACACGAAGCTTAGGTTGATGATTCAGGTGTGTCATTTCCAAAGACACGGATGTTTTGATGAAAGGTCGTGAATGAACTTTGTCGAGGCTAATTTTCGCCGTACAAGTTGTTCAACTTGCGAAAGTGATACCCCATCGCCGCCAGCCTTAGCGAGTGAACAAATGTTTGACGATGCTTTATGAGGGTTTGCGTGAAGAATCGCCAGAATTCCCGGCGCTCGCGATCCAACACCCCGAGCGTCAGCATGATGCGCGTAAATGAGGCGAGGGCCTTGAAAGGGTTGTAGCGTTGTGGCTCAGAGATTATCCGCGCCGTCCGGCGCATCGAATCCAGCGCCCGCGCATAGTACTCGCGCGGACTGTAGATCGTCCGCATAATTCTCTGATAGCCCTGAATCAAAAGCTTCGGGTCCATTCGGGTTTTGAAATTGAGGGTGCAGACGGTGTTGTTTCCTGAAGCTTCACCAAGCAGGCGACCTTCGCGCTCAAGTCGCTTCCACAGCTGGGTATCAGGCAGCGCGTTGAGCAGGCCTACCATTGCGAGAGGTATGGCGCTCTTGCGAATAAAATCGATCTGTCGCTCAAAAATGTCCTCAGGATCGTTGTCAAAGCCGACGATGAAGCCCGCCATGACTTCCATGCCATAGCTTTGGATCTTCTTGACTGAGTCGAGCAGGTTGCCGCGGTTCTGTGACTTCTGAGCTTCTTTCAAGCTTTCTTCAACCGGAGTTTCAATCCCGACGAACACGCTCCGGAAGCCGGCGTCTCGCATGCTCTCGAGCAGCAGTTCGTCGTCCGCAAGATTCACGCTTGATTCGGTCATCAGTGAAAAGGGATGGCCATTCGCCTCCTGCCATTTTGCGATTTCAGGCAACAGTAGACGCACATTTTTCTTGTTACCGATGAAGTTGTCATCAACAATAAAGACTGTGCCGCGCCAACCAAGATCGCGCAACGCGTCAAATTCAGCGATCATCTGCTGGTTGCTCTTGGTGCGCGGAACTCGGCCGTAAATCTCGATGATGTCGCAGAATTCGCAAGAGAAAGGACAACCGCGCGAGTATTGAATCGACATCGCGCTGTAGCGTTTCATATTTGCGAGTTGAAAGTGCGCCAGGGGGGTGGCGGAAAGCGGCGGCCGTTCTGCGGCCTGGTAAGTGCGCTTGGCCTCGCCACGAGCCAGATCGTCGACGAACTGCGGGATGGTCGTCTCAGCCTCACCGAGAAAAATGTGATCGGCGTCCGGCAATTCTTCTACGGTGGTTGTTACGTAAGGACCGCCGAGGACAACGCGTTTGCCGCGCGCCTTACATCGTTTCACGACTTCTCGCAACGAATCCTTTTGCACCAACATGGCCGTCGCAAAGACCATGTCGGCCCACTCGATGTCGCGAGACTTGAGTGATTGCACGTTCAGATCAACCAACCTTCGCTCCCAGGACGGCGGCAGCAGAGCCGAGACAGTTAACAATCCCAACGGAGGAAAAGCAGAGCGCGTGCCTTCGAACGGCAACGCGTGGCGAAAGCTCCAATACGTGTCGGGAAATTCCGGGTTGACCAATAACACCTTCATGGCTTCTCCTTTACGTCGCGTCACCGACAAGCATCGTTGGTTGAAAGTTTCTCATCAGTCTGGTGGTCAATAAGCAAATCCAGCTTCCGAGGCTGCTCGTCTCGTCAAGCCACAGCCGGCGGCGCACCCATGCGCCGTAGCCAACGGAAATGCGATGCGATTCCGTCGCGAAAGGAGATGTGCTCTCTGTATTTAACGTTAAACTCTCGACACGTCTGTTCCACTATTTTCGAGATGGCCGGATAGTTGGTGTGACAAACCCGAGGGAAAAGGTGGTGCTCAATCTGGAAATTCAAGCCGCCCAGGAGCCAGCTCTCCACCCGGCTACGGCGGGCAAAGTCCACGGTGGTTTCGGTCTGATGTATGGCCCAGGGAGTGGCCACCGAACTCGAGTCTTTTTGAGGTAATGGGAACTCAGCCTCTTCAACACAATGGGCCAGTTGAAACACCACACTGACAACCACACCCGCTACTGAGACTGTTACGACATAGAACAAGAACACAACCCAGATGCGGTGGAACAACAGCGGGACCGCAAAGGCGATCGCGAAGAAAAAAGCCTTGGCACAGATAAAGCTGACTAACTCCCAACGCTTTGGTCGCGGCATTCGGTGCGAGCCGATCCGGCCGAGAATAACGTCACGGAAATCATCATAGAGGTGCCATTTGATGACGTTCACTCCGTATAACGGCCACAAGTAAAAGTGCTGCCACCGGTGAAACCCTAACCGCTTTTGATGCGGCGTCAGCCGGCCGAGAAAGCCGAGTTCAATGTCGGCGTCGTGTCCCGTCAAGTTTGTGTAGGTGTGGTGGACCACCACATGTTTCCAGTGCCAGACATAGGAACTAGCGCCAATCAGATCCATGGTCATTGCCATGACGCGGTTTATCCAGGCGCGTTTCGAATAGGCTTGATGACTGCCGTCGTGTTCAATATTGAATCCGATAGCCGCCATTGATAGCCCCAGCAGAATGGCCAACGGCAGCGCCTGCCACCAGGTTGTCGCCACCAGAACCAGAAGGAGGTAGAAGGAAACAAAGACTGTCAGAATGATCGCCGTTTTCAGATACATCTCCGGGCAATCGCGCTGGCGCCGACCGGTGTCGTTAAAGTATTCAACCACCCTTCGCCTGAGTTCCAATTGAAAACTATTGTCCCTCGCGAAAGTTAATCGGCGATCTGAATCTCCGGTAGTCGTCCGTAACGTCACTTAATACTCCTCCAACCGACCCTCAACAACTTAAATGTGCGCTATCGCACACAGCAATGAACGTGCCAATGCATCAGGATGTTTCACGGTCGTTTTTTGCCCCACAACTCAAGCTGGTAACGCCAATGCTGGTGAATTCACTAATCATTGTTTCAATTAACCCATCCCAATGTACAGTAATCGCTCGCGGCGTGCGGCTTTGCCTTCAACGAATACGATCCTTAATTAGAGTGACCAACATCACGTGGGGTCCTCATCGTCGTCGACGCAGAGAACAGCGGGCGGGTCCGAGTGGCACTTTTGCCTCTCGTTTCGGGGATAAACTGTCCTACCTCTGTAGGTTAGACCCGGCGCAAGCGCCAGTCTGTGCGTTAACACACATATCATAACCTTCATTACTCAAAAATGAGAGCCTTCACTGGATCATGATGCCGTGGTGCTTATTTCCACACTCTGTGTGTTGGCGCACAGACGGTCTTCCTTAATTGGCTTAACGTAAGCACAGTCGTTCTTTAGACAAACCACTCTCGACACCCGAGACCAGGCCCGTGACCCTCTTTCTTGTGCCGTTTGTTCTTGCCAGGAGCGGCCCGAAGACTGCAAACAAGAAGGGGAAAATGCAATGTTAGAAATGAAAGTTAATAACCTGAAGCGAATACTGGTGGCGATTGTCATCGGTGGGGTGGCATTACTGGGAATGACTATTCCAGTCAACGCTCACCAGCAAGATCAAAACCAGCAGGACAAGCAAAAGAAGGAAAAGGAACAAAAGGTAGAGCCGCCGAAGAAAGAACAGAAGCAACAACAGCGCGTTCAACGACAGCAGCAACAGCAGGCCACGCAACAGCAGCAGCAAGCGGCGCAGAAACAACAGCGCGCACAACGGCAGCAGCAACAGCAGGCCACGCAACAACAGCAACAGGCCACGCAGCAACAACAGCGTGTCCAGCGGCAGCAGCAAACACAGGCGACGCAGCAACAGCAGCAGGCCGTGCAGCAACAGCAGGTTGACCGGCGACGACAGCGTACGCAGGAACAACAGACCGCTCAACAACAGCAGGCCGCTCAGCAACAGCAGGCTGCTCAACAGCTGCAACAGCAGCGCACAGCAAATGGTGAGCGCATAGGACGGCAACAACAGGATCAGCGGCTCTCACAGCAGCGCCAGCAAATTAACGCCCAGCAACAACAGCGGCTGTCGCTCTATCGCCAACAAGTTCAAAGCCAGGATGGTCTGTGGTCACAGCGTTCAGCCCTGCTTCAGCAGCAGAACCGCACGGCGCAATATCGCTTTCAGCAACAGTATCTGGAACGCCGGCGTCAGCAGATAGTCGATTGGAACGCGCGTTCTTATGATTACAATAACGATCCTAACTTCTATTCAGCCGCCAACTATCGTTACTCACGCGGCGGCAGGTCCTACCAGACAAATCAGTACGGCGCAGATCTCCTCCGCCAAGCCGTGAACTACGGTTATGACGAGGGATTTCAGGCTGGGCAGGCCGATCGCCAGGACCGCTATCGCAACAGCAGCTATCAAAACTCTTATGCCTACCAGGATGCGAACTATGGCTACAACGGTTACTACGTAGCCCAGACCGAGTACAGCTATTACTTCCGCGAGGGATTTCGTCGCGGCTATGACGACGGCTACAACAGCCGCTCGCAATATGGCAACTACTCTAACGGTAACTATTCGATCTTGTCGGCCATCTTGTCCCAAGTCCTCAATCTGGCACGTTTCTAAACGAATAAGGGAAAGCGCGGCGATCTAACGCCGCGTTTCCCGTCAGCTATATCGAGAAGGAGAACTCTATGGATTCCAACGAAGAGAGAATACAAAAGCACGTCGTGGTCAACAGCCCCGGTCAACGGAGCGAGGTTCTGACCGAACGAGTACAAAGCGGTCCGAGCGAGTCGCGCATTTCAGGAGGCACGATCGCCATAATTGCGTTTCTCGCGATCATTGCGATCGGCGCGGTCTTCTATATCGTCATGAATAGAAACGCGAATGAAGAAGCCAACCGAAACGCGAATCTTGATGTGGCGGCCAGCCAAACCAACAGCCGCCAGCCGCCAACCACGATCATTCAACAACCGGCGCAGCAAGCGCCTGTGATCATTCAGCAACCCGCGCAAGCGGCGCCGGTGATCATTCAGCAACCAAACCCAAGAGACCGCGGAAGCGATGATGCGAACATGCAGGAAGTCGCCACCAAGAGACTCAATGATGAACCGGGTATGACTACAGTTTCGATTTCCATAAACGAAGCTCGAGCCGTTTTAACCGGAACCGTCAATTCCGTGGCTGCCAGGACAAAGGCTGAACGTTTGGTATTGGCGGTTCGCGGCGTGAAGTCAGTCGACAATCAGATTGTCGTTTCCGGTTAGTAAGCCGTTCGTCCAAAGGACGGACTTAACCAAAGGAGAAATGAAGCAAATGTTGTGGACAATAATAGTCATATTGGTGATCTTGTGGTTACTCGGATTCATCGGTCACTTCGGCGGCGGTTTGATTCATATACTGCTGGTCATCGCTGTGATCGTCTTGATTTACAACCTGGTCAGCGGCCGGCGCTAAGGTAACTGACCGATGCATGCCTTATGTTCCCGGCCCGAGACAGACCGGCCTGGCATGGATGTGTAGGGAATACCGAATCGTGTGGCGGCGGGTTCCGGGGCCCACCGCTCGTATCTATACTTTTTGTTTGAAAGACTGTGCGTAAGAATCCACATCCTTAGTCTGCCTTCAAAACCGCGGGTCTGGCAACGGCTGATCGACATCGCTCAGAAATGGCGATTCTTGCTCGGTAACCAGGAATTGGAGTCAAACGTGGCGTATCCAAAGTTAGTGGTACAGAGCTTGTAATCACTGCCGAAAGTAGGTTGCGATCGGGGAAAACCCCAACTGGCGGAAATCGTGAGATTGAAGTTGCAAGACACGATTGCTTTGTCAGCCACAGCAGCGGGAGCGACGAGAAATAAGAGCTGGACCAGGTGAACACATGTCAACGCAAACAATAAGTGCACGTCCGCTGGTAAGTGGATTGAGCGGCGAAAAAAGCGCGAGCCGGATAAAGCGCAGTTGGAAGAAAGTGCTCAGCCGAAGAAAGCCGATCATGATCGGAATCACAGGCTTCGTCATTTTGGGAATGGCAGCATTTTACTTTTGGGGAAACCAGACCAGCTCCACGCAATACATGACCGCCAGAGTCGAGAGAGGAAACTTGCGTAATACCGTCACGGCGACGGGAACTCTTCAAGCGGTTACAACGGTACAGGTTGGTAGTCAGGCTTCGGGAACGATCTCTGCTCTCTTCGTCGATTTCAACTCAGTAGTTCACAAGGGCCAAATCGTCGCGCAGCTTGATCCGGCCGTCCCCAAAGCCCAGGTCGATCAGGCGCGCGCGAATTTGCAACTGGCAAACGCCGGTCTGCAACAGGCGCGCGCCACGGTGACCAATTCGCGCGCGGGTGTCAGCGATGCGCAGGCGCGAGGGCTCGCCGCCAAATCAACCGTGCAAAATAATCAAGCCGGCGTCTCCGGTGCTCAAGCCAATCTGGCTGTCTTGAAAGCTCAGCAGGACGATGCGATGAGCTACCTCAAACAAGAGGATTCCCTGCTCAGAAGCGGTGTGATTGGACAGCGGGATTATGACATTGCGCAAACGGCCTACCGCACTGCCGAAGCTCGATACAACCAGGCGGCGGCCCAGCTAAGCCAGGCCCAGTTGAGCGAACAGTCGGCGTCCGGCGCCGGCATCGCGCAGTCACAGGCTCAGGTTGAGCAATCCCAGGCACAGGTGCAGCAATCGCAAGCACAAGTAGGGCAAGCCCAGGCTCAGGTGCTACAGGCACAAGCCGCGCTTAAGCTCGCCGAAGTGAACCTGGCGCACACGACAATCTCTTCGCCGATCGACGGCATCGTCGTCTCGCGCGCCGTCGACGTCGGCCAGACGGTGGCTGCGAGTCTTTCGGCGCCCACACTGTTTACGATCGCCAACGACCTGACTCAGATGCAGGTGATCGCCAATATCGATCAAGCGGACATCGGTCTGGTTGAGCAGGCAAAGTCAGTCAAATTTTCAGTCGATGCGTTTCCAGGTAAAGACTTCGACGGCAAGATTCAGCAGATGCGTTTGAATCCGACCAATGTGCAGAACGTCGTGACCTACAACGTCGTGATCGATGTCGGCAATCCCGAACAGAAACTGAAACCGGGCATGACGGCCAATCTGACGATCACGATCGACGAACGTAACAACGTGCTCAAGGTTCCGAACGCTGCGCTTCGGTTCACACCACAGGATGCGACTGGACAAAAAACAGGCTCGGGAACCGGCAACGCGAATGGTCAGGGGCGCCGACGAACGGCCGATAATGCGAATGGCGCCGACAACTCTTCATCACCGCAAAACGGCGAAGGTCGGTTTGCGCCGTCAACAGCGCCGGTGTTGGCAGGTCAGATGCGTGCCGTCTGGGTGCTCGGCGCTGATGGTC
>DNNE01000094.1:7714-8133 GCA_003487805.1 Blastocatellia bacterium | reverse complement strand
GCTCGGCGCTGATGGTAAGCCACAGTCTCGGCGAATCAAGGTCGGTCTTACTGACGGCGCAGCAACCGAAGTTGTCGAGGGCAATTTGCAGGAAGGCGAGATGGTGATCACCGGACAGACGATATCGGGCGCGAGTAAGGCGCAAACCACTTCGACTCCCGCGGCAGCTCTTGGTGGAGCGCCACGCACCGGCGCACCACGCGGTGGCAGGTGACATAGAAGAAATGTCAGCAACACTCATATCTGAATCACCGGCGTTGCCGTTGAGTGCGGTGGCACTCGCGCGGCCCGCTGAAGCTCAACCGGTGATTCAGTTGGATCAGATTCATAAAACCTACACGATGGGCGATGTCGAAGTTCGTGCGTTACGCGGCGTTTCGCTCACGATCAGAGCAGGCGAGTTCGTGGCCATCATGGGC
>DNNE01000094.1:5600-7419 GCA_003487805.1 Blastocatellia bacterium | reverse complement strand
GAGTTCGTGGCCATCATGGGCGCATCGGGTTCGGGCAAGTCGACGATCATGAATATCATTGGCTGCTTGGATCGTCCTACTCGCGGCATTTACATTCTTGACGGCCAGGATGTCTCGGAACTATCCAAAGATGAACGGGCTGACATTCGCTGTCAGAAGATCGGCTTTGTGTTTCAGGGCTTCAATCTACTGGCGCGCACATCCGCTTTGGAGAACGTTGAATTACCGATGCTTTATCTGGGAGTTGAAGGCCACCAGCGTCACCAGCGGGCAATGGAAGCGCTGGCCGCGGTCGGACTTGCGGGGCGCGAGCAGAATAATCCGAATCAATTGTCCGGTGGACAACAGCAACGCGTCGCGGTGGCGCGCTCTCTGGTAAACGATCCGGCGTTGATTCTCGCCGACGAACCGACCGGCAATCTCGATTCGCGCACCTCGATCGAGGTGATGGAGATTTTCCAAAGACTGAATCGGGAGCGCGGAATTACTCTCGTGCTCGTGACGCACGAGCCTGACATTGCGGAATATGCGCAGCGCGTCGTCGTCTTTAAAGATGGAAAGATCAGGAAGGACTACCAGATCGACGAACCACGCGATGCGGCTGAAGCGTTGAGAAGTTTGCCGGCGATGAATGCGGACGAAGATGAAGAGTCAGTGCAGAGTAGTGACGGCTCTGCCGTCTGATGTGCGGAAAGGCTCGGCCTTCGCTCCGTAGGAGCGAGATGTTTATAGAACCTGTTTGTTTTGAAATTGGGCTGAAGCTCCTTTAGGAGCGAAAAATATATGGAAATTCTCATGAGCACATTTCGCTCCTCCGCAGCTTTGGTGGGAATTCCTGAAAAGACGTGGTCCCATAAACATTCGGCTCCTCCGGGGCAAAACAAGGTAAGGCAAAGCCGCAAAGAAGTATGAACTTACTAATGATCATTCGCGTCGCTTTTCGCGCGCTCTTGCGAAACAAGACCCGCGCAGCCCTGACCATGCTCGGCATCATCATCGGCGTGTCAGCCGTGATTGCGATGGTCAGCATCGGCCAGGGAGCGCAGGCGTCTGTCCAGGCCCAGATCGAGAGCATCGGCACTAACCTGCTCTTTGTCAGCGCCGGCGCCCAGAACGTGGGCGGCGTGCGCAGCGGTACCGGCGACAGCGGTACGAATACTCTTACTGCCGACGACCTGGACGCGATCAAGCGCGAGGTGCCCAGCGTTTCGATGGTGACCCCGTCGGTGAACGCCAGGTCGCAACTCGTTTCCGGAAACGCGAATTGGAATACGACCGTTACCGGCGTGAACGAGCAATATCCGGACGTGCGCAAATGGACGATTCAGAGTGGCGAGTTCTTTACTGACGCCGATGTGCGCACGGCCGCCCGCGTCATCGTGATTGGGCAAACTGTCGGAAACAGTCTCTTCCCGGGGACGGATCCAATCGGCCAGACACTTCGCGTGATGAACTCACCTTTTCGCGTCGTCGGCGTGATGGCGAGAAAGGGCCAGGATGCGCAGGGTCGCGATCAGGATGATATTGCTTTTGCTCCGTACACGACGGTCCAGAAGAAAATCCTGGGAAGCCCGCGGCTTCAGATAGCTTACGTCTCAGCCATTTCACAGGACGCGACCTACACAGCCCAGTCGCAGATCACGGACTTGCTGCGTCAGCGTCACAAGCTCTCGGCAAACGAGCCCGACGATTTCACCGTTCGCAACATGACGGACATCGCCGACGCCGCGAACGCCACCAGTAACACGATGACGATTCTGCTGGCTTGCATTGCCGGCGTTTCGCTCCTGGTCGGAGGCATCGGCATCATGAACATCAT
>DNNE01000094.1:4117-5303 GCA_003487805.1 Blastocatellia bacterium | reverse complement strand
GGCATCATGAACATCATGCTCGTATCGGTCACTGAGCGTACGCGCGAGATTGGCATTCGCATGGCCATCGGCGCGCGCTCTTCCGCGGTGCGTAGTCAGTTTCTGATTGAATCCATCGTGCTCAGTCTGACCGGTGGATTGTTCGGCATCATCCTGGGAATTGCCGTCTCTCTGGCGATCCCAAAGATGTTGGGCTGGCCTACTCTGGTGTCCACCATGGCGATCATTGGGTCAGTTATTTTCTCGGGAGCCGTAGGAATATTTTTCGGGTATTACCCGGCTCGCAAGGCCGCGGCATTGGATCCGATAGAGGCCTTGCGATATGAGTGATGGAGGAGTCTATGAAAAAGACAACCGGTTTGTGGATTGACCATGAGAAGGCCCTGATCGTGTTTGTGGCCGGCAAAGAGACGGAAACAAAACTGATCAACTCGGACATCGAAAGGCCTCACCGCCAGTCCGGCGTCAAGACACCCGCGGATGACGTGCGCCAACGAGAGGTGACCGAACACTTGAACCGTTTCTACGACGAAGTAGTCTCATGCATTCGCGAGACTGAATCTATTCTGATACTTGGCCCCGGCGAGGCGAAAGGTGAGTTGAAAAAAAGACTGGAGAAGGAAAACCTGGGCAACCGAATCGTAGGACTCAAAACGTCCGACAAGATGACTGACAAGCAGATTGTCGCCGTGGTCCGAGGTCACTTCAACCAAAAAGGGCAGCAGCGAGTTCGGGATAGCGCGGCCTAAAAGTTATTGTGACTGAAAAAACTCGGACACAGACATTGAGCACGGAAGTGAAACCGCTCGCCGAGCTGCTGCAATACCAGGATCGCGCAATCGTCAGCCGCGTTTTGTTGAAGAACAAAGGCGGCACCGTCACCATCTTCGCCTTCGACCAGGATGAAGGCTTAAGCGAGCACACCGCGCCCTTCGATGCGTTCGTCTTTATTATGGATGGAGAAGCAGAGGTTGCGATTGCCGGGAAAATTTACAGGGTGAGACAAGGCGAGACGATCACGCTGCCGGCAAACATTCCGCATGCGTTGAAGGCGGCAACCAGATTCAAGCTGCTGCTAACAATGATTCGTGGATAGAGCATAAAGGATCGAGGCATTGTTTAGGGGCGGGCTACTCTGCCCGCCCGTCTGGCGACGAAAAGAAGAAATGGCGGGCAGTAGCCCGCC
>DNNE01000094.1:0-3806 GCA_003487805.1 Blastocatellia bacterium | reverse complement strand
CAGTAGCCCGCCTCTAAACGGTTATCGAGAGGTTTGAGCAAGAACAATGGGAAGAAAAAAAAGCAACAAGCTCAGCCAGATCCTCGAGCAGTTCTCGCTCAAGGCTACGAAAGCCACGGGAACGTCGATGGCCTTCATTCTCGCGCTGTCGGTGATTATTGTCTGGGCATTGACCGGTCCATTGTTCCGCTTCTCTGACACCTGGCAACTGGTAATAAACACCAGCACAACGATAGTAACTTTTCTGATGGTCTTTCTTATTCAGCGCGCACAAAACAAGGACGCGCAGGCGATTCACATCAAGCTCAACGAAATAGTTGCGGCGCTGGAAGGCGCCAGCAATAGATTAATCGATGTCGAAGATCTTACGGAATCGGAAATCGAAACGCTGCACAAGCACTATCAGAAGCTGGTCCAGATGGCCAAAAAGGACATGAAGTTAACCCAAAGCCACTCAATCGAAGAAGCTGCGGTGCGGCACAATCTAAAGCATAGTAAGCATCGACATCCGAAAGGGTAGCGGGCCAGATTAAAGGTTTTGGGCTTTGCCCGCATGAAAAGATAGACTAGTTGCGCGAGAAGAATTGGGTTCAGCGGCTGCGCCGCAAAGCTTGATCGAGATGCAGTCGGGTAGATACCGGCGATTTACATATTCGAATTAAAGAGAGACGCGAATGATAACTGTTGCTAATCGCCTTTATGTGAAACCCGAGTACGCAGACGCTTTTGAGAAAGTGTTCCGAGAGCGAGCTGGACTTGTGGATAAGATGGAAGGCTTTGTTTCGAACCAGGTACTGCGCCCCGTCAACGATGGCGATCCTTATGTGGTGTTTACGATCTGGAACAGCCGGCAGGATTTTCTAAACTGGGTTCGCTCCGATGAGTTTGTGAAGGGCCACGCCCAGTCAGGCACGCTGCCAAGAGACGCATACTTCAAGACAAATGTTCTGGAGTTGCACGAGGTCCTGCAAGATTCCTCGCGTCCGGAGCTGACACCGGAACCGCCCGGCGGTCCGTTCAATATGCACTAACCCCTTCGACTGGCCTTGCCCAAGAAGTCGATCCGATCTGGAACGAACCGGTTAGTACTGGGACCGCGGGCGCCCGCGCTCCCAGTATTAGCTTGTCTCTTTCCGCCGTACCACTTTTTGGGCAAGGCCCCTTCGACGTAATCCGATCGCTCACTCGTCCGGATGCGCTTGCGCATTCCGCCTGGTCGCATGCACAACACCATCGGGATGTTCCCGGCTTGATTACTCGTTGACCCTACGGCTGGAATGCTTATTCAGCTCCGCGATCAATCTGGCCGCAGTCGACGGCGCCTGCAAGTTTGTCAGCACGATATCTCTGTTGGACATTGTCCTGCCGTACATGTCTTTATTCGCGTCATCATCCGGTCGCAAAGTCGCGCCGTCGAGTGAGACGCCCGCGAATAGTCCCTGCGCCCGCGAGTAGGTAAGCAACTGGGCGTGCAGCTGCGCATCGGTCTGGGCCGAAGCAGTACGACCAACCGGTCCCGCTGCCGCCGAGGCGTCGGCCCCGATGGTGAACTTGCTGGAAAGAAGCTTGTCTATCGCGCTCTGGTTCATCAGCAACATCACGACATCAGTTGAAGATCCGCCGATTTGAAGCCCAAAGCTGCCGCCTTCGATTCTCACTCCGCCGGGTGCCGACCAGTCGCGCCCGCTCTTGTTTCTGCACACGATAAAGCCTCGGCCGTACTTAGCGCCGATTACAAACGCGGCTTTCTTAACACTCGGCACGACCACCACACAGGCTGCCTTGTCCAGCAGATCCTTCGGGATACCCTTGTCCGGCGCACCCATCATGTCGCTCACTACATCAGCCGCAGCGTTAAGCCGATTCGCAGTGTCGTTGTCGGCCTTCGCATGCACCGTTGATTTGCTGATCCATGGCGCAGACATAGCCACAAGCGCCGTCAGTGTCGCCACTAGCATTAACTTTGTTAGTCTCATTACTTTCTCCTTTTAATCACACTGGCTTTCTGATCTCTTGCGAGATGCAGAGTAGATGGCAATGCGCGCTATCGCACACTGCAGGATTCCGCCCGTCCAACATACCTGGAAATTTGGCTTAATTTTTGGAGGCCCAAACATTGTTTATTCGAGCGCGGTGCGCGAACCTGCGCAACTCAACAGCAGAATCTCGCAGAATCTTACAGTTGAACGGCAAGCGTGGATATTCAGGCGGCCTCGCGCTCCGCGTAAAGAACGAACTGCGCGATGCTTCCGAACAGCTCATCAACATTAGGTTTGATCGCGTATGCATTGGCTCCCGCCTCGATGCCTCTCTTCCTATCAATTTCATCGGCCGCGCTGGAGAAGATGAGAATCGGCGCCCGCGGGTTGCCGTCGCGCAGACGTCGACACAATTCAAACCCATCAAGATCAGGTAAACGGGTGTCCAGCACATACAGGTCGAAGTATTCCTTCTGAATCAACGACAAGGCTTGCGTCGCGGTCGCGACTGCCTCGACTTCAATCCCGGAGAACCTCATGAGCGTGCTCAACAGGTCTCGGGATTTTTCATCGTGGTCTACGCACAGAATTCGCGATCGGGACTCGGCCAGCATAGTTGTCACAATTGTCTGGATGGTCGAGAGTTTAGATCGGCTCGAAGTTGCCGGTCTGTGCGTCAACACACATATAAGAGAACACACACACACACGCCACGTACAGTTTATGGGGTTCTGCCGTTTCTTCCTCGCCTAATTCGGCTTTGTGTGTTGGCGCACAGACCGCCGTTGCCCGCGAGTTATATAGTCACCACAGTCATTTCCAGGCAAATCGCCCTCGACACCCGAGATCAGGCCAACGACCCTCTTTCCAGTGCCGTTTGTGCTAGCCCAGAGACGGCCGAAAAACTGCAAAACCGGAATGAAAAGGAAAATGCCATGTCAGTCATCCATCTAACCTGGGGTCCGCTCATATCTGATCTCAGCAATTTGTTCTTTTTGAACGACACAATCGGAACGAGGAGTCCATAGATGTCAAAACCACGTACCCTCACTACGCCGCCAACTAACCGGCTTCTCGCCGCCATGCCGAAGGATGAATATCGAGAGATGCTACCCGGCCTCGAACCGTTCCCTTTGATCTTCGGCGATTTGATCTACAAGCCCGGCGCTCTGGTGCGTCACGTTTATTTTCCCACCAGCGGAATTATTTCTTTGCTTGCCGATGTGGACGATGGCGGCATGCTCGAGGTGGGAATCGTTGGCCGGGAAGGCATGGCGGGGATGCCTGTCTTCATGGGAGTCAAGACCTCGCCTAATCGTGCCATGGTCCAGGGCGCGGGTTCCGCCTTGAGAATGAAGGCTACGACTCTGACAAGTATGGCCAACAACGGCAGTTCCCTACCGCGTTTGCTGCGACGATACTCCTATTCATTATGGGCCCAGCTTTCTCAATCTTCTGTCTGTAGCTTGTATCATCCGATTGAGGCCCGCCTCGCCCGCTGGTTGTTGATGACTCGCGACCGGATGGAAGCCAATGAGTTTCGAATTACTCAAGAATTTCTATCCAGCATGCTGGGAGTGCGACGCGAGGGCGTAAATAAAGCGGCCGGCAATCTTCAACAGCAAGACTTGATCAGTTACTCTCGCGGCATGGTCACAATTCTCAAACCGGCGGGCCTGGCCGCGGTGGCGTGCAAGTGTTACCGCATAATCAAGAAGGAATATGGCCGCGAACTCTAAATCCAGCCGGGTGTCCATTCCGCAGTAAAACTGGTAGTGGTACAGGTTGACTCCCTCTCCCTTTGGGAGAGGGTTGGGGTGAGGGCTT
>DNNE01000205.1 GCA_003487805.1 Blastocatellia bacterium | reverse complement strand
AATCTGCGTAATCTGTGGATAGACAGTTCTTTCGAGGCTTAACTCATGCATTGTCCCGGTTGCGGAAACGAAAGCTCGCTGGAGCAAAAATTCTGTCGCAAGTGTGGGTTCAGTCTTGAGCCGGTAAGCCAACTCGTCGCTGCCAGCCCCGGTGCTGAAGCGAAACTGGCGAAGCTGGAAAGCGACCGCGCAATACTTCGTCGCATGTATCGCTGGATGATGTGGGGTTGTCTGATTCTGCTAATTGGCGTGGTGATGTTGGTTAGTGGCAGGGCCTTCGACCTGCCGAAGTTTCTTGGACCACTGTCATCTTTTCTGCTGATCGGCGGAGCTGCCGCCGCCGGTTATGGCGTCCTTGCCGCGCTGCGCGACGGCTTGTCCTCGCCGAAAGAACTACCGCGTCCGGACGAGACGCGCGACCAACTATCACGTTCACAGACTACAGAACTGGCGGGCGATAGTATTCCGGTCTCTTTGCCGAGCATTACGGAGCGGACGACACAACTAATCGGCACAGCCAGGGGCGAAGCCGAACTGAAAAAATAATTGCGCCGCCTGGAGTACGACAGGAACTTTCCGCCCCTGCGATGCTGTTTCATCTTTGCAACGCTTCTGATAAACTGAACTTTCAATGAATAATTTGATTCCCATTCTTATCCTGCTGGCCGGCGCCACGCTTGGCGCGCTGATTACCTGGTTAGTTGTAAGTGCGCGAGCAAAGCGGGCCTTCACGGATGGCAAAGCAGAGAGCGCAACCCAAATTGCCACTTTGAATGAGCGCTTCGCGGCCAAAGAGCATGAACTGTCGAAGCTTCAACAAGCGTTCGACAAAGAAGTCGCCGGCGGCGAAGCGCTGCGCATCGAGAACGCGCGTTTGAGCGCCGGCCTCGAAGGCGAGCGTCGCGCCGCGGCGGAGCGATCTGAATCTTTCAAACAGGCCGCTGAAGCTCTCTCGGAAAAATTCAAAGCGCTGTCGCGCGACGCGTTGAAAGACAACAATCAATCTTTTCTCGATCTGGCGCGCGCGACCCTGGAAAAATTTCAGGTAACTGCCAAAGGCGATCTCGATCAAAGACAACAAGCCATCGATCAAATGGTCAAGCCGCTGAAGGAATCCCTTGAAAAGGTCGACGGAAAGATCGGCGAACTTGAAAAGGCCCGGGCCGGCGCTTATTCCGAATTGCGCGAACAGGTGCGCGCGCTGGCTACCTCCCATCTCCAGCTTCAAAGCGAAACCGGAAATTTGGTGAAGGCTTTGCGCACGCCGCACATTCGCGGGCGCTGGGGTGAGATTCAACTGCGACGCGTCGTGGAACTCGCGGGAATGATTCAGTATTGCGACTTCACTGAACAAGAGACCGTAGTTACCGAGGACAGTCGTATTCGTCCCGACGTTATCGTGCGATTACCGGGTAACCGGACCATCGTCGTCGACGCGAAGGTTCCCTTCGAAGCTTTCTATCAATCGATCTCGGCAACCGATGATGACGTTCGCATTGAATGTTTGAAAGAGCACGCTCGTTTGGTGCGCGTACACATCGGCGCTCTCAGCAAGAAGTCATATTGGGAAACCGTTCAGCCCACCCCGGAGTTCGTGCTGCTTTTTTTACCCGGCGAGAACTTTTACAGCGCTGCGTTAGAGCAGGATCCGAAGTTGATCGAAGACGGCGTCAACCAGGGAGTGATCATCGCCACACCGACGACATTGATCGCCCTGCTCAAGGCCGTCTCCTACGGTTGGCGCCAGGAGCAGATGGCCGCGAACGCGCATGAGGTAAGCAAACTCGGCAAGGATCTTTATGATCGCCTGCGAACTTTCACCAGCTATTTTGCCGACATCGGCAAAGGTCTGGATCGCGCGGTTGAGTCATACAACAAAGGCGTAGGCTCGCTCGAAGCCCGAGTGCTGGTAACCGCGCGAAAATTCAAAGAGCGCGGTGCGATTGCCGGCGACGAAATCGAAACGGCAGAGCCCATCGACAAGTCGACGCGCGCCTTGACTCTCGACGAGGGCGGATTATTTCCGGAGCTGGTGGCGCCGCAGCCTGACGAGCCGGACGATGATTTATTCCCTCTACTCAATTCGAAAAGCGCCGGCGCGGGTGAGAGATAGGCGTGGCAAGAGAAATCTGGTTAGGCCCAATCCTCGGAAACAATCGCGCTTCGTTGCTGACGCGATGTGCTGAGTACATCGCCAACGGACAAGCCGATCGACTGCTTTACATCGCCGCCTCTCATCCGCTGCTCGATCTCGTTACTGAAAAATTGCTCGACGGAAAAGCCGCGCCTGGGGTGTGGGGCGAGTTTCCGGTCTATCTGTTTCGCGGGTTCGTGAGAAGAATCCTGTCAGAAGCCCGACCGTCAGGGAGTCCCGACGCGTCGGGATTGCTTACGCGCGGGCTTCTGACACCGGATGGACGGCTCGCGCCCCGAACGCCCATCGATCGCGAAGAGTTGCCGCTGCGCCTCAGTCTGATCTCGCAAATCATCAAACAGCTAAGTGCGCGCGGACAATTGAAAGCGATCAAACCGCTGGCGAATCGTAATGGTTGTGTTAACACGATCGGGTCATTGATCGGCGAGCTGCAGCGGGCGGGAAAGACGGCAAAGGAATTCACACAGGTCGTAACAGAGCGTGCCGAGGAACACGCAGTCCAAAATCCAAAGTCCAAAGTCCAAAGTCCAAAATCCCAACTCGATTTCGATCGCGACGTTGCCCTGATTTATGAGAAGTATTCAGCAGCGTTGGACCAAAACAGCTTGACCGATGCAGATGCAGACCAACTGGCGGCCCTGCAGTTAGTGCGCGGCGATGTAGCGCAAGTTGTTAACTTGCGATCATTCGATCGAGAGCCAGAGCAATCGCAAATTAACAATTTGGGCTACTCAATTCCCTGGCTGGGCCAGATCGAGCTGCTGGTGCTGGACGGATTCTTTGATTTCACGCCGGTGCAGGGTGAGATTTTGAAGTATCTGATCCCGCAAATACCAAACGTGATCGTCAATCTGAATTACGACGATGGGAACAAGGAAATCTTTCGACCGTTTGCGTCGACTATCGATCATCTGAAGTCGATCGCGCCGTTTGAGATCGAGACGAGCGAAGACTCAATCGCCGCCAAAGATCAGACCTCGCGATTACGCACGAGGTTGTTCAACGTCGCGCAAGTTGCCGAAGATGTAGCGCAAGTTGCTAACTTGCGTGCCGAACCAAACGAGCAATCGCAAATTAACAATTCGCGCTACGAGCTGCTCGAATGCTCGGACCGCGAACTTGAAATTCGATCGATCGCCAAAGAGATCAAGCGCCTGGTTCTGGCTGATAGCTACCAACTGTCAGACATCGCTCTGGTGGTGCGCGAGCGAGCTTCATACTCGGACACGATTGTGCGCGTGTTCGCGGACGAGTCGATTCCCTGTAATCTCGAGCGCCGGGTTGAAGCCAAAGATGTCCCGGCCGTGCGCGCGTGCGGCAAACTCTTCCTGCTATTAAAAGAGTCGCAAGAGAGCGCCAGGAACCCAAGAGGCACCGATATCGCTCACCTGATCAAGACCGACTACTTTCGTCCGGCAAAAGAAAATCTCGACGAACTCGCAAAGACGTTCGACGAAAAATATGCGTCATTGCTCAACGATGCGAACCAGCCGGATGAATCAAACGAAAAGCTGCGCGCCGCGCTCGGCATTGGAAGCTGGAAACCGGATGACCTGGAAAATGTGATCGCATACGTCGGCAGCGAGTTGCGCGTCAGCGCATGGATCGAGCGGGCCCGGAAATTGATCAGGGTCTTCCCTTCCGCTGAGGCGGCGCAGACGCTGATCGCCGGTGAAGAGTCAGACGATCCGGCGGCGACTGCTGAAGACGAAGCGCCGCAGGAAGACGAAGCGGCAATCGACCGGCGCAAGAAACCTGCGAGGGTCCATCCCGCCGCCATCGCCTGGACGATTCTGGTGATGAAGCATTTGCAGCACCTGCTGTCGGCTCTGCCGGAAGAAGGCACGGTCGAAGAATTGCGGCTCGCGCTGATGCTGCTGCTCGATCAGTTGCAGTTTTCAAACCAGGTGAACGTTCCTTTTGAGCGAAAGCCCGGAGCCAACGACATTCCCCAGGCGACCCTGGATGTTCGTGGTCGTGAGAGTTTGCGTCGCGCGATCTCCGCCGCGGTGCGAGCTTTCAAATATGCAGGCGATGTGTCAGAAGCCCGATCGTTAGGGAGGGCAACTCTGGGTAAGGAGCCCTTGCTTACGCGCGGGCTTCTGACACCAATCGCGTTATCGAGTTTTATCGATGAAGTTGAGCGGTGTTTGAATGCTCAAACTCTTTCGATCGGCGCACCAAATCGCGATGGCCTGCGCGTGCTGGAAGCGACCGACGTGCGGGGCCTCAGCTTTCGCGCTGTCTTCATCGCGGGAATGATCGAAGGCGGCTTTCCTTTAAGAACGTCGCGCGATTGGCTTTATCCGCACGAAGAACGCGTGCGGCTGCAAAAACACGGCATCTTCCTCGAAGACATTTCTACAGACACTTTATTGAAGGAAGAGCACTATTTTTATCAGACGGCTTGCCGCGCAACTGACAGGCTGTATCTGACGCGGCCGCTGGCCTTGAGCGATGGAGCCGAAACCGTCGCATCGTATTACATCGAGGAATTGCGGCGCGCGATCGCTCCGGCCGAAATTGGTATGAAACAGATTCGCGGCGACGTCGACGCGCGCGATCCATTCGCGGCATCAAGCGCGGCCGAGCTGGGAACAATTTTAGTAAGACAGGCGGAGGCGCAAGGCCATGATGCACTGGGTGCGAAACTGCCACAGTCGCTCGCCGGCGACTTATTGTCGCGCGCGGCGGAACGCGGTTACATCTCACCTTCTGCACAACACCGGATCGACATTGAGCATCAGCGACATGGCGGATGGTTTGGTCCATTCGACGGAGAAATCACGAATGATGATCTCCGTCTGATGCTGGCCCGGCATTTCGGCTCTGAGCATGTTTACAGCGCCAGTCGTTTGAGCACCTACGGCAACTGTGCGTTCAGATTTTTCGGCAATCGCGTGCTGCGTATCGAGCCGCGCAGCGAAGCCGCACTGGATCTGCAAGCGATCGATGCGGGAAAGTTGTTGCACGATATTTTGCGTCGCTTCTTTGAAAAGCATCGCGGCGAGTATCTGCCTTCGCATGATCGCGAAGAGTTGCGCGACGAAATACGAGAGACGGCGGATCAGGTTTTCAAAGAGCATGAAGACAAAGTGCCGCCGCTCAACGAGCGCATCTGGAAAATCGATTGCGAGATTCGGAAGCTGATTCTCGATCAGGTGTTGCTTTATGAGCTGCGGCTTCAGGAAAAAACGAACGCCCGCGGCGTGCGGCCTGCCTATTTCGAATTGGCCTTCGGGCGGACCTCTGAAGCGAGCGATCCGAACTCAACCAGACAGTATTTGAAACTGGAGCGCGCTGAAGCGGCGGCCGACGTCGCGTTGATCCAGGGACAGATCGATCGCGTCGATGTCAATGAAGATGAAGGCCTGGCGATCGCCTACGATTACAAGCTGTCGAAGGGAGCGAGTCTCGACGATTTGAAGAGCGGCCGTCAGATGCAGATTCCAATCTATCTCGCCGCGCTCGAACAATTATTTCTTCCGAATTTTGATTTAGGTGGCGGCGGATATTACACGCTGCGTGGCAAAGGCGCGCGTCTCAATCAGGGTTTATACCGGGCGGCTTTCGCCGACTGTACGAACGTCACGAGTCACATCAGCAAATTCGATGATGTGGAGTGGCAGCGAATCCGGCGCGACGTAGCCAGCCGGATTTGGGAATTCATCGACGGCATGCGCGGCGGTCACTTCAGAGTAAAGCCTTCGCTGGGAAAACATACGTGCAAGTTTTGTGATTATTCCGCCGTGTGCCGCTACGATGCTTACCGGATTAGCAGGAAAAGGAATTGAATCATTGGTTCATTGACTCATTGACTCTTTGACTCATTGATTCATTTGATAATGATTCAACACGGACAGATAGTTAATGAAGAAATGAGTAAATGAATCAATGAACCAATCCAATAACGATCAATCACTTCGCGAGCAACTCATCTCACTGCTCAAGGGCGGTAACGCACATGCCAGCTTTGATGATTTCGTAAAGGACTTTCCGGTTGAGAAATGCGGGCAGCGTATCGCCGGACTTCCCTACACCGCATGGCAACTGCTCGAGCACATGCGAATCGCGCAATGGGACATCCTCGAATTCTCGCGCGATGCAAAGCACGTCTCACCTGAATGGCCGAAGGGTTATTGGCCTGATGACGGCGAACCAGGAACGGAACAATTGTGGAATAAAACTGCCGAGAAGTTTCGGAACGACCTGGCAGCGTTTTCGGATCTCATAAGCGATCCTGCTACCGATCTATTCGCAGAGATTCCTCACGGAACGGGACAAACAGTGCTACGCGAAGCGCTGGTGCTGGCCGATCACAACTCGAATCATCTCGGTGCGCTGATTGTGATGGCGAGATTATTGAAGGCCGCCTGAGAAGACGGTTGCATGGCTCTCAAATCTATCGCGGCGTGGCTTTGCACAAAAAAGTCGTCCGGTCTTTCGTTGCGAAGTGGACATAACATTACAGAACCGCGAGCGGTAGCGAGCGGGATAAAGACTCAACGTTCTCAATC
>DNNE01000131.1:7811-8345 GCA_003487805.1 Blastocatellia bacterium | reverse complement strand
ATAAAACCGAGATCGCTATAGACGACTCGTGTGCCTGGTTTGTATTCCAGATCCAGATTGGCGATCACACCTAGCGTTCGTTCCGGTTCGCTCTCAGCAAGGATATACAAAGGGCGCCAGGCCGGCAGTCCGGAAGTGTGAGTTAGCAGTTCTCGCACCGTGATCATATTTTTATCGGGGCGATCGAATTCGGGCAGGTAATGGGAGACAGAGCTATCCGGAGTCAGCTCGCCGGCTTCGATTCGTCGCGCGCAGAGCATGCCAGTGATCAGAGGTTTTGTAAGCGAAGCAAGATCGTAGATGGTGTCCAGCTGGGAATCAATGCGATATGGATTTACCACTGACTGGCCCAAGGCATCAGCAAAAACTGCTTCGCCTCGTTGGGCGACAAGGTAGACTGCAGAAGGAAAATCGCCCGCCTGAATGTGCTCGGTGAGAAAAGATGAAAGTTGTTCGTTGCGCGAGATCATGCGTGTGTCTGACAAACCGATAAAGTTCATCGAACATTCGTCGTTTTGCCCAAGGCGCTTACGC
>DNNE01000131.1:0-7475 GCA_003487805.1 Blastocatellia bacterium | reverse complement strand
CCTCGAGGGCTCGAAGGGCCAGGGCCAGGGCATTCCTGCCTTCGAGTCCAGAAACGGGCGACGGTAAGCCATCACGCACCGCCTCAAGAAACGCAAGTATCTCAGCGCGCAGCGGCTCAATATCGATAACATCGAGATTCTTCACATGAACGCCCGGCCACTCGCCATCCGCCGATGGCGGAGCAAGACTGCTCACCGAAGCGCGTTTTGTTGTGTAATCGATAGCGATGTAATCATGCGGTTGAAAGAAACGCATCTTCCTGATCCTTTCAGTGCCGCCAACTCGCGATGCCGTAATATTTGCAACTGCCCCCGAAGAAAACTCCAGTCGCGCATTCGCCGCGTCAACCTTGTCAGTCAAAATGGCAATTCCAACTGCGTGAATCGCAGTAACTTCTACTTCTTCCCCAACAAGCCACTGCACGATATCGAGATCGTGAATCATCAGATCGAGCACGACATCGATGTCCAAAGAGCGCGCGGTGAATTGTCCGATGCGGTGGATCTCGAAATAGACGGGGCTGCGCACATGGGGCCGCAGCGCAATCATGGCCGGATTGAAGCGCTCGGCATGGCCCACCTGTAAGATCGCGCCGCTCTTGTTCGCCGCTGCAATCATTCGATCAGCTTCGTCGAGTGTAGGCGCGATGGGCTTTTCAACCAGTACGTGAATGCCTGCCTCAAGCAGCGCGCAGCCGATCTCACAATGTGATTCGGTAGGAACGGCGAGACTTACGGCATCGATGCTTCCAATCAGCGTCTGCCAATTCGCGACTGCCCGGACGTTGTGCTGTTGAGCGATTTCGTTTGCGCGCGCGTCATCGATATCGCACACACTGACGAATTGCGAACGACCCTCACCCGCGAGCGTCGCATGAATGCGCGCATGCTGCTTTCCCAGATGTCCGACGCCGATGACTGCAGTTCGTAAGGCCACGATTGTATTGTTGCTCTGTTTTGAATTAGCTTATCAGCATTAGAAGGCAGTAGGCAGAAAGCAGAAGGCAGCAACACGACCGACTGCCTCACGGCTTACTGCGTACTGCCTACTTTTCGGAGCGACTATACTTGCAACTTTCAGCGCTTGCCAAGCGAGCTTGGCTTCTGCTTTTCGTCGCCATCGCAGGGTTTTATCTCTGGGGACTGGGATCTTTTCCGCTGGTCGGCCCGGACGAGCCGCGCTACGCCGAAGTGGCGCGCGAGATGCTTGTGCGTCGAGACTTCATTACGCCGACGCTCGGTGGCTTGCCATGGTTTGAGAAGCCGCCGCTGCTGTATTGGATGATGATGTTGAGTTATCGCGTGCTCGGTGTCAGCGAGTACGCGGCTAGATTGGGACCCGCGATTTGCGGTCTGTTGACGGGCGTTTTCGTTTATTGGATCGGGAGGGCGGTCGACGAAGCTAATCGAAACGACCGCAGTAGCGGAGAAGCTCGCGCAGCGAACACAGGCCTTGGCAGATGGAGTGCCCTCGTTTGGTTGTCCAGTATCGGAGCTATCAGTCTTTCACGCGGCGCTAGCTTCGACATCGTCCTCACGATGACCGTGAGCGGGGCACTGGCTTGTTTTTTTGTGTTTGAGGTCAGAACCCGGAGCGAACCGGGGTCCCCGCGCGGGCAACCCGCGTGGGGTGGTGGTAACGACGGGGTTCGCCCGACAAATTCACTGCTGATCGCGTTCTATTTTTTCGCCGGCATTTCCTTACTGGCCAAAGGACTGATCGGTTTTGTAATTATCTTCGGTGTCGTCGCGATCTATTTCGTCGCGCGACGCGAGTCGCCTACTGCGCGCTTCGCGAAGAGTTTTCTTTGGGGATTGCCGCTATCGCTCGCAATCGCGGCTGTTTGGTATGGCCCGATGATCGCAAAGCATGGCTGGACGTTCATCGATCAATTCATCATCCAGCATCACTTCGCGCGGTTTGTCACTAACAAGTATCACCATCCCGCTCCGATCTATTTTTATCTGCCGGTGCTGGTTGGTCTGGCGTTGCCGTGGACCATCGTTCTGGCCGCAAGCTTTGTTTCGGTGCGCCGCTGGAACTGGCGTGGCCAGTTGCCGCTCGATCGTGCGCGCGCGTTTGCGCTTGTCTGGTTGCTCGTTCCGCTCGTTTTCTTTTCTTTTTCGGGATCAAAACTAACCGCGTACATTCTTCCGGCGCTTCCGGGCGCGGCGTTGCTGATGGGCGAACGCATCGCTTGTTTCTGTCGAGAACGACGGGGCGAGAAAGTCTTGAGATTGACGGGAGCGCTCTTGGTTTTTATCGCGGCGGCCGGCTTCTGGTACACACATCGAAATTCTCAGCTCAACCTTTTGTGCTCTGGTTTTGCCGCCCTTCCCTTAATTTCAATTGGCGCGCTGGCGATGGTGAAACCTCAGGTACGTCATCAACTGTTTCTGATGATTTCGATCGCAGCGCTTGCCACGGCGGCCATTGGGTTGAAGTGCGCGGCGCCCGTCATCGCCAGAACTCAATCTGTGCGCGATTTGTTGGCAGCCGCGGAGGCGCGCGGATACGCCAACGCTCCAGTCCTGCAGTTGCATACCGTCGAACGAACAGCGGAATTCTATGCAGCGAATCGCATCAAGTATGGAAGCGATGGTGAACCGGTGAAATTTGAAGGCTCCACCCAGGTGATCGAAGCGGCGCAGAGGAACGGCGGTTCCGTTTTGTGTCTGGTGCCGATTGAATACGAGGCACAACTTACGACATTGAAGCAAGCCAATTCCGAGATCATCGGGGACAACGGCCGAGTTGCTTTAGTTCTTGTGAAGATCAAATGAGCAACTGCTTCATCAGTCGTGTCAGAGTTCAATGATAGTTATCGGGGTTTATGAAGAATCGCAAAAATCGCAGTCTGACCCCGTCTAAGTCATTACTGTCGCCGCGCCTCGCGCAGAGCGTCCGGGGGCAGGTCATCAAATAGCAAGAACACCCGGTGAATAACTCCGCCTGCACCCATACCGATTGAGACGTCACCTTCCCAAGCGTAATTGAAAGGAACTGATACATCGAAGCGTTTCTTGAAACTATCTATGGGCACCGCGAAGATCACAGATTGGCCGGGATTGATTCGATAAGTGAAGACCGAGTCACCCCAACCGTACGCTTGCTTTGGCAATTGACGCTGCCTGCTTTGCACGAGGTAGTGAAGTTGAAGTGTGACCCCATCTCTGGAGCCCGTAACCGATTCAAATCTGGAGGTGCCGTCCGGTCTTATTATCAGTTGCTTTGGGGTTACATCGTCAGTCTCGACCACGATGGCACAGTCGCTATTATTTCGCAGGCGCAACTTTAGTTCGGATGCCGACTCATATCTGCCTTCGTACAAGATAAACTGGGCAGGATGGTTCTTATCAATGAGGCGACACCCAGGCTCCTTTGAACTAACCTGAGCAAAGGTACCGGCTACTATTGAGAATAACGCCCCTACAGTCGCCACACCGATTCCTAGTCTGTTTTTCAGTGTCATGGGTAGAACTCATTAAAACCAGGAACTGGAAAAGCTGGGATCAATCTTACGATTTGTACGATTCTCAATGAAGGTTTCGTGATGCCTGCTATCTCAACGCCTTATCAAAGAATTCGATCACCGGCCGATCGTAAGCTTCTTCCTGCTCGCCGGTTGAAGACGGAAGATTGGCACCGGTCAGTGTCAGATCCTTTTTTACCTCGGGAGGACTCTTGAGGCAGCGGGCCAGATCAAGGGTTGATTGGCGACCGGGTTCGCCCTGCACGCCTGCCAATAACAAAACGTGCACGTCGCCGCCGAGCGAGTGGGCCAGGTCACAGGAGGTCTTTCCAGGAAATTTTCCGAAGCTGTAGATTCTCATGCCGAAATAGGCCAGCCGTTGAAAGACACGATTGTTCATTCCGGTGCGGCTGACGGTGGCTGCCTGCACCAGATCCTCGGGAGATGCCGGCGCCGAGTCCAACCCGACCGCGCGCACCTCGGGATAACGTGTCGCGGCATCGAGCGCCCCATAACTACCAAGCCCAATTCCGTAAACACCTACGCGTGAACCAATCTGCGGCTTGCCCCCGGCAGTCTTCAAAGTGCGCAAATAGTCTATCGCCGCGGTCACATCATCGCCTTCCAGTGCGCCGAACGAGGTCCAGTTCACCGGCGGATTCTCGCCGTGTCCGCGCAAGTCCGGCCAGAGTACAGTGAAGTTTGTGGTCTCGTTAAGTTTGACGGCGAGGTTTAGCAGCCATGATCGATCGGCGCCGTAACCGTGCAGCAGGATCACTGCCGGCGCCTCATCAGCTCCGGGGATCAACCAGCCACGGGCGTCCGTTCCGTCATGATTCTTCCATTTAACATCAGTTCCTTTTAGAACCGGCCCGGTCACCTTCGAGAAGCTCTGAGGCGTGACGAGATATGCCGCGCGCGGTGGTCGGGTGATTCCGTAAACCAGCCAGGCGCACACCGCTACGACTGCGAACACGATAAGCAGGACTATCGGCAAAAGTGCTTTCAGCAGCTTACGTGCAACTATTAATCGTCGCGACATTGCGCGGATTATGAATGAAGCAAAGCGAATTGCAAAATGTAATGCGAAGGGTGTGCCTTGTTGCGCTTGGTGCAACGCAAGTTGGTAGGTTGCGCGTAAACTGCCAGTCTGTATTACAGGGGTGTGCAAATCTAAGTAGGGATCGTCCGCTGGAAAACGGGGCAGTAGCCCGACCGTGAGGGAGGGCGTGATCTACGGAACCGCGAGGGGCGCGAGCGGATGCTAACATTCAAGTCCAGTCTATGATCCGGTCGCTACCGCTCCGGGTTCTGAAACGGAAAATCTGCTGTGCACGTTGGTAATTCTCAGGCGTGTTGACATTAAAAAAGAAGTACTCGGAACCGTCCAGATCCGATAGCTCGCTGAAAGAAACATATCGCGTCTGGATCTGATCCAGCAGAGCGCGCGGGCTATGTTCGCCATCGGCGATCGCCTTTCGGGCCGCGGTCAGACAAGGCGTGCGCCGATAGATTGCGCAGAGTGGCTGCGGGCGACCATCGCTCTGCAATGGCACAATTGCGTCCCAATGATTAGCTACCCCAGCCAACCTCTCGAATAACTTGCCGGTGACGAATGGCAGATCGCAGGCGACGATCAGGCAGTGTTCAGAATTGGAATTACAAAGTGCCGCCTCAATGCCTGCCAGAGGTCCCCACTTGTCATGCGCATCGGCAATATTCGGCAATCCTTCGACGTCCGTAACCACCCCACCCACTGTCCTAATTGTATGAGCGACAACCTCAAGTGAGGCGGCGATTAGCGCCACTCCGGATCGGTCGCCGAACCGGAGGCCCGACTTATCTTTTCCCATGCGGCTCGACATGCCGCCAACCAGAATGAAAGCTTCGACATCCAACATTGGCGTCATGCTATTATTTTTTAGCTTGTTTGGGCTATAGTGGCGCAGGCACTCGCCCGATCCGAATCAATCGACCTGGTAATCAAATTCATGCAATTGATCAATCGAACCACATCAACCATCGCCTCCTCTCTTCTTCTGTTTGCCATTGTGACTGCGCAGGCGCAAACAAAGGTCAAGTTCGATAAGAAGAGCACACCGCCCGTAACCCCTCTGTTCGCACTGGAAGACTTGCGGCCGGGAATGAAGGGAACCGCGCGCACCGTCTTTGCGGGCAGCGAGCCCGAGGAGTTCGGAATTGAAATTCTGGGTGTCCTGAATGGTTTTGCGGGTCCGCGCCAGTCGACGATCATCGCGAGATTGTCCGGCGAAAATGTTGCAAGAACCAGTGTCTTTGCCGGCATGTCCGGCTCGCCAGTTTTCATCGACAACAAGTTGGTGGGCGCTATTGCCTACAGTTTTCCGTTCGCAAAGGAACCAATCTGCGGGATTACGCCGATCAAACAAATGATCGACATCTTTGAGCGGGCTGGCGAGAAACCGCGCACCGGCGAAGCGCGACCAGTTTCATTTAGTTCTTTGGCCAGCACGGAATGGAAGCCCTCGTTGCCTGGCCAGAGCGTAACTTCAACTACTTTGGTGGCCCCGGTCGCGACGAACTCCGCGCTCGTGCCTTTGATGGGCCAAACGATTCAGCCAATCGCGACACCGGTTGTCTTCAGTGGAATCAAGCAGGAAACGCTGTCGTTGTTTTCGGCACAGTTAACGGCGAGTGGCTTGCTGCCTGTATCCGGCGTCGGTGGGGCGGGCGCGATGACGCCGCTGGAACCTTTCGATGATAAGACGCTAACCCCAGGAACGTCGGTAACCGTCGAGCTGGCGCGCGGCGATTACTCGGTCGCTGCCGCGGGCACCGTCACCTACCGGGATGGCGAAAAGATCTACGCTTTCGGCCATCCGTTTTTGAGTCTGGGCGGCGCGGACATGCCGATGACCGAAAGTTCGGTGGTCACCGTTATTCCCAACACTTTTAATTCGTTCAAGCTCGCGGTGCCGGGAAGAATGGTCGGCTCAATTTCACAAGATCGCGCCACGGGGATCTTCGGACAGTTGGGTCATGCCTCGCGAATGATTCCGGTAAAGCTAACGCTGCACACCAGTCGCGGGCAGGACGAGCAATTCAAATATGAGATTGTCAGCGATGAATATCTGACGCCGTTGCTCCTGAGCATCAGTGTCTACAACAGTATCGCGGCGCGCGAACGGTCCGTTGGTGAAGCTACGATTAGTATCAATGGATCGATTAATGTCGACGGCCAATCGCCTATCGCTATTCAGCGAAGATTCTCAGCGGTCAATGCCGCGCTGATGGCGGCGGGTTCGATTGCCGCGCCGGCCCAGACCCTGCTTAGCAGCGGTTTCGATAATGTCAATATCAAGGGCATCACAATCGACGTAACGTCGACCGAGGACAAAAGCGCGGCCACCCTGGAACGGATTTCACTCGATCGCACCGAAGTCGCGCGCGGAGACAAAGTTGAGATTCAGGCTTACGTTCGCACGGATTCGGGGAAGCAATTCGTTGAAAGGATTCCGATGCAGATTCCTGACGACGCGCCCTCAGGACAATTGCTAATCATGGTGGGCGATGGCGCAACGTTGCAGGAAGCTTCTTCAGCGAAATCGTTCGTGCCGCGCGAACTGGGACAGCTGGTCGAAGCCATCAATAAGATGAAGAAGAACGATCGTTTGTATCTGAAGCTCTTACGCCCGGCGCCGGGCGTGGTGATTGGATCGAACGAGTTGCCGAATCTGCCGCCGTCCATGGTGGCGACCCTCAACAGTGAGCGAACCTCGGGTGGCTATACCGCGCTCGCGCTTTCTCAGGTTTTTGAGCGAGAGCTGGCGCCCGCCGAATTCGTCATCACCGGCCAGCAAGTGATTTCAGTGACCGTGAAGTGAGTTTGGAGTACCGCCTTCAGGCGGCTGTTTCTTTTGAATTAGATGAGACGGGGCACTAGCCCGACTGTGAGAGAGGGCTCCGATGCAGGATTTGCAGAGCCCTCCCTGACGGTCGGGCTAGTGCCCCGACCTGGCATCC
>DNNE01000135.1:1022-8731 GCA_003487805.1 Blastocatellia bacterium | reverse complement strand
AAGTTGTCGATGACAAGCCCGCTGGTTCCGCTCGCGTCCAACGATTTGTTATTCCGCCCTCGATTGTGACGCGCAATGGATTTTCTGTAACCAGGAACGGGAGCGCGCGGCGTTCGCTGACCACCACGCGAGTGAACTACGAAGAAGCCGCGCGCGCGCACCATGCGGACAAGTCTCGCGCTGCTTAACGGTTTTCAGAAAGCGAAGCGGGATAACGTCTGAGTTGACCGGGCGCGGCGAGCAGCACCCAACCATCAAAGCAAATCACAACTTAAAGAACGAAGCGCCCGCGCTCCGATCCAACGAATTGTTGGGCGGCCCGTCCAAGAACTTCAGGCGCTCTTATTCTTTTCATCCCAAATCATCGGCTCCCACAGCTCGACCTTATTCCCCTCCGGATCCATGATCCACGCGAACCTCCCGTTTTCATGCGATTCGGGGCCGCCGACGACTTCGACCCCGCCCGCGCTTAGCTGCGCGATCATCTCGTCAAGATTGTCAACCCTATAGTTGATCATAAAAGATGAGTCACTGGGGCTGAACCACTGGCTCTCTTTTTCTGCGATGTGCCACACGGTGAGCCCCTTATCCTCGGCCTTGTCGTCCGGCCATCTCAGGACGGCACCGCCAAAGCTCTCGAGTGGAATGCCCAGGTGCTCCTGATACCAAGCCGCAAGCGCGGCACGGTCATTTCTGCTTTTGAAAAAGACCCCACCGATCCCGGTAATTCTCGCCATCGTTGCCTCCGTTCAGTAGAAATGCTAATGCCTTTAGCCGCCCAACTACGTATGAGACCACCCGGTGTGGCCTAAGTCCGCTATGCGGCGTATTATACCCCGCATGCCTCCCGCTGGTCTCCCAAATTGACGCCCGCGCCAGACCGCGCCAGACAATGCCGTCCAGACCGCAGTGAAACGGGCCATTACGTCAGCGGAGTCGTAAAGCCAGGAAGCTGCCACACCTTCAGGCACAGTTTTGCTACCCACTTATTGGAGGATGGCTATGACATCCGGGCAGTGCAGGAATTGCAGGAATTGTTGGGACACAAGGATGTCCGTACCACAATGATCTATACGCATGTCTTGAACAAGGGTGGCAGAGGAGTGAGAAGTCCGCTTGATCACTAAGGGCCAACTCCTAAATACGCGTCAAATCCGATCCATAATAGTTCGATTGGCGGTGTTAGTATCACCTTAAAAACGAAAGCGGCGACGTCCTCACCCCGTCGCCGCTCTCCTAAGCACAACCATTTAGGCGTGCCGGGGGCGAGACATTCAGCCACGCCCTAGTTGTCCTGATTCTATCTTATTCGGTGGGCGCGTCAAGTGAAGATTTCGCTTGCGGGCGGATTGGACGGCCTGCTGCTGCATCAGCTAAGGCGGCTAAGTCCAACTCACGGAGGGAACTCACAGCGATCACGCCACAAAACCGGAGGTTTCGGAGGGCAATATGCGGCAGATACCTCTCTAACACGCGCCTGTTTGCACTAAACGTCTTGCCCTCGTCCAGGTGAGTTCGAGGATGAAACGCGCACTCGACCTCTTTTCGCCGCTATGTCCGCTTGCGTACAGACGCACCCTCCAAAGCGGCGTAGATACTCATGCCAGCCCGCCCCCCGACAATTGATATACCTAATAAGGAGAGGAAGCTTGGAGCGTTCCGCGAAGAAGATCCACCTTCCGCCAATACGATGCAATACCCTTCGCGCCCCAATGATCGCACTTCACTCGGCGAGCAGCATGCTTTGTTCGATCAGAAACCTCTGCGAACAGGGACTCCGGACATCCAAATCTCGCAGAGGCCGCGGTTATCCATGAAGCCGACCGTTTTGGTCGCCGATGACAACGATGATACCCGCCAGATGTTTCAAGCATTGCTCGCCGCTAAGGGCTATCGAGTCATGGAGGCAAGCGATGGAGAGCAGGCCGTCGAGGTCATCCAGCATCAGAACCCTGGATTGGTCCTGCTCGATCTGGAACTTCCCCGTCTGAACGGTCTGAATGTAATACATCGGCTCAGGAAGGAGCTGGGGCTGACGGAGGTGCCGCTGGTTGTCATCACCGGATATGACAATCACTTCGACACTGCCGTAGCCGCGGGCTGTGACGACTACCTGGTCAAACCGATCGATTTCGATCGCCTCGATGCGATTCTGGATTACTACGTCCCCACCAGGATAAAAGCCATGTCGGCTTAAGGCAAATGGATCCGCCGACCATTTCACAGGTCACCAGAACTGCGAGTTTGTTCGAAGTATGACGATTGTGTCGCGTCTCTTTTTTTGGTATGCAAACGTACAGACGTTAACTCAAGAGCACGAATAGAGTCCCGCGCACGTCCCGACGGCAAGGGAAGCAGGGTATGTTTCATGTCAGGGAGAAGCATGCCCTGCTTTGCAAATCAGACTTGAATTTTCCTGGCCCCAGCCTTAAGGTCTCCGAATTCCCCAAAAGTTCCGTGAGAAACTCGTGGTTGAACTCCCTCTCCCTTGGGAGAGGGTTGGGGTGAGGGTTTAGCCTCGACTAAGTATTTTTTGAGTTTCTCCTTCCACTCGGATTCGCAAGAATCAGACAAATAATTCTCTGATGGGTGCCCGACCAGGCCCTCACCCAACCCTCTCCCAGAGTGAGAGGGCTAAGACTACTGACTCGCCAACAACTCCGCCAGATGCATCACTCGAACTTTCGATCCGATTCGCGACAAGCGTCCGCCGATTTGCATCAGGCAACTTGCATCGCCGGAAACGACCGCATCGACTCCGCAAGTTTCAATTGCCTCGATCTTCTGGTCCAGGATAGCGGTCGATATCTCCGGATACTTTACGGAGAAAGTTCCTCCAAAACCGCAACACGCGTCCGAGTTGTCCAACTCTACAAACTCTGTTTCGCGCACGTTTTTGATCAAAGTGCGCGGCTCATCGCGCACGCCCAACTCGCGCAAACCGTGACACGCATCATGCCACGTCACTCGTCCCTTAAAGCGCGCGCCGACGTCGGCGACTTTCAGTACGTGAACCAGAAACGAGCTTAACTCGAACATGCGTGCGGCCACTGCATGCGCGCGCGCGCGCCACTTTTCATCTTCTGAAAATAAGACTTCGTAGTGATGCACCATTGCGGTGCACGAGCCGGAAGGGCTGACGATGAATTCCGCGTTGCTCTCTTCGCACAATTGGATGAAGCGCTCGGCAACTCGTCGAGCTTCCACCCGATATCCGGTGTTGAAAGCCGGCTGGCCACAGCAAGTCTGCCGCTCATCAAATTCGATTTCGCAACCGGCGCGACGCAATACTTCGACCGTACTCGTGCCGACGCTGGCCCACATTTGGTCGACGATGCAGGTGACGAAAAGACCTACTCTGATTGCCGATTGCCGATTGCCAATTGCCAATTGTTGGTCGCTATCAATCATAGACGCTGCGAGCCGGCGCAATGCCGCGCGGTCTCACTGCCAAGTGCCAGGCTGCAACGGGAGTATAACGATCAATCGGCAATCGGCAATTGCAAATCGGCAATATTCAGAGGGTGACTACTCCCTTGATGTATCCCGGCGTGTGGATGTCCGTGGCCAAAGCAGTCTGCACAGATTCAAGCGAAGTGTAACGGTGGGTGATGAACGGAGTGACATCGATTCGTTTCTGTTCGATGAGTTGCAATGCGCGCACGTACGCCGAAGGACGGCCGTCTGATTCGAACCCACCTGATGCGCCTACCGGGGTTATTAAAGTTGGCTCGCGAAACATCAGGTTATTCAGCACACTGAGATCGACGCCTGCGTGCCCGTGACCGTACAGCAGCACGGTGGCCTGCTTTCGAATCAGTCCGGGGATGAACGCCAGTACTCGTCCCGCGCCCGATGCTTCAATCAGATAATCGACTCCCTTGCCCGCCGTATAATCGTGGACCGCCTCAACCGCATCGCGATCGCCGGGATCAATCGTCGTGTCCGCCCCTAGTTGCAAAGACAGATTTCGTTTGTCGGAATTGGGCTCGCTCACCAACAACAATCCGTCGTAGCCGAGTACGCGTCTTAGATACTGCACGAACATTAATCCAGCCGGACCGGCGCCGCATACGAGCACCGATTCCACCTGGCGTCCGCTCGAGTTTCCATTTAAGTGATAGCGCGCCTGGGCGCGCGCCGCCGCATCGGACGCATGAATAACGCAGCCCAAGGGCTCAGCCATGGCCGCGAGAGTCAAACTAAGATCGCTGTGGATTGGGATCGCATTAACCGCAGGCACCGCAATGAACTCAGCCAGGCCGCCGGGCAGTCCGGTAATGCCATGTTCGGCGTAGAACTCGCATTGATGTGAGTCGCCGGTGCGGCAATACTCGCAAAGAGTTTCGCGCCGCAAACTTACACAGTTCAATCCCTGATCAATAACCACGCGGTCACCAGGCGCGAGATCACTGACCTCAGTGCCTGTTTCTTCAACACGGCCGCTGATTTCGTGTCCCAGGATTTGCGGAACGACATCGAAAGGAATCGGCTGCCCGTACTCATCTGTGTTGTAGTTCGCGTGACCCGCGAAGATGTGAGCATCAGTGCCGCACAGCCCGACGGCGGACACACGCACTATCACCTCATGCGCGTTCGCAACCGGCAAAGGAACGTCGCGCACTTCCACCTGCTCAACGCCACACAACACGCCGGCGCGCATCGTTGCGCGCGTTTCGCCCAGCGCGGCCGGTTTTTCCCATGCTCCAATCGAAGTACTCAAAACAATCCTCTAATGTGTTGCCGAAATTTCTGAATCTATGTCACTCGTATCTAACTGTCCGGCTTCATGCAACTCCGTAAAGCGGCGCATCGTTTCGCGCACGCCAACTTCAAGCGGTGTCGACGGCAAGTCGCCGATCATGTGCCTGATGGCGGCATCGTCCAGCGCCGGCGCGATTGGAATTGGCGGCCCGCCGAAGGTCACCAGATCGCGCCCTGCGTTTTGGTTGACAACTTTCACGATCCTTTCGACTTCGACGGTCTCGCCGTGCAAATTGAAAACGTGAGCGCCTTCGGGCGCTTGATCAGCACAACGAATGAATGCGGCGGCGGTGTCCTCGACATATTGAAAATCAGTAGCACCGCTAAAACGAATTCGAAACGGAACGCCAAGGACGGCGGCCTTCATCGCTTTGGTTGGATCGCTCGTCAAACCTGCATCTCGATTCACCCCATAGACTGTCAAAGGCCTGAGACCGACACTGTTCAGTCCATGATCCAGAAAATAGACTCGCGCGCTGCCTTCGTTCGTGCGCTTGAAGACTCCGTAGTGGGTTTCCGGCTCTGTCGCAGCCGTTTCTTTAACCGGAGTGTCGGCATCAGCCGCGCCGAAGACCGCGGCCGAGCTGGCATAGACGACTCGCTCAGTGCCGGCGGCCTTGGCCGATTCGAAAACGTTAAGCGTGCCAATCACATTCACGAAGGCGCCGGCTACCGGATCGGCTTTACAAGCCGGCACCTGCAGTCCCGCGAGATGAATCACGCGGCGAGCACCGGAGCTTTCGAGAGCTGAGCGCACCGCCGCTACATCCGTAATGTCACCAGCGATAAAGCGTACCCGTTCGAGTGCACCCGGTTCCATGATCGCATTCAGGCGACGCGCGTCTTCACTGCGATCGAAAACGACCGGGGTGTCGCCACGCTCAGCCAGGGCCTTCACAATCCACGACCCAATACAGCCCTGCGCGCCGGTTATGAAATAGGTCTGAAACATTTTCTTATTCCCTCTCCCTTTGGGAGAGAGCTTCGCAAGTGCCGGGAGCGCGGACGTCCTCGTCCGCATAGAGTGCGCAGCACGCTCAAACCTTCTTAGGTGAAAATATCGTGCGGTGCGGACGAGGACGTCCGCGCTCCCAGCACTAAACGACTATGCCGCTACGGCTTGCTCCTTAAATTCGATAAAACTCGATCGCGCTTTCTGAGAAAACTCGTCGCCTATCTTTCTCATTAAGGCCGGCCAACAGTATCTCAAACGACTCCAGCACTTGATCGTAAGACGCTGCCAACAGACACACTGGCCAATCACTGCCGAACATCATGCGGGCCGGGCCAAAATACTCCAGCACCTTCTCAACATAAGGCTGCAAATCCTCAACGCGCCAATTGGCCCAGTCTGCTTCGGTTACCAGCCCTGAAAGCTTGCACCATACATTCGGACGCGACGCTATCTCTTTGATCTCGCGCGTCCATTCATCGATCTCAGCGCGCGCAACCGGCGGCTTTGCCAGGTGATCGACAACCAAGTGTAACTCAGGACATTCGTCAGCGACCTTCTTCACATGCTCCAGGTGCCGCGTATGGACCAGCAAATCGTAAGACAGCCCGCGCGACGAAAGCTCACGCAACCCGTTCAAAGTGTTTTGCTGAGTCAACCAATCATCCGCCGGCTCGCTTTCGACCAGATGTCGCACGCCTTTGAACTTTGGGTGCGCCGCAAACTGATCTAACTGCTGCGCAACGTCAGCGCTCTGTAAGTCCACCCAGCCAACTACTCCACCGATGAACGCGTTGTGTTCCGATAGACTCAACAACCAGCGAGTCTCTTCAAGGCTGTTGCTCGCCTGGACGACAATCGTTTTATCGACGCCATTACGATTTAAGACGGAAGCGAGCGCCGGCGGCAGATAGTCGTGACACAGCACCTCGACTTCAGGACTCATCCAGGGGTAGTCGAACCGTCCCACCTCCCAGAAATGCTGATGGCTATCAACGATCAAAGGATCATTTTCCATTTGTCATTTGACATCTCTCATTTTTCAATTGACTTGCCCGAAGGACCATATTCGTCAAACGAAATAACAGATGATAAATGTCAAATGAAAAATGGAAAATGAAAAACCGGCCTTCAAAGATCAAACTGACCTATAAATACCTGCGCGTGGTTTCACTGCACGCTTGCCTTCGTGATCCTGTTTCGGCTCGCCATCCAACTCGAGCGCAAACGTGGTCACCAGGTCAGGGGCTTTCTTCGGCAGTCCCGTTAGCTTGATGCGAAAGTCGTCCTGCTGGAATTTCACCGGCTCACCGGTCGCAAACATCCTGGCCGACAGAACTTTGTTCAAGAGATTTCCGATCACCACGGTGTCGCCCGGCCAGTAATGAACGTGCGCGTAAAGCGTGTTGCCCTTGCGCGTGAAACTCAGATAATTGCCACGACGAGGTTGGCAAGGATCGGATTCGCGAATGGTTGCCCCGTTTTTGCCCATCCAGTCGCCAACCGCGGAAAGGATGCGCACAGATTCTTCGGGAATCGTGCCGTCAGGTTTGGGCCCGATGTTGAGAAGGTAGTTGCCGCCATCGCGCGCGCAGGTGATTAAGTTGCGAATCACCGTCGTCGGACTCTTCCAATTAAAGTCCGCGCTGTGATAACCCCAACTGTCATTTAGAGTCATGCAGGATTCCCACGGACGATTTTGCGAAGCTTCAATCCGTTGTTCCGGCGTATCAAAGTCTTCCGGTATCTTCGAACGATTGTTGATGATGATGTCAGGCTGCAGCTTGCGCACCATCGTGTTCATCTCAATCGATTCCCAACCCTTCGCATCGAGTGGCCACGCCACGTCATACCAGAGCACGTCCAGCTTGCCATAATTCGTCGTTAACTCTTTCACTTGCCCGTGGATGTAGTCGACGAAACGGCGCCGCGCCGCTTCATCGGTTTTCGATTGGGCGCCGTCGGAATGATGCCAATCCATCAGCGAATAGTA
>DNNE01000135.1:549-725 GCA_003487805.1 Blastocatellia bacterium | reverse complement strand
TCCATCAGCGAATAGTAAAAGCCCACTCGCAGACCTTCGGCGCGCGCAGCATCGACGTACTCGCGCACTAGATCGCGGCCGGGTCCCTGCTTCGGCGCACAATAATCGGTGAGCTTCGTATCGAAATTGCAGAAGCCTTCATGATGCTTGGTAGTCATCACCATGTACTTCATGCC
>DNNE01000135.1:0-245 GCA_003487805.1 Blastocatellia bacterium | reverse complement strand
GTCATCACCATGTACTTCATGCCGGCGCGTTTTGCTAACTGCGCCCAGGAGCGCGCCGCATTCGGAACCGGCTTGAAATTCGGCGCCAGCTTTTCGTATTCGCTCACCGGGATGCCCTCGTTTTCCATCACCCACTCGTGCCGGCCAAGCACGCTGTAGAGTCCCCAGTGAATGAACATTCCGAACTTGGCTTCCTGCCACCATTGAATCCGTCGGTCATGATCGGGCGGAGGCGCGCCTGTGGG
>DNNE01000016.1:37467-38141 GCA_003487805.1 Blastocatellia bacterium | reverse complement strand
CTCATCCCGATCGTACGCAGTCTTCAACCAGCGCCTCACTTCATCATCGATATCTTTCAGTGAAGTTATTTCAAAACGATGTGTGATTCGATCTTTTTTCGCAAAGCCACCGGTGTCGATCAACCGCTTCGGAGTTTTCTTCGTGTCACCCAACGCAAGTCCAAAATCTATTCTGGTCTGCGTCGTCGGCTTGATTTGCGCAAAGACATGATTGCGATAGAGCGGCACGATCGTCTGACACGGACAGGCTTTGGTGTCTTTGCCCATCGATAAACCGAGCTTCAGCAGCGCCTCGTAAATCGGCCGCAGATGTTCCTTCTTGCCGGCAAACATTTCGTCGACATACTTCTCAGCCGCTCGCAGGTAAGCGTCCGGGTCGCCGGACTCTTCGCCTTTTCCGACAGAACGTTCGGCCAACCACCACGCTGAATTCGTGCCGAGCTTGTGTTGGGTCTTCAACCAATCGCTGCGCGCTTCCGCGGTCGGTGGTCCTTCTTTCCTGATGAACTTGATCCATTCGTCCAAAGAACGTCCGGTTTTCTGTTTTAGCTCTCCAACCCATTTCTGCGTCATCAACACGCCGGGATGAACGCCATAGATCGACTTGGTTTTGGTTGCAGTTTTAGGCATCAGTCACACCTCGACCAAAAATTTAGACAGGATTAACAGGATTT
>DNNE01000016.1:29870-37132 GCA_003487805.1 Blastocatellia bacterium | reverse complement strand
GACAGGATTAACAGGATTTACAAGATGAGAAACTGATCAAAACGTTACCCGAGTCACCTGGAATGACAAGCGGCTTTGCTTAATCATGTAAATCTCGTAAATCCTGTCCAGAGCTCGCGATTACTCGCCCGGCATCATTTTAGCTTCTTTTTTGTCCTGGCCCAGACTAAACCAATTGCCGGAGTTGTCCTTCATTACGGTGGCGGTCCCCCAAGACTGCGTGACCGGCGGGCCTTTGAATTCAACTCCGCGCGCCTTTAACTCTTCATAGGTCTTGTGGATGTCATCCGCTTCAAACACGCCCGCGCCGAGGACACCTTTTTCCATCAGTGCTTTCAATTGCGCGGCCGATTCTTCATCCAGGATGTATCCCGGTTTTGGTTCCATTAAGATAATCTCAAAGCCCGGCTGACCCTTGATTCTCATCGTCAACCAACGATAGTCGTCGCCGATCATGGCGTCGGTATCGACTTCAAAGCCCAGTTTGTCCCGATAGAACTCGAGTGCTTCCTGTTGGTTCTTTACCCAAACAGTGGCATGCGACATTTTTGTGATCATGGTCTTAGCTTCCCTTCGTCGGAATTTACGAACGAGCATAGAGAGCTTTGCAGAATCTGTCTTCTCGAAAATTGCTGAATTGTGAGCCGGCGCGTGCGGGTGTCGCGGCTAGTCACGCAAGCCGAGGCCGTTCATGTAAAGAAAGCAGGGTGGAACCTTACTGAGGGATTGCATCTCGCGCTCGCGGTAATTGATCGGGGCGTCGCCGACGCATTTGCGAAACAGGGTGCTGAACGAGCCCAGACTTTGAAAGCCAACTTCAAAGCAAACGTCCGTCACGCTCAGTCGCCGCGACCGGAGCAGTTCCTTCGCCTTTTCAATCCGCCGCCGCATCAGATACTGGTGTGGCGTGGTGGCAAACGCTTCGCGAAACAGGCGCAGAAAATGATAGCGGGACAAACAAGCTTGCTTGGAAATCTCGTCGAGGTCGAGCGGCAGGTCGTAGCATGCGTCGATAAAGGCCCGCGCGCGACAAAGCCGCTCGTGCACTTCGCTGCCGTGCGATTTGGTCTGTAGCTTTTCCGCCATAAGAGATTTCTGAAGAGCGGGATTCTACTGCGAGTTGAGGGAAAGGGGAAGGGTCAGAAGCCCGACCGATGTAGCGCAAGCTGTTAGCTTGCGACGCAAACTAACAGTTTGCGTTACACACTTACCGTCCTGATTTATACCAATACCGATCCGCCAGCTTTTCGTCGTGCCAGTTGTTAGTGATCAAGCTCTTGAAAACATGGCCCAGCATCCAGAAGTAATGCCAGTCGCCGAATTGATCGAACTTGCGCGTGCAACTAAGCGCCTTAACCTGCGGTATACGCGTTATTCGCTGGCCTCTCGTCCGGCCGAGGCGGCGTAAGGCCATCGGAAACTTTACGTCTTCCGCGTAGAGCCGGCTCTCGTCATAGCCATCGACCGCTTCGAAATCTTCGCGCCGGCAAAATGACAAACCCATGTCGAGTCCGGTCAGCAAAACCATCGGCATGAACATCCAGTAGGTAATGAACAACGGCAGAGACGTTCTCTCCATCGTGGCGCCAGTGACGCCCCAGATATAACGGCCGCTCTTCATAACGCGATCAATCGCATCGAAGGTTTGCGGATGAATAGCCGAATCAGCGTCGATGAAGCAGAGAATGTCGGCGCTCGCTGCCCGCGCACCGCCGTTACGCGCCGCGGCGATGCGACGCTTCGCCACGTGAACGACTCGCGCGCCGTGCGCACGTGAAACTTCCGACGTCGCGTCACTCGAATCGTTGTCAGCGACGATCACTTCGATCTCATCACGACCACCGGAATAGTTCGCGCTCGCAACTTCGATCGATTCCAGGAGTCGCGGCAAATATTGCTCTTCATTGTAGGCGGGAATGATTACAGAGAATTTCATGTTTCTTCAGGGAGTTTAGCGAATTCTGATAGACTGTGGCTATGGATAAAGTCGAATACACCGAAGCGGAGCGTTGGCTAATCGAGCCCCAACCCGGCACCGCCGCCGCGCGCGCCCGCGACTTCGGGGTCGATCTCTCCGAAACTGTGCAGAATCTCAGACTGTCTCCGACTGAGCGAGTGAAAAAGTTGGATGAATGGCAAGTTGGAAACATCCCCTTTTACTCTGACGTTCGCGCAGGTTTTGATTTTGAAACCGCAATGCTCTTAGAACTTGAAGCTATCCTCGAATATCAAAAACTCATTGCAAAAGGCCAGGAATAATTGCGTTATCACCGCGGTTCAAACGACGACGCTGGTAGTCGTTTCTATTCTATTCATCGCAGCGGCCGCTTCAGGCCAGCCCGTACTTGGTTCCAATCTCACTCAACCCCAAGCTTCGCACTTCGCCGGGCTCGCGCTGAAGTGCGTACAGAAGGAATATCCGAACAAACCGGATCACACGATCAATGATAAAGACGATGTGCGCAATCCGCGCGCGATGCACCCGGCGTTCTACGGTTGCCTGGATTGGCACTCGACGGTGCACGGACATTGGATGCTCGTGCATCTGCTCCGTCTCTTTCCGAACCTGCCTGAAGCAAAACAAATTCGGGCCGCGCTGAGTGCCAACCTCAGCGAGAAGAATATTACGGGCGAAGTTGCTTACTTAAAGCAAGCCAATCGCGCTTCGTTTGAGCGCACCTACGGCTGGGCATGGCTGCTGAAGCTGACCGAAGAACTGCACGATTGGAACGATGAAGATGGCCGGCGCTGGTCGGGAAATTTAAAGCCGCTTGCCGATGCGTTCGTCGAAAAGTACCTGGCGTTTCTTCCCAAGCAGAATTATCCGATTCGCACCGGAGTGCATCCGAATACGGCGTTTGGGTTGGCGTTTGCGCTCGATTACGCGCGCGCAGTTGGTGATAAGAAGCTGGAGCCGCTGATCATCGAACGCAGTCGTAATTACTTTGGAAACGATGTGAATTATCCCGCCGGCTGGGAACCGGGCGGTGAAGATTTCTTTTCGCCGGCGTTAATGGAAGCTGATCTAATGCGGCGGGTAATGAACAAATCTGAGTTCGCGCGCTGGTTCCACCGGTTTCTGCCGGGGCTAGGTTCGAATCAACCCAAATCACTTGTGCAGCCGGCGATCGTCACCGATCGCACCGATCCGAAACTGGTCCACCTCGATGGTTTGAATCTCAGCCGCGCCTGGTGCATGCGCAGCATTGCGGCTGCTTTGCCTCGGAACGATCCGGCGCGGAGAGTCCTCGCCAGATCCGCTACAGCCCATGCACAAGCGGCTCTTCCATACATCTCCAGCGGTAATTATGAAGGAGAGCATTGGCTGGCATCGTTTGCGGTTTACCTGTTGACGACGCCGGCCCCTTGAGCAGTCCAGTTGTTTGCGCCGCCGGAGAAGACTCTCCTACGGTTTGAATTCACGTCGCTCCTTTTCTTCCGCAGCAGCCCTGCGCTCCCGTTGGATTTTGTAAGGGTCCTCATCGGTCTCGATACTGAGTGATCCCCGCTGGTCTTGAGTAGCCGCTCGAATACGGAAGCCGTCGCAGATCAAATTCTTTCGCCCTTGATTGTCGGCTGTCCAGTTAGCCTTCGGCGGCAATTGAAGAGCATCAGAAATCTTGTCGATAAATTCGTCGACCCGGGGCCAGGGCGGCCGTCCGTATTCAACGTAAAACCTCACTGTCCGCCCGTCCAAGAAGACAAAACTCAATTGGCTAATACCAATATATCGCTCTTTGGTCGGGTACTGGAAAGGAGCAATGCCGAAACTAATCATGCCGTAGTTTGGGAATCCAGGATTAGCCGTGAGGGCGCTCTTGATGTATTCGTTCTCGCGACTACCTGGAAACAATGCCAACACATCATCCACCTTCATTCCCAGCTTTATGCCACGAACTGCCGGCGACTGCGCCACCTTAAGTGAACACTGGACTGTTTGTGCGGATGGCGCCTGACCAGGAGTCGGGATCGCCGCTGAGAGGAAGACTGCTGCAAGGGACAAAATGTATTTCATAGGCTCTCCTTTTTTGGCGAGACATTTCGAGAAGAGTTGGGCCACTCAGATTCCAAAGGGTATCCGGTTATAATGAATGACGAAAGAATTGCTGGTGAGGTTACGTGGGGAAATCAATGACTGCAAACGCAAACAATAAGTCAGTGAAGTTCGAGGGCCGGATACTCTTCTTAACGGAAGACACTTCAATTATTCGACGGCAACTCGAAGCCTCGGGCGATGAAGCAAACCGGATTGAAGACGAGTTGGCCCAGGCATTGGCCACAGACTCTCTGCCGTTGATGAGCAACATCTCGACCGACGAGATCACGCCGGGCTGGGTTTGTTTCTATTACGACGAAACGTTGGGCCAATACGTTTTCGTCGGCATGCGCGACGGCGCGGTCAAGAAGGATGAGGTTAAGAACGGTGGGTTCGCGGTCGTCGTGTCGGGCCTATCGAAAGGTTGTGGGTCGTCGCGCGAGACCGCGCCTTACGCTGAGAAGTGGGCAGGCATTCAACTGGTCATCGCGAAAAGCATTGAAAAGATCTACGGACAGAATTCGCAGAACATCGGTCTGCTGACTTCGACTGATTTTGGATTGATCGATCGCGTTCGTCGTGGCGAGGAAATCGCGCTCGATGAGTTTACGAAAGGTCTGGATCCGATCTCGCAATCGATTGTCGAGCACGGTGGTCTGTTCAATTACAACAAAGCGCGTCTGGCAGGAGAAGTATCGCCACCTGCCTTGTCAGAACCGCCTGCGGTAGCGGGCGGGCCAGATCGTAGGGCTTCCGACACGGGTCCGATGAACATTGTCGAAAAAATCATCGCGCGTCATGCTTTCGTCAAAGCAGGCACCGTCGGCGTCGAATCAGTCAAACCCGGAGATGCGCTCTTCGCGGTTGCCGACGTTCGCTTCTCGCACGAGTACGTGACCCCGATGGCAGCTTCACTTTTCGTCCAGGGCTTAGGGCCGGACGCGAGAGTGACGGAGCCCGAATCCGTCTTCGCCTTTCGCGATCACCTGACGTTCCTTGGCAAAGTCATGTCGCCGAAACATCGCGAGATGGGCTTGCTTGAGAGAGCCGAAGGCCTGGCGACGACGCAGGAGAGTTTTACTGATAAGCAGGGGATCAAACTTTACGGCGAGAATCCTGAGGGCGGCTCGGAAGCGATTTGCCACAACGCGGTCGTCGAGGATCTCGCGCTGCCGGGACAGATAGTGATTGGCACTGACTCGCATACCTGCATGGCGGGCGTGCTGGGTTGCTTTGCTTTCGGTGTCGGCTCGACGGACATGGCGAACGCGTGGTTCACGAAAGATATTCGCATTCGCGTGCCGGAAACCGTGCGTTACGTTTTCAAAGGAAAGAAACGGAGCGACGTCGCGGCCAAAGATGTAATGCTCTACATCCTCGCCAGCGAATACATGAAATCGAGTAAGGGCATCGGCAAGGTCCTGGAGTTTGCCGGCGACGATTTGATGAACTGGTCCATGGACGAAAGAGCAACGCTGACGAACATGGCGGTTGAGGCCGGCGGGACAACCGGAATAATCGAACCTGACGAAGCGACGCTCGCGTATGTGGTGACGATGCGCGGGCTCGACGAGGAAACGGTGCGGAAAGGATTTCTGTACAGTGATGCCGACGCAGAATATGCCGCAACCTTTGAGATCGATCTCGATGAGATTCGGCCGATGGTAGCGTTGCCCGGCGATCCGCGCAACGGAATTCCAATCGATCAGCTGACAGAAGAAGTCCGCATCGACGCGGCCTATGGAGGCTCATGCACCGGCGGCAAGATGGCCGACATGGACATGTACGCGCGCGTCTTGCAGAACGCGCTGGCCCACGGCAAACGCGTCGCGCCCGGCGTCCATCTTTATCTGCAATTCGGTTCGCAGAAGATCAAGCAATACGCGCGTTCGAAAGGCTACATTGAAATCTTTACTGAAGCCGGTGCTGAACTGATCGATCCAAGTTGCGGCGCCTGCATCAACGCCGGCCCGGGCGCCTCAAAGACTGCTGAGACCGTGACGGTCAGCGCGCAAAATCGAAACTTTCCCGGCCGCAGTGGACCGGGCAAACTTTATCTCGCGTCGCCTTACGTAGTTGCCGCCTCAGCAATCGCGGGAAAGATTGTCGAGCCGGATGAGTTTCTGACGTGATCGATCCTTCCTACTAATGAGAAGTCGCGTAATTACATTGGGTATTGTTCTGTTGCTCGGACAAGCGCAATTTGTTCTTGCCCGCACCCAGGACTCAAAGAAGAATGAAACTTCACTGCAGCTCACTCCCCAACAGTGGCAGCAGGATCTACAGTTTCTCGCGAGGGAGCTGCCGGCGCGTCATAAGAATGCCTTTCACACGGTGTCGCGCGAGCAATTCGAAAAATCAGTTTCCGATTTGAGCGCGCAGATTCCCAATCTTCAGCCACACGAGATCGTCGTTGGATTCATGCGAATCATCGCCAGTGTCAGCGACGCGCATACAGAGTTGAGTGGTTTTGGCACTGGTTTTCATCGCTTCCCTCTCAGCCTCTATTGGTTCGGTAAAGAGTTGCGGGTGACGCGAATCGCATCCGCCTACAAGCGCGGGGCCGGCGCGAGGGTCGTTCAGATTGGTGACTTGAGCGTTGCGGACGTCACCGCAAGGCTCGATCAGGTTGTCGCTCACGAGAATGATTATTGGGTACGTCTGCTGGACGCCGGCTTTATGCCTTACGCAGAAATTCTACAGGCACTCAAAATAATTCCCGACCTGAAAACGGCGCGATGGACCTTTGCAGATTCGGCAGGCAAACAGTTTTCGCTCGACATTCAGCCAGTGGCCGCGGACGAGAAAATTGATTGGGTATCCGCGTCGCCTGAGTTGCCTCTTTACCGGCAGCGACCCGACGAGCAGTTTTGGTTCACGTACTTGCCGGAAGCGCAAACAATGTATGTGAACTTCCGCGGTTACCGCGAATCTTTCGACAAGCACGCCGATGAACTTCTCAGTTCCATCAAAGAACATTCTCCCCAGCGCGTCGTGATCGATATGAGGCAGAACCGTGGCGGAGATTTCACCAAAGTGCGCGGTCGTCTATTGCCCGGCCTCAAACAGAATTCGCTTTTGCGAAAGCCGGGAGCGTTGTTCATCGTGACCGGTCGCGCGACACAATCCGCCGCCGTCGTCAATACCATCGACTTCAGAAAAGAAATGAACGCCATTATTGTCGGAGAACCGACCGGCGGGCGGCCAAACGGCTACTCAGAGCACG
>DNNE01000016.1:26295-29569 GCA_003487805.1 Blastocatellia bacterium | reverse complement strand
CCAAACGGCTACTCAGAGCACGGAGACTTTAAACTTCCGAACTCGCATCTGGTGGTGAGTTATTCGTCGCGGTACTACAAATTTCAGGACCAGGACACGCCGGGCGTTATGCCTGACAAGTTAATCGAACCCGACTGGGACAGTTACAGGGCGGGACGCGATCCGGTTATGGAATGGATTCTGGCCCAACCATTGCCGCGATAAGACGGTTACACCGACGCCCTGTGCGAGCGGCCGGATCAGGTAACTGCCGAATTCCCATCTTCTCGTGTATCATACCCGCGCTTTATCAATCCCTTGATTCGTGATCTGGGTTCGGCGGCGTGCTGAACTTAGAAGGAGTAAGAACCCGATGTTAAGAAAGTCCCTTCTGATCTTTTCTATTCTTTGTGTTGCCATTCTAATCGGATGTAGCAAGACCGAAACCAGCAACAGTAATTCTGGATCAACTACAGCGTCATCTGGCGACAAAGTTGGTATCCCTGAGTGCGACGACTACCTAACGAAGTACGAATCCTGCACGCCGAAGGTGCCGGAAGCCGGACGCGCAGCCTACAAGTCGGCTGGGGAGCAGCTGCGGGCTTCGTGGAAGAAGGCGGCAGCCGAGCCAACGACCAGAGGATCTCTCGCGGCTGCGTGCAAACAAGCTACTGAGACCCAGGCAGCTGCCTGGAAAATGTACGGTTGCGCCAACTAATTCCTGAAGAATTGCGCAGGAAGTAAGCGCATGTACTTACTGATGTTCTTGTAAGCAACCTGACCATCTGACCTTTCGTCTAACCTGTGCTGCAAAGTTAACGCGAACAAGGGATGCGGATTTACGCCGTATCCCTTGCATTCCGCCGGTGCTTAAACTCTTGGCCTCTGGGCCGGCTCTCGATATAATTTCGCGCCATGAAAACACAAATCTATCGCTCAATCGCTGTTGCTCTCCTCGCTCTCTTTTTCGTCCAGTCGTCGTTTGCCACGTGCGGTGGCGGCGGTGGAGGGGGCGGCGGAGGTATGGCCAATAGTGGCGGTAGTGGCGGAGGCTCGAACGCGCCCGTCTACATTGTGCCGTGGAATAAGACTACGCCGGCGGCGACAGGATTGGTTCTGTATTGGTTTCCCGCTTCCCCAAAGGAATACCAAAACTCAAGCCTGAAAGAATCGCGAATTCTTTCGCTCTATTCTTCGCAATGTGTGGCAATGCTGGTCGGCGATGCGAAAGCACCAGCCGCAGCGAAGATAGTGGGCGATTCACAATTGCCGGTTGCGGTGCTCGCGAAAGCTGACGGCACTCCGATCAATAAGGTTGAAAACACCAGCGGCAAGTTGAAAGTCACGGATGTCGAGAAGCTCGTCGACGCTGAGATGAAGCAGCGCGAAGGCGCTGTCGATTCTCAGATGAAAGACGCTGCCGGTAAAGTGAAAGCCGGCGACAAGGATGGCGCGATCGCTGAGTACAAAGGGGTGCTCGATCAGAAATGCTTGTTTCCCAAAAAAGCGAAAGACGCTCAGAAGCAACTGAAAGCTCTCGGCGTGGCAGATATCGCGACCATTGGACCAGCGCCGATCTTTGAACGCCGACAAGGTGCGATCATTGAGCGCACGATGAAACAAGGGCTGCGCGCCGAATTGAATGCGCAGTATGTACCGGCGACGAAACTCTACCTGCGCGCGCACTTGATGGATCCGGCGGATCCAGTGCCGCTGCGTTTTCTCGGCGAAAATTATCGCCACAACATTGGCGCATGGGACAAAGCCCGCGAAGTCTTCAATCAAATCTTGAACATGCCGGCCGATCCGCTTTCGCGATCAGTTGCCTTGCACGGTCTTGGCAAGATGACGATTCACGACGGCGAATTCAAAAAGGGTTTGGCGCTAATGGAGCAAGCTATCGCGGAATATCCGCTGGCACTTGCTTACAGAAATCTTGCGGTCTATTGGAATTCAGAAGGCCAGCCGGCTAAGGGCAACGAGTACACTGAAAAGGCTCTAGCGCTCGATCCAAAAGATCCTTACAACATCGTATTTGCAGCCGTATTCATGGCGGCGAATGGAAAGAAGGAAGAGGCTCTGAAGATCGCGCGGGCCAACATGAACTTGATGCCGGCGTCATATAACCTGGCGGCGATCTTTGCGCAGAACGGACAGCGCGATAAGGCGCTTCAGATGCTGCGTCGTCATTTCTATCAGTACGAGCGTTACCAATCGGTGCGGGCGAAAGAGATGATGGAAGCACGCGTCGATGCGGTGTTTGACTCGATTCGCACCGATCGCGAGTTCGTGGCGCTGACTCGTAATGCTGACGGCCGTCTGCCGATTCCGATGAAGGGCATGCCGGCGACGCAAGCGAGTCCGAATCGGTAATTTTGAATCTGAGATCTTGAATTTGAGATCACAAGGGCGGGCTTCGGCCCGCCTTTTTTGGTTGCGGCCCGAGTTGCGCTCAAGCAATCTTGCGCACTTCTTCTCGCACCACCCGCCGCACGATTTTTTCCAACGATTCCGGCTGTTTCTTGATGTACTCGCGCAGAGCATCATTGATCAATGTCTGATAGTTTCCACAACCGGCGTTGTTTACTTCGCGGCGAAACCAGTTGAGAATCTCATCGTCCAGCCGAATTGTAATGCGGCTCTTCCCCCGTGCCGGTGAAACCACGGCACCGCGCTTTCCCTTGCTGAAATCGTATTGCTTCTTCATGTCCTCACTGTATGCACAACTGTGCACGTCTGCAAGGAATTTACATTAAGTCTGTGCAAAAGAGGCGATCGGTACAGAACCGGGAGCGGTAGCGACCGGATGCAAGCACTCAACATCTCACGTAGCTTATTGCAAATGTAGATGTTCATAGGAAGGTTGAGTTTAGGACCCGGTCGCTACCGCTCCCGGTTCTGTACCGATCTTTCCTACTCAAGTAAGTCCAACCTAACCAGTGCAACTCAGTCCCTGATGCAAATCTCAGGTTGTGCTTTCCCGTCCCGCCTCTTATCCTTATCGTTTGCCCTTAATGACAGATTTTCAACAAGGCAGTACCACTAATGGAAACAAGTAAGATTCGCAACATCGCAATTATCGCTCACGTCGATCACGGCAAGACGACCCTGGTCGATGCCATGCTCAAGCAGGCAGGCACGTATCGTGACAACGAACTGATAGTCGAACGTGTGATGGATTCCATGGACCTCGAGAAGGAACGCGGCATCACGATTATGGCCAAGAACGCTTCGGTGCGTTACGGCGATTACAAAATCAACATCGTCGACACGCCCGGCCACGCCGATTTCGGCG
>DNNE01000016.1:0-25994 GCA_003487805.1 Blastocatellia bacterium | reverse complement strand
GGCCACGCCGATTTCGGCGGCGAAGTCGAACGCGTCCTGAAAATGGTCGACGGCGTCATGCTGCTGGTCGACGCGGCCGAGGGCTGTCTGCCACAGACACGCTTCGTTTTGAGAAAAGCTCTCGAGGCGCGTCTGCCGGCGATCGCGGTCGTCAACAAGATCGATCGACAGGACTCTCGGCCGGAAGAAGTAGTCAACGAGATTTATGAATTGTTCATGGATCTCGACGCGACGGACGAGCAAATTGATTTTCCGATTCTCTATGCGATCTCGCGCGATGGCGTGGCGAAAAAGAAACTTGATGATTCATCGATGAATCTCAAGCCGCTCTTCGATCAAATCATCGAAACCATTCCGGCGCCGCACGCGCTGCGCGATGATTCGCTTCAGCTCCTGGTAGCTAATGTGGATTACAGTGAGTACGTGGGCCGGCTGGCGATTGGACGAATCTTTTCCGGAGAGATCACTAAGAATCAGGAGATTGTGATCGCCGGGCACGAAGGCGCGGTTAAAAAGACCAGAGTGAAAGAGCTTTACGTTTTCGAGGGTCTGAAGCGGCAGTTGGCAGAAAGTGCCGGCGTCGGAGAAATTGTCGCGCTGGCCGGTGTCGAAGACATCAATATTGGCGAGACGATCACGACCCCCGATAATCCCAGGCCGTTGCCATCGATTGCGGTTGATGAGCCGACGATCGCGATGATCTTCAGCGTTAACAACTCACCGTTTGCGGGCACGGAAGGTCAGTACGTAACCTCGCGTCAAATTAAGGAACGGCTCGATCGTGAAATCCTGGGGAACGTGGCGATTCGTGTCGAGGAAACTGCTTCGCCCGATCAGTTTAAGGTGTCGGGCCGCGGCGAACTGCAACTCGCGATCCTGATCGAGATGATGCGTCGCGAAGGTTACGAGCTTCAGGTTTCAAAACCTGAGGTCATAACGCGCCGGACAAACGGCGAACTGCAAGAGCCGATCGAACAAGTAGTCGTCGATTGTCCGGAAGAATTCATCGGTGTCGTCACGGAAGCGATGGGCCGGCGCAAAGGTCAGATGACCAAGATGGTGAATCACGGCACGGGCCGCGTGCGCATGGAATTTGAAACGCCTTCGCGCGGGCTGATAGGTTTTCGCGGCGAGTTTCTGACGGAAACAAAAGGCACTGGCTTGCTTAACACTCTCTTTCTGCGATTCGACAAGTGGATGGGCGAAATGAAAGGTCGCGGCACGGGCTCGCTGGTCTCTGATCGAATGGGCGAATCGACAACCTACGCGCTTTTCAACTTGCAGGAGCGTGGGAGCCTTTTCGTTCGGCCGAACACAAAAGTCTATGAAGGCATGATCATCGGCGAGAACGCGCGCGCGGTCGACCTCGATGTAAACGCGATCAAAGAAAAGAAGCTGACCAACATGCGCGCTTCCGGTTCTGATGAAGCGATGCGCCTGGTGCCGGTTAAGGACCTATCGCTTGAAGAAGGGCTTGAATTCATTGCCCAGGATGAATTGGTCGAAGTAACTCCCAAATCAATTCGCCTGCGCAAGCGCACTCTGAAAGCGAACGAGCGGCCGAAGAAAGAAAGTTAAGGCCTGAATTTTAACAGAAAGTCGCCTGGGGCCTCCCGCCAATAACGCCCCACGTCTGTCTTCCCTCACCAGGAACGCGATCCACGAAATCACACCAAATCGGCACCAAAAAAGCATTTAATGTGGGGTTGGCGGATCGTTTTAGCTGGCATTGGCGGATCTCAAAACAGGGTACCAGCCCCCTCAAATTAATCTGGTGCGCGCCGCGCCAATCGTGATATCTTGTGCCGACCCAGAGCACTCGCCCCAGAGTTATTGAAACCGGACCTCTTCATTCGCGTGTAAACAGTATGAATTCACCTGAACCGGACTCATATTGAAACTTTTTACGGCTGACGATCACACACTGTAAAGCAAGACTTAAGTCATTCGAGTTCAAAGCAGCAGTTGATGCCTTCCCCAGGAGCTTTATGAACAGCTTCGCATCACGGAAATTACTCATCTTTGGCCTGCTGCTAGTAGCGGCGGCCACAGTCTTTTCACAGCAAACGTCCGTTTCAATCAAGGGCACGGTTACGGATCAGCTCGGCGGCCTGGTCGTGAATGCGAGCATCGTCGCGAAGGACAGCAAAGGCAACGCCGTCACGGTCACGACTGACAACGACGGAAACTATCAGTTTCACAATCTGTTGCCCGGCCGCTATCAACTAATCGTTACCGCCAGCGGCTTCAATACCCTCGAAGAAAAAAACGTTGAAATAAAATCGGGCAAGCCGACTACTCTTGATTTGCAACTGATCGTGGGTGCGGTAGAACAGATAGTTACGGTCGACAATAAAGGAGTCAGCACCGATTCGGATCGAAACGGGGACGCCGTGGTCCTGGGCCAGAAAGAACTCGATGCTTTGCCTACTGATCCCGATGCGCTCGCCGCGGCGTTGCAGGCGATGGCCGGGCCTAGTCTGGGGGATGAGAACGGCGGCAGCGCGCAAATCAAAGTTGACGGCTTTTCAAATGGAAAAATTCCGCCGAAGGAACAGATTCGCGAAGTTCGCATCAATCAAAATCCCTATTCCGCTGAAAATGAATATCCCGGCTGGGGCGGGATCGAGATTTATACGCAGCCCGGCTCAGACAAATTTCACGGCAGCGCCTCATTCAATTTCACCGATGAGAGTTTGAACTCGCGCAATCCGTTTGCGCTGGTGCGGGCGCCCTATCAGCAACGCGGGTGGAATTTCAATCTGACCGGCCCACTGAAAAAGAAGCGCGCTTCGTTTAGCGTTTACCTCAATCGCTTCGCCGCAGACAGCAACGCGATCATTAATGCGACCACGCTTGATCCAGCAACGTTGAAGCCGACGCTGTTTAATCAGACGATCGTGACGCCAAATGTTTATGACAACATTGGCGGACGCGTGGACCTGAAGATCAATAAGAAGCACACACTCGTTTCGAGCTATGAATTCAGCAACGGTTATCAGGACCCGGCGGGCATTGGCGGCTTTGCTTTGCCGTCGCGGGCATATCGTTCAGAGAATGTCTATCACTCGCTGCAAATGACGGAAACGGCGGTGATTAACGAGAAGATGATCAACGAAACGCGTTTGCAGGTGATTCACAGCATCTATCGCCAGAACGCCAAGAATGCGATTCCGTCGTTGAATGTTTCCGATTCGTTTTCAGGTGGTGGAGCGCAAGTCGGCAACGCCTCAAACACGCAGGATCGCGCTGAGCTGCAAAACTTCACTTCGTGGCAAACAGGCAAACACTTCATAAAAGTTGGCGGACGTTACCGGTATGTAAGTATTAAGAGCATCGCGCCTTCGAATTTCGGTGGCACGTACACATTCTCAGGCGGCGCCGGCCCGGCGTTGGACCCGAACGATCAAATAATTCCCGGCGCGGCCCCATTGGACCTCAGCAGTCTGGAGCGTTATCGGCGCACGCTCACGTTTCAACGCACCGGACTGAGCGGCGCGCAAATTAGATCGCTGGGAGGCGGCCCGACCCAGTTTTCGATTGCGGGCGGCAATCCTCAAGCGGATGTCACTCAAAGCGATGTCAGTTTCTATCTCCAGGACGACTGGAAGCTGCGACAGCACCTGACAATTTCACCGGGCCTGCGCTACGAGAACCAAAATAACATCAACAGCAATTTCAACTTTGCGCCGCGCATTGGCTTTGCGTGGTCGCCGATGTTTGGCGGCAAGAAGAAGTCGGCGCCCATCGATACTAAGGTCGCGATGGCAGCGACGCCGACCACGTCAGGCAAGCCCGCGGACGCAAAGGCCGGCGCGACAAGTGCCGCGACAGCCACGCCGACTGACGCAAAGAACGCTGCGAGTACTTCACCAGCGCCTGCAGCCAAACCCGCGGACGCAAAGGGTGGCGCGACAACTACGGCGACAGCCACGCCGGCTGACGCAAAGAACGCGACGAGTACTTCGCCCGCGCCCGCAGTGAAGCCCGCGTCTGCGCCGCCAAAGCCGCCTTCTACTGTCATTCGCGGCGGAATCGGCATCTTCTACCAACGCGTTTCGGAAGATCTTATTTTGAGCGCCGAGCGTTTCAACGGCGTGAATCAGCAGCAGTTCGTGGTGACTGATCCTGCTGTGCTGGATCTGTTTCCGGCAATTCCACCCATCGAGGCGCTCAATGCGTTTAAGCTGCCGCAGACTCGGCGGCAACTGTCCCCTGACCTTACTGCTTACACTTCGGTGCGCGGATCGGTCAGCGTTGAGCACCAAATAAGCAAGAACTACCGGTTCTCGATCAGCTACTCGTTTGGCCGTATCACCAACGCGATCCGCACCGTGAACATCAACGCGCCGCTGGGTGGCACCTACAATCCTTTGGATCCGACGAGCGGTGTGCGGCCGCTCGGAAAGAGCGCCGGCAACATTCTCGAGTCCCAGTCGAACGGCTACAACCGATATAACCAACTCAACTTTAACGCCAGCGGCACGCTGTTCAAGAAAATCGGGTTCTGGGCATCATATAACCTGGGCAAAACCAAAAGCATCGATAACGGCAGTAGTGGTTCACCTCTCGATGCGTACGATTTTTCCAACGAGTGGAGCCGAGGCAATTACGATGTGCGGCATCGCTTCTACACTGGTTTGAATTGGCAGAATAAGACAGGTTGGGGCATCAACTCATTCATCGTGGGCAGCAGTGGGTCTCCGTTCAATATCACTACCGGCCATGATACGAACGGCGATAACGCGTTCACCGAGAGACCAGCCTTCGCGACGGATCTAACCAAGCCGGGGGTGGTGACGACGCCCTATGGCGCGCTCGACCCAAACCCTTCACCCGGTCAGCGAATCATTCCGCGAAACTTTGGCCAGGGGCCGGCATTCTTCTCAGTGAATATGGGCGCGTCCAAGACCTGGAAGTTTGGCAAAGCTATCCCGCCCAAGACTCCCCCCGCCAGCGCCGGCGTCGTCGTCAGCACCGCGACCGCAACGCCGCCGCCCGCCAATGGAAAGACACCCGCGAAACCTCCGGTGCAGCGGCCATATCAATTGGTGATTTCGGTTTATGCCAGCAATCTGCTGAATCGCAACAACCGTTCAAATCCGATAGGCAACATGGCGTCGCCGTACTTTTTAAGATCAACGAACTCTTCGGGTATGTTCTTTTTCGGACCCGGCGGTGGCGGCGCGGGCGGTAACCGGAACGTTAGCCTGCGCGTGAGGTTAAGCTTCTAAGGACATCTGACAGGATTTACCGGATCAACAAGATAGTCGAAATCAAATTTGTGAATTTCGGTCTGATACTTCCTCGGCAGCTAATTCGGAACCTTCCCCGTTTTCAAAATCGACGAAGGACAAAGTTTTTCCACCGCACACTCTTCGCACAGTGGCCGTCGCGCTTTGCAGATGCGCCGGCCATGAAAGATCAGCAGGTGTGAAAAAATAATCCAATCCTTCTTTGGGACAAGTTCGATCAGATCGTTTTCGATCTTCACGGCATCTTTCTGTTTGGTTAGCCCGAGACGGTTCGAGAGCCGAGTCACGTGCGTATCGACAACGATCCCCGCAGCAATTCCATAGGCAACCCCGAGCACTACATTCGCAGTCTTGCGCGCGACGCCCGGAAGCTTTAACAACTCTTCCATCGTCCTGGGAACTTCGCCGTGGAATTCTTCAACCAGAACCTTGCACGCGCCCTGGATGTTTCTTGTCTTGTTGCGGAAGAACCCGGTCGTGCGAATGTCCTGCTGCAGTTCTGTTTCGGGAACTTTCAAGTAGTCTTCAGGCTTTCGGTATTTGCGAAACAGATCGGCCGTGACAATGTTGACGCGTTCGTCTGTGCATTGTGCCGAGAGAATCGTGGCTACCAAAAGTTCAAATGCATTCGAATGATTGAGGGCGCAATGAGCGTCAGGATGGGCGCGCTTGAGCAGCTTGATGATCTGTTCGGCGCGCTCTTTCTTTTGGGATTTGGTCTCTCTCATTTTTGGAGTGCGGCGGCTTGTCGCCGCTTTTTTAGCATCTCATCTTAGTAAACGAAAGCGCTGACAAGTCAGCGCACTCCAAATTAGGCATTAACCTTTCAGCTTGCCTGTAAGCATCAGCGCCAGCATTTTCCAATCGCCCATTAACGACCAGAGCGGATAGGTGAATGTCGCGGGCCGATTTTTCTCAACGCAGAAGTGCGCGATCCATGCGAACGCGTAGCCCGGCACCAGCGCCAATGGAAATAACCACCACCTGCCAATTGCGATCATCAGAATCACAAAACCAATTGCGGTAAGCGTCCCCGTGACATGCATCAGCCGGGTCGCGGATTTGCTGTGTTCGCTGAGGTAGTAGGGCCAAAACTCAGCAAACGATTTGAATTCGCGTTCAGTCATAAAACTCGAAGTCGCATTCTAACTTGACCATGAATCCCGTGCACAGGCAAGATCAATCGCTATGTTTTGCAGTACCCATTCACCTTTCCGCTATAGATCATTTTTGCTTTTCATTTCCGTGGCGGTTTTGGTTGGCTCGACGAGTGTAGTTTGCGCGCAGACGTACGAACGCGAGCTGAACACGAGCGCCAGGACACTTCTCACTATTAAGAACCGCAACGGCCGGGTCTCGGTAATTGCTTCTGATAACGAAAAAGACAAGGCCAGCTTGAAAGCGACGTCGACGGGCGCAACCGTTGTGCCCGGCGACATAACCGTTTCCAGCAATGAGATCGTGGTGCGCGAGCGACCTTATCGAATTGATATCACGGTCCGAGTCCCGAAGCGCGCGCGGGTGCGCATCGAGAGCGAATCCGGCATGGTTGATGTCATCGGGGATTTTGAAGTTGCTGATGTCATGACGAACACCGGAACCATTCATGCCGACGTGCCGCTCGAGGCATTGAAGTTCAAGTTTCAATGGCAATCAAGCCGGCCGCGTTTTCTGAGCGACGTGGAATTGCCACGCATAAAAGAGGGTCACGCCGGCTCTTTTTCAATCGCCGGACTCTTAGGTCCTGACGCGAAGCGCAAAAAGGAAAAGAAAGAAAAACCGAGTGACGCTTCCAACGAAGATGCTGAGAAACAAGCGACTGACGGGACGGGCAAAAATGCGGAAGGATCTGAGAAGCCAAATGATAATTCTGATAAGCCGCCCGAGAGGCAGGAGCTGGTCGAGTTGAATTTCACGACGCAGCGCGGCGTCATTCTGCTGAACGTCGATCCGAGCATGGCCCCGAATGATTTGCGCGAGCGGCCGCTGACCGAAGCCGCCAAAGCGATCGTGCGCAGTGGCGATGGTCCGCTGTCGGATGCGATTCGCAAAGTCAGTCCGCGCATGTTTGGCGACTATGCAAAGACCCTGCCGCCGCGGCGGATTGAGCCCTCGCTCCTAACTGTGCGCGCGCCCGGCGAGATGGTTACGGCTGTTACTCCGCAACTGATGCGCGTCAACGCCAGCGTCACCGATCGCAATGGCCGCGCGATTCCGGGAATGCGCGACGCCGATTTTTCGGTTTACGAGGACGGCAGTGAGCGAAAGGTCGTCAACGTGACCCCGTCGACCGAACCTTTCAATCTGGTGCTGTTGTTGGATGTATCGGGCAGCGTGGAAGAGCGGATCGACTTCATCCGCAAAGCGGCGCGCGATTTTCTGAATACTGCCAGTCCACAGGATCGCATCTCAATCCTCAGCTTTCACGATGACATCAAAATCATTTCCGACTTCACGACAGATCGCGCTCTGCTCTCAAAGAAGCTAGACGAGCTGGACGCAGGTGGAGCGACCGCGATGTACGATGCGCTGGGTTACACGCTGGTCCAAACGCTAAAGCCCTTGCGCGGCGATCGCACGGCGGTCGTCATCATGTCGGATGGCGATGACAACAAATCGTTCGTTCCTTTTCCGTCGATTTTGGAAGCTACGATCGAATCCGGCGCGTTGATCTATCCGCTGTACGTGCCATCGGGTTTGATTCCTGAATCGAGTGTGCCTAAGCCTTCGATCACTGTCGATCCCATGCGCACCAGGTATTTGACGATCACGACGCGTGCATTGGAAGAGGGCACGAAGCTCGCGCAAGTGTCGGGAGGCGTGTTTTATCAAATTCAGCGGATGGATGATTTACAGAAAGCGTATGACGACATCGTCGCGCAGATGCGAACCGCCTATACGATCACTTACAACTCGAACGCAGATAGCACGGGACACAGACGCGTTCGAGTCCGCACCAATCGCGATGGTGCGGCAGTGCGGCTGAGCCCGGTCGTGGCAGCGCCTCACTAAACGGGATTGCTAAAGAACCTCTCTCCGTGCAAGCCGAACCTTCACAAACTTCTGATAACGATCTGCTACATGCCGTGGCGCGCGGGGACGAAAGTGCTCTGGCTGCCTGTTATGATCGTTACCGCCTAATCCTGTTTGGCCTCATCCTTCGTATATTGAATGACCGCCAGGAGGCGGAAGATGTTTTGCAGGAAGTCTTTTTGCAGGTTTGGCGGCGAGCGGGCGACTTTGATGAAGCTCGCGGACGCGCTTTTACCTGGTTGGCCACGATCGCGCGCAGCCGCGCCTTGGACCGTTTGCGCGCGGCCGGTTCGCGCGCGCGACTGGCAGAGGAAGCGGCCCAGGAGCCGGCGGACGAAATAGGCGATGCGGCGCTCGATGCTTTGAACTCTGAGAAAAGCGCGATCGTCCGAAACGCGCTGGCCGAATTAGCGGATGAACAGAGAAAGGTGTTGTTGCTGGCGTACTTTGAAGGTTTGACCCAAACTGAGATTGCCGAGCGGCTGGGCGATCCTCTGGGCACGGTCAAGACACGCATGCGTTCGGGATTGATCAAGTTACGAGAATTATTGGCGCAGCACGCGACTTAGTTTAATGGAGCATCAGGATTACCAGCAGTTATTGGTTCCGCATTCACTCAACGCGCTTGAAGTGTCTGAGGCGCGCGAGCTCGAGGCGCATCTGGAAACCTGTGCCGAGTGCCGGGCCGAGTTGATCGCGCTACGCGATGACGCAGCTCTCCTGGCTTATACGGCGGAGCCTGTCGAACCACGCCCGGAAGTTCGCGCCCGAATTCTCGAGAGCGTGCGCGCGGAACGGACCGTCGATCGCGCTGGCGCAATGAATGACAAAGTTGTGCCGCTGAAGCCGCGAGCTAATTGGAACGTTTGGACGATGGGTCTGCGAATAGCCGCCGGCCTGGCATTTATCGCGCTGCTGATAGGGCTGATTGTGCTTTGGCGCCGCGATGCAAAGCTGCAGCAGGAGGTCGCCCAGCTTAATCGTCAACTAAATACTCAGCAACACGAGTTGGTTCGAGATCGCGACGTGCTCGCGCGGCAACGCGAAGCCCTCGCGCTGCTCAACTCTCCCGACGCGAAACATTTGGAGCTTGCCGGCAGCGAAACTGCACAAAACGCTCGCGGCTCTTTTGTCTACGATCAGAAAACGGGCAAGGCAGTTTTCTTAGCGGACGGATTGCCCGCGACTCCTCCTGACAAAGCCTACGAGCTCTGGTTCATTCCCAAAGGCCATTCACCCGTGCCCGGAAGAATATTCACCGTTGATTCTTCGGGTCATGCTCTGCTCCCCGAACAGATGCCCGCCGATGCTATGGGAAATGCTGTCATTGCCATCACGCTTGAGCCGAAAAGAGGATCGGCAGTTCCCACGCTTCCAATTTTCCTCAGCTCGCCCAAATCCTGAACGCATTCTGAGATGGTACAGAACCGCTTGCGCTAGCAAGCGGGTAACTTCATTGAAACGACCCGGCCGCTAGCGCGACCGGTTCCGTACCGCGTTCGTCCAGGTCGACTTTTTGGGCAAAGCCAATCGAATCGCTAAATCCGATCGCGCCGCGAGCCCCGTATATCTCTCGGAAGTTAACAATTTCAAAGTTAAGCAAGGGAGAAATGAAATGAAAAGGTTTTTCGCCGTTATGGTGGCCGCGGCAGCTCTGATGATTGGTAGCTCAGCAGCTTTCGCGCAGATGATGAAAGATGATCCGATGGTGGGCGGCGCCGCGATGTATCCAAGCAAAACGATCGTCGCCAACGCGATGAACTCGGCAGATCACACGACCCTGGTTGCCGCTGTCAAAGCTGCCGGGCTGGTCGACACGTTGAATGGGAAAGGGCCGTTCACGGTGTTCGCGCCGACCAACGACGCGTTTGCACAGCTGCCGGCCGGAGCGGTTGACATGCTGCTCAAGCCGGAAAATAAAGCAATGCTGACCAAGGTCCTGACATATCATGTGGTCGCGGGAAATTGGGATTCAAAGGGTTTAGCCAAGCTGATCAAAAAGGGTAACGGACAGGCTCGACTTAAGACGGTCAGTGGTGGCACCCTAACCGCGTTGATGGACGGTAACAACATCGTCCTGCGCGACGAAAAAGGCGGCACTGCAACGGTGACAATCGCTGACGTCTATCAGTCTAATGGCGTCATCCATGTGGTGAACGCCGTGCTGATGCCTAACTAGCAAAGCAAAATGGCTGGCGCGAAAAAACTACCAGGGCGGCCCCGGCTCTTGGGAGCTCCCGGCCGCTCTGGCTTTTCTCAAGCAAGTTCAAAAAAGCGAGGAGGAGACCAATGACCAGGAAATTTCTTATTTCTTTCTGCGTGCTGATTGCGATTAGCGGAAGCGCTCTGGCGCAACAGCCTCAACCGACAATGAACGCCGCGATTTCGCGTTCAGTGTCCACACCCACTGGCAGTCAGGACAAGAAGTCGCTTTACACGCGGCTCGGCGGATACGATGCCATCGCATTGGTGGTCGATGATTTCATCACGCGTCTGGCGACTGACAAACGTTTCGAAAAATTCTTCACCGGCTTCAGCGACGATTCCAAGAAGCGTCTGCGCCAACACATTCTCGATCAATTCTGCGCGGCAGCGGGTGGTCCATGTGTTTACACCGGACGTGAAATGCGCACGTCGCACAAAGGACTCGGAATTACGGAAGCGGACTGGGACGCGGCAGCGAAACATCTGGTCGAAGCGCTCGACAAGTACAAAGTGCCGGAAGCTGAAAAGAATGAGTTGCTGGCGTTTGTGGTGACTCAGAAGAAAGATATTGTTGAGAAGTAAGTGTGTTTCCCTCTCCCTTTGGGAGAGGGATTAAGGGTGAGGGCTTAGCGGCGCGAGAAAAGAAAAACTTTTGGATCTACGCTAGACCCTCACCCAACCCTCTCCCAATGGGAGAGGGCTAAGAGCCCCAGGCTCAGCGAGTCCCGCTTCTCATCTCATTAACCAAAACTCTTCTTCCGTCTTTGTTGGTTTCAACTTGAGTATCGCGTAGTCGAGCAAATTTTCCGGGCGATTTCTCAGTTTGCTTTTTACGTGAGGCTTCGGATTGAGTCGTTTGGAAAACAGCAGGTTGGGCGACGGACTGTTCAATTCCAATATCGAAATAGAGGTTGTGACGGAAGCATTCTGAGAGGGGCACTTGCGTTGTCAGCATCGCCACCCTTTCGTGCATCGGGCACTTACCGGTTGCCAGTTCATCTGTCTCAGGATCAATTTCAGCGACCGTAATTCCTTCGGGCTGAGCGAATGACTTGCCGCCCAGCTCAGGCCGCAAATCGATTGCACTCTTCATGAAATCAATCCAAGCCGGTAAGGCAGCCTCGGCTCCGGTCAATCCCAATTGCTTGTTATCGTCGAAGCCGATCCACACGGCGCACACGAGGTTCGGCGTGTAGCCGACAAACCAACCATCACGCGACGTCCCCGTCTTGCCAGCCACGGCCGTTCCTGGTATTAAGCCGCGAGCGGCGCGCGCGGTGCCGTGATCGATCACGCCTTCCAGCATGTCGGTAATCATGTACGCAGTAGTCGGCTCGATCACTTGTTCGTTTCTGCTGCCGTCATCCGTTGCCGTCATGCTCGGTTGGATCTTGCGCCCGCCGTTCGCAAACGAAGCATAGGCAGAGGCAATTTGCAGCGGCGTAGCTTCGGTCGTGCCCAACGCGAGCGCCGGATACGGGGTCGGGCGCGGCAGACCAAACTTCAACGCCGTGTTCGCCACGCGCGCCAAACCTGTCTGCATCGCGACATCGACGGTCACCACGTTCAGAGATTTGATCAGGCCGTCACGCATCGGCAGATCGCGCATTGAGAATCCGCCGCCATAATTCGACGGCCGATACTTTTGCGTGCGCGCGTAAGTAAATTCCTGTGGCGCGTCCTTGAACATGCGCAGCGGTGACATGCCGCTCTCCAGCGCGGCCGCATAAACAAATGGCTTGAAGACGGAGCCCGGTTGTCGCTCGGCGTCGGTCGCGCGGTTCAGCTGCGAGGCGCCATAGTCTCTGCCGCCAATCATTGCCAGAACATTTCCAGTCTTTGGATCGAGAGCTACAAGCGCGACTTGCGGCGTCTGTCCACGGGACGCGTAAATCTTATCGAGACGATTGAGTTGATGTGCGATTGCGTCCGCAGCAAGTCGTTGGAGATCGAGATCGATCGTGGTGACAATCGGAGCGCCATCTGGGAGCGCAGGCATCCTTGCCTGCGGTTCGCCGGCATCAGTGCCGGCGTTTACCCGCTCGCTACCGCTCGCGGTTCTGTAACGATTCACGTAATCGATAAAATAAGGGGCGACGGATTCGCGCGCGGGATCGAAGTCAGCGATCGCGAGCGGCTCGCTGGCCGCGGCTGAGGCCTGGTCCAGATTAATAAACCCGTCCCGCACCATCGTTCCCAGCACGGTATTCCGTCGCGCGCGGGCTCCATCATTTTGTCGAACTGGCGAATAGCGCGTTGGACTCTGAATCATGCCGGCGATCGTCGCGGCTTCGGGCAGGGTCAGGTCTTTCAATTCTTTACCGAAGTAAACTCGCGCTGCCTGATCGACGCCTCGCACCGCGAGCGGGCCGCGTTGGCCGAGGTAGATTTCGTTGCAGTACAGCGCGAAGATGTCTTCTTTCGACACTCGCCGCTCGATGGTGAACGCCAGCATTGCTTCTGCGAACTTGCGCCGCAGCGTTCGCTCAGGTGTGAGGTAAGTGTTCTTGACCAGTTGCTGTGTGATCGTTGAACCGCCCTGGGCCATTCTTTCATCGCCGGCGTTACGAATCAGGGCTCGAGCGACGCCGAAGATGTCCAACCCATGATGATCAAAGAATCGCCGATCTTCGATTGACGTGATTGCGTGGACCAGCAGCGGCGGAATATCTCGGAACGAAAGGTGATCGTGTGCGCCGTCTTTGGTAGTCGCGCTTGACGTCAGTGATTCCGGCGCAAGCGTGAACGAATCGAGGGCGACATCGTCGCCAGTCACGCCGGAAATGCGTCCATCAGAAGTGAACGAGACATGCAAAACTGAAATGAATTCAGCGTTTGTGTTCGGTCGAATATCAATTCCACTGGCTTTAACTGAGAAGCTGCCGTTCCAGACTTCGCTCGCCGCTTCGCTTTCGATGTAACCCGCGCGACGGAGGACCTCAGTCAGATGCTCAGGTGAATACTTTTGGCCGGGGCGTAGAATGCGCGGCGCCGCGTAGATGCCCGCGCGGCTGGTGAGATATCCACGGTCGATACGATCGTCGACCAGCCTGGCGTACGTGCGATATGAGTGAATGAAGAAGATCGCGAGCGAAATTAACGCGACCGCGATTACTGTGGCGGCGATCCGGAACAGTCGCTTTACTTTTCTCTTAGTCCCGCGTTTTACGGCCGGGTTAAGAGCGCGAAATGTTTTCTTTAGACCCATTTATGGGGCTTTCATTAATACGTTGGCAAAAAATCCAAAGCCTCCGTGTAAGGGAGGCTTGTGATTCCGTGCAGTTTCTCAACCCAGGGTTGAGAAAAGCGTCGAGCGATCCATCAGTTCAATCCGTTACTCTACTTAAAGTGCGAATGAGGGTTGAATTCTTGAAGGGGGCAATCGTTTAGACGCCGGATTTGTCCGGCACGTCTTTGATCGAGGCGACGCACAAGTGCGCCGTCTAAACGATAACTGTTTCTCTTGACTCAGTATAAAGCTTCGTTCGTTGGGCAATCACGTTCCTGATTTCATCGATCGATTCCAGTCCCGCTTCGTAACCCGCTTTCACTAACTCGTCCGCGCGGCGAGTCTGGTCCCAACGAATGTGTCCTACTTTGGGCACAATCAGGACATCTGCGTCACCGCGCTGTTGATTCGAAACAATGCGCTCGACCGCAATGAAAGTGTAGGCAAGCACGCCCAGTGCCGTTCGAGGTCGATCGAAAAATTTTACGCCGTCGAAATTCACGTCCACCGCGATAACGATGTCGGCGCCGAGATCGCGCGTCTGGCTGATTGGCAGGTTTTGCGCGATACCGCCATCGATTAGCAATCTGCCTTGGTCGTCTTCAATTGGAGCCATAAAGAACGGGATACAGCAACTGGCCCGAATCGCAAACGGCACGTCACCCGTGTCACGCAAGACGATGAGCTCACCCTTAAGTAAGTCGGTGACCATCGCAGCGAAAGGAATTTTCAGATCTTCAAAACGCGTGACCGGAAGATTCGCGTGCAGAAACTTTTCCATGCGCGCGTTGGATTGCAGGCCGAGTCGTGAAAACGAGGGCCGCTGCGTGTGCCGCCAGCGAAACGTGCTCGCCATTTTGCCCAGCCGTTCGATCGAAAGACCAGCGGCATAGCAACCGCCAATCAAAGCACCTGCCGAGGCGCCGGCGATGGCATCGATCGGAATTCCGTTTTCAACCAACGCGCGCAGAACGCCCACGTGCGCGATGCCGCGCGCGGCGCCGCCCGAAAGCGCCAAGCCAACACGCAGACGATCAGATTTGTGACTGCCTTGCATCACAGAACACTCGCTATGACTCGCGATCGTGGCACGCGCATCTTGCGCGTGATTTCACGGGCGAGACGCCCATGCCACTTTCAACCAGAAGCTATTTTGCTTTGGGATAATAGCCTTCGCGTGCGCGGACTCGCAATTCGGAATGTGCCGGCGCAGTGACCGAGATGCGGCGAAAGGCCCGGCTACCTGACTTATCGTTAGAGTAATACTGCAGGAGATACTGCGAGCGAATTTCTGACGCGATGCGATTGAAGATGTTCGTCAGGTCGCTTTCGTGGGCCGGAACAAAGGCAGCGCCGCCAGTCGCGGTCGCGAAACGCTCCATCCCTGTTTCCGAGCGCGCGGTCCTTACGTTCAGGCGCATCGTCTGACCGCTGGGATTAATTGAATAGAATGTGATTTCCGCGCGCTGAATGTCATGAACAATATCGAGTTGAGCGTTTTGAATGAGTTGAAGTTGCGCATCCATCCCGATGAGTGCTGTTTTACCTGGTGATACGGTGAGAATGCGCGCGGTATCGTCTCCATCAGAGATCACTACCATGATGCGCCGGCGCCCGTTTGATGAATTGCGATCGAGATAATTCGTCGCGGCGACCAGCGAATCAAAGAAAGCCGTGAAACCGTTTGAAGGTTTGATCGACAACACGCTGCGCGATGCAGTAGAAGCGCTGGCTAGTTGTTGAACTAATCTGGGCGTTTCATCAATTGCGAAAATCGTGGCGCGATCCTCGGGCTTTAGCACCCGTTCCAGAAAACGCGATGCTGCTTCTCGCTCAAAATCGAAACGCGCAACCACGCTGCTCGAAACGTCGATCAAAAGTGCGATGTCGAGCGGTACTTGTTCAGGATCACCAAGCTGCGCAATCTCCTGTTGCTTGCCGTCTTCTTCGATCCGAAAATCGCCCGGCTTGAGATCGCGCACGGGCTGTCCCTGTGCATCAGTCACCGACACTGGCACCCCCACGAGATTCGAAGTAACTCGCACCACGTCATATTCGATCGGTGCCGGGGTTGGTGTTGGCTTTGGCTTGTAACGCGGAACCGGCGGCGGTGGCGGCAGCTGCTTGATCTTTTGCGCGGACGTGTCAGGTGTAAGCAGCGTGGCGCCGAGCAAAAATAAAGCCAGCGCTGCTATCGTCAGCGCCGGCCATGAAATGTTCTTTCTGTTTAGATGCATTCACCAACTCCTCATGCCGCCCGTTTGCGTGCTGCTGGCTATTCCAATCATTAGACGCTCGCTGACGGCATGATCGTTGGCAATGTGGAACAATCCCGAAGAGTCGGGCTTGTTCAGATCGCAAACTAACAGTTTGCGCTACTACTGGCCGCTGCCGCTCCCCGGATTAACGGTTGGCGCGGGCGAAGTCAGGCCTTTGTTGACCAGCACCTTCACTTCGACGCGTCGATTTTCTGCGCGACCCTCGCGAGTCTTGTTATCGGCAATTGGGTTCGATTCACCAAAGCCGTACGGCGTCACGATGCGACGCAGCGGGATCTGATGATTCTCAACCATGTAACGAATGACGGCATCAGCGCGACGTGAGCTCAAAGCGCGATTGCGTTCAGTGTTGCCGGTGGCATCGGCATACCCGGTGACCTCGAGCACATAGCCCTTGGCGTTAAGCGCCTTCGTGGCGATCGCGTCGAGTTTGGTTTTCGCATCAGCATTCAGGATTGAACTACCGAGACGGAAGTTCACCGCGATCGAATCCTGCGGCACATAATCGTCCAGCGCCGAGATGCGATCGTTGGTGGCGTTCACGCCGGCAACCGCTGCGTCCGCTGTTTCCTGTGCGGCCTTGGCGCCGCCACGGGCTGCGTTCGAGACCGCAGCGAGTTCATCGAGCTGGCCGGAAAGCTTCTGGGCGTTCTGCTCGACTTCGCTCAACCGTCCTTCAGTTGCGTTGGCACGCTCTTCGAGCGGCGTGGCGCGCGTTTCAACCGCGCGGGCAGTGCGCATATCTGATTCATTGAATCGAATCCTATCGGCATTCAGCTCGCCATTTGATCCGCCACGGCCTTCGACTTCAAGATTCAGACCACGAAGAATATTTGTCTGGCCATAGTTGGTGCCGCGGGAAAAAACGCTGGCGGCGTTGCTCTTAACCGAAGTCTTGTCGGTCAGCCGCACAACAGTATCGACTCCAGTAAGATCGCGGACCGTAAAAGTGTCCGCTTCACGGCGCACGACCACGCCTTTGAGCTTCATCTTTTGGCCGCTGGCTACAGAGCGGGCTCTTGACGCATCAGTCGGCGCGGTTTGTGTTTGTGTCGAGGGTTGTCCGAAAGCTAATGGGGAAAGAGCCAGCGTCAGCCCGAAAGCGAGCACTATCGATCGAAACATTTTCACGTTCATAAATTCCACTCCTTATTGTTTTAGTTGCCAACACGCAGCCCTGACCGCATCGGCGAAGTTGTGAGTTCAGACAATGAACTCTGGATTTAGAGAAGAACGTCGGGTTAATGAGTTCAAGGCTGATACTCATCAACTTAAGATGACGAATAGTATAGAACGACGTCGTGGTGTCAAGAGCATAAATGGTGAAAAGCGGGATTAAGAGCAGTTAACAGCGATTCATTATTTCTTCGCTACGCGATTGCAAGAAAAGTGGTTTCAAAGAGCTAAGCCACAAAAAGGCACAAGAGGCACAAATAAGGAATTTGCGTTTCTCCTCTGTGCCTCTTGTGCCTTTTTGTGGCTAAGTTTTAGATCGCGAACTGTCCTGACTCAAGTCTCTCTTTGATGTAAGCCAGGAATTTCTCAGCGTCTGAGCCATCGATGATGCGGTGATCGAAGCTCAGCGCAAAATAAGCCATGCTGCGAATGGCGACATAGTCTTCACCGTCAGCCGAGGTAAGAACCTTAGTGCGCTTTTCGATCTTGCCTACCCCGAGAATTGCGACTTGTGGCTGATTGATGATCGGCGTGCCGAATAATCCTCCGAATACGCCGGGGTTGGTGATCGTGAACGTGCCGCCGGCAACATCATCAGGCTTCAATTGCTTGGTTCGCGCGCGATCGGCGAGATCGTTCGCGGCGCGTGCCAGGCCGGAGATCGAAAGATCGTCGGCCCGCTTAATTACCGGAACGATCAAGCCCCAATCAAGTGCGACCGCCATGCCGAGATTGATGTCTCGTTTATAGATGATCTGATCGCCGCTGACTTGTGAATTGAATACCGGAAACTTGCGAATCGCATCGGTCACGGCCTTGAAGATGAACGGCATGTAAGTGAGCTTCGTGCCGGTGCGTTCTTCGAAAGCGGACCGATTTTCGTCGCGCATCCTGGCGATCTTGCTCATGTCAATTTCATAAACCGTGGTCACGTGCGCGGAAGTGCGACGCGAAAGCACCATGTGCTCTGCGATCTTTTTGCGCATGACGCTCATCTGCTCGACCCGATCGCCGGTGGCAGGTTTTGACGACGGCAAGGGTTGCGGTTCGGTCGCGCCGACTGGCGGAGCAGCTTTTGGTTGCGCGGGTGCGGATGACGGGGCCGCGGTAGCGCGCTGTGGCGTGGTGCCGGATTCGATGAAGCTGAGGATATCGTTCTTGGTAACCCGGCCGCTCATGCCGGTGCCTTCGAGTTGTTTGATGTCGATGCCGTGTTCTTCGGCAATCTTGCGCACCAGTGGACTCGATTTTGTGCGGCGCAATTCTTCCGCGGTCGCTCCGCCGTTGTCGCTCGTTGCCGGTTTCGCGCTGCCGGCATCGCTCCTTCGCACCAGCGGTTTCACTTCGGTCTTGTGAGACGAAGCAACCGGAGCTGGAGGCTCAGGTGCTGCGGGAGGCGCGGCAGGCGGCGCGGGCTTTGGCGTTTCAGCTGCCGGCGCGGGTGGCTCGGGAGTTGGTTCCGCTGGCTTCGCTTCGGCTTGCGGAGGTTCAGCTTCCGCCGGCGTTTCTTCATCCTTTGCGGCGGCTGTATCGACTGAAGGTTGGGCGCCTTCACCGTCGAGTACTGCCACCACAGTATTTATTTCAACCGTGTCGCCTTCTTTGAATTTGATGTCAGTCAGAATCCCCGCCGCCGGCGAAGGAATTTCAGCATCGACCTTGTCCGTCGAAATCTCGAATAACGGCTCGTCCCGCTCAACGTGATCGCCGACGTTCTTCAACCACTTGGTGATCGTTCCTTCCGCGATGGATTCGCCCATTTGCGGCATTACAACTTCAGTAGCCATGATTACTCCAATTTCAATGAATGTTTAGAGTCGGACTACTACCCGACCGCGCGCGCGGTAGCCCGCGCCTAAACGATTAGTGTTTCTTTACTCCGCCGTCGTTGGATCAATGACGGTCTTGATTTCAGAAATTCGATTCGCCGGAAAGCCACCCTGTTGGGCATGCGCGCGAATCATGTCTTCGCTCGGCGCGATGTAAATGCAATAAATCTTGTCGCCGGTGACGTAGCTTTGCACCCACTGAATCTGGGGCCCGAGATTCTGCAAGACGCTGCATGATTTTTGTGAAACTGCGTGCAAGTCCTGCGACGACATGCTTCCGGCACCGGGAATCTCGCGTTCGATTACATATTTAGGCATTGCGTTTCTCTCCCTCTTCCACGATAAAACTTTTGACAGGATTTACACGATTGACAAGATATGGACCAGTTCTAATCAGCCAAGGCTTTCCAATCTCTTAATCCTGTTAATCTTGTAAATCCTGTCTAGTAAGCCGCCAGCTTCCGCGCGGCCTCAACCACGTCATTCACTTGCGGCAAGTAATAATCTTCGAGCGGGGGCGAATAGGGAACTGGCGTATCGATCGAAGCAACCCGCACAACGGGGGCATCAAGCCATTCAAAAGCTTCCTGTGAAATGATCGCGGAAATCTCGCCTCCAATCCCGCCGGTCAACGAAGCTTCATGCAGGATCAGCACGCGGCTCGTTTTCTTGACGCTCGCGAGAATTGATTCTTTATCGAGCGGCGCCAGCGTGCGCAAATCGATCACTTCAATATCCAAGCCTTCTTTCTCCAGTTCTTCCGCCGCATCGAGCGCGGTCAGAACCTGGGCGCCGAAAGTAATGATCGAAACATCGCGGCCTGCGCGCGCCGTCCGAGCTTTTCCGATCTCTACAATGTAGTCGTCTTCCGGAAGTTCTTCGCGCAGTCGCGGTAAGCGATAAAGTTTTTTGTGCTCGAAATAAAGGACCGGATCAGGATCGCGAATCGCGGCTTTGATCAATCCTTTGGCATCGTACGCAGTCGCAGGCTCGACAATCTTCAAACCCGCGGTGTTAAGAAAAAAAGATTCGGCGTTGAGCGAATGGAAGGGACCGGAGCGCACGCCTGAGCCACACGGTCCGCGAAAGACTGCCGGGATGTTGGCGCCCCAGCGATAACGACATTTCGCGGCATAGTTAGTCAGCAGATCGAAACCGCATGAGATGAAATCGATGAATTGAAATTCAGCCACCGGCTTCATTCCCATCAAGGCTGCGCCGCAAGCCGCGCCGACGATTGCAGCTTCGGAAATCGGCGTATCAACCACGCGCTCTTTGCCAAAGTGATCGATGATGCCTTCGGTGACTTTGAAGGCGCCGCCATAGACGCCGACGTCTTCGCCGATCAGAAAAACAGTCGGGTCGCGCTCCATCTCTTCCCAAATCCCAGCGCGGATGGCTTCGACCATGGTGCTCATGCCGCCACGCGGTGGACGTTCGAATTTGCGTTCTTTTTTGAGTGCGGTTGACATAACGTTTAGCTAGTTGTTGGCAATCTTTACCGGCTTCTTTTCAGGCGGCAGGTTTAGCCGGTCCGCGACATTGGGAAGAATCGCCTTTAATTCGCTGTGGTCCTTCCCGCTCGCATCGACGAACGTCCAGTTGGCGCCGCCGTCTGACGACACCGCGATCGTACTTCCCTCCGACTGAAAAATTCCGTCCTTTGCTTTGGCCTTTATCGTCATCGGCAGCAACGCGTAGATCGATCCGGAGTCACGTACGAATTGGGTCGGAGCGCCCGAAGACGACGAAAGCATCACCACACCTTCTGCTTCCATCTCATTTATCTGTTGCGTCATGCTCGACAGCATTTTGTCACGCCCGCCGGCCATCTCGATCACTTTCGGATAAGTCAGATCCACGAAGCGCTGATAATCTTTTCGCGCAAAAGCGTCGCTCATCTCCTGAGCTTGGGCCGCGAGGTTCGGATAATTGTCTGACGGCGATGACGCTACGGGCGACTGAGTTGCGATCGATGGCGCTCGCTGCGGTTGGTTCCCGCTACAGGCAAATGTCGTCGCCAGCAAAACCAAACAACTCAAGATTTCGATGACCCGTTTCATCAAGGACGAGCTAAGCGGCCGTGGAGTCAGTACCGGGAGCGATAGCGACCGGGTTTAATGTTACCAAAACTCGACAGTTAGTTTGATTGACCCGGTCGCTATCGCTCCCGGTGCTGACCTCAATCTCTCCACATGAATTCACGATTCCAAAACTTTCGGCCGAAATGCCGGCGGTACGATCGAGTTATCAAAGACCCCGTAGACAGCTGTTTCGGGTTCTGGCATCGGCGAGCTTTCCGCCCAGTCCGAGTCTTCATTGATCTCGCGCATCACATCAGCGGTGATCGCATCCAGCTTTTCTTTGGTCGCAACCTTCTGATCGACCAGGAATCTTTCAAAGCGATCGATCGGATCGTTCTGCTTTTCCCAGTACTCGATCTCGCCTTCGGGAACATAACGCTGATCGTCGTGCTCGGCGTGACCCTTGCGGCGATAAGTCTTGGCTTCGATCAAAACCGTACCATGACCGGCGCGCGCATGTTTGATTGCCTGGCTCGTGACCTCATAACAGGCGATGACATCATTGCCATCGACGATGTAACCAGGAATGCCGAACGCCGCGGCTTTTTCCGCCAGGTTGCGCACGGCCGTTTGCATACTCGTCGGCGTCGAGTACGCGTAATGGTTGGATTCAACGATCACGATCAGCGGCAGACGCTGAACGGCGGCAAAGTTCATACCTTCATAAAAGGCTCCGGTGCTCGCGCCCCCATCACCAATGTAAGCAAGGCCGACGATGTCTTTCTTTTGCATGCGCGCGCCCAGCAGAATTCCCGTCATCACCGGAATCATGTCGCCGAGATGCGAGATTGGGCCAAGGAAACCTTTTTCCATATAGCCGAAATGCACGTTGAGATCTTTTCCGCCTGACGGCCCCCAGGCTTTCGCCATGTACTGCGCAAAAATCTCGCGCGGCCGAATTCCTTTGACGAAGACGGCCCCGAGATCGCGAATGATCGGCGTGATGAAATCATCCGGTCGCAAAGCATAAGCCGATCCTACGGCGGTCGCTTCCTGGCCCAACGATCGATAAACTCCGCCAACTACTTTTGTCTGTCGATAGAGATTGACTATGCGCTCTTCAACCAGACGCGTCAGTTTCAGATAGCGATAAAGTTCAAGCAATTGATCGTGCTTGAGCGAGGTGTCACTGATGCATGAAAGTGGTTGTCCCTCCGCCACCTTGCGCGGCGCATACTTCGTGCTGATGCGCATTTCAAAGGCGGGACGGCGGCGCCGCGGGCCCTTTCGATTTTCGCGTTTTTCTTCTGCCATTGTGATCGTCTTCTCTGTGTCCTCTGTGGTTAGTCTTCCCGGGAGAACATTTACCACAGAGGACACAGAGGAACACCAAATCAAATATGAATCGTCTTGTCGTGTACGCCTTCGGCTGCTTCCATCACGGCTTCGGAAACAGTCGGGTGCGCGTGCATGGTGTTGCCCAACTCTTCGGCGGTTGATTCCAGCTGCATCGCGACGCACGCTTCGGCAATTAGTTCGGTCGCATGCGGACCGATGATGTGAACGCCGAGCACCTCGTCGTATTTCTTCTCGGCAACGATTTTGACGAAGCCTTCTTCTTCACCAAGAATGCGCGCCTTGCCTGATGCGGAAAAAGGAAACTTGCCGACTTTGACGTCATAGCCGGCTTCTTTGGCTTTCGCTTCAGTCAAACCAACTGAAGCGACTTCGGGATCGCAGTAGGTGCAGTTCGGAACCAGCCGCAAGTTAATTGGTCGCGGATTTTTTCCAGCGAGATGTTCGACGGCGACTATCCCCTCTTTCGAAGCGAGGTGCGCGAGCAGAGGTGTCGGCACGACATCGCCGATCGCGTACACGCCTTTCTCGTCTGTCTGTTGGAATTCGTCGACCTTGATAAATCCTTTTTCGACTTTGATCTTTGTGCCTTCAAGACCGAGCCCTTCAGTGAAAGGCATGCGGCCGACGGCGACCAGCAGCATCTCGGCTTCCAACTTCACGTCTTCGCCTTTTGAAGTCTTGCCGGTGACGACCACGCCGGTGTCAGTCTTCTCGAGCTTTTCAAGTTTGGTGTCGAGCTGAGATTTGATCCCGCGTTTGCGAAATGATTTGGCGAGTTCGGCGGAAACCTCTTCATCTTCGAGCGGGACCAGGCGCGGCAGCAATTCGACAACCGTGGTCTCTGCTCCGAAGCGCGAATAGACCGACGCGAACTCGACGCCGACCGCGCCGCAGCCCATGACGATTAGCGACTTCGGAATTTCGGTCAGCTCGAGAATGTGATCGCTGTTGACGACGTGCTTGCCGTCCGTTTCGAATCCGGGAATCGGACGAACGACTGATCCGGTCGCGATGATGATGTTCTTTGTCTGAATCGTTTGCTTGCTGCCATCTTCGGCGGTGACTTCGACTTTGCCGGGCAGTGCGAGTTTTGCCGTGCCTTTGAAAACCGTGGCCTTGTTTTTCTTCATCAGGAACTCGATGCCTTTCGAGTTCTTCATCACGACTTTTTCTTTGCGCTTTTGCACGTCGGCGAAAGCGAGTTGAATGCCGCTCGCCTGGACGCCGAAATCCGCGGCGTGCTGCATCTGCTCATAAATATGTGCGGACTGCAGCAGCTGTTTGGTCGGGATGCAACCGCGCAGCGTACAGGTGCCGCCCAGCCGTTTGTCTTTCTCGACAATCGCGACTTTCAAGCCCAATTGCCCGGCGCGAATTGCGGCGACATAGCCGCCGGGTCCGCTGCCGATTACCGTTACATCAAATTGTTCGTTAGCCAATTTTGGAAGATTCCTCTCGGTTGTAGCGCAATCCCGAAAAATCGAGGCTGTCTGAGCCGGCCCGCAATCCCGATGTGTCGGGATTGCGCTACGTTTTTAGATCATTTGAAAGACTCGCATTATAATCGCTCGCGCTTGATTGAGCCAATTGAGCCTTAACCAAGGGCGGGCACAAAACTGAAGGTTCCTGGCTCCGTAGGAGCCCAATATTTATAGTAACCAGTCCTGTTAAGAATCATTAGCTCCGTAGGAGCGACATGATGCGCCTACGGAGCTTGAATTTACGTGGAACGTTCGATCCATAAATATTTCGTCCCTACGGGACGATGAAACCTCGCTCACTTGAAAGGTTTGCTAGCCATGAAACATTCCGAAGGCTTTCTAAAAATTGTTAATGATGCCAAGAGCCGCATCAATGAGGTTTCCGTGGAAGACACGCGCGCGCGAATTGGGGCCGACCCGAACGCGCGGCTGATCGATGTCCGCGAAGACAACGAGTGGAACGAAGCCCACGCCGCGGCCGCGATTCACCTGGGCAAGGGAATCATCGAGCGTGACATTGAGGCCACCGTGCCTGACAAATCGACTGAGCTGATTCTTTATTGTGGCGGCGGATATCGATCCGCTCTGGCCGCGGATGTTTTGCAGAATATGGGCTACACGAACGTCTGGTCCATGGCCGGCGGCTGGAAGGCCTGGAAAGAATCGGGCGCGCCGGTCGAATCAAATTAGCAGTCCGGACCAGGCCGCATAGATTGATCTGGGGCGACCGGAGCTGTAAGAAGCAGTCTGCACAAAAAGGCGAGTGGCGAGTCCGATGATCGATTGGAACGCATCCGCGGTACAGAACCGCGAGCAGTAGCGAGCGGGATAAAGACTCAACGGTCTCGATCAAGTCAGAGTTTTCTGAGGATACAGCCGAATCGCTCAGCTTGAGCCCTGATCCCGCTCGCTACCGCTCGCGGTTCTGTAACGTTATGTCCTCTTCACAACGAAAGACCGGACGACTTTTTGTGCAAAGCTGTAAAAAACTTTCTAATCTCGCAATCCGGTTTTCTTTCTTGCACAGTCGGTTATCTGGGCGGCACCGAAAGTTCGCCTGCCTCAAAATAGAACTCCCTGAGCACCTCGACCTGTAGCGGTTTGGGGTTGGCGCCGCCGATCAAAAATGTTCCTGAAGCCCGCACCTTTTCCTTAAGCCTTGCTCTTGAAGTATTGGCTCTTCCGGAAAATGTGACTGTTATCCCACGGCTTAGCTCGGCATCGGTAAACTGCTGACCCGTCACCCGGACGGACATAATCTGATCGAAATCCGGCGGTGCGGTGATGAGGTGGGCCAGAAAGGTCTCGGGTCCCTTGCCAAACAAAATGTACTGGAGTTGAGTGGGCTTGGCGGCGCCGGGGACGAACTTGTGGAAATGAACGACGTTCACAACCTTAACGTCGAAGGCGCCACCGTCAGGAGGATTCTCGAAATCGCCGACAAAGGCCGTGCCGCCTCGTTCCAGGTGGCCGCGAACTAGTGCATTGCCACGGAATCTTCGGAGCGGCGAGCTGCCGGTCGGATCCAGATCGGGCAGGACGAAATCCGCCGGGTTGAACGTGTACATCTTCACGGCCGGGTTCTTCTTACGATCTGCGATATAGACATCCGTCAGGTTGCGGTTCCCCTCGCTGAACGCCGCCTCGAGAATCACCTGATAACGGTGGGGGGTTCTGAAGTCGGTTTTCTCTTTATTCAATCCAACGAACATCGGCAGATGAGAGAGATAGGCGGTCTTTTCTCCGACGAGCAACATGTTATGAGTTGCCGGGTCATCCATAACGAGAAAATTCACCAGCATGTTATTCGCTTTCGACGCGGCGCTGAGAAACCCGAGGCCCACGGCAGCGGCGGCACTGCTTTTTAGAAATTCCCTGCGATTGTTGACTATAGTTGTCTTGTTCATGAGTGTTGCCTCCTTAGTGCTTGCCAAACACTAACGAACCAAAGAACACGCTAAACAGAGCACTACCGATCGTAAAAAGAGCTCGACGTAACCGCGCGTAGCGCATTGGCGCAGCAGATGGGCTAAAGATGGTCGATAGCCGGCGGATGGAAGGCCTGGAAAGAATCAGGCGCGCCGGCTGAAAGAGTCCCATCTGGTAGTGGTACAGTTTACCTCC
>DNNE01000082.1:71778-82712 GCA_003487805.1 Blastocatellia bacterium | reverse complement strand
AGCGGCGACGGCGCTTTGGATCGCTCGCAGATTTTGACTTAGAACGATGACTGACGGTATCACAACATTATCCAAAGCGGCGTCGCCGCTTCGCTCTGCCGCCGCACTCCAAATCGGCAACGAGCGTTTCCAAAACGCGCTCGCGCGACGGCCACAGGCAACACCCCCGATCTGGTTGATGCGACAAGCCGGCCGTTATCACCAGCATTACCAGGCACTGCGCGCTAAGCATTCGTTCATGGATTTGTGTAAGCAGGCGGAGCTCGCGGCCGAAGTTGCCCTGGGCCCGGTGCTCGATTTTGATTTCGACGCTGCGATCTTGTTCAGTGATCTCTTATTTCCACTCGAAGCCCTGGGTATGGGTTTGGAATACACCGATCAAGGACCGCAGCTTGAATGGAAACTTGATCCTAAATCTGTTTCATCCTTGCGCTCAGTCGATGATGCCTGGCCGCATCTGCTGTTTCAGGGAGAATCGATGCGCGCGACGCGCGAACGACTGCCTTTGGATCGCAGCCTGATCGGATTTATCGGCGGTCCCTGGACCTTGTTCGTTTATGCGGTCGAAGGAACACACAAGGGCTCTCTGAATGAATCGAAGAAGCTACTGTCGCTGTTTCCAAAATTCTGCGGAACAATTGTGCCGTTGCTCGCGCGCAACATCGAGCTTCAGCTGAGCAATGGGGCGGAGATCGTCATGATCTTCGATACGGCAGCCGGGGAACTGTCGCCAGGTCTGTTCTCTGCGGAAGTAGTGCCCGAGCTGCAAAGGCTGACGGCAACCAATGGATCGCGCATTGGTTACTATTCGAAAGGAACCCAACCGGCACATCTGGCCCATCCGCTTTTCAGAGAAGGCGTGCTGTCGGGAATTGGTATCGATCATCGCTGGGATTTGATGGCAGCGTGCAAAACTGTTTCAGGTGGTTTCGTCCAGGGAAACTTCGATCAATCGCTGTTGCTGAGCGAGCGTAGCGAACTTGAGCGACACCTGCGCGCGTTTCTTGAGCCGATGATTGCCGCGCGCCCGCCGGGCTGGATTTGCGGTTTGGGCCACGGCGTTTTGCCGAAGACACCGGAAGACAATGTTAGATTGTTCGTTGATACAGTCAGAGAGGTAATGCAGTGACAGATTTATTCGCCAAGTACGACGTCCCGGCGCCGCGTTACACGAGTTACCCGACCGTCCCGTTCTGGACGGACTCGCCGACTACCGATCAGTGGATCGACCATCTGAACAAGGCGTTCGCCGAGCCGTCAGCCACCTGGTCGCTTTATTTCCATCTTCCGTTTTGCGAAACGCTTTGTACGTTCTGCGCCTGCAACACGGTCATTACGCGCGATCACGGGCGGGAAGAAGGTTACGTCGATCTGCTCTCTATTGAATGGAATCTTTATCTTGATCGGGTTCCGGCGTTGACTGAGCGGCCGTTGCTCGGAGTACATCTGGGCGGCGGGACGCCGACGTTTTTCGCGAAAGAAAATCTTGAACGAATTCTGAAGCCGATTCTTTTGCGCACGCGCATCGATCAGGATCGTTTCGAAGCTTCAGTTGAAGTGCACCCCGGGCACACGACCCGCGAACAATTGTCGATGTTGCATGAGCTCGGTTTCACGCGCATCTCAATCGGCGTGCAGGACTTTGATCCGGAAGTACAGCAGCTGGTCAATCGTCACCAGCCTTACGAAGTAACGAAGTCAGTGACGGACAGCGCGCGCGAGCTTGGTTTCAAATCAGTGAATTACGATTTGATTTACGGTTTGCCGCGACAGAATCCTGAACGGTTTCGGGAAACGGTTGAGAAGACAATCGAGCTGCGGCCTGATCGAATCGCACTCTACAGTTTTGCGCGCGTGCCCTGGATCAAACCGGCGCAGCGCAGTTACAAAGACGAGGATCTGCCGGTCGGAGGTGAGAAACGGGCTCTGTATGAATTAGCGCGTGAGATGCTCGGGCTTTCGGGTTACGTCGAAATCGGAATGGACCACTTTGCGCTACCTGATGACGGAATGGCTGAGGCGCAGCGCAAACATACTCTGCATCGTAACTTCCAGGGATATACAGAGAGGCGCACGACAGTTTTGTTGGGCCTCGGCGTCAGCGCAATTTCCGAAACACCAACGTGTTTTCATCAAAACGAAAAGGCCTTTCCGGTTTACGAGCGTCGGGTTCGCAGTCAGGAGATTCCCACGCTGCGCGGGCACATTTTGAATGAAGAAGATCAGCGACTGCGCGAACAGATCCTGCAGTTCATGACGCGGTTCGAAGTCGATTTGCTTCCGGCACAACGCGAGGACGCGAAAACATTTCTCCAGCCGATGATCGAGGACGAATTGGTTCGAGTAACAGATCATGCGCTGAGGCTGACGGAGAAGGGAACGCCTTTCCTGCGCAACGCGTGCATGTTCTTTGATCAAAGACTGCGGAGTCAGGAGCAAAGGCCGCAGGTGTTTTCGCAAGCGTTGTGATGAATCTTCCTCATATTCCATTTGTTTAGAGTCGGGCTACTGCCCGACACGGCGGGCGGTAGCCCGCCGCTAAACGGTCATTCATCGATGATGCCAACCATCACCGTAGTCGGCGCCGGTTTCTCAGGTTTGGCCACCGCATACTTTCTCACCAAACACGGTTTCAAAGTTCGCATCATCGAGAAAACTGATCGCGCCGGCGGATTGATCAGAACCCTTCGTACCGAGCATGGGTTGGTGGAAACCGCGGCGAATGGATTGTTGAGTTCGGCGCGACTGGAAGCGATGTGCGCAGACATTGCTGTGCCGCTCATCGCGACGCGACGCGAGGCGCACAAGCGATTCATCTATCGTGGCAAACCGAAGCAACTGCCGCTGCGAGCTGGGGATCTGATTGGGCTGTCACGCAGATTCGCGGTCAACGCAGTGAAATTGCGCCCGCGCCCGTTTGAAACGATTTCAGCTTGGGGAATGCGCGTGCTTGGCCGCGGTGCGACGGATTATCTTCTGATTCCGGCGCTCGGCGGAATTTATGCCGGCGATCCAGATCGCCTCAGCGCCAGTTTGATTTTCGGCAAAGCGAATGTGCCTGATTATCTACACACGAACCGGCCGGCAAAAGGAAAATTGCGCGGCACGGTTTCGCCGCCCAACGGAATGCAGCAGTTAATCGATGGCTTGCGCGATTATCTGAAGACTGCAGGCGCCGAATTCATGTTCAGTCACGACGAGAAAGCGAGTACTCGCCAACCGATGGTTGTTTGTCTGTCAGCGAGTGCCGCCGCGAAGCATCTTGGTGAAATTGGTCCGGAAATCAGCAATGCTTTGCGGCAGATCGAAATGCTGTCGTTGGCGACCGTGACCTGCTTCTATGGACCAGACGCCGCTAAACTCAACGGATTTGGTTGTCTGTTTCCACGCAATCAGGGGTTTCGCTCGCGCGGCGTGCTTTTCAATACTTCTATCTTTGAAGGACGCGGCCCGGCTCATGCAGAGACCTGGATCTTTGGCGGCGCCCTGGACGCTGAGGTCGTGAATTTGAGTGACGAAGCATTTGCGGAAATTATCGTGGCGGAGCGCCAACGGTTCTATGGCAGGCATGATGAAGTGCTTGATGTTCGCATTACACGTTGGCCCAACGCGCTGCCGCATTACACGGTTGAACTCGAAAACATTCTGACAACGCTGCCGCCACCGCCAGAGAACATTGCGTTGGTCGGAAACTATCTCGGTCGCATTGGCTTGGCGAAGATCCTGGAGCGGGCAGCGGTGGTGGCGGATCAAGTCAGAACCGCCTGCGGACCGGGGTCCCCAAGCGGGCAGCCCGCTTGGGGTGGTGGATGCGGGCGGGCCAGTCAGTGAACATGAAGACCGGCATACTTCTCATCAACCTGGGCACGCCCGACGCGCCGACTCCTGAGGCCGTCGGACGATACCTGCGCGAATTCCTCATGGACCCTTTCGTGATCGACATCCCTGCGCCGCTGCGTTGGTTTCTGGTGAATGTCCTGATTGTGCCCAAACGCAAGTATCAATCGGCCACAGCCTATCAAAAGGTTCAGATGACGGAAGGTTCACCCTTGCTGGTGCACACCCGCGCTTTGGGAGAGAAAGTTGCCGCTAAACTCGCGCATGAGAATTACGTGGTCGAGTATGCGATGCGTTATGGCAACCCTTCGATCGCATCGTCACTGACGAAATTGAGTGGGCCGGATGTTTCGCGAATAATTGTGTTGCCGCTCTATCCGCAATATGCCAAATCAAGTTTCGAGACCGCCGTGGTCGAGACGAAGAACCGTGCGGCTGAGCTTGGTTGTGAAGATCGCCTGATGTTCCTTTCCCCGTTCTATGACCGGCCGGAATTCATCGATGCCTTCGCGCACAATGTCAGCGGTCATCTGGCTCAGGAACCTGCCGATCATCTTGTCTTCAGTTTTCACAGCCTGCCCGAAAAACACCTGGTCAAGCTTCATCCGCAGCATTGTCTGAGGACCGCGAACTGCTGCGACCAAATCACCGGTGCGAACTTGAACTGCTATCGCGCGCAATGCTTCTTCACCGCGAAAGCAATCGCGCGCCAGGTTGGGTTGCCACCTGAACGCTACACGGTGTCCTTTCAATCTCGTCTGGGCCGGGCGAAGTGGATCGGACCAACAACCGAACCAACGTTGCGCGAGCTCGCCAGCCGCGGCGTCAAGAGAGTTGCGGTCGCCAGCCCTTCGTTCGTCGCAGATTGCCTGGAGACTCTTGAAGAAATTGCCATTCGCGCGCGTCAGACTTTTATTTCCGCAGGTGGTGAAGACTTGCAGTTGATACCCTCACTCAACTCTGGTCCACGCTGGATTGACGCCGTTGCCGGGTGGCTCGAGTCCGCCGCCGATTCCCGTTAGTTGCTTCATGCCATGATAGAATCCGCCTCGCCAGGCAACACAATTTGCGCTCATTGATTAACTGATGAACTTTTGGCAACAGCTACAGATGGCCGCTGACATGGGACCGACGTTGCCATGGGTGCTGCTCATTTTCATCCTCGCGGCGGTAATTCTGTTCGCCTTGAAACCGTCTGAGCGCACGCGGATTCGCGCCGCATTGCTCTTGTTCGCAGTCTCCGCGGTAGGTTTCATGGTTGCGGCCACGCTGCTTTCCCTGGGAGTCTCCCCAACTCGTTCTGCTTATAAATGGGTCAGGTGGAGCTCACTGATCCTGCAGTGGTTTGCCTTCGTGAACCTCGCCGGAGTGATCGTCTTTGAAGTCTTCCTCGATGCCCTGCGCCTGAAGCCGCCGCGGATCCTGCGTGACCTTTTGCTCGCGCTGACGTACATCGTTGCCGCGATCGCAGTGCTTTCCCACGACACCGATCTTACCGGGATTGTCGCCACCTCTGCCGTGTTGACGGCCGTTATTGGCCTCTCTTTTCAGGACACGCTCGGCAACATGATGGGCGGCATGGCGTTGCAACTGGAACGCGCGTTCGGCGTTGGCGATTGGATCAAAGTTGACGGACAAGAGGGCATAGTGAAAGAAGTACGATGGCGGCACACGGCAATTGAAACGCGCAACTGGGACACGATTGTGATTCCCAACAGTGCGTTGATGAAATCGCAGGTGACTGTGCTCGGCCGGCGCGCGGGACAGCCACGCCAGCATCGTCAATGGGTCTACTTCAACATCGACTTTCGCTATTCGCCAACAAAAGTAATCGAGACCGTCGAAACCGCCCTGCGCGCCGAACCTATTGATTCCGTCGCCACCCAGCCACCCCCGAACTGTGTGCTCATGGACTTCAAGGAGAGTTATTGCAGTTACGCCGTGCGCTACTGGCTTACTGATCTCGCCGTTGACGATCCGACGAACTCAGTAGTCCGCACGCGGATTTACTTCGCTTTGAATCGCGCAAATATTCCTCTCTCGATCCCGGCTCATTCATTGTTCCTGACTGAACAAGACGAATTGCGGGCTGCGCGGAAACACGATGAGGAAGTCGAAACTCGCGCCGGCCAGCTCAAGCAAGTCGAGTTATTTCAGAGCCTCACTAATGACGAGCGACGCGCCCTGGCCAGTCGCCTGCGGATTGCCCCATTCGTGCGCGGCGAAGCGATGACGCGACAGGGCGCCGAGGCGCACTGGCTGTATCTAATCACGCGCGGCGATGCTGAAGTCCGTGTGTCAGTGGATGGTCGGCTGAGCGAAACGATTGCGTCGCTGCACGCCGGCGATTTCTTTGGTGAGATGGGAATGATGACCGGCGCCCCGCGTTCGGCGACTGTGATCGCGCTTGGTGACGTCGAATGTTATCGCGTGGACAAAGATGCCTTCCATGACATCCTGCGCGGCCGGCCGCAAATCGCAGAAGACATTTCGGAAGTGCTGGCGAGACGGACCGCAGAGTTAGACGCCGCGCGTGAGAACTTGAATGAAGAAGCCAAACGGGCGCGCATGCGCGATCATCAAGGCGATCTCTTGCGACGTATCAGAAACTTCTTTGCGCTGTAGCGGGCGTTGGCGATTTTGAGATCTGCGATGCCGGGTAAGACGATCGACGAACCCACACGAAACGTTCTCTTTGTGCCTAATTCGTGTGATTTGGTGGAAAGAACGCTTGGGCGGCGGCGTAGACAACAGTGTGGAAAATGAAAATGCAGTTGGCGCATAGCCAACTGCATTTTGCCAAGAGTGGTGAGCCGAGCAGGACTCGAACCTGCGACCCACTGGTTAAAAGCCAGTTGCTCTACCGACTGAGCTATCGGCCCACTTTTGCTTTGAAGGCAGTCTAAGGTTTCAAGTTTGAAGTTTCAAGTGAAGGAACTTGTACTTGGAACTTTGTGCTTCGTACTTTGAAAGAAATTGAATTTGAGCTTAGAGCTTCGATCTTAGAAAAAGCCGTTTCATGATCGCGAAACACCCACAATCGTCATAAAGGCTTCAATTCCATCGCAGCCCTTGCTTACGCGCGGGCTTCTGACACAAGCTACCCTCGCAACCACTTCGCCAGCGCTGAATCCCGCACGATGATTGTTTGCGTGCGTTCGGGTCCGGTCGAGACGAGTCCGATCTGCACGCCGATGTGGTTCGAGAGAAAGTTGATGTATTCGCGCGCGGCGCGTGGCAATTCGCTCAGATCAGTTATGCCCAGCGTTTCCGATTTCCAACCCGGCAGCGTTTCGTAAACAGGCTCGACGCGACGAAGATCCTGAGAGACGGCGGGCAGGGAATCGCACTTCTTTCCATCCAGGTTGTAGCCCACACACACTTTGATTTCATCCAGGGCGTCGAGCACGTCGAGTTTAGTCAGCGCCACTGAACTGAAGCCGTTAATCTCTGCCGCATAGCGCGTAGCGAAAGCATCGAACCAGCCACAACGACGGGGGCGGCCGGTCGAGGCGCCATACTCACGCCCACGTTCACGAATCAGTTGGCCCAGCTCGGCTTCGCTTTCGAGCATCTCGGTCGGAAATGGGCCTTCGCCCACGCGCGTCGTGTAGGTGCGCACGATGCCGAGCACGCCCGCGAGATGTTTTGGCGCCAAACCGGTCCCCACTAACGCGCCACCAACGACCGTGCTCGAAGAAGTGACAAACGGATAGGTCCCATGATCCACATCGAGCAAAGTCGCTTGCGCACCTTCGAGCAGGATTGATTCTCCTCGGGCCGCAGCCTGATTCAGAAAGTGACTGGTATCGCAGATGAATGGGGCCAGGCGTTCGACGACAGCCGATGTTTCTTCGATGATTGGACCGGCTTCGAGTCGCTGTCCGCCGTAAGCCTCGATAATTCGATTGGCGTCTTCGAGATTGCGTTCAATGCGCGAGCGCAGAACTTCGGGGACGAGCGCATCGGCGAAGCGAATTCCGCGCCGACCCGCTTTATCTTCATAAGCCGGACCGATACCGCGCAGCGTCGTTCCAACTTTCTCATTTCCCAGACGCTCTTCACTTGTGTGATCCAACGCGCGGTGATAAGGCAGGATCAAGTGCGCCCGCGAACTCACTTTCACACGCTCGGGTGTAACCGTGATTCCCTGGCTCATCAATCGATCGGCTTCTTCGAAGAACGCTTTCGGATCGATCACCATGCCGTTGCCGAGCACGCAGGTCTTGCCCTGGTGAACGATGCCGGAGGGCAGCAGGTGAAGCACGAAGGATTGATTACCGATCTGAACCGAATGTCCGGCGTTGTGGCCGCCCTGATAGCGGACGACGACGTCGAACCGCTCGGCGAGCAGATCGACAATCTTGCCTTTGCCTTCGTCGCCCCACTGGGCGCCTATGACAGCTATTACCATTGTCAGAAATCAGACTATTTCAGATTTCAGATTTCAGATTTCAGATTCCAAAGTTCAAATTTCAGAAAGCGGGCACAAAAACAGGCGCGGCCCGCTCACAGAAAGAACGAAACCGCGCCCGAGAATGCTTGCGAAAATTACGCAGCGGTTGCCGCCCCGACGTGCTTGTCGATCATGCGCGAAATCGCGGCTTCCGACGTGGCGCCGACGACGCGCTCTTCTTCGTGACCGTTCTTGAAGAGTATCAGAGTTGGAATGCCCTTGATTCCAAAACGCTGGGACACTGAAGGGTTGTCGTCGACATTTAGTTTCACGACCCGCGCGTTGCCCGCGTATTTTTCAGCGACGGCCTCGACGGTCGGCGCCAACATGCGACAAGGCGCGCACCACGCTGCCCAGAAATCAACCAGCACCGGCTGATCTGATTTCAGTACCTCTGCTTCGAAACTGCTATCGCTGACTTCTTTTACGTTATCACTCATTGAAAAAGCTCCTTGGATTTCTGATGGTCAATTCGGATGATGCTAATTAGGGCTCGGAATCTCTTCGTAAAGTTGAATGTATTTCTTTGCGGCTGCCGACCATGAATTGTCAGTCGTCATACCGTTTCTTTGAATCGTCTTCCAAGCTTCCCTCTGCTTATAAAAGTAAAGCCCTTCGCGGATTTTTTCAAGCATGGGGAGGACGGCATAAGGTCCAAACTTGAATCCGTTGCCTTCATTTGTGGCATTGTCAAACTGCTGGATCGTGTCATCAAGTCCGCCCGTTGCTCGCACCACCGGCACGGTGCCGTAACGCATGCTGTACATTTGGTTGAGTCCGCAGGGCTCATACAGCGACGGCATCAGGAAAAGATCCGCGCCGGCTTCGATCTGATGGGCCAACGGTTCGCCGGCGAAGCCTTTGTAGATGCCCACGCGATGCGGCGCCGCGTCGTGCCAGCTTTGCAGGAAATCTTCGTATTCTTTCGCGCCCGCTCCCAGCGCGATGAAGAACGCACCCGTGTCGAGAATGCCGCTCGCTGCCTGGCGAATCAAGTCATAACCCTTTTGTCCAACCAGCCGGGAAATAATCGCGATGATTGGCCGCTCAGGTTCTTCCGGCAAACCGAATCGACGCAGTAGATCAAGTTTGCACTCGCGCTTGCCGGTGAGATCGTCAGCCGAAAAGTTTGCGGCGATGTGTGGGTCCGTTTCCGGGTTCCAAACATCGTAGTCCACGCCGTTCGTGATTCCGGCGAGTCGATCGCTGCGCGCGCGCATCAGCCAGTCCAGACCATACCCTTGCTCGGACGTTTGAATCTCCCGGGCATAGCGCGGACTAACCGTTGACACGGCGTCCGACGCGATTATCCCGGCTTTCAAAGCGGACGCCGCGCCTTTCAACATGAAATCGTCCGTATAGGCGCTGAGGTCCAGCCACCACAGATCGGTAGGGTTGAAGAACCCCTGATACGCAATGTTGTGAATCGAGAAAAGAATCTTTGTGTTGGCGAAATACTCTTCCTGACGACGGCGGGCGCGCATCTCGACCGCGGCGAACCCGCAGGGCCAGTCGTTGCAGTGCAACACATCGGGCGGGTTTTCTAATCGCTTGAGTAACGCGACCGCTGCGCGGCAGAAAAAAGCGAAGCGCTCAAAGTCGTCATTGTCTGCGTATATTTTCCCCCGCGAAAAGTAATGCGGCGCATCGATCAAATAGGTAGGGGCCTTGAGAGCATCGCTTTTCCAGACACTGGCGCGAGGTTGTCTCCCGCGCCACGGCACTTCCAGATCTTCGATGAACGTTTCGCTTAGAAGAGATCGATCGATTTGATCGTAGAGGGGCAGGATCAGAAATGAATCAACGCCTTCGGCATGCAGCGCTTTGGGCAACGCCCCGGAGACATCGGCGAGCCCGCCTACTTTGGCGAACGGAACTGCTTCCGGTGAAATGATGGCGACGCGCAACGGCGCACGATTTTGGTCTTCGGTTTTTGGACTTTGATCTGTATTCGACAATGCGTCTCCTTGCGCAACAAGTCCAAGCCCAAAGACCGAAGTACAAAGACCGTTTCTCAGGTTTGCATCGACGCGAGAAACTCTGCGTTGCTCTTCGTCTTTTCCAATCTTTCCAGCACGACTTCCATCTGTTCAGTTGGTGAAAGCGGATTCAAAACGCGGCGCATCACCCAGACGCGGCTGAGGTCGTCTTTCGGAATCAGCAACTCTTCCTTGCGGGTCCCCGATCTCTGCAGGTCGATTGCGGGGAACAGACGCTTGTCGCTCAAACGGCGGTCGAGATGAATTTCGCTGTTGCCGGTGCCTTTGAACTCTTCGAAGATCACGTCGTCCATGCGCGAACCGGTATCGATCAGCGCCGTGGCGATAATCGTTAGCGAGCCGCCTTCTTCGATGTTGCGCGCGGCGCCAAAGAAGCGCTTGGGTCGCTGCAATGCGTTCGAATCAATACCGCCTGAGAGAATCTTGCCGCTGGGTGGAACGACGGCGTTGTGTGCGCGCGCGAGACGCGTAATCGAATCAAGCAGAATTACCACGTCGCGTTTGTGCTCAACCAGACGCTTTGCTTTTTCGATCACCATGTCGGCGACCTGCACGTGCCGGGTCGGCGGTTCATCGAAAGTCGATGAAATCACTTCACCCTGCACTGAGCGCTGCATATCGGTGACTTCTTCCGGCCGCTC
>DNNE01000082.1:67441-71462 GCA_003487805.1 Blastocatellia bacterium | reverse complement strand
TCGTCGATGAGCAGCACGATCAGTGTTACTTCCGGATGGTTCTGGGCAATCGAATTCGCGATCGTTTGCAGCAGCATAGTTTTACCGGTACGGGGCGGCGAAACTACGAGCGCGCGCTGGCCCTTGCCAATCGGCGTTACCAAATCAATGACGCGAGCCGAGAGGTTGTCCGGAGTAACTTCCATCTTCAGCATCTCATCCGGATAAAGCGGAGTGAGGTTGTCAAAGAAGACTTTTTCGCGCGCCATATCGGGCGATTCGAAATTGATCGCTTCAACCTTGATTAGCGCGAAATAGCGTTCGCCTTCCTTTGGCGGTCGAATCTGTCCGCTAATAGTGTCGCCGGTCCGCAGATCGAACTTGCGAATTTGCGAAGGCGAAACATATATATCGTCCGGGCCGGGCAGATAGTTGTATTCCGGTGCGCGCAGAAAACCGAATCCATCCGGCAGCGTTTCCAGCACGCCTTCGGAAAAGATCAATCCGCTCTTTTCGGTCTGCGCCGCGAGGACCTTGAAAATCAGTTCCTGCTTGCGCATGCCAGTCGCGCCGGGAACGTCCATGCCCTTGGCAACCTGGGTAAGCGCGGAGATGGACATCTCTTTCAAGTCAGACAGATTGAAGACATCTTCCCTTCCGTCTCTACTGACCGCAATGTCCTGTGCTTCGGCCGTGGCTACACCGCCACCGTTGTCACCGTTGCCGCCGCCGTTGTTTGTGCGTCTTTTGTTTGCCATGTTGAGTTCTTTCATGCGCAGTGGTTTTCACCGCGTCATCTATTTCAGTTCCTGTCAGTTGATTTCAAATATGCCGGTCAAAGGGAAAAGTTCCGCGCGGCGTATTTTGAGAAGCTCGTGTGGGGGCTCCTCGCCGCATTTATCAAGATCTTGCCAGCGTGTCCATAGATCGGAATCCAAGAGTAAGGTGCTCAGAAGTTGGATGCCGGTTAACGGGGATTGCGTGGCTCAGGTCAGAATCGGGTTTCAGCTCAGGCCGGTTGATTCCTGCTTCGACTATTTTGCGTTTCGGAAATTCAATTCTAAACGAAACTTAAAAAATCGCAAGCGCCGAATCCGCTTACAGTTTATTTCGTCCTAGCTCTTTAGCGACTTTTCGATTGCATTCCATAGCCGGTCGCGTCCCTCACGTTTAGTCGCTGAGTAAATAATCAAATTGTCGCTCTTGAATGCGTGCGCGGCACGTTTGACGTTTCGGCTTAGTTCGTTCTTTGAAAGCTTGTCGGATTTCGTAGCGACGATTAAATGTGGCTTATGATGATGCAAGAGCCATTCGTGCAGTTGCAAATCCTGTTTCGAAGGCTCGTGACGCGAATCGACTATGTGAATTGATAACACAAGCTGCTCGCGTTTCGCAAGGTATTCCTCGGCGGCGGAACTCCATTCGGCTCGTACTTCCTTGGGCGCCCGAGCATAGCCGTAACCGGGCAAATCCACGATTCGAAATTTGCTGTTGATTAAAAAGAAGTTAAGAAGCTGGGTGCGTCCCGGCGTTGACGATGTGCGCGCCAGGCCGCGCACCCCTAATAATGAATTAATTAAGCTCGATTTGCCGACGTTGGATCTTCCGAGAAATGCTATCTCAGGTATGCTATCGCGCGGCCAGTCGACTTCTTTAAGTGCGCTCTTGAGGAATTCGGCGCTCGTGATCTTCATAGTTCAACGAGCGCCTCCATCCACTTTCGCTCATTCGCTAGATTACGATTGGCCCGCAGCCCTGGCGCGCATTTCCGCGAACTTCTTCATCCGCTCGGTCATGCTGGCGATGCGCTCGTCGATGTTCGGGATGCGCTTCACCACGGTTTCGAGGTGCTTAAGAAAGTCCTGGTTATCGAACATGGCGCGAATATCTTGCAGGACCGGCGCGACTTTCATGTAGACGAAAATATGCTCGCCATTGGTTTGGTTGAACAACTCTTCGTCAATGGCCCCGTTGACCACCATTGCGCAGGCCATGTCCCAGTAGGAAATCACCATGCGGAAGTGTCCGCTGTGCTCGCCCATCATCACTTCCATGACGTCCTGGATGCCGGTGGGATTGAAAGTGAACAACCAGTTGCGCGCCTCGCGCATAACCGTTTCGCGGCGCAGGTCGTAAAGCTTCAGAATCAGATCTGCATCTTCATGTTTACCCATTTATCTTTGCTCCTTAGTTTGTTATCGATAGTTACGGCTCAAGCACAGTTACACCCATGCTGGTGCCTGCGTCTTTGAACTGACGAGTTGAAAACTGAAATGTTGTGACCCGAAAGCTATTGCTCGACGGGCGCCTGCAATGCCGGCGGTGGCTCCGTGGTCCAGAGCGGCGGTGCGTCGTCAGTGATCGGCGCCGGCCTCGTCTCTTCCAGTGCCAACGCGATTACTTCATCAATCGTTTCCACCAGATTGATTTCCAGCACGCTGCGCACTTCTTCAGGCACTTCGGGCAAATCCTTTTCGTTGTCCTTCGGCAGAATAATCGTGTCAATGCCGAAGCGATGCGCGGCCAGAAGTTTTTCCTTGACGCCGCCAATCGGCAGAATGCGTCCGCGCAAAGTTATCTCGCCAGTCATCGCGACATTCTTGCGAATGGGCTGGCGCATCAACGCGGAAGCCATTGCCACGGCCATGGTAATGCCGGCCGACGGACCATCCTTGGGAATCGCACCTTCGGGAACGTGAATGTGCAGGTCGCGCTTGCGAATGAAATCAAGATTAATGCCCAGCCGTTCGGCGCGCGCCTTAATGCAAGTCAGCGCAGCCTGCGCAGATTCCTGCATAACGTCGCCGAGTTTGCCGGTCAGCGTCACGGCGCCGCGGCCTTTGACCAGCGTCGCTTCGATTTGCAGCACCTCACCGCCAACTTCTGTCCAGGCAAGACCGGTTGCCAGGCCGATTTCGCTTTCCGCGGCCACGCCCTGTTGACGGAACTTGATTGGCCCAAGCATTTGCTGGACGCGCTCTGCGCCAACCAGATCCTTGAAATCCGCAGCGACGGTTTCGCCCACGAATTTGCGCGCAATCTTGCGACAGCACGATCCAATCTCTCGCTCGAGGTTGCGCACACCTGATTCACGCGTGTAGTGACGAATGATTTCCAGCAGGCCTTCATCGGTGAATTCGAATTGCTCGGTTCGCAAGCCATTTGATTCTGCTTGTTTCGGAACCAGGTGTCGCTTGGCGATTTCGAGCTTCTCGCGTTCCGTATAACCCGAGAGGCGCAACACCTCGAGGCGATCCTGCAATGCCGGCGGGATGGTGTGCATCACGTTCGCGGTGGCAATAAAGAAAACCTTCGAAAGATCGAATTCCACGTCGAGGTAATGGTCCTGAAACATGTGGTTCTGTTCGGGATCGAGAACTTCGAGCAGGGCAGCGCTCGGGTCGCCGCGAAAATCAGTGCCGAGCTTGTCGACTTCGTCGAGCAGCAGCACCGGGTTCACAGTTCCGGCTTTCTTCATCATCTGGATGATCTGGCCGGGCAGAGCGCCAATGTACGTACGACGATGGCCGCGAATCTCGGCTTCGTCACGCACGCCGCCCAGTGAAAGGCGGACGAACTTTCTGCCGGTGGCTCGCGCGATGGATTTGCCGAGGCTGGTCTTTCCGACTCCCGGCGGTCCCACAAAGCAGAGGATCGAACCTTTCGGATTCTTTACTAACTGGCGAACGGCGAGGTATTCAAGAATACGATCCTTGATCTTATCGAGACCAAAGTGGTCTTCGTTAAGAACTTCTTCCGCCTTGGTGAGATCCCTGATTTCCTTCGATTTTTGTTTCCAGGGCACACTGACAAGCCAGTCAATGTAGGTCCGTGAAACCGTGCCTTCGGCCGACATCGGCGGCATGGCCTCCAGCCGGTGCAATTCCTGAAGCGCTTTCTCTTTCGCTTCTTCGGTCATGCCCGCTTCTTCGATCTTCTTTTTCAGCTCGTCGAGTTCGGCGCGCTCGTCCTTGCGACCCAGTTCTTTGTGAATCGCTTTGATTTGCTCGTTGAGGTAATACTCCTTCTGCGCCTTCTCCAT
>DNNE01000082.1:62773-67141 GCA_003487805.1 Blastocatellia bacterium | reverse complement strand
TTCTGCGCCTTCTCCATCTGGCGCTTCACGCGCGTTTGGATCGTGCGATCGAGCTGCCGTTTTTCAAGTTCGATTTCCAGAATCTCGATCAAACGAGCGAGACGCGCTTGCGCGGAAAACAATTCGAGCAGGCCCTGTTTGTCTTCGACCGAAATTCGCAGTTGCGATGAGAGCGCGTCCGCCATATGCGACGGATCAGCGTTGCGCATTGCCGTTTGCAGCGCGTCCGGTTGGACATCCGGAGCCAGCCGTAAATGTTGCTCAATCAGTTGCGCGATCTTTTGGACCAACGCATCGGTGCGCACACCCTCTTCGCTCGCAATCGGCGCGCGTCGGACGGTCGCCGTGAACGCCCCTGCGTTGTTGTCAACGCGAATGGTCGTGGCGCGCTCGCGTCCTTCGACCACTACTTTGATCTGGCCATTTTCCTGTCGCTGCGATTGCAGGATGCGCGCAATCGTTCCTATCCGATAGATCTGATCGGGCGTTGGCTCGTCGACGGTCGCGTCGTGTTGGGTGGAAAGAAAGATTGTGCGATCCGAAGCGAGCGCCATCTCCAGCGCGCGCACTGAGCCGGGCCGGCCGATCTTGAAGGCGACTTTGGTAAAGGGAAAGATCACCACATCGCGAATCGGGACCATTGGAAAACGGGCGATGTCAGTAGGGGTTCGGTCTGAATATTCTTCCATGATTTTTACTGCGGGCGTGAACTGCTGATGTAGCGCAAGCTGTCAGCTTGCGTAAATTGTGACCCTTCCAAATTATGATCGCAAACTGACAGTTTGCGCTACAAAAAACTGCGTCGGGACAATCAAATATACGACGAATAAGGCCTGAGTCTTAGTTTAAGCGGGGCATCATTCGCGCTTCGGAACGGGCAAATCGCCACAGTGACTGCCCCATTAGCGAAACTAACCGGATTGTAAACTATTTATGATTAAGGTGCTACTGTCGTGTGTAAAAAGATGTTTCAGATTTGACGTGGAATAATGATTAAGGCCAGTGCTACTTTAAGTGCTCCTTCAGATTCAGATTCCTTACCAGCCGGTGAAGATAATTGGGATGAAGGCCGAGCAATTTCGCGGCTTCGGTGTAGCTGCCGCCGGATTTTTTGATTGCCTCAACGATGATCTGTTTTTTCGTGATGGTCACGTTGTCGTGATAACCGGACGACGATGCGGCCGGTACGTTAGCTTCCAGGACTGCTTCCGGTAAATCTTCCGGCAGGAGGTCGTCGGTTGTTCCCATTACCACAGCACGCTCGATAGCGTTCTCAAGCTCACGCACGTTACCCGGCCAGTCATAGCTAAGCAAGAGCTTTTGAGCGTCGGGTGAAATCCCGACGACCCTGCGATTGCATTTGTCGGCGTACCTGGCGGTGAAAAAGTTCGCGAGCATCGGAATGTCTTCGGTCCGCTCGCGCAAAGCGGGCATTTTCAATTGGACCACGTTAAGCCGGAAGAAGAGATCCTGGCGAAAAGTTCCGTTGGCGATCGCAGCATCAAGATCCTGGTTGGTCGCCGCGATCACGCGGATATCAACCTTGAGCGGCTTCGTGCCGCCGACACGCTCGAACTCGCGCTCCTGCAACACCCGCAACAGCTTTGTCTGCAATGCAGGCGAGAGTTCAGCGATCTCGTCGAGAAAAATTGTGCCGCCGTCGGCTACTTCCAGACGTCCTTTGCGCTGATTGAGCGCGCCGGTGAAAGCCCCTCTTTCATGCCCGAACAGTTCGCTCTCAAGCAAAGACTCGGCGAGCGCCGCGCAGTTTACTGCCACGAAAGGTTTCGCCGCGCGCTTGCTGTTTGAATGAATCGCTCGCGCGGCCAGTTCTTTTCCGGTGCCGCTTTCGCCGGAAATTAGGACCGTTGACTCTGTGGCCGCGACCTTGGAGATTAACTGGTAAACCTGCTGCATCGGTGCGCTCTCGCCCACCATGTTATGTTGCAGATTGGCATCGGCGATCAGTCGCTGATTCTCATTCTCAAGCGTCTCAATGTGCCGAACATTCTGAATAGCGACCGCGGCGATGGCCGCGATCGCGGTTATTAACTGCAAGTGATCTTCATCGAAACGAACATCAGGCACGTCCGTGTCGAGATAAGTCACGCCGAGCGTTTTACCGTGCGCAATCAGCGGTACGCACAAAAGCGATCGCGAATGGGCGGCAATCAAGCTGTCAGTGTGCAGGGCCTCATTGCTTTCGGCATCGGTTACCAGCAGAGCGGAATTGTCTTTGAGTACCCGTCGCACTACGGTACTGCTAACCGTTATTTTCTGATTCGGGCCATAGACGCGATCGAGTCCAAAAACCGAAGTGAATTCCTGGGCCGCATTAGTCTGAGCGCCACTCAGAAGGATCGCTCCGTGTTTGGCAGGCACAACTTCGAAGATCAATTCGAGCAAGCGTTCCTGCAATTCTTCGAGGTCGCGAATCGCGTTTATCGACGTGCTCACTTTCAGTAGAGCCGTGAGATCGCGCGCCATTAGACCCATCACCTCGGCATAAGTCATTCGCACTGTGGCGCCGCTCGTGATCTCGCTCTCGTCAAAACGAATTTCGCTGGTGCGGGAGGGTTCGTCTGTGTCCTCGTACAGAAAGAAGAATTGCGATTCACCGATGCGAACTCGATCGCCGTGCTGAAGCTCTCGTCGCCGGACGGGCACGTCATTCACGAACGTGCCGTTGCGGCTGCCCAGGTCCGCGATAATGAATCTGTCGCCGTCTCTTTCAATCATCGCGTGGCGGCGCGAGACGGAAGCGTTCCCGATTTTGAGGGTCGCGCCGGCCTGTCGGCCAATAAGCACGGGACCTTCGTTCATCGAGATGACGGTGTCATCGAGCTTACCGGTGATGGCGGCAATTCGCGGTTTCATCGCTTCATGAGTGCCAAAGAGATTATCAGGGAGCACAGTGTACGCGCCTCTGGGTCTGCTCGCAAGAATTATTGCTAGCCGGCATTGCCTGATAGCTCTATCCAAATAGATAACGCTTCTATCTGATTGGATAGGAAATTGGGCCGATGACTGCGGCTGGTTTTGGCATGCTGAAAATATGACTAAGGCAGAAGAAGTCTTGCGTCGTGTGGGCTTAACAGACGGGCGCCGTCAGCGGATTTTGGTGGCAGGCGTGCTGGCACGCGCTTCGCAATTACCACGGTCACGCAAAGTTTGAAGGTCGACTAGATTCGACCATGCTCGAAAAAAGAGCAAGAGGAGATAGACATGAAAAGACAGATTCTAAAGGGCCTGACGATGTTGATGGTGACGCTGGCGTTGGCTGCCGCGTCGGCGGTAGTGGCGAATGGACAGTCGAAGCAGAAATTGATCGCGCAGGTGCCGTTCGATTTCGTGGTCGCGGAAAAGACGCTGCGCTCCGGCGAATATGACATTCGTGCGGTAAACCAGACGGGCGACGCGATTGCAATCAAGCGCTTCGATGGCGATCAAGTCCTGCGCTTAAGTTCGCCAACGGAACGAAGTGACCGTCAAATGAATGCGAAGCTCGTGTTTCATCGCTACGGCAGCACGTACTTTCTGTCACAAATCTGGATGGCCGGCGAAAGCATGGGACGCGAACTGCCGAAGACTCGCGGAGAACGCGCAATTGAGCGCGAGCTTAAGACAGTCGCATCGAACAAGCTTGTATACGAAGTGGTTGAAGTAGTGGCGGTGGCGCGGGGAGGAGACTGCCACACGACAGGAGCGACCCCGGTATTAATCTCGCTCCAAGAGAAACGGCAATCCCGGTAAACCGGGGTTGCCGTTGTCGTTTTTCATTTTTGAAATTGTCTTTAGGCCGCAGCGTCATCCACGCCGGCGAGTCCTTCGCCAGGCACGGCGCGGCGGCGATCGACCATTTCGCTGGTGATTACAAATTCCTTGATGCGCTTTTGCGAAGGCAAGGTGTACATCGCTTCCAACAGCAGCTCTTCGAGAATCATCATCAAGCCGCGTGCGCCAACCTTGCGTTGCACAGCTTGACCAGCCACGGCCCGCAGCGAATCGTCAGTAAAGCGCAGCTTCACGTTGTCAAAATCAAATTTCTTCTGATACTGACGCACCAGCGCGTTTTTGGGTTCAGTAAGAATCTTGATCAGGGCAGCCTCATCCAACTCATGCAATACGCCCACGACCGGCAGACGGCCGACGAACTCTGGAATCAATCCATAGCGAATCAGATCTTCCGGTTGCACGTGCGTGAGCGCTTCTGCCTGACGTTGCGATCCGGACTTTACTTCGGCATGGAAACCTAACGATTTGTTTCGCAGACGACGCTCGACAACTTTCTCCAGTCCAACAAACGCGCCGCCACAGATGAAGAGAATGTTCGTCGTATCGACGGGGAAGAATTCCTGGTGCGGATGC
>DNNE01000082.1:54878-62466 GCA_003487805.1 Blastocatellia bacterium | reverse complement strand
TGCGCCCGCCCTGCGGCGGCACATTAGCAATCGTGCCTTCCAGAATTTTCAGCAGTGCTTGCTGGACGCCTTCACCGGACACGTCGCGGGTGATCGACGGGTTTTCGTCTTTTCGACAAATCTTGTCGATTTCGTCGATATAGATGATGCCCTGCTGGGCGCGCTCTACGTCGCCGTTCGCGGCCTGGAGAAGTTTGAGGATGATGTTCTCAACGTCTTCGCCGACATAGCCGGCCTCAGTCAGCGTGGTCGCATCGACGATCGTAAACGGTACGCTCAACATGCGCGCGAGCGTTTGTGCGAGCAGAGTCTTGCCCGTTCCGGTTGGGCCAATCAGAACGATGTTCGATTTTTGAATTTCGACGTCCGCACGCCGGCGCGCCAGCTCAATCCGCTTGTAATGCTGATAGACGGCGACGGCCAGACGCTTCTTGGTTTCGTCCTGGCCGATTACATATTCATCGAGGAATGATTTGATTTCACCGGGCTTGGGAAGCGGCGGCCGCGACGCTACCGACTCAGCCTGCTGATCGTCGCTGATGATCTCGTTGCAGATGTCGATACACTCATTGCAGATATAGACCGTTGGTCCGGCAATGAGTTTCTTCACCTCATTCTGCGACTTACCGCAGAACGAACAGCGCAGCGTATCGTCGGTTCTTCTTACCATAGCCTGGGGAACTCCGTGTGAGACTGTAGCGCAATCCCGATGCCTCGGGTTTGCGGTTCTTTCATCAACTTTGCAATCCCGAGTAATCGGGATTGCGCTACAAACGGTTACCTACTCGCGGTGCGCAATCACCTCGTCTATTAAACCATAATCCTTGGCCTGAACGGCAGATAAATATCTATCGCGCTCGACGTCGCGTTCGATTTGCTCCATGGACTGACCAGTGTGCTTGGCAAGGATTTCTGAGGTCAGTTCACGAATGCGTATGAGTTCTTCAGCATGAATGCGCACATCCGTCGCCTGGCCCTGCATCCCGCCTGACGGCTGATGAATCAGGATTCGTGAGTTCGGCAGCGCGAATCGTTTTCCTTTGGCGCCGGCGGTCAACAACAAGGCGCCCATCGACGCGCACATGCCCACGCAAATAGTTGTCACGTCGGGACGAATGAATTGCATCGTGTCGTAAATCGCCAGGCCGGCAGTAACTGATCCACCCGGCGAATTGATGTAGAGGTTGATGTCCTTTTCCGGATCTTCCGCTTCGAGGAAAAGCAATTGCGCAACGATCAGGTTCGCGATTTGATCGTCGATCGGAGTGCCGAGAAAAATGATGTTGTCTTTTAGGAGTCGTGAATAGATGTCAAACGCGCGCTCACCGCGCGACGTTTGCTCGACTACCATTGGTATTAGGGCCATATCAAATTTCAAATCTCAAATTTGAGATTTCACAAAATCAGGAGGCAGTGAGCAGCAGGCAGTAAGCAGAAAAAACGATCGCGCGGTTCATTCTGAATTCTGACTAGCGGCTTCTGACTCCTGTTTTTCTTCCTTCCATTCTTCGTCAATCACCCGCGCATTTGTGGCCAGAAAATCGAGCGCTTTGCGATTGCGCAATCTTGGAGCGATGCTACGTTCGCCTCCTTGCTTTGTCAAGACAGCTCGCACCTGCTCTGGTGTTTGTCTTGAGGCATCAGCGATCGCGTTGATCTCGTCCTCGATTTCCTGATCGGTAACCTCTAATTGTTCTTCATCGGCGAGATGTTCGAGCAGCAGGGAACTGCGCAGATCAAAGCTCGCCTGGTCCTTCAGAGAGTCGCGCGCTTTCTCCCAATCAAGCTCGGGATTCCGCGGATCGATCCCGTGACTAATCATGTCGCGCACCACTGATTCAAATCGATGCTCGGTCTGATGTGCGACCAGCCGTTCCGGCAATTCGAATTCATGAGCGTCGACGAGTTTGCGCAACAGATCGGATCGCATTTTCCCTTCGGCTTCATCTTTGGCCCGCGCTCCCAGATCGGAGCGGACCTTCTCGCGCAATTGATCGAGTGATTCGATCTCGTCGCCCAAACTTTGCGCCCACTCGTCATCGAGTTCGGGCAGCTCTTTCATCCGCACCGCAGTGACCTTGACGGTGTATTCGATGTTTTTGCCGGCCAGCCCTTTGGCGCTGAATTCCTGAGGATAATCGACAGAAAACGTCTTTTCGTCATCGGCTTTCGCACCGGTAAGATTGTCCGTCATCTCCTGCACTACGCCTTCGCCGCCAAGCACGACGTCGACGTCCTGGACGTTTATTGGCTCGGCTTCCGGCGTGTCGACGAATTTGCCGTGAAAGTTCGCTGTCACTGTATCGCCGATTTGCGCGCCGCGATTTTCCACCGGCTCAAGCGACGCAGAGTTCTCACGCAGTTGCTCAATCACGCGCTCGACATCTTCATCTTTGACGGGCCGGGTGCGCCGCGTCGTTTCCAGACCCTTGTATTCGCCCAGCTTGATCTCAGGAAGCACGTCGATGCTCACGTTGAAAGCGATTGGTTGCTGGCCAAGTCGATCGAGCCCTTCGCTATTCTCGAGGTTCAGTTCGGGCTCGCCCAGTGGTTCGAGCTTGTATTCTTCGACCGCTTCCTGAACTGCGCTGGGAAGAAGTTCGCGCAAGACCTCGGTGCGAATTTGATCTTTGAATCGCGTGCGCACGACAGCGCGCGGTGCGTGGCCGGGACGAAACCCCGGAACGTTCGCGTTATGCGCATAGTTGTCGCTGATGCGATCGTAAACTGCCCGTACTGCGTCAGCGTCGATCTCAATATCGATCTGTTTTTGGGTTGAAGAGATTTCTTTGAGTTCAGTTTTCATAATAAAAGTAAGCAGTGAGCGGTGAGCAGTCAACTGAAGTCAGGCTAATAGTGTTACTCCACGATGATAATTAATTCCACTAAAAACTACGCCAACGGACTGCTTACTGCCTACTGCTTACTGATTCTTTGGTGCGAAAGGGGGGACTCGAACCCCCACACCTTTCGGTACCAGATCCTAAGTCTGGCGCGTCTGCCAATTCCGCCACTCTCGCAAAATCAACAACTTACACAGATTCAATCTAGTGCAATTTTTCAAGTCTAGTGCGTAACAAAAATCGTTCTTTGAAAACTATATCATAGCCTCTCAAAACATTTGGGCTTGTGATGGCATTCACCTCAGAGGAGAAGTGGCAACAATAATCTTACGAGCTACGGTCAGTCCTAGCGTTTACCGGCTTTCGCTCCGCTCAAGCGGTTTTTGTGTTTTGAGTTTGTGATTTGTTTTGAGAGTCAGGTGAATGGAGAGTTGTCAGCGTCCCCGTTGGTCAGTTTGTCTTGCCTGTTGTCTTTCCATTGTAGCGTCCACCCTGTCGTCATGAAGAGCCTTAGAGGAGGTCTTCGTTCCTCAGACTGGCGGGGTACAGACTTTTGAGAACACAGGGAACCCGGACGCACTTGAACGGGGTACCTTCATCATTACTGGTCAGGAGTTCTTATGTACCAGTTTCCGAGTTTCGATTTTAAGAAAGGTTACAAGCTAGGAGTTGAGAAAGGACGCAGAGTAGAGCGCAAGTTATGTTTTAGTCCTCATGATTAGTTTTGTTGTTGTATTCGTTGCTTCTGAATCGAATAGTCAGTTACTTCTTAAGGTGTGCATAAATTTTGATACGGTAAGCAAGCCTGCCACTCTTAAAGCACGAGAGTTTGCCTCATTCCATAGCTCGGACGTGCCGATGTGTAGGATTCTTCTAAACGAAGTTTGCAGATTACAGTAATAGGGAAAAAGCTGTATGCGGTGTTCGGGTGATACCCTAGCCTGGATTACTTTGCTTGCCTTACCGACTTTTGAACCATTTAAAAGTCTCCGGCGTATAATTCACCGAATCCACAACCGTAAGTTTCATACTCCGGTAACAGGCTTTATTCAACTGCGTGTTTTGGATACTCTCTCATAGAAAAAGACCGCTAGGCAGAATTTAGTGATAGCGGTCAGTCAATAATCGTTGTATCTTTGTCCGTTCGGTTCTGCTTCGGTGAGGACGGTTCGTCCTTATCTCCAATTAAACAGTTCACCTTATTTAGACACTGGTCTATTTGTGTTTGATGGTCGTTGTGTCGGCATTTATCAGGGTGAGAAAGCCACCCTACCCTACCCCTTAAACAAATCTGTTACGAGTGTATAAGGACTTTGGAGGTAGCCTGATGGAATTGGAAGAAAGGTTGACTAGATTGGAAGCCGATATCGCCAAGGATAGAACCTTCGAGCGATTTGAGTTAACAGCACTAAGAGTCTTTCAAATCTTTCTGGGTACTTTTGCTCTGTTGGCCGCAGGTGTGTGGGCTGTATCCGAGTTTGCAGGGTTCGTAATCGAACGCTACTCCGTAATCAAACACGCTCTTGGTTGGTAGTCCACCCTGTCAGGCTTTCTCATTGAGAATGTTAACGGTGTTCGACCCTATGTGCGGTTCGGGAATTTTCTTGAACGACGAAAAAGCCCCCGGATTTCTCCGAGGGCCTTATCAGTGCAAGTACCTCAACTCACTTAGATGTTTAAGTCTTTTCTGCCTTATTTTTTGTCCCGCAGAGGTTGGCATCCGTCGTCAGGTCATTACCCTATAAATGCGACAGGCGGAGTGTTCTTGTCGAATTGCTGAAAGCAAATCGCTACAGTACTCGGCTATTTCAACAATATCCTCTTTTGAAAAATTAGTTATTGCGTCGATAATTTCTTGTTTTGTCATGTAAGGTATGCGCCCGCAAACGCGAGGCGGGGTTAAGCGGTCGCGAATGCGCCGCCTTGCTTCGACTTTCCTTAATTCTAACAAGCCCACAGAAATCGTCTAGTGATAAAATCTGCCTGAGTCATGCGGGTATCGGGATGAATAAGAAAGTTATCCACAAATCGGGCAAGTGCATTTACTGCGGGAATGAAAAGAGGTTCAGCCGCGAACACTATCTGCCGGAGTGCCTTGGTAAATTCAAAGGCTTTGAAACGCTAGACGACCGAATCTGTAAGGAGTGCAACGGTCACTGTGGTCGACAATTAGAAGACCAGTTCTGCCGTGCGGGTGATATTGGATTCTTGCGATATGGGCTGGGTATTGAAGGTAAAAAGGGCAGCGAAAAAGTAAACCCCTTCGAACGTGGCAGTTCAGGTTCTAGCCCGCTAAAGATGAAAGGAAAACCTTCCGAGCAAGACGGAGAGATACAGTTACAATTAGTGAAGGGTAGCCGAGACGGGCGGAGGGTCGGCGTTGATTATATTTCCCAGGTCATTCTCCACACCGAGTCAGGTGAGATTCATCACGTCTTACTTACAAAGATGACGGAGGCTGAGGAACTGAGAGCGAAAATTGAAGAACTGAATATTGGAAAGCTGAAACAGGTTAATCTAATTACACCCGAGGCTGACAGAGAACGCGCAGAAAAAATTACGGCTATCTTTCCCGAACTAGCAGAAGCTAAATGGGAAAATCTTCCAATGTCCGGCGAGACGTTTACAAGAACCGAGTTCGAAGTTACTGACAAATACTTTCGCGCGATCGCCAAAATCGGGTTTCATTACGTTCTCAAGCACTTTCCCCATTTCAGAGGTGATGAGGAAATGTTCGCGGGAATCAGAAACTTTATTTTCAACGGCGGACCTATTCAAGACTATGTTACGTGGAGCAATAAACAGATAATCGAGCAGATCAAAAACGGCTACTGCCCCACTACTTTCGGCCACGTTATTCTAGCCAGAGCGAATGAGCATCTAGTTTGGTGTAGGCTCCAATTCTTTCTAGGTCCTGATACTGTGCCGCTTGTTTTCAAAGTTGTTATCGCGCAAAACAAACCAACCTTACTCTACGACATAACATCAGGCCACCACTTCTCTTACTATGAAGAAGTCAAAGACGGTTTCAGGGGAATCATGGACACGCTAAATTGGATTCATAAGGCACCGACGAATTGAAGGAGACGAGTTGGCTAAGAAAAAAACAGCCGCAGATATCGCCAAGTGGATGCTTGAACAATTCGAGGAATGTGGCTGGCTGAAACAAAAACACTGTGCCTATCAAATCATGTCCGAATTCGGGGAGGAGTGGGTCTACATTAACAAGAACCGCAACTATGGAATCGTCAAAGAAGTACTCGATGAGTTCCAGAAGATAACTCCCGATGATGTCGTGTGGAGCCGAGGTAGACAACTCTGGCGAAGAAGAGAAGAGTGGGACGCGCCTGATTCACGGATGGTTAGGTAGTGTCCTATCAGTCTGTTGCTGATGCCGTGATGCAAGTGTACCTTTACGCCCATGAGTCTAAATTACCTCGACGCCCTAATCCTAATAGCAATCAATCAGGGCAACGCGGACAGTACGTCCACTCTAGCGAAATCACTAGCAACCGATGAGGACTCTATTAGAATGCGACTCAGCGGGTTGGAAGTTGAGGGTTTTCTTTTGCGACAAAGCGACGCTGTAACACTCGAATTGAGCCAAAAAGGGCGCGACTATCTAATCGAACATGATATGTATCGAGTTTTCCGGTTAGTTAAGTCTGAGTAAGGAAAAACCCCCCTTATCTAAGCCAAAAGAAATTTGGTAAAGTCCTTGACGGTCGTCTGAATATCCGTAAACTTTAGGTATAGGCCCCCAGTCTGGGACCGCACCCTGCTGCAAACAGGGGTCAGAAAACTTAGGCGTTTCCTTAGCAACCGCACTTTCAATTTCCGAACAAATACACAAAACAACCTTGCATTAAAATTGGCCGTTTCGAACTCGCAAGGTTGGACGGTCTTTTTTGCTGGTTTCCCTTGTTTGGCTCCGGCGAGACAACGGGAACCAGCGGTAAAAAAGCTTGACTTCACCCGGAAGAGAAGCGGAAAATAAGCCGTTTTTGACAACCCAAATATCTCTTGTCGAGATTTCCCTTTGGGCCGACGTGCTGCGAGGAATGCTTGCCTCGTAAAGTCATGTGATGGAGTTAGTGTGTACACAAGCAAATCCGTTGAAAGGAGGTGGAGCGCGTCCAACTCATGTTCGGAAAAGAAATCATTGAAGGCTTAATCGGTTCTGTTGTTGCCACGGTCCTCATTGATTTAACGCGACTGGGGTACACGCGCCTTAAACATGCTGCCAAAAAAAGGCGTTCTACTTAAAAACGGCGAGCCTTCCGGTGTGTCTCGCTAGTCCCATCCATGACACGTCGTTCAATTTCTGAGACAAGCCCGTCTCAAACATCAATAAAATCAAATAGATTCTCTTGCGCATGATGGTGTGCTGCGGGTAAGCCCTGCTCATTCCAAACAAGTTTTTGGTTTATTAACATCATCTGCCGGAAGTGAATAACTTGGTGCGCCGGTGACGGGCGTTTAGCGAAAGCTAAAAGGGCGGTCAACCTCATACTACACTTCATACCTATACCGTAAGCTAGACGCCAATGCTCCATTTTCGGTCTAATCTGAAAAAGGATAAATGGGCGTTTATATCCAACCAGATTAGAGCTGAAAGGCTCCTGGGACTCTTGGACACCTAGAATCAAAACTTCTAGCTTCGGGCAGGGAAAGGTAATTGTTGATTTAAAGGAAGGTTAGAAGAAGAGAGGTTAGACGCTTGATCCTAAGTCTGGCGCGTCTGC
>DNNE01000082.1:37920-54556 GCA_003487805.1 Blastocatellia bacterium | reverse complement strand
GCCAATTCCGCCACTCTCGCAAATCATTTTCGGCGTCAGCGAGAATAACATAGGGTTGCGAGCAATCGCATCTAAGCGCTTCGCCGCGGAGAAAAGAGTTTGCTGATGAGATAGATTGGCACGCTGGCGGCCAGAATCGCCAATGCCACCAGACTGTTTTTCTTGTCGCTAATTATCGCTCCAACCAGAAAAGCGACCGATCCAAGCAGCACCAGCAGCGTGGTCCAGGGGTAACCCCACACGCGATAAGGCCGTGGCAAATCCGGCTCGCGCCGGCGCAGGACGATTACAGAGATGTAGGCCATCGAATAGTTCGCTACGAAAAAAAAGGCGAGGGCTGCAAGGATCGCGGTGAATTTTGCGCTGACGATGAACAGGATCGCGGCAATCATACTGATCAGGAGTGTAACGGTTGGCGTTCCGCCGCGATTTACTCGCGAAGCATGACGATGAAACAGTTCGTCGCAGCTCATCGCGTACAGAATGCGCGGCGCCGTCAGCGTGTACGCGTTGATTGTGCTCAACAGCGAAAGGATCGCGAGAATTCTGATGGCCTTGTCTCCATAATTTCCAAAGATGACGCGCGCGACAGCTCCCGCTGGAAGGTCTTCATGCGCGAGCTGCGACATCGGCAACACATGAATGTAAGCGAGATTTACGACGAGATAAATCGCGACGACCAGCAGCACGCCGCCGAACATCGACCGCACCACGTCGCGTTTTGGATCGCGGACCTCTTCGCCAAAATAGATGACGCCGTACCATCCATCGTAGGTGTAAAGCACGCCCTGTAACGCGACGATTAGCGCCGTGAAGAACGCCAGGCCGTGGGGCGCCGGCAATGCGACACCTGTATCAGATTTCCCGGCGATCGTGAACGCCGCAATCGCAATCGCTGCGAACACAAGTGTTTTGATCAAACTCGTCAAGTTCTGCGTAACGCTGCCCCAACGAATGCCACGCCATTGCAGCGCTGCGAACAGCAGCACGACCGCGATGGCAATTTGTTTGTCGCGGCCGGCGAATCCGGGAATGAGAACTGCCGAATACTCGCCGACAACCATCGCGATCACTCCCAGCGTTCCACAGGTCGACAGCCAGTCGCTCCAACCAATAACGAAGCCTGGATAGTTTCCCATCGCGCGATGAATGAAGACATACCAACCGCCCGAGCGCGGAATCATCGCGCCCAACTCGGCAACTGAGAGTGCGCCGAGCAATGCATAGACGCCGCCGAGAATCCAGACACCGATGAAAAGAGTTGGAGTGGGAAGTTGCGACGCGACTTCACCGGGAGTGCGCAGGATGCCCATGCCGATCGTGCCGCCGATCGTGACGGCCAATCCGAAACCGACGCCGAGAACGCGAAGGAGAGAGCCGTGACTTTTTGATGTTTGTTGAGTAAGAGGCGAGCGGTGTTCGCGGGTGTTCGGGGAACTCACGCGGGTGAGTTTAGCAGAGTTAAGCCAGCTTTGATTCCAGTTGTTTCAACCGCGCATCGTTATCAAGCATCAGATCGCGCGTATCAGTGAGGAATGAGAACAAGGACTCAAGAAGGCGCGTTAGAGTTCTCTTAAACTCGTGCTGCGTATCGACAAGTTCGTGACGCATGCCTGCAAAATCGCTTCTCAAGCCGGCGAGCTGCGATTCCAGCGCACCCACTCTAGCTTCTATCACTTCAACCCTGGTTGCGATCGTACCAACATTGGTTTCGATCGACTGAACCCTGGTTTCGATTGCTTGAACTTTCTTATCAAGCGTTCCGAACCGAACGTTCATCTTGCTCGTGTTTCGGTGATTTCGGCAAGAGCCCGTTCCCAAATCGGTTTGGTGTCATAGTTGCGCGACTCAAGCTTTTCCAGGCGCGCATCAACAACGTCGAAACGTGCATCAACGGTATCGAATCGCTGATCGATCCGGCTGAAACGAGCATCGATTGAATCGAAGCGAGCGAAAACCCGCTCTTCAAACGAGCGGTGGCCGTTAAGATCTTTGGTTGGTTCCTCGTTCATTGCCGACCCAATTATCCGCGCGATTCAATCGGTTTTCAAGAGCGTTTCGAGAAAACCTTCAAGTGCCTAGTTCTTATCGCACTTGACCTATGTTGCATAGTCTTCGCAAGTAACAATGCCCCGCTCACAGTGTTCTTGTAACCTTCGAAAGCGACCGCGGCTGATCAGGATCCAATCCTTTTGCTTCAGCCAGCAATCCGGCAAAGAGTTGCGCCGGAATGATGTAGGGAATGGGCGCGAGGAATTCATCGATCTCGCGCGGCATGATGATTGAACGTGAACAGATCGAGGCGGCGTCAAGATCGGAGGTGATTGCGAGCGTGTCGGCTTTCAGTTCGCTCAGGCGTCCAATCAAGTCCTTCGTTCCTGACAACATCACGCCCGGAGGAGCAAAGAGGAATACTGGAAAGTGACGTTCGATCATTGCGACTGGCCCATGTAAAAAGTCTGCCGAGGAAAAACGTTCGGCGACGACGTAACAGGTTTCCATTAATTTCAGCGCGAACTCGTAGGCGTTCGCGTAGGCAAGTCCGCGGCCAACCACGACACAGTTCTCCATGAAGACGTAGCGCTGCACGAGTTCGACGATCGCCGGCTTCTGTTCGAGCGCGCGCGCCGTGAACTCAGGGATCCTCTCGTAGTCGATCGAGTTGCGATCCTGCGAGAGCGCCGCAGCGAGCATGTAGAACAACATCATCTGGCCGGTGAAAGTTTTCGTCGCCGCCACCGAACGCTCGTGCCCGCCGCGCATCAAGAGTGTTTCGTCAACGAGCTTGACCATTGATGACTCCGGCTCGTTGGTAATTCCGATCGTAAATGCTCCGCACGCGCGCGCGTTTTCGAGGACGCGGTTGATGTCTTCGCCTTCGCCTGATTGCGACACGCCGATCACTAACGCGCGTCGCAGATTTAACTTCGCATTGTAAAGCGTGTGAACCGACGGGGCGGAAAGCGAAACCGGAATGCCGGTAGTAATCTCGAGCAAATAGCGACCGAAGAGTGCGGCGTTATCCGAACTGCCCCGCGCGACCAGTACGATTAGATCGACATCTTTCTTGATCACCGAGTCTGCAACTCGGCGGATCTTCTCGCGTTCTTCGGCGATCGTCTTTTCCAGCGCGTCCGGCTGTTCGCCGATTTCCTGAAGCATTAAAGACATTGGATTTGATCCTGGATCATTAGACCGATCCGCCCGTTCAAGTGGGAGCGCTAAACGATTCACCTTACAAGTGGTGTCCTAATTTCGTTTTCTCTGCGTAATCTCTGCGGCCCTCTGCGACTCTGCGGTGAATATTTATCCTGAAAACGCTCACCGCCGAGACACAGAGAACGCAGAGGTGGCGCAGAGAATCTCAAATTAAAACAGTGTCGGCCTTCACTCATTGTATTCACCATGAATATCAGGTAAATAGTCTCGCGTCTTTACCAGAACTTGATCAATCAAAACTTATAGATGTCATAAGCCCATTCGAGCAAATGAACATAACTTTAACACGAAGCAAATCCTTCCGATTGATGATTGTTTGCGCGTGCGCGCTAGTGTGCGGCGCCGCGAATGCGCAATCACCTGGTGCGCAAATTATTCCCGCGCCAAAACAATTGACCCTGGGCGAAGGATCTTTTTCTATCCGTGATGCGCGCTTGGTTCTCGCCGACAACAAGTCGGCGGAAGATCAGTTCGCGGCGCAGGACCTTATCGATGACCTGAAAGCGACGGCCGGGGTTTCGCTCTCGCTCAGCCGAGGGCAGGCGCGCCGAGACATTTTAATTGGGCGGATCGATCTGTTGCCGATCGCGCAGGCTTTGAAACGCGCCGGTGCGGAACCGCCGGCGACCTTGAACGAAGAAGGATACATGATCGTCGCCAACGCCGATCACGTGATCGTGGCCGGAAACACAAATGCAGGAACGTTCTATGGTTTGCAGACACTCAAGCAACTGGTTCGTGGCGATGGCGCAAATGCACTCGTTCCGGCGTTGAAGATTGTCGATTGGCCCACCATGCGTTGGCGCGCGGTGTCGGATGACATTAGCCGCGGCCCGGTACCGACCCTCGATTACATCAAGCGCCAAATTCGCACCGAAGCCTTCTTCAAAATGAACATGCACTCCTTTTATATGGAGCACACGTTCAGCAGTCAGTCGCATCCGTTGATTGGACCCGAAGGCGGCTCGCTGACGCCTGCCGAAATCAAGGAACTCGTCGCTTATGCCCGCAACTATCATGTCGAGCTGGTTCCGGAACAACAGACCTTCGGCCATCTTCATAAGGCCTTGCGCCTGGAGAAATATGCCGAACTGGGAGAGACGCCTTATGGCGATGTGCTATCGCCGCAGCAACAGGCAAGCTACAAGCTGATCGAAGATTGGTACAAAGAGCTGAACGAATTATTCCCGGGCCAGTTTTTTCACATCGGCGAAGATGAAACATTCGAGCTCGGCGAGGGGCAAAGCAAGACCGAAGCCCAGGCGAAAGGCGTCGGCGCGGTTTACTTTGAACATCTCAATCGTGTTCGCGATCTATTGAAGCCATACAATCGCAAGCTGATGTTTTGGGGAGACATCGCGCTGCATCACCCCGATCTGATCGGCAACATTCCCAAAGACATGATCGTGATGAATTGGCAGTATGGCGCTCGCGATGATTTCTGGTCTTCGATCAAGCCTTTTCAGGACGCCGGTCTTCAGGAATTCGTTTGTCCGGGCGCGCAAACGTGGAACCAGATTTTTCCCAACAATGAAGCGGCCGCCAGGAACATCATCAACTTCGTGCGCGACGGACAGAAAGCCGGCGCGATCGGAATGATGAACACGACCTGGGACGACGACGGCGAATCGTTGTTCGAAATGGCCTGGTATCCGATCAGTTTGGGTGGGGCCGCATCATGGCAGGAAGGCGCGCTGGATCGTACCGAGTTCGACAAAAATTTCGCGTGGTCCTTCTATCGTGCGGAGGGAAATGAATTGCTGTCAGCGACCGCGATGTTGGGAAGTGTCGGCCAAACAATCAGCGCCGGCGCAACTACTGATGATTTATTCTGGCGCGATCCGTTCACGACCCAGTTTCAGAATCAGGCGCGCACGAACGCCGATAAGATCAAGCAGATGCGCATGACCGTTGAGAACGCGCAGGAGCTTCTGATACGAAACGCTAATCGCGCGCGCCGGAATCGAGACAGTTTGGACTCTTTGAAGTTTGCGGCGCGACGGTTTGATCATCTCGGTCGTCGATACGAGGTGATGCAAAAATTCAGCGATCAATATTGGGACGCCTATCTCAATCTTGGCGATCGCACCAAAGCAAGAAAGCTGCGTTCCTACACCGGCGCGATCTACAACAACCTGCGCGAGATGGCCGAAGAGCTTTCCATCCTGAAAGAGGGTTATCGGAAACAGTGGCTCGCAGAGAACCGGCCCTATTGGCTCGACAGCATCTTGTCTCGCTACGATCAAATGATCTCAATGTGGCTGACGAAGAGTCGCGCGATGGATGAAGCGCTGCGGAAGTATGAAGCGACTTCGACGTTGCCGAATCCGGACGAGTTTGGATTGGGGACGCGGCCGGTTGTTGCGCCCACGCCGGCGCGACAATAAGAATCATCCGCAGATTACACAGATTACACGGATAAAAAGGCGAAGAAGGGGGGGTGAGAGAGCGCATGTTGATGAAGTCCCCAACCGACAATGATACGCGAACGTATGCGATCATTGGTGCGGCGATGGAAGTTCACAAGCAGCTTGGCTGTGGCTTTCTCGAAGCGGTGTATCAAGAGGCTTTAGCGATCGAGCTCTCGAAACGAAACATACCGTTCAGAAGAGAGGTCCATCTTCCGATCCATTACAAAGAAGCACTCCTCGCAACGGCTTATTGTGTGGACTTCATTTGTTTTGAATCTGTCATCATCGAACTAAAGGCTCTCGCGCACATGAGTGGGACGGAAGAAGCACAGGTCATTAACTATCTTAAGGCGACCGGTTACGAGATTGGCTTACTATTGAACTTCGGGGCTCGTAGCCTACAACAACGCCGTTTTGTTCTTTCTAAATCTGTGGAATCTGCGAAATCTGCGGACTATTCTTATGGCCCAAAATAATCGCCTCGTTTCACTCGATGTCTTTCGCGGCATCACGATCGCCGGGATGGTGCTCGTCAACAATCCTGGAACCTGGTCGCATATTTATTGGCCGCTCGAACACGCTGAGTGGGACGGCTGGACGCCGACCGATCTGATCTTCCCGTTTTTTCTGTTCATCGTCGGCGTGGCGATTCCGCTTGCGTTTGGAAAAAGAATTGAACGCGGCGATGCGCGTCGCGCGCTATTCATCAAAGTTCTCTATCGTTCGGCGATTATCTTCCTGCTCGGTGAATTTCTGGCCGGCTTTCCTTATTTTCATCTGGCAACGATCAGAATTCCCGGCGTGCTGCAACGCATCGCCGTTTGTTACTTCTTTGCTTCTGTCATTTATCTAACCAGCCGGCCGCGCACGATCGCGATCATTTCGGTCGTCCTGTTGATCGTTTACTTCATTTTGATGAAGCATGTTCACTGGAACGGCTATTACGTTGGCGACTTGAGCAAAGAAGGAAGTCTGGCCTCAATTATCGATCGCAAAGTTTTTGGTCCGCACATCTGGAAGCAGGGAATTGTTTACGATCCGGAAGGAATCCTCAGCACCATGGGCGCGCTGGCCACGACGCTGTTCGGAATTCTGACCGGCAACCTGATTCGAGCGAAAGACAAAACGCCGATCGAGAAAGTCGCCTACATGTTCATCGCCGGGATCATCTGCATGATCATCGGCTGGTGTTGGAATCCCTGGTTTCCAATCAACAAGTCACTGTGGACGAGTTCGTATGTCTTCTTTACCGCAGGGCTCGCGCTCCAATTTCTGGCGTTGTGTTATTGGCTGATTGATATCAAGGGCTATAAAGCGTGGACAAAGCCATTTGTGATCTTTGGTGTCAACGCAATTGTCTTATTTGTAGGCACCGGAGTAATGGCGCGCCTAATGGGAATGACCAGCGGCTTTATGGGCAGCTTCGAAACATTGATCCATGTGACGAAGCCGGACGGCTCGCCGCTGGCGCTACAAAGCTGGATTTATAACCACGCGTTCGCATCGTGGCTTGCGCCCAACAATGCTTCGCTCGGGTTCGCGATCTCGTTTATTCTGTTGTGGCTTTTTTTCATGTGGTTGCTGTACCGGAAGAACATTATCATTAAGATCTAGTATCAGAAGCCCGACGGTCTTGCTTCTGACACCTAATAAGAAAAGGAGAAGAAAATGCCAACTTACATTGCATTACTGAAGTGGACGGAAAAAGGTATTTCTGCGATCAAGGGTAGTCCGGGGCGGCTCGATGCCGGCCGGCAGGCCTTCAAGAAGGCAGGGATGGAAATCAAGGAAACCTATTCGACGATGGGTCGCTATGATCTCGTCTGCGTGATCGACGCTCCCGATGACGAAACTTATGCGAAGGGTATGCTCAGCCTCGGTTCACAAGGTAATGTCAGCACTGAGACACTGAAGGCCTTCAGCGAAGATCAGTTTCGGAAGATCGTAGATTCGCTGCCAGACGACAACTTATAAAGGCGGAGATGTCGGTCCGCACGTCGCGGCTTTGCCGCAGCACACTGCGGAAAGGCTCGGCCTTTCCGTCAATTGCCGATTAAGAATTCCGGCGAGGCTGAGCCTCGCCGCAGATCTTTTGTTACAGCCCGACCGGTAAGGCAAAGCCTTACCGCAGTGTGCTGCGGCAAAGCCGCACGAGCATTCCTTAGCAACGCGAAACGGTGGGCCCCCGTAAGGGCGCCGCGCGCTAGAATCACCACCACTTATATCCCGGCCCGCGCAGTACTCTTCCACCAAGCGCCGCAGTTCGCTTGCTGTTATCAACTTCGATCTGTCCATTCACGATCACATAGTTGATTCCCACCGGATATTGATTCGGTTCTTCGAACGTGGCGCGATCGATGACGGTATTTGGATCGAAGATCGTGATGTCCGCAAAGTAACCCTCGCGAATTAATCCTCTCTGTTTCAATCCAACATTCTCTGCCGGCAGGCCAGTCATCTTGCGAATCGCCAGCTCGAGCGGCAGCAAATGTTCATCACGCACGTACTTGCCGAGAATTCTCGGATAGCTGCCCCAGCCGCGCGGATGCGATTTCGATCCGGCAAGTGGTCCATCCGTTGCGCGCGCGCCGCTGTCAGTGCAGATGCTGACGAAAGGAGACTTCAGTGCGGCTTGCATATCGCTCTCCTGCATCATGAAAAAGATCGCGCCCGTCTGTCCGTGATCCGCGATGATGAAATCGAAGAGAGCATCCAAGGGATCTTTCTTTTGCGCAGATGCAATTTCAGAGAGCCGCTTACCTTGCCAACTTTCAAGCTCGCGATTAACTACTGACCCAATCAGGATTCCGCCTGGCCCGCCGCTGCCGAGATAGATGTTCTCCCAATCCTTCGAGTCCGTTGTTATTTCCTTTTTTAGCCGTTCACGGGTGGCCGTGTCTTTCAGGCGCGCGACCATTCGATCCGTCCCGCCTTCCAGCGCCCACGGCGGCAGGCAAGCGCTGAGCGAAGTGCTTCCCGCTACGTATGGATAAACGTCCGCCGTAATCTTCAATCCTTGTCGTCGCGCGGCGGCAATGCGGCCGAGCATCTCAGGCATGCGGCCCCAGTTTTTCTTATAAGCAGTTTTGAAATGCCAGATTTCGGCGGGAATGTGAGCCCGGCGGGCAATCTCGAATACTTCTTTCATCGAATCGTCGATGGCGTTCGCCTCGCTGCGTTGATGCGTGATGTAAATGCCGCCGTATTGATGCGCGACTTTGGCCAACTCGACGATCTCATCAGTCTTCGCAAAGCGCGCCGGCACATATTGCAGCGAGGTCGAAACACCCATAGCACCGGCGATCATTGCATCGGCGACAAGCTTCTTCATTTGCTCGAGTTCAGCCGCAGTGGGCGGGCGATCGTCGTATCCGATCACGTATTCACGCACCTGCGTTGCGCCGACAAAGGTCCCGATGTTTACTCCCGCTCCCTGTTTGTCCAGGCGTTTGAAGTACTCGCCGAGCGTCCGCCAATCAACCGTTAGATTGAAGCGTCGATTGAAGTCTTCCTGCTCTTTGAGAATTCGATCGTTGACCGGCGCAATGGATTCACCTTCGCCAGTAATCTCAGTCGTGACGCCCATCATCACTTTGCTCATCGCGCGCGGATCGATCAAAACGTATTGCTCTGATTGGCCCAGCATGTCGATGAAACCGGGCGCGACGATTTGCCCGCGTGCATCTATGATTCGCTTCGCCGGCACATTTCGCAGATCACCCATCTCAACAATACGATCGCCATCGATCGCCACGTCGTTACGGAAGGCCGGCCGGCCCGTGCCGTCGACCACGCGGCCATTGCGGATGATTAGGTCGTATTTCGCAGGTGCGTTGATGCTTGAAGCAGGCAAGGCAACGGCGGTAAACAAACTGGCCAGGAGAAAAGTAAGAACGATAATTCTCATCGAATCACCTCAAGAGATGTCGAAAACGGAGCGGGGTGATTATAATCACAAACCTGACAACATCTAACTTAAAGAGAATCATCAAAGTGGAAAAACAAGCAGTTAGGATCGGCGACATCGTGCGCGTTACTCAAGGCAACTCGTCTGGCGACTTAGGCGCGGTCGTGACAGACGTGAGTCACGATTCGCGTCAGGCGAAGAGTGGAAGTTTGTTTGTCGCGGTGCGCGGCGAGTTGTTCGATGCTCATAAATTCATTCCGCAGGTCATGGAGCAGGGCGCGGCAGGTATTCTTTCGGAACTTGAGCCCACAGCGGAATGGCGCTCGTTCGCCGAATCGCAGTCAGAAAGGGGGCTCGCCCCCGCTTCCTGGATCCAAGTCAAAAACGTTCGCCGCGCAATGGCGCTCGCTGCCGCCGAAGTCCATCACCATCCTTCGCGCGAACTTAATCTCGCCGGCATCACCGGAACAAATGGAAAGACAACCTGTGCGTATCTGATTGCCTCGATTCCCGAAGCCGCGAGCGAACCGGTTGCGATGACCGGCACCGTTGAATATCGGCTTGGCAAAGAACGAAGGAAAGCGGACCGCACGACGCCCGAAGCAACAGATATGCAGCGTCTGCTGCGGCAAAGCGTTGAGATCGGATGCAAGACCGCGGTGATGGAATGCTCTTCACAGGCGATGGATTTTCATCGCTGTGACGAGCTCGATTATGCGGTCGCGGCCTTTACCAATCTCACCCGTGACCATCTCGACTATCACAAGACAATGGAGAATTACTGGTATGCAAAGCAGCGTCTGTTCGATGGGCGGCTTGGATCGCGGCCGAAGACTTCTGTCATCAATGTCGATGATGCGCACGGAATTGAATTGGCTGACAGGCTTGAAAAGGAAGGCCTGCGTGTCGTTCGTTATGCGGTTAAGTCGGAAGCCGATATCACCGCGCGCGATCCTGAATTCTCGCTGAACGGAATGCGATTCCGGCTAAGCACTCCTGATACTGAGATCGATTTTCATTCGCCGCTGGTTGGACCACCGCATATCTACAACACTCTCGCCGCGGTTGGGAGTGGCTTGGCGCTTGGATATTCGCTCGATGTAATTCAGAAAGCGCTCGAGAAGTGCACCGGCGCGCCGGGAAGATTCGAGCGCGTACCGCACGACGGCGATTTCGCCGTGGTCGTTGACTATGCGCACAGCGACGATGCATTGCTGAATGTGCTCCGCACGGCACGCGAGGTGACCAAAGGCCGAATCATCACGGTGTTTGGCTGTGGCGGCGACCGTGATGGATCGAAACGCGCGCCGATGGGCGAGGCTGCCGGGTCGTTAAGCGATGTCGTGATTCTTACTTCGGACAATCCGCGCACTGAGGATCCAAACAAGATTCTTGCCGACGCTGAAGTGGGAATTCAAAAAACCGGCAAGCCTTACGAGAAGATCGCCGATCGCCGCGAGGCAATTCATCATGCCATCGAACAGGCCCGCGCTGATGATCTGGTTCTGATTGCCGGTAAGGGCCACGAGGATTATCAGATTCTCGGCCGCGAAGTCTTTCACTTCGACGATAAGGAAGTCGCGCGCGAAGCGTTGATCTCTAGCGACTCACATCGAGCTGCCTAAATTCTTGACACAACTTTTGTGCTGAATTATTGTCCCCACGTCCCAAGCTTGCGACTCAAATGTCTTGACCGGCGTAGGTTTCTGAAAACCGTGCGGTATTCTGACTCTCGTACATTCGCGCGGCCTGACTACCAATAATTGCTTACCGGCTTTTTCGTCCTATATAACATTGGGCTCGTGGTGACTCGGGAATAATCATATGGCGGAAGGCGAAGCCAGCACGCTGGAAATCAATTTCGGCAAAGGCCGGTCTGCGAAATATATTGTCGCGTCCGGAGACAGCAGCGGCGCCGAAGTTGTCGAGAAGCTTGATCTGCCTAAATCTCAGGCCGTCATCCTGCTTATAGGCGGCGCCGCTGGGCTCGACGCTCAACCTGTACCGGGCCTCGAACAGCTCATCAGCCGCGGCGTTGCCCGCGCGTCCGTGAACGCCAATGCCGCGATCATCGATGGCGGCACACACGCGGGCGTGATGGCCCTGATGGGTCAAGGCGCCGCCGATCGCGGGCATCAGTCGGCACTCATCGGCGTCGCCCCGCGCCCTAAAGTAACTTATCCAGGCGGACCGGCTGACGGGTCGATCGAAGACGGTGCGGCTCTCGATCCAAATCACGATTATTTCGTTCTGGTGGACGAGGCGGACTGGGGAGATGAAACCGGCCTCATGTTTCGGGTGGCCAAAGCGCTGGCTAACGGCGGCAAAGTCATTACGGTTTTAGCCAACGGTGGGCCAGTCGCCAGAGAGGAGGTCCTGCGCAGCGTTAGAAATGGTTGGCCCATTATTGTGATCGAAGGAAGCGGCCAGTTGGCTGACGTTATCGCACGTTCATGGCGAGCGAAGAAAGCGCCTGCAAAGGATGCGGCGCTGACGGAGATCATAGCTGAAGGCAAGATTCAGTTGTTCTCAGTCCACGGCCTGCCGGTCGAGTTGAGACGGCTTATTGTGGGTGAGTTATCTGGCGAGAATGTTTTGCGTAGGGCGTGGAAAGATTTTGGTACTTACGACGCTAACGCGGCATATCAGCAAAAGACCTTCAGTGGTCTCGTGGCTTGGATCCTCTGGTTGGGAGTGCTCGCGACCGTTCTGGCGGTGATTCACAAGCAACTGACTGCGAATTTTCCCGCGGCTATTCCCACTCAATCGCTTTTGGGATTCCTCACATACGTCAGCGTGGGCGTGCCCATCATTCCCCGGCTCATTAGCGCGTTGCCCCTTCCTGCAAGTATTCCGGACGAGCTTCTTCTTAAGTTACTCAAATACATCATCATTGTTGTACCCATTACGATCTCGGTGCTCGTCGCTCTCGCCAACCACTTTAAGACCGGAAAGAAATGGGTGTTGCTGCGCGGCAGTGCGGAGGCTCTCAAGCGCGAGATCTTCTACTATCGGACCAGCACCGGAAGTTACGGTGATGAAAGCGTCGCCAGCGAGGGAATCTCACGTGAGCTTCTCTTAGCAAGGCGAGCAGGAAACATCACGCGACGTCTCACGCAAACTGAGGTTAACGAACTGGCCCTCAAACAGTTTGATGGTTCAATTCCACCTACCTATGCAGCCGTGGAAACTGATGACGGCATGAGTATCCTCACTCCTGAAGCGTATATTGCCGGCCGCCTTGATGACCAGATGCGGTATTTCGAATCAAGTGCTCGAAAGATTCAACGGCGCATTAAGTGGCGGCAGATCGCCATTTACACGTTGGGTGGCATGGGCACGTTGTTGGCCGCTATCGAACAGCAGATCTGGATCGCCGTGACGACTGCGGTCGCAACTGCCTTAACAGCTCACATGGAACACTTCCAGCTAGAGAGCACACTCGTCAAATACAACCAATCGAAGGCCGACTTGGGTAACGTAAAAAGCTGGTGGTCAGCGCTGAGCGATCGCCAGAAACAAGATCCGTCAAATCAGACTCTGCTCGTGGAAAGCACCGAGAAGATTTTGGAGAACGAACTTACTGGCTGGGTGCAGCGAATGCAGGATGCGATGGAGAAAATTAGCGCGGCGCAGAGTGACGCCGAACCTCGGCGTCAGCAACAAAAAGTACCTGAAGAACCGGCGATTACTAAACCACAGCTCCGTTGCGCCGTTATTATTTCGCCAGTCAGCGCCCTCGCTTCCGACTATGAAGCGATCAAGAAAGTTGTCGAGACTCACAAGCTCATTTGTGAGCGCGTTGATGCCATGACGTTATTTGTCGAGGAACTTGAGGCACTGGAAGCCGAGATCTCGCGTACGGATCTAATGTTGATCGATTTTTCAACGAACCCGGCGAGCGCGTCTTACCTGGCAGGTCTGATGAGCGCCAGAGGAAAGAGATGGATTGCTCTGGCCCCGGCTGGAGAGGCTCCGACTATTAAGACAAGCACCCGTGAAAGAGTTGTCGAAATCGGAGAGCACCTTGACGCCGCCGTAACTACAAAGCTGGCAAAAACTCTCGAAGAGTTGGGATTCAGCGGCTGACCCCGAGCGCGTTATCCCTAAACATAAACTCCCGGAATAGAGGCAATCTGCGCTTCAGGAAATTCATAAGCCGTACAAACGAGGCGAAGGAATTGCACGAAGGTCTGGTCCGCGGCATCCGCAAATGGGACCTGGTCGCCTTCACAGTTAACGCCGTCATCGGCGCCGGCATCTTTGGATTGCCGGCGAAGGCTTATTCACTGATTGGTTCCTACAGCTTAATTGCGTTCTTCGCCTGCGCGTTCGTCGTACTCCTGATCATTCTTTGCTTCGCTGAAGTCAGCAGCCGCTTTGATGAAACGGGTGGTCCATACACATACGCGCGCGCGGCCTTTGGCCCAACCGTCGCTTTCGAAGTGGGCTGGCTGAGTTGGTTGGCCCGGATCACCGCGTTTGCTGCGAACTGCAACTTGATGGTGAGCTATCTTGGTTTCTTTTGGCCGGCAGCGAACAACGCCTGGCCGCGAGCGATGGTGATCGTGTTGGTGGTGCTGGCGCTGACCGCCATCAATGTTCTGGGAGTGCGACAGGCGGCGATTGCCGGCGACGTTTTCACCGTGGGCAAGCTCCTGCCGATGCTCATTTTCATTGCGATCGGTCTTTTCTTTCTCAACCCGCACGCATTTGCACTGGGCACCCGTCCGGCAACCGGCGCGTTTTCGCAATCGGTGTTGCTGCTGCTTTACGCCTTCACCGGTTTCGAGATGGCCACGATTCCGGCCGGCGAGGTTCGCAACCCGCAGAAGAACATGCCGCGGGCTTTATTGATCGCGACGGCGGTGGTCACGTTCACATACATCCTGATTCAGGTTGTCTGCATTGGCACGCTCCCCGGATTGGGGACTTCGACCAAGCCGCTCGCGGATGCGGGCCAAAGATTCATGGGCACTGCGGGCGCCGCGCTGATATCCGCGGGCGCGATGATTTCGATAGCCGGCAATTTGAATGTGCTGGTGCTTTCGGGATCGCGAATTCCATTCGCCTTCGCTGAACGCGAGCAGCTGCCGACGATTTTTGCTCGCGTGCACCAGAGGTTCTTTACTCCTTACATCTCGATCGTGATTACCGCCGCGGTGATGCTGGTGCTGACGCTGAAGAGTTCATTTGTGGCGGCCTTGACGATCAGCGCCATCGCGCGACTGGTGACTTACGCGGCCACGTGCGCCGCGTTGCCGGTTTTACGGCGCAAACCTGATACGCCAAAAGCCCTGTTCCGATTGCCCGGCGGGTCCTGGATCGCGATCGCGGCTTTGCTGTTGTCAGGTTGGCTGCTCTTGAACAGCACCCTGCGCGAAGGAATACAGGCAGCAATCGCGGCCGCGGTGGGAATCGCAATCTACGCGAGCTATCAGATCTATCGGAGGCGTGTTGTATCATCCGCATAGAGAGTATTAAATGGCGGCCAATCCTCAACAGATTCAAGCTCAAGACGCGCTTATCAACGAGTTGCGCGAAATTGTGGGCGACGAGGGTGTTCTTTCAGAGCCGGATGAATTGCTGGTCTATGAATGCGACGGCTTGCCCCAACACAAGCATCCGCCACGCGCAGTAGTGTTTCCCAACTCAACGGAAGAGACCGCCGAAGTTTTAGAGTTACTGTCCAGCGAAGGTGTCAGCTTTGCCCCGCGGGGCGCAGGCACTGGATTGTCAGGCGGCGCTTTGGCTATCGATCGCGGCGTTGTGATCGAGCTGGCCCGCATGCGGAAAATTCTCAGCATCGATCCTGAGAACCGGATCGCGCGCGTGCAGACAGGCCTGGTCAACGCGCAGCTTTCGCGCGCAGTCGCTCATCTGGGTCTTTATTATGTGCCCGATCCTTCGAGTCAGCCTTCCTGCACAATCGGCGGCAACATTGCCGAAAACGCCGGCGGAATTCATTGCTTGAAATATGGGACCACAACTGACCACGTGTTGGCCGCGCGCGTTGTTCTGTCTGACGGATCGATTGTCGACCTCGACCACGATAAGTGCGGGTACGATCTACTCGGGACGTTCGTTGGCTCAGAAGGAACGTTCGGCATTGCCACCGAAGCGACCGTGAAGCTCTCGCCGGTTCCGCCGGCTGTGCGCACGCTGCTTGCCGATTTTCTTGATGTTGGCGATGCGAGCCGTGCGGTCTCTGCGATCATCGCCGCGGGATTATTGCCGGCCGCGCTCGAGATGATGGACAACGCGATCATTCGCGCGGTCGAAGCCAGCGTGTTCACCGCCGGGCTGCCGTTGGATGCGCAGGCAGTGCTGCTGGTGGAACTCGACGGCGTCGAAGCAGGGATCGATGACGATGCCGAAAAAGCCGGGGCGATTCTGCGCGAGCACGGCGCGCGTTCTGTTCATTCGGCAACGGACGAAAAGGAAAGAAAGAAACTTTGGGCGGCGCGCAAAGGAGCATTCGGCGCAGTGGGCCGTTTGAGTCCGGACATCATGATTCAGGATGCGGTCGTGCCACGTTCGCGCCTGCCGGAAGTGCTCGCGGAAACTTATCGCATAAGTGCGCAATATCATCTGCAACTCGCGAACGTCTTTCATGCCGGAGATGGCAATCTTCATCCGCTGATCTGTTTTGATTTGCGACGCGGCGACGATTTGGAAAACGTACGACAAGCGGGTCGGGCAATAATGGAAGCATGTGTGCGCGCCGGGGGCTCGATTACCGGCGAGCACGGAGTCGGCCTCGATAAGAGTGGTTATTTGCCGCTGATTTTTTCTGACGATGATATGGACGCGATGCTGCGCGTGCGCGCGGCCTTCGATCCATCGGGCCTCTGCAATCCGGGCAAGATCATTCCGCTGCCGAGAGGTTGCGGCGAAGCGCGGGCGGTGGCGACTCAGAGTGTGTCAGAACCGGGAGCGATAGCGACCGGATCAAGTTGGCGCTCCGAGAGAGCGGCGCAATCCGTTGATTCTCAGCTGCTTCTTGATCCCGTCGCTACCGCTCCGGGTTCTGACACGGGTGAGGGCTTAGCGCGCCGTAACTTCGTCCCTCACCCCAACCCTCTCCCAAAGGGAGAGG
>DNNE01000082.1:10219-37634 GCA_003487805.1 Blastocatellia bacterium | reverse complement strand
CCAACCCTCTCCCAAAGGGAGAGGGAGCCTTGAGAGCGACTAAGGCCACAGGCATCACGGAGCGTATTAGCGAAGCGAACGCTGCTAATGATCTCAAACGTCTGGTCGGTGGTGGAAACGTAACCAAACTTTCCGAGACCAGTTTCGCTGATGCATATCAATCCAAAATATCTGAGCGCGCGTTAGTCGTCTCGCCGGCCACCGCGGGAGAGGCCGTTGACGTCATGACCCTCGCAGTGCGAGAGCGCTTCGCAGTCATACCAGCGGGCGCCGCGAGTTTTATCGACGCCGGAAATGTTCTCAGTCGCGCTAACCTGGTTCTCACAACTCGCCGCATGACCAAGATGATTCGACATGAGCCGGCCGATCTTGTCGCTACCGCTGAAGCGGGCCTGTCTCTTTCTGAGTTCCAGAATCATCTCAAAGAAAAAGGACAGTGGTTGCCAATCGATCCTCCGGATGACGGCACTGCAACCCTGGGCGGGGTGGTTGCAACAGGATTGTCCGGGCCGCAGCAGATGGGTTACGGCGCACCGAGATCTTTCGTTATCGGTCTGCGCGCGATTCTCGCCGACGGCCGGCTGATCAAGGCCGGCGGGAACGTCGTTAAGAACGTGGCCGGCTATGATCTCTGCAAACTTTTTACCGGAAGTTACGGCACGCTGGGGTTGATTACTGAAGTAACTTTCAAGTTGCGATCGTTGCCGCCCGAGACCAGAACCATTGTCGCGTCAGGGCCGTTGACCTCGCTGGTAAAGCCAGGTCGCACCATTGCGCGCGAATCTTTTCCGGTTGCCGTCGAATTACTTTCGGGGTCACTGGCGAAACAACTTGGCACTTCCGTCGACGTGAGCGAGTGCGCGCTGCTGATTCGTTTCGCCGGATCGGCGCGGGCCGTAGTGACGGAAACGGCGAGCGCATTGAAGAAGCTCCGCGACCAAAACATTCGCTGCGTTACGCATGACGAAGATGACGAGCTTTGGCGTGGCGTGAGCCATGCCGCGACGCGCAGTGTAAACGACCTCAGTTGGCGCGTCCTCATTCGTCCGGGTGATCTAAGTTCCTTTGTCGAGGATGTAGTATCGCTCGAAGATGACGACGCGGCGCACGTTGAACTTCAATGGCAGGCGGGGCTGGGTGATGGCCGGCTGCGCGCAATGGCCCGTGTGCCCGTCTATCATCGCGAAGCCGTGCGCGCGCTTGAGCGATTGCGTCAAAGAGCAGAGAATCTCGGCGGCGGTCTGATTATCGAAAGAGCGCCGGCGGAGATCAAAAATGAGATTGATAGCTGGGGAAGTTTCGGCTCGGCGACGGATTTGATGAAGCGAGTCAAGCACCAACTCGATCCGGAGAATATGCTCTCGCCGGGAAGGTTCTTTGCGTAATCGGCAAATTTCGTTTATTCGTTTAGCGGCGGGCTACCGCCCGCCGGTTTTGATAACCGGACGATGGCGGGCAGTAGCCCCCCTCTAAACCTAAAAAGCTCGACTGGCGGTTCTATAAACATTTCGCTCCTAACGGGGCGACGATTACGAACGTTGCGCGCGGAGATGTGACATGAAGCAATCAAATCGAAAAATCATTCGGACTTTCACTACGGCTTCGTTACTCATTTGCTTTTCGTTAACGCTCACTTTTCAGCCGGCACGCATCGCAGACAACTTTACGGTCGCGGCCGCGTCGCGGGAACCGGTCCGCGTGCGCCACGGTGTCGTCGCTTCGACAAATGAAGTTGCTTCGCGCGTCGGCGTCGATGTCATGAAGCGCGGCGGCAACGCGGTTGATGCAGCGATTGCCATCGCGTTCGCGCTCGCGGTCACGCACCCGGCTGCCGGAAACCTCGGCGGCGGCGGCTTTATGATGATTCGTTTGAAGGATGGGCGCACGACGGCAATTGACTATCGTGAGATGGCGCCGGCCGCCGCAACGCGAAACATCTATCTGGATAAAAACGGCAATGTGATTGATGGCGAGGGTGGATCAATTGAAGGTTATCGCGCCGCGGGCGTTCCCGGCACGGTGCGCGGGATGGAACTGGCTCTCAAGAAATACGGATCGCATCGTCTGACCTGGGCGCAACTGATCGAGCCGGCGCGGCGACTGGCGGCGAATGGTTTTACGGTCACCAACGAACTCGCGCGCGGGCTGCGCGGCAATCGTGAATATCTTTCAAAGTATGCAGAGACGAAACGGATCTATCTCAACAACGGCAAGTTCTATAACGAAGGCGATCTATTTGTGCAGCCGGATCTCGCCGCTACCTTCACGCGTCTGCAACAGCGCGGGCCGAACGAGTTTTATGAGGGTCAGACCGCGCGGCTGATCGTTGACGATCTGAAGCGTCACAACGGTTTGATGACATTGGAAGACATGCGCGGCTATGTCGCGAAAGAGCGCGAGCCGCTGCGCGGGAACTATCGCGGTTATGAAATCATTTCCATGCCGCCACCATCATCAGGCGGCGCGGTGCTGCTCGAGATGTTGAACATCCTGGAAGGCTACGATCTTAAGAAGATGGATTCAGCTTCGTCCGAACGTTATCACTTGATGACTGAAGCAATGCGCCGTGCCTTTGCTGATCGGGCAGAGTACATGGGCGACACCGACTTTGTGAAAGTCCCGATTGCGGGTCTGATTGACAAGAAGTATGCAGCGCAATTGCGCAATACGATCAGTCCGAATCGCGCCTCGTCAAGCGAACAGGTGAAGGCCGGGAAGCCGTTGGGTTATGAATCTGAAGAGACGACCCATTTCACGGTGGTGGATGCCGAAGGAAACGCCGTCTCGAACACCTACACGCTGAACAACTCGTTCGGATCGGCAGTCGTAGCCAAAGGCACGGGGCTAATTATGAATGACGAGATGGATGACTTTGCCGCCAAGCCCGGCACGCCGAATCTCTACGGTTTGATCCAGGGCGAGCGCAATTCAGTCGCGCCACATAAACGCCCGCTCTCGGCCATGACACCCACGTTCGTGCTCCGCAAAGACGGTTCACTTTGGTTTACGGTTGGCAGTCCGGGTGGGCCGACGATCATAAATACAGTCCTCGATGTAATCACCGACGTGATCGATTACAACATGAACATCCAGCAGGCGATCGATGCGCCGCGCATTCATCATCAATGGCTGCCCGATGAATTGGTGTACGAGCCGTACGGTTTATCGGGCGACACCCAGGAGGCCCTGCGCGCTCGCGGCCACAAACTAGTCGACAAGCCGCGCTACCTCGGCGACTGCGAGGGGATCATGATTGAAGAGAAGACGGGAGTGCGTTTAGGAGCGACTGACCCAAGAAGGAGTGATGGGGTAGCGATTGGGTATTAGACGTTGTGAAGTGAGGCGGCAAGCCGAGTGACACCGCTTTGGCTGCCGCAATAGATTCTACTTTGTCGATATCTTGTGAGTTAACATCACCAGGTGACCGATTTCGTCTTATGTTTGTAGCCGATTGCATCAGTAAGGATAAACCGGCCTTTCATCACTCTGTCCAGTTGTTTATCTTCAAGTGCGTGCATTAGTTCGTCCCACATAACGATTGCGTCCCTCGCTTCATGGGATGGGATTTCGGAAATCGTGCTATTCAGTGGGACACTAAATGCCTTACAGCCTTCCGGCTCAAATTCTATTGAAAGAATATTAATCTGTTTATCAGTGGGATTCGCTGCGCGAACTTCCATAACGTCTGTCTCCACGACTTTGAAGAAGCCGCGCTCATCGGTTTCAGAGACTTCCAAGTCACGACGCTTCCTTTCTAAATCGAGCTTTAACCTAGGTCTCTTGTCCCTTCTTTGAAGGTAAAGTGAAGTCATTGATAAAGCCAATGCGAGTGATGAGATTATTAGAGCAATGATGGTAGAGATTTGTACGGGTTGAGGAACGGAACCACCAGAGATTTGTTGTTGCATCAAAGGGGCCTCTGAACAGCAGTTTCATGTTCGGGGAGTGATGCTAGTTTGCGCGCGCGCTCGGCTGCGAACGCGAGGCATGCCTTGATATCTTCTTTCGTGAGATCGGGAAAGTCTGCGAGGATCTCTTCGTCGGTCATACCACTCGCCAAGTATTCAAGTACATCGGTCACCGTCATTCGCGTGCCGCGAATTGTAGGTTTGCCGCTGCGTTTGCCCGGCTCAATCGTGATGATCTTGCTATAATCCATGCGCTGAATGATAACAAAACGGATTCATCTTGCAAGAGAGACCAACACGCCATTGAAGCGCGAGAATCGTACGCGATGAGATTTAGCGAATTAGTCAGAATTCTCGAAAAGGATGGATTTCATTTGATCAAAGAGAAAGGCTCTATTCGTTATTATTCCAAGCCTGGAAACCAGAAGCTGATTCGCGTTGATTTTCATGGCGCAAAAGAAGTCCCTAAAGGAACCTGTCATGCTATTCTTAAAGCCGCTGGAATCAAGCAGAGGTAATAAGCATGATTGATCTAAAGTACTCACTGGTAATCGAAGCGACTGTTGATCCGACGTTTTTCGGATTTTATTCGCCAGATCTCGAAGGCTTTACCGGTATCGGTCACTCCATCGAGGATTGCCTTTACAAAGCTAAGTGGGGAATGGAAGAACACGTGACCCTTCTGTCTGAGCAAAAGCTGCCGGTTCCAGAGCCGAATTCAAATCCTACCGTAATTGTGCAGAACGAAGCAGCGCTAGCCCCGGCCGCTTAGCTTCATTGGGAAGCATGGCTGCCGAACTATCACACCTCTCGCCGATTCTTTCATCCGAAGAAGAAAAGCTTCTCGCCTGTGTTCACTGTGGACTCTGTCTTGAGGCCTGCCCGACTTACGTAGCGACTGGCGATGAGAATGACAGCCCGCGCGGCCGCATCTATCTCATGCGCGCCGTGAAGGAAGAGCGACTCGCGGTAACCTCGTTAACTTTTGAAAACCATATCGATCGCTGTCTCGGTTGTCGCGCCTGCGAGTCTGCGTGTCCTGCCGGAGTTGAATATGGACAACTGCTGGAAGCTGCGCGCGCAGAGATTGCCCGTGGTCAAACGAAACCGACGGGCACGTATCGTTTGATGTATTTTGTTTTAAAGCACGTATGGTCCAGGCCAAAGCGATTGCGCGTTGCATTCACTCTGGCTCGATGGTTTCGCGATTCGGGATTAGCAAACATTTTGCTCCGAACGGGAATGGCCAGCGAGATCTCATCCAGATTCGAGTTTGCCTTGGCGCTGCTTGACGGATCGTCTGCTGCCACAAAAACCGCAGGCAAGATGCCTGCGAACCCCGACACGTCGGGACAGGATGCAGGCGCTCCCGGCACTCCGGTTCTGCTCTTCAAAGGTTGCGTGATGGAAGGACTATTCAAACGGGTTAACGAAGCGACGGTCCGAGTGCTGGAAGTTAACCGATGCAAAGTTCAAGCTCCCGAAGCTCAAGTGTGTTGCGGCGCCCTGCATGCCCACGCGGGCGATATTGAAGGCGCGCGCGCTCTGGCCCGGCAAAACATCGATGCTTTCGCAAACAACGGTGCGCCAATCATTACCAATGCGGGCGGTTGCGGCGCGATGCTGGCTTCTTATGCGCATTTGCTCGAGCATGATGCGAAGTATGCCGAGCCGGCGCGCGAATTCAGCGCGCGCGTCCGCGACGTGGGCCAACATCTGCAGGCAATCGGGTTTCGCAACGGCGAGAGCCTCGGCTTCGCGCGCACCACTTACGATGCGTCTTGTCATCTGCTACACGGTCAGCACGCCGCGGATGCTTCGCTGCAAATGCTCTGGGCAATTCCGAATCTGAACTTTGCCCTACTAAGCGGAAGCGATGTGTGCTGCGGTGGTGCGGGTGTCTACAATTTGTTAGAGCCGGAATTGTCTGAGCAAGTGTTGGATGAAAAGCTCAGGAACATCGAGCAGTCAGGCGCAACCGTTCTGGCGACTGGCAATCCCGGCTGTCACATGCAAATCGCAGCGGGCGCTCGTTTGGCGGAAAATCCTCTAAAGGTTTGCCATCCAGTGGAATTGCTGGACGAATCCTACAGCCGCGCCGGGTACTACGATGGTAAATCCTGAAATGCTATCTGGCCGCCGATGATGGTCAGACGCACCTGGCGCTTATCATCAAGCGCGACGAGGTCTGCGCGCTTGCCTGCCTCAATCGAACCGCACTCGTGATCCAATTTAAGTAAACGCGCGGGATTCAACGCCGCCATTTGTGCGACTTCACTCTCTGAAGAACCAAGTGAAAGCATCATGCGCGCAGCATCGAGCATTGTGATCACCGAGCCGGCGATGCTGCCGTGAGAGTTTCGGGTGCGGCCGTTCTCGACCACAATTGTCTCGCCCCAAATTTGATATTCGCCGTCGCCCAGTCCCGTGGCGGCAATCGCATCGCTGATCAGCGAAACTCGTTTTGAGGTTTTGTTTCGCAGGATTAGTTTTAGGATCGACGGATCGAGATGAACTCCATCGGCGATCAGATCGCAAGTCACCTGGTCATTCATTAATCCCCAACCGACCGGGCCCGGCGCACGATGATGAAGTGGCGTCATGGCGTTCATGAAATGCGTCATGTGGCGCGCGCCCGCCTCAAAAGCCTGATCGAGAATATCTACAGTTGCTCGTGTATGCCCGATCGAAACGATCCATTCTCGTTTGTCCAGTTCGTTGATTAGCGCGATGCCGCCATCAATCTCGGGGGCCAGGGTCATCAGGTGAATTACTTCGGCATGTGGCAGCGTGGGAAGAGAATCAACATCGCTAATTTGTTTGAAGGTCCGAAAGTATTCGCGATGCAGCGCCCCGCATTGTTCGTTGTTAACGAACGGGCCTTCGTAATGAACCCCGAGAGCCCGCGCGCCCACTTCTTGATCGACACTCTGCCGGCGCCTGACCCCATCGATCGCGTGAACAGCTTGCTGATACCCGGCAGTTGTATCCGGCACCAATGTTGGCAGCCACGCGGTCACTCCGTTTCTGGAAAGAAATGAAGCGAGCTTCAGCAGATCGTCTGTTGACGCCTGCATCGTATCGACGCCAGCCGCGCCATGAATATGAATGTCGATGAATCCGGGAAAGAGTGTCAGGCCGTTGAGATCAATCACGGGCGAGGACGGCGGCGCGGTTTCGGATGAATCGAAGACGCGCGCAACGCGTCCATCCTCAATCAGTAGGCTGGCGGGTTCAGTTGTGCTCTCAGTTAAGACTATGCGAGCGTTGCGAAGTAACACGGCGTCTCTCATGAATCCGAATGCCCGCGACAGTAGCCGCGAGCATTCCTGTATAGCATTAATTGTTACGCGAGACTAGAAGAAGCTTCGCACCGAGTTGAATCGTACGCATCGCGCCGAGCGCGGATTAGCCAAACGAGAAACCTTGCGCTACCGTTGGGGGTACCGTCGAGGTTACGTCCAGCTGTTAAATGCGAATGCCCGCAAGCGTGAAAAACGCTGCGGGCATTCGGTTGTGCGGCCTTGCGTGAGCAACGGGCTAGAAAATGATCTTCGCCCCGAATTGCATCGTGCGTGGATCGCGCACGCCGCTAATTAGCCCAAAGGAGGCGCTAGTAACGTTAGTGCTCGCAAAGGTCGTGAAGTTTGTGTGATTGAAAACATTGAAGACTTCCCATCGTAACTGGAGCGACTTCGATTCGCCGAAACGAATATTCTTCGCCAGCGTGGCGTCGAAACGCGTCGTCGACGGTCCAAAGATCGTGTTGCGGCCCCCATTGCCAACGCGATTCACTCCCGCTGGTGGATTAGCGAAGCAAGCAGTATTGAACCACTGCGCGAAAGTATGTGGAGCGTTAGTGTTGGGATCGCAAATCAAGTCGGGGCGGGCGGCCGATGGAGAAGTGCCGAGCAAGCCCAGTCCGGCTGGATCGTTCGACGAAGTTGCCGGACTGAACGCCAAGCCAGTGAAGAAATAGGTAATGCCTGAAATCTGCCAGCCGCCCAGAACCTTCTCTTTAAAATTCGCCTGGCGGCTGTAGAACGGTAACTCGTAAATATAGTTGACGTTCAAGACGTGTCGCCGGTCCAGATTAGCTCGCGCGTATTCGTTGCGAAGGTTATTGGAATCCTGCGGCGCGGTCGCAAATTCGTTCTGGCTGTTAGTCATATTTCTCGACCATGTGTAGGCGAGATTTACCTGACTGCTGCTGGAGAATCTGTGCTGCGCTGTCACCTGAAGGCTGTGATAGTTTGAGTTGAATCGGGTCTCCAACATACGGACCGCACCATAACCTCGGAATGGTCGAATCTGATTAAGAAGCAACTCTTGAGTCGAAGTGGTAAAAACTTGTCCTGGCGTCTGGCACGGGCCAAAGGTCGCCGGGGTTGTGTTGTTGGTTCGGCAGGTTTGCGTGAGTGCAAATCCCGCCGGCAAGAGGTTCTCGTCCACTACCCCGGATAGATGCGTCCCTCTCGATCCAAAGTAGCCCGCCGTTACGAGTGTCTTTGAACCCAATTGGTGTTGGAGATCAAGCGACCAGCTTTGTACGTAGGGAGTCTTGAAATTCTGATCGATGCCGGAAACGTCCTGGACCGTCAGGTTAACGGCGGTGGATCCGGCTAGCGGATTGTCGAGCGTGGTGGAGTTAATGACAACTTGTTGCTGGAATGGAGGATTACGTGCGACCAGGTCTGTCTCGTCATAACTGAACGACAGTTGGTCAAAGTACATACCGTATCCGGCGCGGATCGATGTTGTACCTTTCTTAAAAGGATCCCAGGCTATGCCGACGCGCGGCGCGAAGTTATTTCGAGTCGGCGCGACAGACTTACCCCAGGGAGAGGCGGTTGCGCCGGCGACCACCTGCTGACTGTTCATCATAATCCCATCGAGCGGGTTTCCAGTTCCGGCCACGCGAGCGCCGTTGGCCAAGACCTGGAACGCCTGACTGGCACTATAAGCCGCGGGATTGAAGCTGGTCATCCGGCCATTTAGATCCTCAGGCTGACCGAAGCGCGAAAAACGCACACCATAGTAGACCGTGATGTTAGGTCGGACGCGCCATTCGTCCTGGGCAAATCCCTCGATACTCTTGGCACTCAGATCGGCGGTTAGGTCAAACTGGTTTTGGGTGTAGACCTGAAAATTGCCCATCAGAAAACTGGCCCACAGCTGATTGGTATTGCTCGTCGGCGTTGGTTTTCTGCAGGTGGGATCGACCGTCGGGGTAACCGCGCAACCGGTTGGCGTGGCGGTCACGTTGCTATATCGCACTTCGTTGAAGCCGCCCAGCGAGTTTTCATGCTTTCTGATCTTCGAAAAGTTGAAGCCATACTTCGTCGTATGCGTTCCAAAGACCTTTGACAGCGTCGCAAAGACAGACTTGTTAAAGGAGAAATCGCTATAAGGTCCAAACGCTTGTACAGAAGTGAAGCCGTTCCCGGTGATCGTCGGTATTCTTCCCCTGGTAGACGGGAACTGGAACGCCGGCAGACGCCCGGCAATGGTTGGCGAGTTTGCGAGATTATCGAGACCAATTATTTCACTCGGAACATCGCCGAAAGAGTACGAGCCGCCGAATTCCCATACCATAGTTGCCGATTGCAGCCAAGTGGCGCGGGCCACGTGAGTGCGCCCCGGAGAGTTTGTTTTGGCCGTCGCAATGAAGGGTTGTCCGCCCCCTTGGCCGAATGTTCCGTTCGGGTCGATTGTCGGTATCGAGTCGTTCTCGTAACGGTAGTATGCCGAGAGCTTGTTGCCGAACTTGTGATCGATCCTTACCAGCTCTTGCGTGAAATTAAAGACTCCGCGTGCGGGAAAAAATAAGTTGCCGGCCGCGTCTGCGGGTGGTGGCATTTTGTTGTAAATGTCCTGGACGTAAGCAGTCGCCAGTGGGCTATACAAATTCTGCGGCAGCGGCGTCCCGGCCGGAAGGATGGCCGAGCAGGGAGTCGCCGCAGGGCCGATACAAACCGGCTGCGAAAAGATTCCCTGCCGATTTGCCAAGGTCGGAACTGTGGTACTAAAGCTCGGATAGACGATGACTCTTCTCAACTCTTCCGAGAAAAAGAAAAAAGTATTCTTGAGCGTCTTATGACCGGGCCCGCCTTCGCCAAATCGAGGTAGCGCCACGGGGCCGCCAAAGGTCCCGCCGAAGTTGTTATATCTGAAAGGCGCGCGTTTTGCCTTTCCATTGGAATCAAGACCGAGAGGGGCTGTTCTATTTGAAGTAAACGTGTTGGCGTTGAGCTTCTCGTTGCGAAGGAATTCAAAAACGTCGCCGTGATAACCGGCGGTCCCGCTCTTGGTCACGACATTCACCTGACCACCGGAGCTTCGTCCAGACTCCGCGGGATAGAGGCTCCGCAGTACCGTGAATTCGGCGATGGCATCTATCGACGGATACGTCTGCACCGTCAGGTTAGCTCCTCTGTCCGTAATGTCCGCGCCATCTACCGAATATGTGTTGGAGCTTGATCGCACCCCATTAACCGCGATTTGCAGCGCGTTTGACTGTCCTTGCGGATTGGTTGAGCCGACGAAAATTTGATCAGCTATATTTGCCGAAACGCCTGGCGACAGGGTGATGAGCTGAACAAAGTTACGATTGTTGAGCGACAGCTGGCGCACCTGATCACCATTTATGACATTGCCGGCTGTTGCAGATTGAGTGTTTACTTGCAGGAGGTCTGACGTTACGGTCACGACCTCGGACACGTTGCCGACTTCCAAACTTATGTCAACCGCCCGTCGTTCGTTAACGTTGACCTTAACCTGATTCTCAAGATGCTTCTTAAAACCCGTTGCTTCAACGCTGATGTCGTAGAACGCCACTGGCAGTGAGGGCGCTGAAAACTCTCCGTCGTCATTTGTGGTAATCGTCCGCACCACAGTTTTCTTGCCAACGTCGGTGAAGGTCACTGTTGCACCTTTAACTGCAGCACCGCTTGAATCCTTTACAGTTCCGGCTATTGAACCGGTAATCTCTTGCGACATGGCCACTCCGCTGAAGGCAAACAGAAGAGCGACGACCGCGAACAAACAAACTGCGAACCTGGGGTGATGTCTCATGATTTGTTCCTCTTTACTGGATGATTAGAACCACTGTTGGACTGCGACCAACGGTCTAACGCTGAACTTTTCCGCGGGAAGGCCGCAATTCTATTAGGGTCAGACTCACAAGCAAAACTAAAAGATTTTATCAGTCCGATAAACAGATGTAATGGAGTTAGTTGCTGCTGAACCAAAAACTCCTCGCCCGGAAATTTTCATTTTAATGGATAGAACTTCCAAATTTTTGGAGCGATCGAGGTGACGATAGAACAATGGTCTTTGCGAACTCTCTATCGTTTCAGTTGATCAACTGCGCTTTTCTCAGTCTTTCCTGCATACGCGTACCCATAGCAAGAAATCGATTTCCGCGCGTCGTGCTTCAATCTTATTGCGTGCAAGTCTTGTGCAACTAATCGAAATCAACTGAGTTCTTGAGGCTGTCGCCCTTTCTCCTCGCCGGCAATCATCGATGCGATCAAGCCCCTCATGTTCAACTAACCCATCACGCGCCGATCCGGCGAATGGGTTTCGGCATGACCGCGGCGACAGGGACGTCATGCGAAAAATAGTACGAGCATCCAAAAAAGTGAAAATAAACCTTGACGGGCTCGCCCTTGGTTATATACTGGCGCGGTCTTTATCATGGTTATTTATATGCGCCCTGCCTCGGGCGAGGATCAGCCTGATAATCGTAATTTTCTAGCGGTTCGTTAACTCTACAATCTGGTTCGCACCCGGCTGGGGGTCGCGTTGGTTCCTTCTGACGTTACCTCCCAGCGCCACTCTTTTTTTTCAAAAGGAGGACTCAAATGAAAAGACTCTCGATCTTTCTCGGATTGGTCGTTTGCGTGGGAGTTTTGTACACCGTTTCGGCAAGCTCCGCGCGCGCACAGACGGCTTCCTCAGGCAGTATCACCGGTCTCGTCGCAGACCCTCAGGGCTCCTCAGTCCCGGGGGCGGACGTGACTTTGACTGACATGGCCACTAACGGCAAGCAAACTACCTCGACAAACGACTCCGGACGTTACAACTTCCCGGTCGTTTCCCCTGGCAACTACGACATCATCGTCACTAAGACCGGTTTCAAAACCGCGAAGCTCGCGCAACAGAAGGTGAGCATCGGCCTGGTCTTGACCGTAAACGTGACCATGGAGGTTGGATCTCTCTCTGAGACCGTAATAGTCACCACCTCACCGTTAGGGTCAGAGCTGCAGACAGCAAACGCGACGATTGGAAATACGATCAATCTCAAGCAACTTGAGCTGCTGCCAAATCTCGGGCGTGACGCAACCTCGTTGCTGGGACTACAACCTGGAGTAACGCCCAGAGGCGACATCTCTGGAAGTTACATGGATCAAAACACTTTTACCGTTGACGGTGGCAACAACACCGACGACATGGCGGGCAACACCATCGGGTACATAAATAATTTCACCGGCCAGGCGGGTACCCAGACAAATGGCATGGCCTCTGGAGTGGTCGCGACCCCGATCGAGAGCGTGGAAGAATTTAAGGTCAGCACCTTTGGCCAGACTTCTGACTTCAACGCTTCCAGCGGCGCTCAAGTTCAGATGGTCACCAGGCGCGGCACTGATCAATGGCATGGTTCGGCCTACGGTTACTATTACGCAACGAACCTTGGGGCCGCTAATTCCTGGACGAACAACCACACGGCGTTTAATAAGGGCATCGTGCCCCCCAGCAGGCCCGCTTGCGCGGCGGGATCCACCTATAACACCGGCGACAATAATTGCGTGTTGCCCTACACGCCGTTGATTCCAAATCATCGCAGCCGTTTTGGTTTTAGTGTTGGTGGCCCGGTGATTCCCAAGAAGATACTCGGTGGGAAGACCTACCTGTTCTTCAATTATGAGGGCTTTCGTTTTCCGGGCGCCGGAATATTCGAAAGAAACTATCCCACACCTGCGTTGCGCGCTGGAGTCATTCAAGTGCCGGACGCCGCCGGTGTGTACCAGCCATACAATCTGAATCCGTTTCCGGTTACCGTCGTTGTAGGCAGCGCCGCGACAAACACCTCGCGTACCGTGACACTGGCGGCCGCCGGGACGGCCTGTGGAGCAACAACTGGTTGCGATCCACGTGGCATTGGCATGAGTTCAGCAATCAATAATCTCTGGACGAAGTACCTGCCGATACCGAACGATCCTCTATCCGGCGATCAATACAACACGCAGGGATATCTTTCGACGCTGCGCCTGCCGCTGACGTCAAACAACTATGTCGGGAGAATCGACCACGACTTTAATTCGAAGAACCGCTTCTTTACGTCATTCCGCGCTTTCAAGTTGCTGAACGTTACCAACAACCAGGTCGATATTGGCGGCCTTCTGGGTGGAACTTTCGGGCAATACGCCGCCACGGCGCCGCGCCCGCAGCTTGGCGAGCTTTGGGTCATCGGTTTGACCAGTAACGTAACGTCGCGACTAACTAATGACCTGCGGTTGAGCTACTTATGGAACTGGTGGCAATGGTCCACGGCCGGCGATCCGCCGCAATTTGCAGGTCTGGGAGGCGCCTTGGAGATTGCCACTGCGGGTACCGCTTCAAGTTCGGAAGCGACTACCGCGATGATCCCATACAACGTGAACAATCAAAGCACCCGCCAACGAGTTTGGGATGGGCAGGACAAGATGCTTCGCGATGACTTGACCTGGGTCAAGGGCAATCACCTGTTCCAGTTCGGCGGACAAATCCAACACAACTTTAACTACCACACCCGAACTGACAACGGCAGCACGATCAACAATCAGGTTGTCTATCAGATCGCGAGTGGCTCGATCACTTTTCCAACCGGAACCATTCCGACAGCCGTACCCAGCTCTCAGCAGGCCCTGTATCGGAACCTCGCATCATCTGTGTTGGGATTGGTGGGCTTGACCCAGGTGATCTATACGCGCACTGGTCCTACACTGACAATCCAACCAATCGGCACGCAGGCCCAGGAGCAAAGCACAATCAAGTACTACAGCGCGTACTTTGCTGATACCTGGCGCTGGAAACCTTCACTGACCATCACCGGCGGTCTTAGTTATATGTATGAGACACCTCCGGTCGAAAAGAACGGCGCGCAGGTCGAGCTCGTCGACAGCACTGGCGCACTGGTCCATACGAATAGTTTCATGGCGGCGCGCCAGGCTGCGGCTCTCGCCGGCCAGGCTTACGCCCCGATTCTCGGCTTTGAAACGACCGGGAACTTGAAGATGAAATATCCCTACACACCATTCAAGGGAGGCTTCAGTCCTCGAATCGCCGTCGCATGGAACCCCAACTATAAGTCGGGTCTCCTGGGCAAAGTGTTTGGTGAGGGAAGTACGGTTCTTCGTGGAGGCTACAGCCGAACCTGGGGTCGCATCAATGGCGTAAACCAGGTTCTGGTTCCCCTCCTCGGGCCGGGACTGCTACAACCGGTTACCTGTTCTTTCGCTTTGAGCAACGGGACATGTGGAACGGCTTCGCCAACGCTCTCAACTGTATTTCGCATTGGGCCGGATGGTTTGGTTGCACCCCTGGCGGCGCCGAGCCAAACTCTGCCACAACCATTCTTCCCCGGAGTGGCCGGCGCTCCAGTCGCGGGAGACTCAACCGTCCTCGATCCTGATTACAAACCCGAGAAAGTGGACACGGTTGATTTCACTATTCAACGTCAAATCTCGCGAAAGTTCGCTTTCGAAGTGGGCTACATGGGTAAGCGGGCGAAAAACATCTTCGCCGAGATTGACATCGATGCGGTGCCATACATGATGACTCTTGGAGGCCAGACCTTCGCCAATGCTTACAAGAATCTTTACGTAAACATGTGCGCAAACTCGGCGGGATACCTGGGTCCAAACTGCGTGGGAAGTGCCTATTCCGGACCTGCCCAGCCGTTCTTCGAAGCGGCGTTCAATCCCGCCACGGCTTTCGCTGCCGGCGGTTATTGCGCGGGCTTCGCCAGTTGTACGGCGGCAGTGGCCTCGAAGAACGCCAGCCTATTCTCAGCCACCAGAGTGTCTGATATCTGGGCCGCCTTGAACGGAGGCACCGGTTGGGTCCTTGGCAAGACGATGTTGAGTTCGCAAGCAACGGCAATCAACACGACCACCAGCCTGGGCTACTCGAACTACAACGCGATGTTTGCGACGTTAAGAATGAACGACTTCCATGGCGTCACAGCCATCTCGAACTTCACCTGGGGCAAGGCTCTCGGCACCCAACAGTTGGCGCAATACAACAGCTCGGAGACATTGACTGATCCGTGGAACATCAAAAACAACTACGGACCGCAGAACTTTGATATTAGAGTTCTGTTCAATGCCGGGCTCACCTACAAACCAACCATGTTTCACGGAATGCACGGCTGGAAGGGCAGGCTGCTTGATGGCTGGTCAGCTTCTCCGTTCGTGACAGCACAAAGCGGTTTCCCACTTCGCGTAACGTTCAGCGAGGGTGGAACCTGTTCAGGTGACTGCCAGGGATTCGGACAAGTCGGCAACTCTGCCAGCTCGTCCACCGCGTATGAGAATGCGCTGCCCAATGGACAAATTCCGCGCAGCGTACTGTATCGGAATGTTGCCGGTGCGGGCGGCGTCGGCACCAACAACGTGGAAGGCAATAACATTTATCAATATCCGCTCGCGGTCATCCAACAGTTCCGACGATGCATTCTGGGACTCGATCAGAATTGCGGCGGCACGGGCAACCTCAGAGGCTTAACTCGTTGGAACGCGGACGCGACGTTGGCCAAGGACCTGAAGTTCACGGAACGCGTGGGGGCGTCGTTCACTTTGCAGTTCACGAACGTCTTTAACCACCGGCAACCGTCGGATCCCAGCAGTTTGAGTCTGAGCAGCCCAACGAACTTTGGGAAGATCACAACATCGGTCTACGCGTCACGTCAGATGGAATTTGGTCTTAGGATTCACTTCTAAGACGGATTCACTTTGATCCAAACTAAAAGGGGCCGAGCGATCGGCCCCTTCTTTTTGTTTCGCAGTCCAAAGGGTTAGAGAACGAGATGAGCTTACTAACCTATCGCCAGCCGCACGTGTAGATTGCTCCCTGCTCCTTAGCAATCTCCGCGAAGCGCGCTTCATAATCCTTGGCATACTCTTCGACGGCCTGCTTAATTTTGCCGAACAAACGGCAATGATATTTTTCCTTGGCGACGCGGTCACGCAAAAAGAGCATCGCGTTTGCTTCGCCCCAGTACTCGCGATCCTCCCAGATTTGCACCGGGTTGCCGCCCATCTTCTGGGCTATCTCAACAAGTCTCGGATCATTCACGTTGTAGCCGTTGCTGAGAAAGATTTTGTTGTAAACGGGAAACAACTGAACCTGAAGATTGTAAAGAGATTGAGGCGTCGTCGAGATCTTCATCACGTGGCCAAATTCATGCGCAATCTTGGTCGCCGCCAGCACGCTGCCGTTGATTAATTGTTTGGACTCAAATGGCTCGAGGGCATTCATCACCGGATAGTAAACCGCGCTCGGATACCCCTCGTCGATCTTTTCTCCCAGCACTATCGTGGCCGCCACCAATTCGCCCGAGTCATTCCATTTATATTTTCCGGTGCCGGCGCCCTGCACGCTCTTGCCGCCGATGGTGATCGTGATTTGCAGCCGCGGATGGTGCGAATACATGTCCCATTGCGCCTTGCCGATGTCGGTTGAAAGGAACTCAGTCTTCCACTCGTCGTATCGTTTCTGGTATTTGGCGGGAATGACTTCTTTGATGCCGCCGGCCTCAGACGCCGGAGCTGCCGACGCATCGCGCACAAAATTGCTCTTCGGCGCCAGTTGTTGTGCGTTCACGATCTGGGTGCTTATCAAAACTATGGCCGCCAGCAACAGCGACGTGAAAAGAGTTCTGGTTGATCTCATCGGGATATCTCCTGTGTGAGCTGACAACTAAAGGGGTGACGCGACTTTTAGACTATGCGCCTTTCCAAGTCAACAAGGAAATCGCTGAAAGTTTAGAGCGTTCGGCTTTCGCGCCGATTTTGCTTTAAAAGATTTTTGTTCTTTCTTAACAGGCTGCAAGCATCTACCGGGGCATCGTGATTTCGCCAGCTTGAGTCATCCGCGTAAAGCACGCACTGGACCACCGCCCGTTCGGTAAACTGAGGATGCTTGTCGCGTGAGTTTGCTGCCTGGACCACGCGCGTCGGCGGCGAACGCAATTGACTCTTGAACGTAACGGTCTTTCCGGCCTCGACCTTCTCATAGCCCAGAAACTGATGTCTTCCCAGTTCATGGTTACTGCTCTTGTCGATGAAGACGTAATCCCAGGCAACTCCTTCTATCAATTTTGCGCCGGCGTTCTTGATCTTCATCGAGTAGACATAAACGATCGGCAACCTGGCCGGCGGGTCGGGGAAGGCTGAGCTGCCACCAGCGGCGGCGCTTTGAGTTCGAGTAGCCGCGCGCGCCGCATCGAGCGACGAACTCGGAGCTGCGGCAGACGTTCTCGATGCCGGGTCGTTAAATGCGCCGCCAGTAGGAATGGACGAAGGATCATAGTTTCTGGGAAGCCGAACTTCTTTTTCCCAGTGCAGCTTGAGAATTTCGATATTCGATTTACTCGGATCGCTTGTTTCCTGAGCGAGGGCAGTCGCACTCGAGAAGAGCAAGGCGCAGCTTAAGAACAACCATTTCGATCGCTGGGCCGCCGAGTACTTGTCCTTCATAACTTCCTGACCTCTTTCGGAGAGGTAGCTGTTAACGATGTAGGAATCGTCGAAAAGTGACGCCGGCTAATATACTTCAATTGGCTGGGGAAAACATCAGGAAAGTGGCGCCCGCATGTTACCTGCGGGTTAACGGCGGAACCCCCTGCCACAATCAAGGGTAAAGCAGAGCCCGGGCGCGTTGCCGTCGGAAGTTTTCCAGGCCCGGCGACCATGAACGAATCAATTCCTCGGCAGACTCCCCACGCTTCAAACGCTCGAGTGCGTCTGAATTTACGAGCAGGCGCAAGTAGCTATCAACTTTCCATTCGGCGGCAAAAAGCGAATGCAGCGCGACCGCAATTTCAATTCCCGTGAGCACCGATTGAAATCTCGCTCGATCCGTAATCACGATATTGACGCCGCCGCATTCTTCATTCTTGAAAACGGAAGCGTTTGGCTTGAAACGAATCGGAACAAAACGAACGCCGGGAATTCTCCGCGAGTTCAGATAGGCAGCGAGCTTTGGGCCGTCCATCCACGGCGCGCCGACAACTTCGAACGGCGTGTCGGTCCCACGGCCGACGGAAACGTTAGTCGTCTCCAGCAAACCGATTCCGGGATACAGCGCTGCTTCCGTCAGACTGCGCATATTCGGCGAAGGATTGATCCAGGTGAGGCCCGTTGAATCAAACCACATTGCGCGCCGCCAATTCTCGATTTGAATGACTCGCACGTCGGCGCCCAGATGTTTCTCGTCATTAAAGAAACGCGCGAGCTCTCCGATCGTCATTCCATAGCGCACCGGAATCGAGTAGTACGCCGTGAAAGTGAATTTATCGGCGTCGGCGATTGGACCTTCAACATCGACCCCGTTGATTGGATTTGGCCGATCGAGAACAAAGAGCGGCAGCTTCGCTTTAGCGGCTTCCTCCATCACGTTTCCGAGTGTTGCGGTGTAAGTGTAGAAGCGCGCCCCGACGTCTTGAATGTCATAAACCAGCGCGTCGAGGTCTTTGAGCTGCTCGGGCTTTGGACGGCGCGTCTCTCCGTAAAGCGAATAGATGGGCAAGCCGGTTTGATCGTCTTTGGTGTCTGAAATTTTTTCATCGGCAAGTCCGCGAATGCCATGCTCGGGAGAAAACAGCGCCACCAGTTTCACGTTCGGAGCTTTGAACAAAACATCGATCGTGGAATGGCCGGCGCGATCGCGGCCTGTTTGATTTGTCACCAAACCAATACGCAGGCCGTTGAGTTGTTTGAATCCGTCGCGTTCAAGCGCGTCTATTCCAGTCAGGACTTGTGCGTCCGCGGGCGCAGTCGCCGGCGCGGCGGCGCGATTATTATTCGCATTCAAACGGGCCAGACTTGCGAGCAATTCAGCCGAGCTATTCGCCGATTGTTCGCGCGCTTTTGTTTGAGAGGCGTCAACGATCGAACTCGCGACAATCGAAGCCACGCGCGCGCGCACCGGACCAACATCCCCCTTGCCATCGGGATGTACGCGGTTGCTGAGAAAGATGACGAACGAATCGCTGGCTGGATCAATCCAGATCGAAGTGCCGGTGAATCCGGTGTGCCCGAACGAGCCCAGCGGAAATAGATCGCCTCTATTAGTTGAGAAGGTGCTGGCCATGTCCCAACCCAGGCCGCGCGCTGCGCCACTCTCAGAAACAGCATGCGGCTGGGTCATCGTTGCTATGGTCAGCGGGCTGAGGATGCGCGCGCCACTATAGACACCGCCGTTCAAGAGCATCTGACAAAAGATCGCCAGATCGTCAGCCGTCGAAAACAATCCTGCGTGACCCGCGACACCATTCATGCGAAACGAAGTCGGATCGTGGACCTCTCCGCGCAGCCACTGTTCGCCCTGTGATCCCGCATCGGTTCCGCTGTCGCCCAGGTAATTCATCTGGCCGCGGCGTTTTTCCGTGGGCGCGATTCGTGATCTGAGTTTCGCATCGGGCCGGAAACCAGTTTCGCGCATGCCCAATGGCCCAAAAATATTTTGCCGGGTGAATTCGTCGAGCATCATGCCGCTGACGCGATGCACAACCTCGCCCAGCGCGATGTAATTGATATCACTGTAAACAAAACGCGTTCCGGGTTGGCTGCGCAGGGGCTCGCGATACAGGCGCTTGATCGCCTCGTCATAGCCTGTCCAACGGTCGCGCAAATCGAAATCGGGAGCAAAGCCGGTCATATGCGTCAGCAGCTCTTCGATGGTAATCGCGTCGCGTCCTTCACCTTTCATCTCGGGGATGAATTGGACCACTGAATCGCCTAATCGTATTTTCCCCTGCTCGATCAGGATCATGATGCTCGTGGTTGTGGCAACGACTTTGGTGAGGCTCGCCAGATCGAAAATTGTGTCTGCCGTCATCGCTTCGCGCTGTGGTTCGACCGCGCGCGCGCCATATGCTTTGCGCCAGACTGTCTTTCCGTGTCGACCAACCAGCACGACTGCGCCCGGCAGTTCTTTCTTTGCGATTGAAGCCGCGATGACCGCGTCCATGCGCGCCAGCCGTTCGGCGGAGACTCCCTGTGATGATGGAAGAGACGCAGGTAATTGCTGCGCACCGATCTGAATGGAGAGGATAAGAACTGCGAGAAAGGCCGTTATACGCGAAGGCAGCGACGACAGGTGCATGGTGGAAATGTTAGTGCGACTTTCCGTTTCGATCTCGTTCGATTAATTCGATTAGTGAATTGAGTCTTCTGTCAGTTCCGGTTTGAGCTTCGGCCAGTTGGTTGACAGTCTCGGTAAGTTTCGCGAATCGTTCTTCATTTTTCGCGAATCGCTCTTCGTTTTTCGCGAATCGCTCTTCGTTTTGTATCTGATAGTTAACGATGATGTTTATTTTCTCGTCCAAATATTGTCGATTGCGGCGTTCGCGCAGGCCAGCGCGGAAAAACAGTTTGGCAATTCGCTCAATGCGTTCGAGACGTTGTTCCGTTGTCATCGACTGACTCCTCCAGCGGAAAACATTCTACCAAACCGATCAAGTAAAAGATTTTTACTTCTTTCCGGCCCTCATCTGAATTCCAGTGCCGCGAGGATACAGGCCCGGCAGTGAAATCGGCAAACGTCCTTTGATGTCGAGTTGGCCCAGCAACGCCTGCGCTGTCTCCTCCTGCAGACTTTGCATGTCGCCGTAGGCGACCAGATACGTTTGCAGCCTGGGAAAACTCATCAGGATATACGGATTGCCGAAGCTGATGCCGACAAGTCGCGCGCGCCGTTCGATCAATTCATTCAACGCTTTGCTTCCCGGTTCGGGCAGCGCTACGCTGCGCGCCTGTCCCGTGCGCACGCGTCCGTACATCGAGACGATTACCGCATCAGCTCGAGTTGCTTTATCGATCGCTTTGGTAACATCGGCATCTGAAGAGCGATCGTCGAGCACGATGGTTTCGACCTTCAAACCACCGCGCGCCAAAGCCGCGATGAAGGGTTGAGCTATGACAGCGCGATCGTCGCCGTTGGTGATTGCCAGATTAAAAATGCGCGACGCTGAGTTGATGTCGAGCGGCAAGAGCCTGGCGTCGTTGCGCACCAGCGTGATCGCATCTTTGGCGATATCATCGGCGAGTTCGTTGGCCCGCTTTCCGGCAACTTCGCGATCGATCGCATCAAGCGATGTCACTCGCTGCTGGGCCAGGCCCAGATCGTATTTGGCGGCCAGGAGCTTTCGGGTCGATTGTTCGATCCGTTGTTCGGTTAATCTCCCTTTCTTCACCGCTTCGCGTACGCCGCGTAACGCTGCGTCGGGATCCGCCGGCTTCAACAACAAGTCGGCGCCGGCTTCGATCGCGCGCACCGACGCCTCTTCCTGTGTGAAGTAAAGCGTCAAACCGCTCATGCTCATCGCGTCGGTCACGATCAGACCTTCGAAATGCAGGTCCTTTCTAAGTATTCCGTTCATCACCGGCGATAGAGTCGTCGGCATCGTTCCTTTTGCTGAAACGATTTCGCCGGCTTCGGTCGTGTCGATCGGTCCCAGCTTTACATCCTTTGGCAACGGCGTGATCTCTGTCGAATCGATCAAGGGTAAGCCGATGTGTCCCGTCATGACTGCGCCGACGCCCGCATCAACAGCCGCGCGAAAGGGAACCAACTCGATCGAGTTGAGCCGCTCGCGCGTTACACCAATCTCAGGCAGGCCGCGATGCGAATCAGTTGCAGTGTCGCCATGACCGGGAAAATGCTTGGCAGTGGCGATGACGCCTGCGTGTTGCGCGCCTTCGACGAACGCAGAAACATAGCGCGAGACTTCGATTGGATCTTCGCCGTACGATCGAACGTTGATGACCGGATTCGCGGCGTTGTTGTTTACATCAGACACCGGCGCATAGATTTGCCGGATACCCATCGCGCGCGCTTCGCGACCAGTCAGATCGCCGGCCCGCCGCGCATAGTCCGGATTTCCAGTCGCGGCGATCGCCATGTTCCAGGGAAAGTTCACCGTATCGTCGAAGCGCATTCCGGCTCCGGCTTCGAGGTCTGCTGAGATCAGCAGCGGATACTTCGCCAGCTCCTGCATGCGATTAACGATCATTACTGATTCGTAGACCGGCCCGCGGAATAGAACGATGCCGCCGACGTGATTATCGACCACCTGATGACGCAGAGCTTTGAATGCTTCGCTGTCCTGATTCAGAAAAGTAGCGTTGATCCCGATGGAAATTAGTTGACCGATTTTTTCATCCAGCGACATCCCTTTCAGCGTCTTGTCGGCCCACTTCAACGCCTCGTTTGAGGGCTTGCGCGAATAGGGTTTGGCCTTTGATTCCGGAGCGGAACTTTTAGACGGTAGTGAAGCCGAAGCCCCGGCATTGGTGATAGTCGAAAACGTCAACACGCTTAAAAGCGCGAGCGTGGTGAGGGTGGTGAATCGATTTCGCATTTTAGTCAATCAACTTCTTAGTGGGTCAGTTTGAGGTGGCACGCGCATCCTTGCGCGTGATTCACGGGCGGGACGCCCGTGCCACCTTTTCAAAACTGATCGCCACTTCATTCCACGGCATTCTCAGTCGCAATCGCGACGCCGTTTGGCCTTAACAGGCTGACGGTATAACCGATGGTGAAACAAATTATCGTTCCAAACAAAACGTACCAGGTCCAGGCGATCGCGGTGGCGAACTGAATTCTGACAAACAACATGAACGCCAACGACAGCGCCATGCCGGTCATCACGCCGATTTGATTCGCGCGTTTCGTCAGCACGCCGAGCAAAAACGCTCCGAGCATTGGGCCATAGACCAGCGACGCGATCGTCAAGCCGGTGGTGAAGACTGAACCCCAGCTGCGCGCCAGGATCGCAATACCGATCAGCACGAAACCCCAGGCTGCGGTCAGCCAGCGCGACAGTTTTAGTAAGTCTTCATCGCTGGCGTTTGGCCGCAACAACGGCTTGTAAAAATCCATGACCGTGCTGGACGAGAGGGAATTCAATGAGCCGCTTAGATTCGACATCGCCGCCGCGAAGATCGCCGCGATCACCAAACCTGAGACTCCGTGCGGTAAGCGCTGCACGATGAAAGTCGGAAAAATTTCATCGTTGCTCGCCAGCTTTGTCGTCAACGGATAGAACTTGTAATAGACGTAAAGCATCACGCCGATCGTTAGGAAAAGTGCGAATTGAAACAACACGACGAAGCCGCTGAGAATTAAGGCCTTTTGGCTCTCGCGTTTGTTTCGACACGTCAGCAGTCGCTGCACCAGCAGTTGATCCGTGCCGTGTGAAGCCATCGTCAAAAACGTTCCGCCCAACAGCCCCGCCCAAAAAGTAAACGGGACGCTGAAGTCTAATTTGAACGAGACGAATTGAAATTTGCCCGCGGCTCCGGCTTCCGTTGCGATCGTATGCCAACCACCCGGAACGAGATGAAGCAGTTCGTACGCGGCCAGCAAAGATCCGCCGATGTAAATGATCAGTTGAATCAGGTCGGTCCAGATAACCGCCGCGATCCCGCCTTCGAAGGTGTAGATCAGAGTCAGCACGCCGACGATGATGATGGACCAAAGCCAAAGATGTGGCAGCCCGGGAATGCTCGATCCCAGCACCGCGGTCAGCACCAGCGAGGCTGCAAACACGCGCACGCCTTCGGCCAACGCGCGCATCACCAGAAACAAAGAGGCCGCGAAGTTCTTGGCCTTAACGCCGAATCTATTCCTCAATAATTCGTAAGCCGTTAACAGGTTGCCGCGAAAGTATGCGGGAATAAAAAGCAGGCTGATAATGAAGCGCGCGACGATGTAACCCAGCACTACTTGCAGATAAGTGAAGTTGCCGCCCTGTTCGGGCCGCGCGTAATTCGCATAAGCCAATGCCGGCACGCCGATCAGGGTCAGCGTGCTCGTCTCAGTTGCGACGATCGAAAGACTGATTACGATCCATGAAGTGTTCTTGTCGCCGAGGAAATAATCTTTGACCGTGCGCTGGGACTTGCGAAACATCACGCCGAACGCGGTGATGCCCGCGAGATACGCGACGAGAACCAGATAGTCGATTGTCGAGAAACCCATGTCGATTCATCGTGCCGTAGGCACGAGATGTTTATAGTTCATGCAAGAGTCTTCATTCTAAATTCGAGCGAGGCGAAATCACGATTTCGCCTCGCTCGAAGTTCCGAGCTGGTTGTCGTGCTCCGAGCTATGAACATTAAGCTCCTAACGGAGCTTAAGCGAGTCTATCGCCACGGCGATTACGCCGCGCGCCGCTTGCAACGCCTGCACCGCTTCTGCTCTCGATCGCCCCGTCTGGCTCATTACCAACGCGACGGGTAGATTTCCGTTCGCTTCATCGAGAGAGGTTTCCGCCTGCTGCTCGTCCAACCCGCTTTCGGATTGCAGAATCCTGATGGCGCGCGCGCGTAACTTCACGTTGCGCGTTTGCATGTTGGTCATGCGATTGCCGGTAACGTAACCCAGCCTGATCATCGTCGCCGTCGAGATCATGTTGAGGATCAACTTCTGTGCGGTGCCGGCTTTCAAGCGAGTCGAGCCGGCAATCACTTCCGGACCGACCAGCGGCGCGATCGGAATCTCGGCAGCTTTCGTAATCGCTGACTCCGGCGCGCAAGTGATCGCAATCGTTAAAGCCCCGATGCGGCGCGCATATTCGACTGCGCCAACGGTGTAAGGCGTGCGCCCGGAAGCCGCGATGCCAACTAGCGCGTCCGCTTTGGTGAATCCGCGTTGCTCCAGATCGCGTACGCCCGCGGCGGCATCGTCTTCGGACGCTTCGACGGCGCGATAACATGCATCGTATCCGCCGGCGATCACTGCCTGAATCAAATCGGGTGAAACACCAAACGTCGGCGGACATTCCGCAGCATCAAGCACTCCGAGCCGGCCAGAGGTCCCGGTGCCGATGTAAAAGAGACGTCCGCCCGCTTGAATTCGCTGGACAATTTGATCGATCGCGCGCGTCACGTCATCGAGAACCTCCGCGACTGCTTTCGCAACACCGGCGTCCTCATCATTCATCAGGCGAACGATGTTCGCGGTCGACAGCGAACTGATCTGTTCCGTGCGCGGGTTCTCTTGCTCTGTTAACGGTATGGAATCGGCAAGCATCGGCATGTTGAAATCTCAGGGAACTATGCGGTCGCCGATTCACACCGCAACGGGCAATCTTTGAAGATTCTCCTGGGCCATTCGCGCGGCGGCCACGGTGGGCGAAAAAGTGGGATTGTCTATGAAGGCTCTCTTGGCGACGCGCATCACTTGTTCACGCAAAGGCGTAACCACGAGTTCGCCGGCGGCGAAGACTCCACCGACGAACGCAACTTGAAATCGCTCTTGCTCCATCTTCAATTTGCGAATGACCGTGACCGCCGCCGTCCCAAGTTCTTTGCCGGCGTCATTCAAAATTTCAAGTGCAACTTCATCGCCCGCACTCGCGGCTTCGATCACCAGTTTGCTGAAGCCGGCAATCCGATCATTCGTGATCGTCGGCCCATAGATGGCCGTGGCCAAATCGTCGGGCGCGGCAACCTGAAAAAATTCGCACGCGGTTTCACTTAGTGACGTCGCCCGGCCGCGGCCATCGGTTGCTCGCGCGACCGCCTGCAGAGCGCGACGCGCAATCCAGGACCCACTGCCTTCATCACCGGCGATCGGGCCCCAGCCGCCGGCGGAAACGCGCTTGCCCTGCCGATTGATTCCGACCGCAACCGATCCGGTGCCAGAGATGACCACAACTCCCGGTTGACCGTCAGTTGCGCCATACAACGCAATGTCCCCGTCGCTCACCAGTTCGATGTTCTTGATTCCTAAGGTTTCGATCAGGACGTCGCGCATCCGCGCGCGAATGTCTTTCCGACGAACGCCTGCTAGTCCGACACCGGCAGCCACGAGATCATCCCGATGAATCAAAGCAGCAGTGCAAGCTTTGTCTACAGCCTCGCGAATCGCCGTCGCGCCGTTTGCGATACCGACCCGCAACGGATTGGAGGGCCCTGCCATTCCTTCACCCATTATGCGCGCGCCGTTCAGCACTACGGCCCGCGTTCGCGTGCCGCCGCCGTCCACGCCCACGACCAATTCCCTGAGAGGCGCACGCCTCCGAGGCAGAATGTCGACGGTTTGGACCATAGTCGTCATCTGGTAGTTCGATGTCCGGGAGGGCTCCTGAGATTTCCATTCTAGGCAACGGCGAAACCATAATGGAAACTAAAAGATCTTATTCCTGTGATAATGCATATTGATGTAAAGTATCGTTCATGGATATCCGACAACTGAAGGCTTTTGTGGCCATTGCCGAAAGCGGCACGTTTACCGCGGGGGCCGTTCGCGTCCACGTGACACAGGCAGCAATCAGCATGCAGATCCGCCAACTTGAGAACGAAACGGGCGCGCAATTGTTCGTGCGCGCGCCGCGAAGAGTGATTCTGACCGAAGCCGGGGAGAAACTACTCGAACGCGCGTACTCGATCCTGCGCGAGCATGATGCGGCCCTCGAAGAGATGGCTGCGCTGACGGGCGCGCATCGTGGGCGGCTGCGCATCGGCAGCGCGTCGGCCGGGGTCAGCGCTGATCCTTTGCCGCAGATTTTGCGCGAGCTTAGGAAATTACACGAAGCGGTCGAGACTTCAGTCGTATCGGGAACGAGTGAAGAATTGGTCCGGCAAGTGCTCGCCGGCGAGTTGGATGCCGCGTTTGTCTCGTTGCCGGTTGAAGCGCGAGGTGTCCAGACAGAACTGCTGAGTGAAGACTACCTGGTTGCGATCGCTTCACCTCGTCACAAACTTGCGAATCAAAAAGTCGTGAGTGCGTACGCACTGGCCGGTGAGAAATTGATCCTTGGCGAACGCGGCGGCAATACCCGCCGCTTGATCGATCAATTCTTTGCGCAAGCGGGAGTAACGCCGAAAGTCATTATGGAGCTCAGCCGCCTCGCTGCGATCAAACGGATGGTTGCAGAAGACATGGGTGTCGGCATCGTGCCTTTAGAGTCGGTGCAGGAAGAAGTGGCGAAGGGAACTTTGGTGCGTTGGTGGATCGAGGCCGCGCAGATTAACTGGCAACTGGGCATCGCGCGTTTGGTCGGTGGATATGAATCGCCGATTCATCTGACTTTCATCACGCTTTGTCGTGAACATTTCCAAAGACCTGTTTCAAATCCGCCCAAGACAAAATCGAAACCCAAGAAGAAGGCCGCGAACGCTTAGATATTTCCTTTCGTTTAGAAGCGAGCTACTGGTTGGAAATGTTCTTCGTCTAGAGGCGGGCTACCAAGTAGATAATTGTATTCGTTTAGAGGCGGGCTACTGCCCGCC
>DNNE01000082.1:4722-9873 GCA_003487805.1 Blastocatellia bacterium | reverse complement strand
GTAGCCCGCCTCTAAACGGGTCAAGAGTTTTCATTAGGTATGGGCGGGCGGTAGCCCGCCTCTAAACGAGTCAAGAGTTTTCATTAGGTATGGGCGGGCAGTAGCCCGCCTCTAAACGATCAATGACGAGTCTCACCCAACCCCGCGATTAACCTCTCAACGTCTTCCTCGTTGTTAAAGAAATGCGTTGCGACGCGAATGCCCTGCGGCTTTTCAGTCACAATCACGCCGCGACTAAGGAGATGGCGGACGACTCGACCCGGCTCGTTGACTTCGACCAGAGTCTCTGCCGATCGCGAGCTTTCAATTTGCAGCGGCGAAAGAACCTTCCATCCGTCTTCTTTCAGACGCGAGGTTGCGAACCGATTTAGTTCCAGCACGCGCGCCTGAATATTTTCCGCACCAATTTCGCCAATCAGATCAAGCGAAGCCCCTAACGAAAAGATGCCGGCGAAATGTGGGCAGCCAAGCTCGACCCTCGCCGCCGCATCGTGACGTGGCCGAAACTCGTCGTTGCGCATCTCGAAAGGATCTTCGACGCTTAACCAGCCAATCGAACGCGGCAGAGATTGATCCAGCAACTCGCGGCTGAGGTAAACGAATCCCGATCCGTAACCGGACAAAAGCCACTTGTGGCCGGTCGCGCAGAGCGCGTCGATCTTCATTCGCTTCACATCGATTGCAAACGCGCCGGCTGACTGACTAGCGTTGATGACCAAAGCATGTGTGCCCTTTATTTCGCCTACCGCCGCCGGGTCGAGGCGAAAGCCATTTGAGAATTGCACGTGACTTAACGCGATGATTCCGGTTTTGTTCGTCATCGCGTCTTGAATATCTTCGCTTCGCACTTCGCCGTCGCGCGCCGGCAATAAGTGAACGGGAATGCGTCGATGCATCCACGGCAGAGTCGTGACCGGAAATTCCAATTCGGAAGAGATGACTTCGCGGCGATCTTCGAGGGCGTCGACGATGACGTTCATTCCCTGTGAAGTGTTCGTCGTGAAGGCAATCTCTTCCGGCTCAGCATTGATGAACTCGGCAATCTTCTTTCTCACGGCTTCTCGATCAGCCAGCCAGCGATTCCAATGCACATCGCCGTCGCGCATCATCTTTTCGTAATAGCCGGCGGCCGCCGCTTGCGAAGCAATCGAGACCGGTCCCGCGGCGGCGCTGTTGAGATATGCGACGCGTTCGGTGACTGGAAAGGTTTTGCGGATTTGGGTCCAGTCGATCATGTAAGGCGAAGATACATGATGACTGGCCCCAACCTAAATGCAGCAAGAAGATTCTATGATTGCCAACTCAACAGTTACACTTCATGGTTTACGCTAGAATCGTCTCGACGAATTAACCTTGGAGGTCAAGTCATGAAGAGGCCGGCAACAGTCATCGCTTTGCTCGTCGTCAGCATTTTCGGATTGAGTCTGGTGTACGCTGCCAAATCGAATCTGCGCGCGCACATGAGCGACAGTCAACCAGTGCCATCGGGGAACTCGATCGGGGATTACGAACCTGTTGCCGGTCCAACGCCATGCCCGGGTTTGCGCGAATGCACAGCTACTGAAAATGATTTGCCGGTGCAACTGCAAGTCGCGTTTCCCGGGCCCAATAACATGACCCTGCATGGACACCTTTACGTGCCGGGCGTCAGGACCATGGCGGAGTTGACTGCCGTTCGCCGGAAGTTTCCCGTCATGATCTACAACCATGGCAGCGAAGCGGATCCCAAAGGCGTGCCGCACCTGGCCAAGCTCTATGTCGATCGCAGTTTCGTATTTTTCGCTCCCGATCGACATGGCCAGGGACTGTCGAAAGATGCCGGCCCCTACATCGCCGATTTGCAAAGAGCTGCGCACGACCCCGAGGCCGCCGTAAAACTTCATGAACTCTACAATCTGGATGTCATCGCCGCCGTCAAGTGGATCAAGGAGCAACGGTACACAGACATAGATCACCTCGCGATGACCGGAATTTCTTACGGCGGCATTCAGACGCTGCTGACGGCGGAGAAGGATCCCGGCATCCGCGTGTACCTGCCGTTCACCCCCGCTGCTCAATCATGGGGCAACGTGGCGCTCCAACAGCGTTTGATAACGGCGGTCCGCCACGAGAAGGCGCCGATGTTTCTGATTCAGGCGACCGGCGACTATAACCTCGGTCCCAGCGAGACGCTCGGGCCGATCCTGCGGCAGAAGGGCAACGTGCAGAAGTGGACGAACAAAATCTATCCGCAGTTTGGGTGCACAAACCAGGAGGCCCATGGCCGGTTTGCGTCTGGCTGCGACGGGATTGCCATCTGGGAGGACGATGTTCTGAATTTTCTAAACCAGGTTGGTGAGTTGTAGAGTTACAGAACCGCGAGCGGTAGCGAGCGGATCAAAGCGACAAGTTGCAGCAAACACCCAATCCCTCGCGCCGAAGGCGTGAATCCGGCATTAAGATACTAGACTCATCTCGACCTGCGCGGCCTTCGTGTGGGTTGGTTTTGTGTTCGTGTTCTTTCGTGGTGTTCTTTGCTGACGAACTAATAAAACACCAAACCACGAAATCACACGCACCTGGAATCACGAAAAGACATAATTCACCCCGCAGGGGCGCAAGAACAACAGCAAAGTACATTTCCTTTCGCACCTTCAGTGCTTTCGATATTTTGTTGTGCGAGGCCATTGCATTGCTCGCCTTCGACGCCTAAGCTTAGAAGCAAATGAAGGCGCATTATGACTTTTCAAAGGGCATAAAGAATCCCTATATCGATCGCATACGGAGGCCTGACAACATGGGTAGAATTGTTGCTTCAGTTAGGATCGACAACGCCTCCGATTTATCCAAGAGTCTGAAATGCGACGCATTGGTAGACACGGGCGCGTCGTTCATGGTGCTTCCTATGGCGTGGCGTGATCGACTTGGAAATCTCGAGACCATGACCGAAGTGGAGATGGAAACTGCAACGCAGGAAACAATCAAGGGCGTAGTCTGCGGTCCCGTGCGTATTCAGATCGAAGGCTTTCGTCCTATTCATCACGAAGTAGCATTTGTCGAGATGACTCCCGAAAATGGCGAGTACGAACCATTGATTGGTTATCTCGTGTTGGAGCACAGCCAGGCCGGTGTGGATATGCTCGGCCATCGGTTGGTTCCTATCAAGCACATGGACTTGAAGTAGTCCCGCTTCTTCACGCTGAACGCGTGAGATTCAATAGCCCAGGGCAAACCGCGCAGCGCCCCGCCCTGGGAACACGACCACAATTGAGTCCGTCGCACTGCCGGGTCGAAATGAAAGATCATCCGCTAACATCTTATTACGCGCTTTCAACGCTTGCCATGTGATGAGAGTCATCGCTGTCCTGGAAAGTTTCCGAATGCGATACAATCCTCCTTCGATACTCAATGGCAAACAATCTAAGTAAGACGCAAATCGACAGGCTCGGTGATCGCCTCCGAAAAGGCGAAATTACTGAGGCCGATCTGCGGCTGCTTGATGAATATCGTCGATCGTTTCATGAGGCCTATGAGTTTGTAGTAGAAGCAGTTCGAAATGACTTGGGATTGGAACCGACGGGACGGCCTGCGAAGTCAACAACCTCAATTACCGAGAAGTTGCTTAGAGAAAGTATTCGATTAACCCAGGTTCAGGACATAGCCGGTTGCAGGTTAATCGCTCCTGGAATCTTAGAACAGGACCGTGCAGTTAGCTCGCTAACTAAGCTGTTTGAGAGTGTGTCGGTTGCCGATCGTCGTATCAGTCCCAGTAATGGATATCGAGCTATTCACGTTATTGTTACATATGAGGAGAAGGTGGTAGAGATCCAAGTGCGAACTTCTCTGCAGCACGTGTGGGCAGAGCTATCGGAAAAAATGTCGGATGTCTTTGATCCGGCCATTAAATATGGCGGAGGTCAGGATTCTCTGCGCAAACTTTTGTTGACCTGGTCAGACGTAATTGGGACTGAGGAAAATATCGAACAAGCTTTAGGCGATACGCAGCTGCGGATCGATAGTCTATTATCGCAGGAGGCGCTTTCGGAAGACGACCAAACGGAGCTCCTTCAGTTGCAAAGAGAAGTTCTGACGCAGTTAGAAAAGCAAGCAACACGCCGGGAAGGGAACCTGACCGCAATACGCGAGGCAATCCAGAGTCTGGGAAGAGTGCAAAGAGCGGGAGAGCTGAATGATATTTCTAATTGAATATGACCGCGATCAGGGGGAGATTGTTCTGATGCGGGAGTTTGGCGAGTCGGAAAAACAGAACGCGGACACAGCACGATTGGACTTAGAGCTACAACTTAATCTTCATCGAATCGAACACGAAGTGGTACTCTTGGAAGCGCGTAACGAAACGGCTCTTCGACAAACTCACCGCCGCTATTTCGAAAATCTTTCTGAGCTGGTTAAGCCGTCCTGACAATTTCATTCCTGCATCCGGGAAGGCACTTCAAACCACATCGTCGCCAATGGCGGCAGCGTAATAGCTGCCGAATAATCGTAACCATGTGATGGAATCTTTTCCGCTTTGATACTTCTCACCACACCAAAGCCTCCGCCGCAATACTTTTCGTTATCTGTGTTCAGGATTTGCTTGTAGCTTCCTTTGCGCGGCAATCCAATTCGATGATTCTCTCGCACCACGGGTGAGAAATTGCCGACGCAAATGATTTCTTTGCCGGTCGAAGGCGCAATCCGCCGAAACGCGGTCACATTATCAGCGGCATTATCGACTTCGATCCAGCTAAACCCTGCTGCGTCGCTATCAGCTTCCGAGAGCGCAGGGTGTTGCGCGTACAGCCTATTTAAGTCCTTGATCAACGTCAGCACACCCTGGTGAACTGGCGTTTCCAGCAGGTGCCAGTCCAGACTCTCAGTCTCATTCCATTCGCGCCATTGCCCGAACTCGCCGCCCATGAACAAAAGCTTCTTACCCGGATGCGCCCACATGTAACCGTAGAGCGCGCGCAGGTTCGCGAACTTTTGCCATTGGTCGCCAGGCATCTTATTTACCAGCGAGGCTTTCATGTGAACAACCTCATCATGGGAGAAGGGAAGTATGAAGTTCTCGCTCCACGCATATAACAAGCCGAACGTGAGCGCATTGTGATTGCCGCCGCGAAACAGCGGGTCAGTCTGAAAGTATTTCAGCGTGTCATGCATCCAGCC
>DNNE01000082.1:2996-4428 GCA_003487805.1 Blastocatellia bacterium | reverse complement strand
TCATGCATCCAGCCCATGTTCCACTTGAAATCAAAGCCGAGCCCGCCCGCATAAACAGGATGACTGACGGCCGGCCAGGCGGTTGATTCTTCGGCGATCATCAACGTGCCCGGACACTCGCGATGAGTAAGTTCGTTTAGCTCTTTCAACAAAGAAATCGCTTCCAGGTTCTCGCGTCCGCCAAATTCGTTCGGCACCCACTCGCCTTCTTTGCGGCTGTAATCGAGATAGAGCATCGACGCGACCGCATCGACGCGCAGCCCGTCGAGATGAAACTCGCGCAACCAGTACAAGGCATTCGCGATCAGAAAATTTCTGACTTCGTTACGGCCATAGTTAAAGATGTAGGTGCCCCAATCAGGATGCTCGCCTTTGCGTGGATCTTCATGTTCATAAAGCGCGGTGCCGTCGAATCGAGCGAGCGCAAATGCATCTTTCGGAAAATGCGCGGGGACCCAATCCATGATTACGCCGATGCCCGCTTGGTGAAGCTGATCGACGAGAAAACGAAAGTCATCGGGCGTTCCGTAACGCGCTGAAGGAGCGTAATATGCGCTAACTTGATAACCCCACGAAGGGCCGTATGGATGTTCCTTCAAAGGAAGAAACTCGACGTGCGTGAATCCGTTTTGCAGCACATAGTCAGCGAGCAACGGCGCGATCTCGCGATAGGTCAGTGGGCGATTGCTCTCTTCAGTTATGCGCCGCCACGAACCCAGATGCACTTCGTAGATTGAGAGCGGCTCCCGCCAGGCTTGCCGTTTATTTCGTTTCGTTATCCAGGCGCGATCCTGAAATTTGTATCGTGACTTGTAAACGATCGAGGAAGTGTCCGGCGGCACTTGCATCATGGACGCGTAAGGATCGGCTTTGAAGATTTCCCCGCGTCGCGTCTTGATCGCATACTTGTAGAGCTCTCCTTCCTTGAGCCGGGGGATGAAGAGTTCCCAAATGCCTGAGCCGCCAAGCGATCGCAGGGGATTCTTTCCGCTATCCCAGTCATTGAAGTCGCCAACAACGCTGACGCTCTTTGCGTTCGGCGCCCACACCGCAAAAGCGACGCCCTGTTTACCTTCATGAGTAGTTGCGTGCGCGCCGAGCTTTTCGTAGATGCGTTCGTGCTTGCCTTCGCCAAACAGATGGAGATCCATTTCGCCGAGCGTGGGAGGGAAGTCAGAGGTGTCAGAAGCCCGACCGTTAGGGAGGGCATCATTCGAAACGGCGCCCTTGCTAACGCGCGGGCTTCTGACACTTTGCGTCTTCGCGCCTTTGCGCGAAGTCTTAGCTTTCGCTGGCGCAGCGGAGCCCTCCCTCACGGTCGGGCTAGTGCCTCGCTTTGCATGCGCGCCCTTCGTTGAAACTTTTTGCGCCTTTTGTGCCTTTTTGTGGCTCAATCTCCTCCGTATCACCCGCTTGCTAGCGCAAGCGGTTC
>DNNE01000082.1:0-2700 GCA_003487805.1 Blastocatellia bacterium | reverse complement strand
CCCGCTTGCTAGCGCAAGCGGTTCTGTATCGTGATTCTCTTGGTAGCCCGGCTTCAGAGGCTCAACGAATCGTTTGTAAATATCAGCGCCCGTTCCCATTTCCGGCCGATTGCTTTTCGCTTCCGCGAGAATTTCTAAAAAGAGTTCTCGTACCGATGGCAAATGTAATTGCTCCATCAAATCGATGGCGCGCGCCGCGTACTTCAAAATCTGGATCGTTTCGATTCCTGAGATGTCATTAAAAAACCAGCCGCAGCTCGTGTACATCAGCAGCAGCATGCGTTGCAATTCGAGATAAGCAAGTGCGCGCCACTGTTCGTTCGGAGAAGCCCGGCGGCCGGCGTGTTCAAAGAGAAACTGTTCGCGCGAATGTCGCGGATCGAGAATCAGTGCGATGCTGTCATCTCGCGAAGCCCACGGATCGATAAACAGAATTCCGCGCGTCGCTTCAAAGTAAGATGTGTTCTCATCACGCAAATAATCCAGCGCCTGCCGCAGTGGCTTGCGCCATCGTTGGTTCCATCCTGCTTCGCCTCCGGTGTGGCAGCCACAGTCGCGAATCCAGCGACCGACACCATGTTGACAACTCCATGACGTCCCTTCGCCGTCCGGTCCGTTGTAAATTTCAACTTCTGATTTCGCCGGGTGTTCGTCGAGATATTCTGCGTAGTTGGTAATTTGAAATCCGCGCGCCGTCGCCTCCAATTCCACAACGTAAGCCAGGCACAGATCGCCAAACTTGAAGTGGTGGCCGTAGGTCTCGCCGTCAGTTGCTACATTGATCATGGCTCGGCCATCGACAGCTCTTGCAAACGCATCAGCCAGCTCGCGGCTTGATCTGAGGAGGTTCTCAAAAGCAATCGCGCGCGAGGTCGGTCCGTCATAGAAGAAGACATCAATCGATTTGTCGTGCTTGCCGCGATGAAAGTAGCGATAAGGAATGCTGGTGTCGAGGGTTGCTTCGTTGACTTTCTGCCACGTGCTTGGATCACTTGAAAGATCAACCCGGTCGCTAATCCGATTCGTCAGCATTCTGACACGAGCGGCTTGTTGCGGCGCGAGAATCACAAAGCGCAAATCTTCATCAATCAATGCATCCATCACCGTGTCGTTGCAGGCAGTCTCTGGCAGCCAAATACTCTCGGCATCGCGCCCAAACCGATAACGAAAATCCGCTAAACCCCAGCGAATCTGTGTGCGCAAATCATGGTCGTTGCAGAGCGGCAGGATCGCATGACCATACGCTTGCGCGATCGCGTTGCCATGTCCGCTGTGCTGCAAACTACTTTCACCGTCAGCTTCGAGAATGCGTTTATATGTGGCTGGATGATTTTGTTCGAGCCAGTTAAGGAGCGTCGGCCCAAAGTTGAAACTGAGGTGCGCGTAGTTGTTTACAAGTTGCTCTTCGCCGGTCGCACGATCGTTTATGGCAGCAAAAGCATTCGCTCGATAGCATTCGACATGGATACGTTCGTTCCAATCATGAAAAGGCGCGGCGCTCGGCTCCTCTTCGACAATTCCAGTCCACGGATTTTCACGAGGAGGTTGATAGAAATGGCCGTGGATGATCAGAGCGGGCATAGGTCAAAAACATTTAGCCACAAAAAAGCACAAAAGGCACAAGGAGAAAATCCTGAATTCGTTTAGACGCCGCACTTGTGCGGCGCGTTTGGGGACGACGGACAAGTCCGCCATCTAAACGGAGAGCTTTGAATTGAGGGCCAGCCACGCGGCGCCGAGCAATCCTGCATCATCGCCGCATTCCGCTTTCACAACCTGACAACGTTGGGCCGGAACGGGAAACGCGCGCTTTATGATCTCGTCACGCGCATAGGGTGCGAATAGATCGAACGATTCGGACACGCCACCGCCGACGATGATCATTTCCGGATTGAATATGTTGACCACATTCGCCATCGCGATGCCGAGATACATGCCCATTTGTCGAAACACCTCGAGCGCGAATGCGTCGCCTGCGTTTGCGGCTCTCGCAACTTCTTTAGCGGACAAATCGACCTTTGACGTGGTGCTCAAGATCGATTGCGGATGATCGGGTAGTCCTTCACGCGTCATCCTCACAATGGCCGTCGCCGAAGCATAAACTTCGAGACAACCAACGCCACCGCATTTGCATTTGACGCCGCCGATTGGGATGACGCTGATGTGACCAATCTCGCCGCCCGTGCCGTCGATCCCGCGCCATAGTTTTCCATTGAGAATAATCCCGCTGCCGACTCCGGTTCCCAACGTCAAACAGATGATCGTCTGACAAGGACGTCCGGCGCCGCGCCACATCTCACCAACAGCCGCGGCGTTCGCATCATTTTCCAATGATATGGGCCGGTGAAGTTCCGAGGTTAAAGCCTGGCCCAAATCAAATCCGACGATTGCTGGAATGTTCGGAGCGTTCACGATTACGCCTGTGTCAGTCTGGACAGATCCTGGAACTACGACTGAGACCGCCTGGATTTGTTCGCCGCGGGTTGCAGCCTGGTTGGCACACTCGTTTACCGGCGAGGCAATCGCTGAAACTATTTCGTTGGGATTGCTTGTAACAGGCGTGGAGACTCTGACGCGTTCGTGAATCGATCCTTCGCAATCGATGTTCGCGGCCCGCAAATTCGTGCCGCCGAGATCGACGGCACAGACGAGACGCTTCGCTGAATGTTGTTCCACGAATTTGGAGTGCGGCGGCTTGAC
>DNNE01000191.1:6750-20078 GCA_003487805.1 Blastocatellia bacterium | reverse complement strand
ATTGCGTCAGGGTTAACGACCGAGTTCTGGTGACCGCCGGTTATCCATCTTGGGAACGAAAACTAAGAGACCTGGGTTATCAAACGATCGCGCTTGATATGTCAGAGTTTCGAAAGATGGATGGTGGGTTGAGTTGTCTGTCTTTACGGTTCACTGAAAAATAACCCGGCCCTTCGCCGTAGTTGCGCGGAATAATTCGCGCGCCTGGCAACAGGGCAAGATCGAACACGCCAAACGCAGTTTTCTTCACCGACGCTCTCGCGAGATCGTACATCCGTTACTGAAACCCTTGACGGCTGTGAACTCATGTACTACCGTCTTCTCGGCCTCGCAGACTCCAATTCTTCAGAACCGGCGCCTATTACGTTCCCATCGGGGTGGTTCTTGTGCGCTAAGTTTGAAACGTCCGTCTGGGTTTGATCCCTAAGACCGGAGGATTCCTCAATGGCCGACAACACCAAGACTACAGGTTTCTGGCAAACAGTACCTGGAATACTAACAGCCTTTGCGGCAATCATCACCGCTGTAGCAGGCTTACTTTTGGCTCTTTATCAGGCCGGATTTCTGGGCGGTGCTAAATCACCTGCGGGAAACGCAAGTCCGGCTAACGCCATTTCAACGTCAGAGACCGCAGCGAAACCAAACCAGTCGTCTGAAACTCTGAACATTTCGGGAACGTGGCGCGATGACGACGGAACAGTGTACGAGATATGGCAGGAGGGCCCGCACTACAGATTTACCGCCAGCCTGCGTGACTTTCGATCTGAGGGAAGAATAACCCTAACTGGCCGCGAGCTCACCAGCACCTTTGCCACAAACTACGGCTTCACAGGCAACGGCTGGGGGACAGTATCCGCTGACGGTAACGAGATAAAAGGGGGCTTCGTGGACAGCAACGGGAACCGGCATCCCGGAAGAATGTACCGCGATCGATGAGTCCGGGGGGCGCACGAATGGGCGTGGCCGGACCCTCACCACTTCGGCGTCACGCCTAAATTCTCAAACAAAAACGAGTAAATATCTGTCTGTTGTTCGAGAGTCTTCGTAGTGCTGCTGGCTCCATGGCCTGATTTCGTGTCGATGCGAATCAGGATTGGGTAGTCACCACCCTGGGCCGCTTGCAGGGCCGCCGCATATTTGAAGTTATGCGCGGGCACCACGCGATCGTCGTGATCGGCGGTGGTGATCAGGGTTGCAGGATACTTCGTGCCCGGCTTGGTGTTGTGAACCGGCGAGATGGCATAGAGCGCTTTGAACTGTGCTTCGCTCTGTTCGCTTGAACCGTAATCCGAGATCCAGGCCGCGCCGATGGTGAACTTGTGAAAGCGCAGCATGTCCATCACGCCGACCGCGGGCAGCGTCGCGCCGTAAAGATCAGGCCGCTGCGTCATACATGCGCCTACGAGCAGACCGCCATTACTGCCGCCGCCGATCGCCAGTTTCGGCGTCGAGGTGTAGTGATTGTCGAGCAAGTACTGGGCTGCGGCGATGAAATCGTCGAACACGTTTTGTTTTACGTGCAGCATCCCGGCTTCGTGCCATTTCTCGCCGTACTCGCCGCCGCCGCGCATGTTTGCCGACGCGTAAACGAATCCCTGCTCGAGCAAAGCGATCCGCAACGCGCTAAACGACGGGTTCGTCACGATATTGAAACCGCCGTAGCCGTAAAGCACCGTCGGGTTGTTCCCATCAAGCTTGAGGCCTTTCTTGTAAGTCAGGAACATTGGCACGCGGGTGCCGTCCTTGCTGTTGTAGAAGACTTCTTTGACCTCGTAGTCGTTACTGTTAAAGCCCGGAATATCTACGGTGCGAAACACCGAAGACTTCTTTGAAGCGATGTCGTATTTGTAAATCGAGGGCGGTGTGTTGAAGGAAGTGAAACTGTAGAAGACGAATTTGTCGTCGTCGCGCCCACCGAAACCACCAGCCGTCCCGAGACCGGGAAACTGGACTTCGTTTTCCAACTTACCATTGATGCTATAGACATACGCGCGCGTCGTTACATCTTTCAGGTAGGTGACAAAGAGCTTACCGCCGGCGGTGCCGCTGCTTTGCAAAGGCTCCGATTTTTCGGCGATCACGTCCGTCCAGGTTTTCGCCGCCGGGTCGTAAAGCACAACTTTCCCGTTCGACGCGCCGTGATTTGTCTCAATCAAAAACTTGCCGTCGACGTCATCCAGCACGCCATAACTGTCGTTGCCAATGTCGGTTATAATCGGCGTGAAGGTCTTGTCGCCTTTAGATAAATCCCGGAAAGACAACGCGTTGCCATCTTTGCCTTTGCCGCGTTCAGACACATAAAGGAACGCGAAGCGGCCATCTTCAGTCACGTTAACATTCTGAAAGCGCTGTGGATTCGCTTTGTCTTCATAGACCAGTTCGTCATCAGTTTGCGGCGTTCCGATCTTGTGATACCAGACTGACTGAAATTCATTTTTCGAATAGAGTTCTCGGCCTTTCTCCGGTTCCGGATAACGGCTGTAGAAAAATCCTTCGTCGCCGCGCCACGATCCGGCGCCGTTTTTGATCCACTTCAAATGATCGTCCAAAGGCTTTTTCGTAGCGACGTCCATGACATAAAGGTCGTTCCAGTCAGATCCCCCCTGCGATATGCCGTAAAGAATGTACTTGCCTTTCGGAGACCACGACGGACCAGCGCCAAGTCGTGATGTGCCGTCCGCGGAGAACTTGTTAGGATCCAGCAGCAACTCAGGCGTGCCATCCAGCCCCTTTTCGATGTACCACACGTTTTGGTTTTGCAGTCCATCGTTTTTGGAAAACATGAACCAGTCACCACGTCGACTGGGCGCACCGACCTTCGGATAGTTGAAAAGCTTCATCAGCCGATCTTTCAATTGAGCGCGATATGAAATTTGATCGAGATAGGCAAACGTCACCTTGTTCTCTGCTTCGACCCAGGCCGCGACCTCGGGTGAGTCGTTGTCTTCGAGCCAGCGATATGGATCGGCGACTTTGGTCCCGAAGTAATCGTCAACGACATCAACTTTTTTCGTTTCGGGATAAGTGATCGGCGAGCTGCCGCCTCCAGCGCCATTTCTTTGCGCCTTAACCGGACGCAAAGGTGTGGAAAGTGAAAGCGCCGCGAAGCCCAGCGCCGCGAACAGCATGAATGCACGCCTTGTGTTCTTCATTTGGATTTAGCCTCCGGAAAAAATCTTGGACTACAGTGTCGGCGGAGATACTCTAGTCGAGAGGCGGGAAAATCCGCAACTCGAAAGACGGCACAATGCCGTCTCAATCGCCGCAAGCCATTAAGGTGATTTTACTTTATTGATTTCGCGGGAGCGGGCATACCTGAAACCTGATCGCCGCCGATGGAAGACAACTCACTGCGACCCAGGTCGGCGCCGGCTACGATTACCAGCAGCACGGTCACTCCGAGTGTCGAGAAGACATAAAGCAGCGCGGTTTGTTCGAAATAGATCAGGAGAAAAACCAGCAGCGCCAGACCAAAGATCCAGAGGTAGGTAAAGCCGCGTTTCTTTTTTGTTTTAGTTCGTATTCTTTGGCTCATGAAATGTTTTTTGGTTACGCGATAAATCGGAAACACGAATTAATAAATGACCGCTCGCTGCAATATCGAACCGCCCGAACCCGTGACAATACCCTTCAACAAATTGCCCATACCTTTGCCGCTGATTAGGCCCGATTCGCCGACGTCCACAATGTCAAACGGTTTCAGCACCGGGTCAGGTGCTTTAGCTTTTTTGATTGAGTCTAAATTAAACTTCAAGTCGTCCTGACCGGCCTGACCTTCTTTTTGGCGATAGATATGCACCTCACTCGTCTTAGCAAGACGTTGAGGCCCGCCGGCCATCGCAATTGCGCGTCCGAGCGTTAACTGATCTCTGAGTACAAGTTCGCGGGGATTCATAACGAAGCCAGTAACATAAACGGGCTCGCCCTCGGTGACTCTAACTATGTCGCCCGGCCAAATGTACGGATCGGCTTCTTCCTTGCCCATCTTGAGATCGTTGATTTTAAAGACCGCAATACCGAAATTTCCCTTTTCAGACAGGGTCGCATTTTGGAAAACACCGGGCTCAGCGCACATCGGTGGTTCCGTATGCATGATCTCAATAGTGCCGCTGGCGCGATCGGTCCATCCGCCCGCCTTGGTAATCAACTCATCCAAACGAACCTGACGCATCATCGTCACCTGCATCGGATTTCTCACCGCGCCTGAAATGCTCGCCGGCTGACGGCTTTTTCGCTCCGCGACGCGCACGCTTACTTGCGGGTTCTTAATATACTTGGCATAGGCCGTGGCGATGTCCTTCTGCACGTCTCTGTCGCTACGGCACTGGGCACGAATCGGCGTCTCTAAGAATGGCAGCGAAGAGACGTTGCCAGCGGCATCGATTTCTACTTGCGAGCTGAGATCAGGTTGGCCAAAGACGCGCACGTCCAGCACATCGCCCGGGCCAAGCAAATAGTTCCGAATGCCCTGACTATCGACCGAAGTCCCGGACGAGCCCAGAACCACGACCGGACTCTGGGACTGCTGCTGGGCGATGGCGGACAAAGCGAGCGCGAAACTTACGAGGATCGCGGCGAAAATCAAGCTTTTAATGCTCATGGCTTTTGTCTAACGCAAATCAAATGGAAAGCAAACTCAACGAAAACAAGATTTATTTACTGTGGGTTCGTTGGCCTTCCCAGAGAGTAAACAGCGGACTGAATGCTTTGAATAACCAGTTGCAATGATCGCACAAAAGGTTATAGATGCCAAATAATCGCTGGTACCAGGCCCTTCGCTCGTAACCACGGCGAATTCTTTTACTGCCGCATCTTGGACATCTCGGTCTCAGCATGTCGTCTCCGTCGACTGTAAATCTTCATTAAGACTTTGGGTAAAGGTTGGCACTCGCTGAGCGACGTTGCGAGTCTATCGTCCGATCTGTGGTTTGTCGCGCCCTCAGCAAATCGATTTCTCTCATGATTCGTTCGGCTGCCGCTTCGCCGTCGGCGTCGGCCTTATCGCGACTCAGGTAATAGAGCGCATCGCGATAACAATCGATTGCCCGCTGAAAATGACCTTTGAATGCGGCGCGTTCCGCCAACTCGACCCAATGCGCCACTCTGCTTGAGGTGATGAACTCGCGCACAGCTCGGGCTGAAATCTTCAGCTCGTCATCGTCGGGATAAACTTTCAAAGCCTGATCAATGCAATCCAGCGCCCGATTCGCATTCTCCACTTTTTCGTAGAGCCGGGATCGTTGTTGAGCTTCATGCGTAAGCGATCGCGCTGAATTCCGCGCCCAAGTCAGCAAATGATGCTTCTGCATTTCGCGCACGCGCTCCTGTCCGGCGCGCAAAGCAACGCGGCTGTCCGCCTGTAGGGCCGGTGAATGCAAAGCTGTTTCCGCCCCAGTTAGATACTCGTTGCACAACTCATACAACTCATGATGAGTTTCGGCGGCATCCCTCGTATCGGCAGCGGCTGATTGTCTTTGCAAGGCTCGTAACGCTGCCGCATGACGGCTGGTTGAATGCATAACTTGCGTAAAGGCCGTTCGATAAGGTGCAGTGTGTCGATACGAATTGTGCATCGCCTGGCGATCGCGATTGCGAACGGCCCGTCGGGCGACTAACAGCCGGGCGAAGGCTGCGACGAGCATGACGACGCTGGCAGCCAAACCCGCCGGCACCCAGGGTGACTCTTCTGCCTGCAACATCCACCACAAAACAAAGAACAAAGATGCTGCCACCGCCGCGGCAGCCGTCATGTACCCTGAAGTAGATGGAGAGCGTGCCAACCTATTCTTTCGGGCGAACAGTCAATCGCAAAGATTTTATCGGGGACGAGCTATCGACTGCGAAAATGAATCGACTTTCTTTCTTAGTCAGAGGAAGCTGCTTAAAGCCGGCGCGCAAGATGCAACATCAACTTATGAATCCGCCCCAGAGTATAGTCAATCTCTGCGGGCCTATGTCAATATAAAACCGCTAGTTCACTTGCACAGTCCGGGCCTTTCTCAAGCACGCCAACAAGGAGCAACGATGAAAGATAAACCGCACCCTCGTATCGTCATGGTAACCGGAGCGACCTCGGGCATTGGTCGCGCGGTGGCCAGACGATTTGCGTCAGCCTCTGACCGGGTTATTGCTGTTGGCCGCGATTCCTCGGCGCTGGATGAAGTCGCAGCGGATATTGTTCGAGATGGCGGTGAATGCTCGACCATTCGATGCGATGTAACCAACGATGCAGATGTTGATAAGGCATTCGAGAACGTCATAGGTGAGACAAGTCGCCTGGACGTTTTGGTAAACGCGGCCGGGCACATTTCAACGGGCTCGATAGAGAATACTTCGCTGGCCGCATGGGACGCGATGATGAACGTCAATCTGCGCGCTGTGTTTCACCTGATGCAATTAGCCTCTCCGCTCTTGATCAAATCGAAAGGAAACGTCGTTAACATTTCCAGCGTGACCGGGCTGCGTTCCTTTCCCGGCGTGCTCGCTTACTGTGTTTCTAAAGCGGGATTGGATCAGCTAACGCGTTGCGCGGCTTTGGAACTGGCGCCGAAGGGAGTTCGCGTCAATGCAGTGAACCCGGGAGTGGTCGTAACTGAGATTCACAAACGCGGAGGAATGAGTGCAGAGGATTATATGGCGTTTCTGGAACACTCCAAGACAACTCACCCGCTTGGTCGAGTGGGCGACCCGGGTGAAATTGCTGAATTAGTTTTTTACCTCGCCTCGGAAAATGCCGGTTGGATTACCGGCGCGACTTATCAAATCGACGGTGGGCGCGCGTTGACATGTGCCCGCTAATTAAAGCACTTCAATTATTTTCGCTGGCCGTAGTCACCGCACTCGCGTCGCTCTCTGAGTCTGCTCCTCCGCCCGCGGAAGATCCATCACCCGGCTTCGGCATCTTGCGGGTCTTGCGCGGTTTCGAGAATAAGTGATGTCTGCGTTTGCGGACTGCCGAGCGCGTGCCGAGCAAATCGCGGTGACGACTATTTATCAAAGCAATCAGACTTTGATGGTGTCGGAAGCCAAGCAAGCGCGAGGCTCGAGTAACGGATCCGCCTGCGTCGCGCAGCGCGCGCTCGATCAATCGCTTTTCGATCTTTAACACTTCACGCTTAAACGAGAATCCATCCCATGAGGCTTGCTCGACCTGAGGTTCCTCCTGCTGGGAAGGCATTAAGGCGTCGACGACCTGAAGTGCTGAGCTAATCAGTCGCTTCGCAGTTGTTGGATCCTGAGAATCTCTGAGAAGCAATACAGCAGCCTGATATTCCGCCGCCAATTCTTCCGCCGAAGTTTGACTGGTAAGTTCCTCGATGATGCTGATCTTTGCGCGCCCGGCGCTTTCAAGGTCACCAGCAACTTCCGCGACTTCCATCGCCCGTTCTAACAATTCTCGCGAGCGCGCGTGCCGGCCCAAACGGGCCAGCACAACGCCGTAGGTGATCAAAGCTTCGGCCAGGAGGGATTGCTCGCCACCGCGCTCCAGCGCTTTGACGGCTTGCCGGATCAGGCGTTCCGCATCTGCCGGCCGATTCTCCGCAAGCAGGACGCGAGCTCTCGTGTCATCAACCGTGCCAACCAAGCGCAGGTCCTTGACGTTTGAGAACAGATGGCGCGATCGATCCAGATGATTATGCGCATCCTTGTAACGGCCAATCGTGAAATATAAGTACCCCAGGTTATTCTCAACGCGCGCCTGAGCCCGTTGATTGCCCGCCTGTTCGTAGTGGAAACTTGAAGCCGCATATTCAATCAGGGCGCGATCCAAATAGTCCTCGCGGTTCTGCGGAGCCGCCAACCGGCGAAGCACGAGCCCGTATTCAAAGTGAAAAGCTCCCTTTAAGACATGATCTTCACTTCTATCGACCAGCGGCTGCGCTTCGTCATAGAAGTTGATAGCGGTCTGTAGCCGTCGCGTGCGCTCTTCGATAATTCCCGCGCGGATCAGGAGCACGGCTCTTAAGTCGGGGTTAGAATCGCCAAGCCGGCCGAGGGCGTCTGCCAAATTAATCCGCGCTTCATCAAAAGCGCCTTCGCGCCAATAGCACAGGGCCAGGTCGCCCCTCGCTTCGGCGGCACGCACTTTGTCGCCCAGGCCCTCGAAAATCTCGACGGTCTGAGTTATCAGGTCCTTGGCCCGCTCCTGGCTCCCGGGAATCTGGTTAGCGCTACCCAGAAACCCGATCAAGGCGCCCACGCGAAGCATGACACTCGCCTTTGTCGGGGTGTCCAGACCATCCACTATGGGCGCTTCGTCTTGAGCAGGCCAGAATTCTTCCAGCGCCTCGGCGGCGGCCTCAAGTTCTCCAACCTTTTCGAGTTTTTTCGCCAGATCGCAGCATAGCTTGGCCCGGTCGATGCGGCTCAAGCCCTCAGTCTGTTTTCGAAGGGTCGTTAGCTGGGCTGTTAAGTTCATGTGCGCCCTACCTTTCTTGGATCGTGATAAAAACCTTGCCTCTAAGATTTTGTACTGGTATTAAGTGCAGCGCGCTCCGCATTCGGAGAGTCGCCAAGGGAGACACCCCTCTCATAGCGCAATCAATTGAAGACCATTTTGGCAAATCGAAGGAGAAAACCATGACCACCATGAAAAACCTATTCTTTGCAATTTCCTTAACCATAGTCCTCGCGGTAACCGCGGTTGCTAGCGAAACGAATTCGCCACCTTGCTCGCCTCCGTCGGAAACGAATTCTCCGCCCTGTTCGTCAACCACCCTGGTAACTGACGATCCCGCGCTTCAAAGTGCGACTGTCTCCAGTGAGGCGGAGACGATTATGATCGCGACGGTAATCTCAACACTTGAGGACCTGCTAACCGTTTACTAAGTCGCACTTCACCACTCACCCTTCCACAGCAGCCGCGCGAAACTCTCGTTTCGCGATACGGTATTCGTGTATCTGCTTTTTCAACTTTGAGGGTCTCCGGATGGCTAGATGTCGTTGAGCGTGCGTAGCATAAACTGGAGTTCCATGGATTGCAACAGATTTTCAACGCCACGCAAGGGGTTGGGCGCCCCCTTGTTTATCGTGTTCGCTCGCATTGCGGCACTTCGCCACGGTCACTCGCATCGACTGGTCGGATTGATGAGTCCTCGGCCAATTGCGGAAGACCTCTAGCCGGTTTAGTCGTTTGTGGATATACTGCGCGGGCATTGCGGTCAGTCACGTCGAGCTTCAATGAATAACGCTTACACTCCGAATAACGCTCATATTCCAATTGTCACTCCGCCTCGCCGGGTTGGATCTTCCGGCCATCGGAGCGCGTTGAAGATCATCCTCGCTATTTTTGCTTTGATGGTGGCGGTGCTACTGGGCCTAATCGTGCTTTTACTTATCGGGTCAGAGACTGGGCCAATAGAACTAATTATCGGAATGATTTGCGCGACGCTTCCGGTCCCGATCTACATCATGCTCTTGTTGTGGATCGATCGATACGAGTCAGAGCCGCTCTGGATGTTAACGACGGTATTTTTATGGGGCGCACTCGTCGCCGTTTTCATCGCCATCATTTTGAATACGCTTAACGGCGCAATAGTGAGTGCCGCCACAAACAGCGCGCGGATCGGAGAAAATTTTGGCGCCGTGATTTCGGCTCCGATCGTCGAAGAGAGCGCAAAGGCATTCATCCTCTTCGTTCTTTTCTTTTGGAAGAAGGACGAGTTCGATGGCATCGTCGACGGCATCGTCTATGCCGGCATGGTTGGCCTAGGCTTCGCGATGACCGAGAACATTCTGTACTACGGCCGCGCGGTTTCTGGCGGCGCGGAATCGCTCACCTTCATTTTCATCCTGCGCGGTATGGCGGCGCCGTTTTCTCATCCGCTTTTCACCAGCATGACGGGCATTGGCCTGGGCTGGTCGCGCCAATCGAACAACGGTTTTGTGAAGGTGGTCGCGCCAGTGCTGGGATTCATGCTGGCTATTCTCTTGCACGCCACCTGGAACGGCACGGCGACTTACGGTGGCCCAGTGGGCTTCTTCGCGGGATATTTTCTGATCATGGGTCCGACGTTCATCATCACGCTGATGGTGATCTTCTTCTCGCTGCGCCGCGAAGGCCGCATCGTACGTGAGTTTCTTTACCCGGACTATCAGCGAGGATTCTTTGATCCACTTGAATACGAAAAGCTTGCAACGATTCGCGGTCGCATGGGATTGTCATGGTACGCGATGACCAATAAAGGAGTCTCCGGCTGGCGAGCGCGAAGGCGTTACAACCAGATTGCCAGCGAACTCGCTTTCCATCGGTGCCGCGTAGCGCGCGGCTTCGCTAAAGATCCGAACTATGCCCAGCAACGCGAGAATGATTATTTGTATACACTGCAAGAGTTGCGGCAGAAACTCGGAATGGCCGCGCCTTCGCATGGGCAACAATGAAGCAGAAATTCTCGCGAACTCAAGTCAGTATGGCTTATACTTAGCGCGATTTTTGGCTTTAGTCTGAACCCAACATTCACCCGATACTTGCAGATTCAACTCTTACCAAGTTCTTTCGATGCCCAGGGCAGCGCCAACGCGGCGCAACGCCTGACTTGCTTTGTGATCGATGATCGCGTGACCGTCGACGCGGGCAGCCTTGGCATCGCCCTGAGTGAAGCCCAACGGCGTACGATCCGCGATGTCGTCGTGACCCATCCTCACATGGATCACATCGCCAGTTTGCCGATATTTGTTGATGACTTGTTTGGGGAGCTTCGCCAGCCCGTTCGTATTCATGCCACCAGCGAAGTAATCGAATTACTGAAGGCGGATGTCTTCAACGATACTGTGTACCCAAAGTTCGATGAGTTAAGGAATGAGCACGGACCGGTGATGGAGTACGTTCCATTTCAGATGGGCCAGGAATTTCAAGTCGCTCACCTCAAGCTCACTGCCATCGCCGTCAATCACATCGTGCCGACCGTTGGCCTGCTGGTCTCAGATGGTAAGGCAACCGTGGCGTTCAGTTCGGACACTGCCGAGACGGAAGAACTCTGGCACGTCGTTAATCATGCCAGGCACCTGAACGCTCTTTTCATCGAGGCGTCGTTCCCCGACGCAATGGAAGCACTCGCGAAAGCTTCGAAGCATCTGACGCCTTCAATGCTGCGAACGGAACTCAACAAGCTCAACCATAACGGCATGGACATTCTCGCCGTGCATTTGAAACCGGCCTACCGCGAGAAAGTGATTCAGGAACTAAATGAGCTGGGAATCGAGAAACTCCGAGTGATGGAACCTGGCCGGATCTACGAATGGTGAGAAGCGTTTCCTACTGGCGTTCGAATTCTGTCTGGGTGTGTTCACCATTAACCCGATCGAGTAACACCCGACCGCTGGGCAGCAAGTCGGTTACTTCATAAGTCCGTTCATCCCCATCTCGTCCCGGCATCAACTCGGCCCGAAACGTGACCTTCATGCCCGGCCTGGCCCACGAGTCCGGCGCCCGGCTGCGAAACCGTTTCGATTTGCGATCTCTTTTCATAATGACGGCCCCTATGGCGCCCGCCGCGGCGGCAGCCACAGTCACTCCACCCAATAAGAGCTTCGTGCCTTTCTTCATTGCCAGATGATCGAACGATATAGGGGCAATGCGCGTTCCGAAAAACTAAGAAGGCGCCTCAGCCGCTGCGGTTGCCGCGACAGCGCGCCTTTTTTATTGCTTGAAAGACGAGCTATTGGCAAAGCGGATCCATTCTCACGTTAATAGTAGGCAGTCCGCTCAACGCTCGCTCCGCATTAATTTGCGTAAATTGCGACCATTCGGCCGGCACTTTGTCTTCCGCGAAAACTGCCTCAACCGGACATTCGGGCACACAGGCATCACAATCGATGCACGTCTCGGGATTAATTACCAACATGTCGTCATCGAGATGAAAGGCTTCTACTGGACAAGGAATAGCGCAATCAGTATAGCGACAGTTGACGCAGGGCTCGGCAACTACATAGGTCATCCGAAAGAACCTCCAAGGGTGATGCAATTACTGCGTGCTTAATTTAGCACAGAGCTGACTTGCGGTCGCAAGGCGAAAGTGGTTATTTCGAAACAAGGTAACGGCTTACTCGACTTATCAGATGCCCTTTGTGTCTTTCCGTGATTCCTGTTCGTGTGACTTCGTGGTTGGCTCTTGTTGATTAATCTGCAAAGCAAACCACAAAGAAACACGAACCAAAACCAATCCACACGAAGGCCGCAAGATAAGTGAGTCAAGGATGCTATGGTCAGTCTTTCTTAACCACTCGCTGCTGACGAGATCCTTTTGTGCCGCCTTCGGTGGTAATCTGTGACGAAAGTTTCTATGCTCCGCGAACCAACTTACCAAGCCGCTCGCGCGGTGGCCACGATAGTTGAGGCGCACTTTGCGCGCCATCTGGCCGAAGCCCGCCGGCGTAATGAGCGGAAACTCGCTCACGCGCCTGATGCGCGAGCAATTGCAACGATCATCGATGCCACTTTCTGGGCGAGCTTTCGTCCGGAAGAAGGTCGCTTTCCAAAAATCTCGCTGGCCTTTCTGCCACCCGAACAGGCGAGCAATGCTCTGAAGTTCGAAGAGCGTCTGCCGCTGACTCCGGCGATCCTGACAAAACTTGCTCCAGCAGTCGAGCGCCCGGGAATTCACCTGGGCGTCTGGCATGACGGGGACGAGCTATGCGTCTGGGGAGCCACGCGATACATTCCGAGCCTGGGCTTTGTCCTCGAGGACATCGAGCCTGGATTGTTAGTAATCAAGCACCGGCGCATCGACGGCTTTGGAAAGTTTGCGAACGTCGCCATTCTCAAAGGGGAACAGACCAAGATTGTTGATGAGCAAGGCACGAGCTTGCCTGACTGTCCGGATCTGCTGAAGTCATTGCTGGCCTTCACTTCTCCGGCAACGTGGCATGACTCGGTGAACGTACTCGTGCAACTGGCCGCGTCGATGCGCGCGCACGGACATGGCGGCACCCTCCTGGTAGTACCTGCCGGAACGTCACGGTGGCGCGAATCCATTGTGCATCCATTGACTTACTCAGTCGCGCCTTCATCTTCCAAACTCGCTAAGTTGATCCGGAAAGGTTCGAGCCCGGAGACCGAGAATGAATGGCAGGCATCGTTGAGCAGCGCCGTAGACACTGTGGCCGGTTTAACCGCGGTCGATGGCGCTACTTTGATCTCTGATGATTATGAGGTGCTTGCGTTCGGCGCGAAGATCAGACGCGCGTCGGGCCGCGAACAGGTCGAACAGATGGTGCTGACTGAGCCGATCGTCGGCGATGCGGCCGTAGTGGTTCCCCCCGTACAACACGGCGGCACACGTCATTTGTCGGCGGCCCAATTCATACACGATCAGCGAGACTCTTTGGCG
>DNNE01000191.1:3507-6466 GCA_003487805.1 Blastocatellia bacterium | reverse complement strand
ATCAGCGAGACTCTTTGGCGCTGGTCGCTTCGCAAGACGGCCGCTTCACAGTCTTCGCCTGGTCGCCGTGCGAATCAATGGTCCATGCGCATCGCGTCGACGTGTTGCTAATGTAAATCGCCGGGCCAATCGAATTTTTTACTGAGGCTGGAACAAAAATGAACTGTAAAGAAGCGACGGAATCCTACGAGAGCTGGTTAGGCCAACGTACGCCGATTATTAAGGCTGACCTGCTGCTCAAACATCAACAGATGTCCGCCGACGTCTTCTCGTTCATGCGAGCAACTTTTTATCGTTGGCTTGAACTGTGGAAAGAGACGTGCGCCGATCTTACGAATGCTCCCGTTGTCCTGGCCGTTGGTGATCTGCACGTGGAGAACTTCGGCACCTGGCGCGATCAGGAAGGGCGTCTGGTTTGGGGCGTCAATGATTTCGATGAAGCCTTTGATCTTCCTTACACCAATGATCTGGTGCGGCTGGCATTGAGCGCCCACCTGGCAATCTCGGCGAACCATCTCGCCCTTCGGCCCGCCGACGCCTGCGAAGCGATCCTCAAGGGCTACGCTAAAGGATTGAAAGAAGGCGGAAGCCCATTTGTGCTGGCTGAACGGCATCAGTGGTTAAGGACAACGGTCGCCGGCGAGCTTCGCGATCCAGTTAAGTTCTGGGAAAAGCTAAATGATCTGCCGACGAATAAAGCCCGGATCCCGGGGAGAGCCGCGAAGGCTTTGAACAGTGCCTTGCCCGCGAAAAAATTGCCCTACCGAGTGGTCCATCGGACCGCCGGCCTGGGTAGTCTGGGACGGCAGCGCTTTGTCGCCCTCGCGCAATGGAACGGTGGTCAGATCGCCCGCGAGGCCAAGGCACTTGTTCCGTCCACGTGCGTCTGGTTTAGCGGAAAGAAAGACGATCGTTCTCAATATGATCGAATAGTCAGGCAGGCGATCAGGTGTCCTGACCCTTTCCTGGACTTGCGGAAAGGCTGGATCGCGCGGCGGCTGGCCCCGGATTGCAGCCGGGTTGAACTAGCAAATCTGCCAAAGGATCACGATGAATCCAGATTGTTGGAAGCGATGGGAGCAGAGACCGCGAACGTTCATCTGGGCAACAAGCGCGCAGCCGGAAAAATCAAACGCGATTTGAGTAAAAGACCGGACGGTTGGTTACACACCGCGGCCAAGGCGATGGTACGGGTGACTATCGAGGACTGGCAAAGCTGGTCTCGTCGGTAGTGTCTTAATTTGAGGATGGAGTCAGTACCGGGAGCGATAGCGACCGGGTAACATCCTCGATTCTTGCTATTAGTTGCGACCCGGTCGCTATCGCCTCGCGGTACTGACTCCATCACGTCAACGGCAAATTAAGACACTAGTTTCGTCGAGCGAATTGAATCCTAACTTCTCGACTGTTTGCGTTAACAAGAAAATCTATGATGGACGCTCTCTGGCAGGAACTGACTTTTGGGTTGCGTGACTCGAGACTACCCCATGTAATCATCCGACTGGTTGCGGCCACGCTGCTGGGAGGGATCGTGGGGATCCAACGCCAGACCACTCGAAAACCCGCAGGCCTGCGAACGCATATGCTGGTGAGCCTGGCCACGGCGGCGTTTGTTATCTCTTGTTCGGGCGCCGGGATGTCCGCGGACGGGTTGTCCCGCGTGATTCAGGGCATCGTTACCGGCATTGGTTTTATCGGAGCCGGCTCGATCCTAAAGCTGAGTGAGCAGCACGAGATCAGGGGACTAACAACAGCGGCCAGCGTCTGGATGACCGCGGCCATTGGGGTCACCGTTGGACTTGGAAGTCTGGGAATAGCCTTGATGCTCACGGTCCTCGCCTTAATAATTCTCGCGTTGGAAAGGTTCGAACATCGAGTCCAGGGAAAACCGGAAGGAAGCGGCGGCCTGACAAAGTAATAAGCACCAGGTCAGATGGATGGCGCCAGCCATCGCGCGAGGTTCTCTACGTAAGTCTTCACATCGTCCAACTTTTCCGGCTCGCGCTCGATCTGATCGCCCGGCGGTTCAACGAGAAAACTGGGACAGCCCTTCGATGTGTCCCAGTTGTAATCCGCAAGGTGGTGAAAACTGGATTCTGCAATCGCCCGTCCAAGATCGTTGCCGTGCTGATCATGCGCGCGCTCAAACGCGACGAGCAGGTTAAAAGGCCGTTGCGTCACCTGACTTATTCCCGTCGCAATCACCCTTGCCTTTTCTTCTCCATCGGGGACGCCGACACCGCCTTCGTGTGGGTGGGCCGGGAAATACTCAATCACACCAGAAGCATTTTTCGGGTTCAGCAGGAGTTCATGGACTGGTTCGACCGCAGCGATCCTTTGATAATCGCCGTTGCTGCCTGAGTGATAGTTCGGCCATAAGATCTCTTTCGTGTCCTGATCGTCGCGGACATGACGACTCTCGTCCGGATCGGTATGTTTCGTATGAAAGAAGTGAGCGCGTCCGACTCCACCCAGGGTGCAAAGTGAGGACCCCAAATCCTGATGGTCCCGCGTCGCAAAAATCCCGCCACCTCGCTGGCGAAAGCGAGTAATTCCCTGACAGTCCGGGACACTCAAGCCATCGCCGGCATCAACCGCAAACAGCCAAAGCTCATCAAAGTCAGTCTGGTCGAGAACGCTGAGCACCACGTCGTTGCCCGCCGCATCAGCTTCTCGATCGCGAGCTGTTACCGTGCAGAGCGTCTCGCCGTTTTCACCCTTGAGACCAGCAAGATGATCGCGCAGAAGCGAGAATCGGCCGATGTTCCAATCGTCTGCGATCGACGGAATGGTGGTTTGCAGCAAAATTCGTATTGTTGGTCGCATGTTGAATCGTCCCGACTGCTAATTTCCAATTAAGCCCTGACCCAATGCTCGGCCCACCGGCCCAGGCATTCTATTACCGGCTTCAAGTCTTTCCCGGCCTCGGTTAGTTCGTAGCTTACCCGCACCGGCGGGC
>DNNE01000191.1:0-3203 GCA_003487805.1 Blastocatellia bacterium | reverse complement strand
GGCCAGGCAGCACGGTGCGGCGAACCAGGCCCTCCGACTCGAGTTCGCGCAAACGTTCGGTGAGCAGGCGATCGGAAAGCCCGGGCACAGCCGTCAGCATTTCGTTGAAGCCCTGGGGCCCGCGCATCATCAAACTGATGACCGCGCCGGTCCATCGCCGTCCAATTAATTCAACCGCGTGGTGAAAGCGGACACAGACTCTCGGCTCCGCTTCAACCGCAGCCCGTCTCGACGACTTCGCAGCCGGACTCTGAGTCCTTGCTTGCCTGGGGCCTTTTCTTGCGGTCATAACCGTGCGCGCCTACCTTTCGTTGCCTGCTTGACTATTGTAGCCTCAAACCCTTATTATCACGTTGAGCTTACCAAAAGTAGGTTGGCTATGCAACGTTTGAAAGCTTGGACACTGCCAATCATGGAAATGGCGGCATTGCTGTTTGAGCGTCGCGTCCAATCACGAGCTGACTGAATAATATTGAGGAGAAACTGTGCCAACACTTTTCGACCCGATCAGAATCGGAAATATTGAACTGAGAAACCGCATCATCATGGCGCCGATGACTCGCAGCCGCGCCAATGATGAAGGCATTCAGCCCTCGTACGCGGCGGAGTACTACCGGCAACGCGCTTCAGCCGGCTTGATTATTACCGAGGCGACCAACATCTCGCCGATGGCGAAAGGATATGTGCGTACGCCAGGCATCTACACGCGTGAGCAAATAGAGAGCTGGCGACCGATTCCGGCAGCCGTCCACGCGCGCGGCGGAAAAATCTTTTTGCAGGTCTTTCATACCGGCCGCATCGCGCTGCCTGATTTTCTGCCCGATCAAACGCAGCCCGTGGCGCCGAGCGCGGTGCGTGCGAAAGGGCAGAACTATACGGACGAAGGAATGAAGGAATTCGTGACGCCGCGCGAAATCACTAAGGATGAAATCCACCAGACTGTTCGTGACTTCGCCGCCGCGGCGGCGAATGCGATCAAGGCCGGTTTCGATGGCGTCGAACTGCACGCAGCAAGCGGTTACATCGTGCAACAGTTTCTGACCACGAACGCAAATCTTCGCGCGGATGAATACGGCGGCTCGATCGAAAACCGCGCTCGATTTCTTTTCGAAGTGATAGACGCAATGATCGAGGCAGTTGGTCCCGAGCGCGTCGGAGTGAAGTTCTCGCCGCAAATTCCGTTCAACGACATTGAGGAAGCCGACGCCGACCTGATGTATCCATACATTCTCGAACAGCTAAACGAACGGCACATCGCCTACATACATGTCGCCGATTACTCCGCCAAAGCTCATGCGAAATTGCGCCCCGTTTACCAAGGCAACTATTTCGCCGGCGCGGGATTCACCAAAGAAACGGGCGAGGCGCTTCTGGAACACGGCGGCGCCGATGCGATCGTCTACGGCACCAAGCTTTTGGCTAATCCGGATCTGCCGGAGAGGTTTAGACGCAACGCCTGGCTGAATGAGCCGGACCAGTCAACGTTCTATGTGCCGGGTGAGCATGGTTATATCGACTACCCGGCACTGGAAGAACTCGCGGCGACGAGTTGAAATTCAGGACAAAACGATTAGGAGGAGAGGAAATTAAGATTTATGGACATGCTGCAAGAACTTGAATTTCTGAGCAACGAACAATCTGAGTCTCAAGGTGTGCAAAGCCACCGGGATCGTTTGGCGCCTGCGCAAATGGGCGAGGAAGTTCTCGACGCCTATTCGCGGGCGGTGATTAGCGCGGCGGAGCGAGTCAGCCCGTCAGTCGTCTACATTGAAGTCGCGCAACCCGTCACCAACGGAAGGCGGGGCCCTGCGCGCGGCCCGCGGGAAGCACGCGGCAGTGGATCGGGTTTCATCTTCACCCCTGATGGTTTCATCCTGACTAATAGTCATGTGGTCCACAACGCCATGCGCATCGATGTGACGGTCATGGATGGGCGCAAGTACCAGGCGGATTTGATCGGAGACGACCCGGACACCGATCTAGCGGTGATCAGAATCAACGCACCCAACCTGGTACCGGCCCGGCTCGGCGAGGCCCAACAGATTCGCGTGGGCCAACTGGTCCTGGCGATCGGCAATCCTTACGGCTTTCAGTACAGCGTCACCGCCGGCGTCGTTAGTGCGCTTGGCCGCTCACTGCGATCGCAATCAGGCCGATTGATGGATGCCGTGATCCAGACGGATGCGGCGCTCAATCCCGGCAACTCGGGTGGGCCGCTGGTCAATTCTCGCGGCGAAGTCGTTGGCGTCAACACCGCCATGATTCTGCCCGCGCAGGGAATTTGCTTTGCGACTTCGATTGACACCGCGAAGTTCGTCGCCAGCCGTCTGATTCGCGACGGCAGAGTCAGCCGCAGTTACATCGGACTGGCGGGACAGAACGTGCCGCTGCCACGGCGAATAGTGCGCTACTACGATTTGCCCGTCGAAAGCGGAATCCTGGTTGTATCTTTCGAAGAGAACAGTCCGGCGAAAAGAGGCGGGGTAAGCGAAGGTGACATCATCGTGGGTTTTGCCGAGCAGCCAACGAAGGGCATCGATGATCTTCACAAACTGCTAACTGAAGATCGCATCGGACACAAATCATCGCTGGTCGTCATTAGAGGCGCCCAAAAACTCAACCTTGAGGTCGTCCCGGACGAGTCTCACAAGTAAGCGAGAGCGGTTAGGAATAATGATCCGACCTGCGCGCCTTTGTGTGGAATGGTTTTGTGTTCGGGGTCTGCATTGCAGAGAGCCAAACCACGAAACCACACGAACCAGGAATCACGAAAAGACAGGAAGGGCTGTAAGGGCATTAGTATAGTTGACTCACCTAAGCGCAACCCGAAGGGTTGCAAGAAAGTAGCCGGTGGTCGGAGTCCGCGGAGACCACCGGAAAAGTCGTTAGTCATGACCGCACCCCGAAGGGGTGCCAGACCTCACAGTAGGTACTTCTCGTCAAATTCGATACCGGCCGCGTTGAGAAGCTCTCTCAATTCATCAACAGATGAATGTTTACGATGATGCGCCTCCTGCGTGGCAATGTAGCGCCGCACTGAGTCGGTCGCCGTGGGGCTTACGGTGAACGCCGCATAACCCTCTTGCCAGGTGAATCTGCGATCAAAATTCTCTTTAGCCCACGTGGACGATTCCTTCTTCAAGTCGCGAAGGACATCCGCAATGCAATGCACTGGCCTGAGACTCGCCAGGATATGGACATGA
>DNNE01000137.1 GCA_003487805.1 Blastocatellia bacterium | reverse complement strand
GAGCGGTAGCGATCGGATAGAAGATCTGCCGATCTGGTCCGTTGCAGGGAGTGAGACCCGGTCGCTACCGCTCCCGGTACTGACTCCGTCATCTCCGCGAAATCTGCGTAATCTGTGGACCACCTCTTTCTCTCCTGTCATACAACCACCCTCCAACAACGACTAATCATCAAAACGGATTGAGAGCGAGCTTCGTAATCAATCGCAATTTTTATTCTTAAGGAGAAGAAAAGTGAAAATTAACTGGAAGAGGATCGGTATCTCGATCGTTTCGGGCTCAGTCTTATTAGTCGCCGCCGCGGTAGTCTCTTCGCAGCAACCGCAGGGTCCGCGACCGGGACCGCCGCCGCCAGGGCCGATGGGTCCGGGTTTTCGTGGTGGGCCGGGTGGACCTGGTGGGCCGCGTGAAGGCTTTGGACCATTTGGTCCGTTTGGCCGCGAGCTTAACCTGACCGACGACCAAAAAGCCCAGATGAAGAAAATTGGCGACAGCTTCCGCGAAAGCGACAAAGCGCTTTTTGATCAAATGCGTGCGTTGCACGAAAAGCAAGGCGATCCGATGACCGGCGCATTCGACGAAGCAATCGTGCGCGCGGCGGCTGAAGCGCGGGCGAAGATACAGATTGAACTGGAAGTCTCGCACGCGAAGATGATGTCGCAGATTTTCGGACTGCTGACTGCCGACCAGAAAGCACAACTGGCCGCGCACCACGAAGAGATGAAGCGGATGGGACCACCGCCTCCGCCGCCCCAGCCGTTCTAACTTGGATTGAAATCAAGGGACGATAAGAGGCAATCGTCCCGCGATCGGCTCAGCGAGCAGCAGCGCATGCCCGACTAATGCGCTCTCTCGTTGAGCCGTTTACTTTTACTGATAATCGTGGTTGGAAGCCTGACCGTCATAGAGGGCGCACCCTCATCCAAAGAAAATCGCACCGCGAACACACGAACGGCACCCGAGTGAAGTCGCGTCCCGGGTGCGATTTCGTGCTTTGCAATTCTTGCCCGAACCCGAAATCACTGAAGTGGAAATAGCACGCGTAATCGTTGGTTTTGCCTGTATCTTATGTAACCAATTCGTAGTGCACCTCGTCTTACCTACCGAGGCAACTTACCGCCATTTTTCAATAACTAAGGGAAAATTTAGATGAAACGTTTCTTTCTTATCCTATTGCTTTGCACCGCGACAGCTTCTGCGCAACAGAACACCGGCGGATTGAAGGGCCGCGTGTCCGATGAAAATGGCTCAGTGATCGTCGGCGCAACTGTCACAGCCACTGATGCGAACGGAAAGACCAAGACCGCAATCACAAACGGCGACGGCGCATTCAGCTTAGCGGGTCTGGCGCCAGGAAAATATACGGTCCGCGTTTCCGCGCCGGGATTTGGCACGTTTGAAAATACCGAGGCAAATGTAACGACGCATGTAGAACAACTCGACGCGACTATGACAGTGACGATCGATCAGCAGAAAGTGACTGTCTCTGCCGACACGATGGGCGTCAACACGGATCCGGAAAATAACGTCGGCGCGCTTGTACTCAAGGGCACTGACCTGGAATCACTGCCCGACGATCCGGACGATCTCGTAGCTGCATTGCAGGCGCTTGCCGGCCCGGCAGCCGGGCCTAACGGCGGACAAATCTATATCGATGGTTTCACCGGAGGCCGCATTCCGCCGCTGGCGTCGATTCGCGAAATCCGGATCAACAACAATCCCTGGTCGTCAGAGTTCGATCGGCCCGGGTTTGGCCGCATCGAGATCCTGACGAAACCCGGCACTGACAGATTTCGCGGACAGGCCAGCCTCAGTTTCAATAATCAAGACTTCAATTCGCGTAATCCTTTCGCGCCCACGCGCGCGCCTTACCTGTCGCGGAATTATGGGGGCAATTTGAGCGGGCCGATTTCGAAGAAGAAGGCTTCGTTCTTCCTCGACTTTGAAAAGCGAGACATCAACGACGACGCCGTGATCAACGCCACGGTTTTGGATGCGAATCTGAACATCGTGCCCTTCGCTGCCACCGTTCCTACTCCGAATCGACGCACCACATTCAGTCCGCGAATCGATTATCAATTGAATGCGAAGAACACTCTGGTCTTTCGTTACGAGTATGAACATAACCGATCGATAACTGGACTGAACGGAGGCTTTTCGCTACCGTCGCGCGCCTACGCCAACTTCGGCACCCAACAGACGATTCGGGCCACTGAGACGGCAATCCTTAACAAGAAGACCGTAAACGAAACGCGCTTTCAATTTAATCATCAGACTTCAGGAGATACCGCGAACAACTCGGTTCCGACCGTTAGTGTTCAGGAAGCTTTCACGGGCGGCGGCTCACAAATTGGTTTGACTTCGACAAAGACGGATCGTTGGGAGATAAACAACATCACATCGATCGCGCATGGATTTCATTCAATCAAGTTCGGTGTGAGAGTCCGCACAGTAAACATCGCGAGCATCTCTCCACAAAACTTTGGCGGCCTCTGGACGTTTTCCGGCAGCCGCGTTTTTGGTCAAGCGACTGGACTCACCAGCATTCAGGCTTACCAAATCACCGAGCAGGGTTTGCAGCAGGGTCTGACCGGCGCGCAGATCCGCACAAACGGCGGCGGCGCAACCCAGTTTACGATTAATGCCGGCAATCCGAAGTCAGGCGTCAGCCAGTTTGACGTTGGCATGTTTGCCCAGGACGACTGGAGGTTGCGACCGAATCTTACCGTAAACCTCGGAATGCGCTACGAGAACCAGGACAATATCAGCAGCAATTTGAACTTTGCGCCTCGGGTTGGGTTTGCCTGGGCACCCGGATCGGCGCAGCAGAAAAAGACTACGATACGCGGCGGATTCGGGATCTTCTATGATCGCATCGGCGAGAATCTGACGCTCAACGCGACTCGGCTGAATGGAACGAACCAGCAACAGTTTATGGTTACGAATTTTGCGATCCTCAATCTATTTCCGACCGTGCCGACAATCGATGCGTTGCAGGCATTTGCTCAACCAGTGACGATTTATCAGTTGTCGAAAGATATCCAGGCGCCGTACACGATGCAGACGGCAATCAGCCTCGAGCATGCACTGCCTCACAACTTTACGACGAGCGTCACCTTCAGTCATGCGCGCACCCTGCACTTGCTGCGCGCGAGGGCGATCAATGCGCCGCTGCCCGGCACATTCAATCCCCAGATTCCCGGAAGCGGCACACGACCTCTGGGTGTCAACGATTATTTCGAATACGACTCAACGGGCCAGTTCAATCAAAACCAACTGATCGTAACCCTCGGCAGCCGCCTCAGTCGCAATATCAGCTTCAATGCGAACTACACGTTCGCCAAAGCCAACAGCAACAGTGACGGCTCCGGAACTTTCGCTTCCAATCCTTTCGATTTCAGTAACGAATATGGCCGCGCGTCGAACGATGTGCGTCACCGATTCTCGTTGAACGGCAGTTTCCGCATGCCCTGGAACATTAGTTTGAATCCGCTGGTGGTCTACTCGTCGGGCCAACCCTTTAACATAACAATCGGCCGCGATCTGAACGGCGACAAATTGTTCACCGAACGTCCCGCGTTTGCCGCCGACTTAACTAAACCTGGAATCGTCTTTACGAGGTTCGGCGCTTTCGATCCCAATCCCGTCGCAGGCGAAACTATTATCCCGAGAAACTACGCCCAAGCGCCCGGATCGCTGATTGCAAACCTGCGCGTGAGCAGGACCTTCGGATTCGGCGGCGAACGGAAAACAACCCCGCCGAGCAATGGACGCGGTGGCGCTGCCGGCCAGCGAGGTGGCGGCGGTGGTGGAGCGCGCGGAGGTTTTCCCGGCGTCGGCGGTGGTGGCGCACGCGGCGGCGGTGGCGGTGGAGGCCGCGGCGGTGGTGGCGGAGGCGGCGGCGCCTTGGGTGGCGGTGAGGCCGCCAAGCGCTACAACCTCACAGTCGGCGTCAACTTTACGAATATTCTCAACCACGTGAATCTGAGTCGCCCCATCGGCAACCTGAGTTCTTCACTCTTTGGCATATCGAATTCCAGTGCCGGTGCCTTTGGCGGATTTGGTGGCGGCGGTCGGGGCGGCGGTGGCTCTGCGCCATATAATCGCCTCATAGAAATGAGTATTCGCTTTAGTTTTTGAGGGTTCAAACACGGCTATTGACCTAAAACCACTATTTTTGCGAGAATCGAAGAGGCTCGGATGCAGCCACATCCGGGCCTTGACGAATTTATCGTCTCCCTCGCCACCGCGACACTCAACGTCGTAGAATTTATCCTGACTAGTTCTGGCGCTCGGGCAACACAAGCTGAACCGACTCAGCTAATACCTCAGGGCCACTCGTCCTCCAGACTCTCGAAAGACTGGAGGTGGAGAATCAAAATGGACCAATCCTCTTCCGGATCCACAGAAAACAAACAAATCAAAGACTCGACTCCTCGACGCAACGGTGACGCCGGCCTCCTTGATCCAAACGATCCAGCGAATCAGCGAATGGTTGCAGATCGACTGCTCGCGGCTCTAGCGAGTGGCAATCTCGAACACCTCGCTCAGGCTCGCCAAGCCTTTATCAAATCTCCGGGCGACAAGAAAAAAGAAAGTCAGCGGGAGCCGTTGCAGCCGACTGCACCTGTGGCCACGAGTGTGCCGCACCGGCCTTCGGCTGAAGAGACTGCGGATCTCGCCGCCGCGCTCGAGCGTCGTACGGCTCCACGGACTGTTGAGCATGCGTTTGTCGCAGTGGACGAATTACGAAAGGAAGAAGAAGAGCTAAGGAAAGCTGAAGCAGAGCTGGACCGCCGTCGCGCCGAAGTTCAGGCAGCAAAAAAGAAAGCCGAAGACGACGCCAAACGTCGGGCGTTCGAAGAATCGCGCCGTCAACTGGAAACCGAGACGCAAAAGAAAGCTGAAGAAGAAAAGCAGCGACTTGACACGCTTCAAACCGTGCGCGATCAGGCCGAAGCCGCAACCCGAGCGCGAGCCAAGACGCAACGCGAGCTCAACGCGGCGATCGATGCCTTGAGAATCGCTGAACAAGAAGAGCTCAAACAGATCGCCGATACCGAAGGACGAATTGCTAACCATGAAGAGCGATGTCGTCAACTTCACAGTGAAGCGCAGCAGCGAGCTGAGCGCGTTCAGTGGCTAACGGAAGAAATAGAAGGACTGCGGCGAGAGGAACAACAGCAACTCAAACTCGTCGAAACGACCGAAGCTCGACTTCTCTCGCAACTGGAAGCCAGACACTTCGCCGAGGCTCAAGCGCAACGGCACGAGGAGCAGGAACAGAAACTTAACAATGAGATCGATCAGCTAAAACAAGACGAACAAATCCAGCTGGCACGCGTCGCGGGAGCCCAGGCTCGGGTTGAGGTGTTACGCGAATCACAACAGGCCGCGCGGACAACACTTCAAGCGCACGTCGAGCAAACGGCAGCTTTGGAAGCGAGCATCGTGGCACTGGAAACCGAAGGCCAGGCCGAAGTCGAAAGAATCAAACTAGCGCAAGCGCGGCTGGTAGATCTGAACTCAGCGCGCGAGAAGGTTGAACAGGAGCGCGCGCGCCTGTCTGGTGAAGAGCGACGTCTCAATGATGAACTTGAGGCGCTTCACGCGGCCGAGATCAAACAACATGAACGGTTGGCGGCTGTAGAGGCACAGCTTGCCGCAGAGAAAGAGACCCACGACGGCGTCGTTGCCAGCGTAGCTGAATTGACGAGCAACGAGCAGCAACTCAATGCCGCCATCGAAGAGCTGCATGCGAACGAACAGCACCTCCGGGCGCGCATAACTGAAGCAGAGGAACGGTTACGCGCGACTGAGCACGCTCATCTGACAGCCAAGATCGAAGCGGAACTCCGAGCTGAACACGAGGACCAGCGCATCGCGGAACTCACTGCTTTACGAAGTGATCTGGATGTCGCAGCCGAGCGTCGCGCCGAAAAGATCCAAACCCTCAACACTGAAATAGAGAAGCTGCGGTTGTCTGAGCACGAGCAACTCAGCGTCATCGCGCACGTTGAAGCTGCGCTGAGCGCGCAACAAGAGGCAAAGGCTACGGCCGAAACGACGCTTCAGTCTCTTACCGAAAAGCAACAGCTGCTCGCGACCGAAGTCGAGCAACTTACGGCAGCCCAATCGGCCACGACCGCACAGATCGCAGAGACCGAAAGCAATATTCTCGCGCAGGAACAAACGCGTCAGCAGGCAGAAACGCGCATTCAGGAACTGATCCAGAGACAGGAATCGTTGGTGGCGCAAGTTGGCTCATTGCGCGAGCAGGAAACAGAGCAGGCAAAGCGACTGGCGGAAGCTGAAGATCGACTGCGCGCACAGCAGGAAGTAAACCAAAAGGCTGAGGCCGAGTTACAGGCGCGCATTCAGACTGAGGCGCAAAGGATCGAAGAATTCGAAGCCGTCCGCGCTCAGGCCGAAAGTGAACTACATCAGCGCACGGAAGCGCTGACGCTGATCAATAGCCAGATTGAAAACCTTCGCGTCGCGGAACAGCAGATCCTGAAGCAGATCGACGACGCCCGCGCCGCTCTTCAGGCTCATCAAGATGCGCATCAGCGCGCCCAGTCTAACGCCGAGCAAGTTGCCCGCGCGCAAGAACAGAAGATTGCTGAGCTGCAAGCGATCGGCAAGCAAATCGAAGCTGACGCTCAACAACGTGCGGACGAAGAAGCGCGATTGCAACTGGAACTTGATGACGCACGTAAGGCCAACGCGCTCGAGGTCGAAGCCGCGGCCCGCAAACGTACGGAAGAAGAAGAACGATTGCGGCTTGAGTTGGAGGAAGCACGGAAAGCCAACGCGCTGGAAATCGAAGTTGCGGCGCAGAAGCGCGAAGAAGCGGAAGCTCAACTGAAGTCAGAGATTGAGCAGTCGCGCAAAACTGAAGCAGAACAGCTCGCGCGGCTCGAAGACGTTCGCACTCAATTGGCTGCGGCCGAAACGTCACGCAGCGAGCAGCAGGCGAAGATCGATGAAGCAATTGCCAGGGAACAATCGGTAAGAGCCGAAACGGAAACGCTTCGACAGGATGAGAAAAACTTACTGAAGCGGATCGTCGAAGTCGAAGCACTGTTCGTCGAACAACGAAAGACGCATCAACTGACGCTGGCCCAGGCAAAGCAGCAAGAGGAGAAAGAGCAGAAGCTCGTCCAGGAACTTGAGGCGTTGAATCGGACCGAGCAGGAGACTCTCGCCCGCATAGAAGGGATTACCCAGCGCATCCCGCAGCTCGAGGCCTCAAAGCAACTAATTCAAGAAGAAGCTGAATTGCGGAATGAGCAGGAACAACAGCTCAACCTCACCATCGGCGTCCTGCGTGAGCAGGAAGAAGAACAGATTAGGCGAATTGAAGAAATTCAAGCGCACCTCGCCGCCCAGGTTAAAGCGTGCTATCTCGCAGAGGCGGAAGCGCAGCAACATGCGGAGAAGGCTGAAGAACTCAATCTCACCTATGAGACGGTCGTTAAGAGCAAAGAAGATCGCGCGAAGTTCGTCGAAGAGGCCGAGACACGTCTTCGCTCGCTGGACGAAACTCGTAAGGGAATTCAGGTAAGCACGCTGCGTCGAAGCGAAAAGGAACAAAAACTCGCATCAGAGATTGAAGCGCTAAGACGCGCGGAAGAAGAGCAGATCAAGCGAGTGCAGGTCGCCGAATCTCGCCTGCGCGAGCAGGAAGAGGCGCGCCAATCTGCGAAGGCACGCGTCAAAGAATTGAGCGAGCAAGAGCAACAGTTGATTGCCGAGATCGAAGAGATGCGCCGCCTGGAAGCGGAGCACCTGAATAAGATCAAGGAGACCGAAGGCCGGCTGCCAGGTCACGAGGAAGCTCTGCGACAGGCAGAGGCGCAAGCTCAACGGAAAGCCGACGAAGAGATTCAGCGGCTCAAACAGCTCGAAGCGATTTGCGAAAAAGAGCAAGCAGACGCGGCAGACCGCGCTAACCGCGAAAGACAATTGAATGGTCAAATCGAATCGCTGCGGAATCAGCCAGCTGAGAAGACTGCATTCGAAAACGATGTATTCGAACTGGACGATTCAAAATCGATAATGCTGTCGGATCAATTTGTGGTTGAAGACCCTCGAGCCAATGAAGATCCGTGGCTGACGATCGATCTGCAGAACACCAAGCCTGTTAGTCGCCAAATCGATACCTACACCATCACCTCAGACACCACGGCGGATCTCATGGATGTGGAACCGGTTTCTCAGGCAAACATCGCGGCGCCCAGCATCGCTCAGCAGCCCGAGGTTGTGATTCCCGCTGAGATTGCCCAGCGACTGCAAAGCGCCGATTCATCTGAACGCGCAGCAGCGCTGGTCGATTTGGCTGATGCGGGCGACGATGCCTCGTTTGCGTTGATTACCAAATCCTTCGACGATCCAAGTATCGAAGTTCGAAACGCCGCGGCTCGCGCGCTGCATAGCCTGCAACCGGATTTGGCTGCTTCGTTCACCCGCGCGTTGCGTGAAGCAACGCCGGAACGACGTCGCAAGATCGGATCTGCGATCGCGGGATCGGGTCTGGCCGCAAATGCCATCAACAGTCTCGGAGGCGAAGGCCGCGATCGAACCTATGATGCTTTTTCGATTTTGTTCCTGATGGCCAAAGCCGGCGAGGTGCAACCGCTGATGAGCGCAATCGCGAAGCACTGCAACATCGAAGTTCGCTTGACCGCGGCCAAGCTGATCGGCCTCAGCAATCAACAACAAGTGCTGCCGGGCCTGCGCACTTTGGCGTCGCGCGATCAATTGCCTGCCGAAGTTCACACCGCCGTGATGGAAGCAATATATCTGTTGAGCAACCAAAGTCGCGAAGTCGCCTAACTCAAAAGCCACAGATAAGCACGGATTAGCACAGATAAGAAGAACTTGAACTTCCTATCTGTGTAGATCTGTGAATATCCGTGGCTTATTATCTTGCCTGCCGTTACGCGCTCAATTCATAAGCAGCCTTCAACCAACGCGTCAATTCAGCATCGACATCCGCCGGTGAACTTAACCTGACTTCATGATGAAATCGGCTCGCTGAAGTCTGCTCAGATTTGTGAATGCGTGGACTTGATAGCCGGCGATCGTTTTTGATTGTGAGAATGATCGCGCTCTTGCGCGTGGCGATTCCGGCGAACGCTGTCTTGTTGTTCAAATGGATCGAAGTCTTCTTGGGATCTTCAACGACCGAGCCGAACTTGCGGCTTGTCTTCAACAGGCGCTCGTAGATTTTTCGCGTCGCTTCTTTTCCCACGAAGTGAGATTCGACGGTGAAGCCATTTGTGCTCATTGGGACCTTCCTCGACGCAACGAAAACCAGTGGATTTTTTAACTGTCCGTTACGTTCCTATTTTGTCTGATACAAAACCCTGACAGCTTTGTTATCGCTCAACGATTTTTGAGTAAGACTAGCACTGATACCGTCAGTCGAATACTTTATGATTGCTGTGTCATCGCCCTGCCAGGTAACCGCAACATCAGTCTGGCAGTCAGTGCTGAATAGTTGCCCCTTCTTTGCATCAAACGCCTCGCTGTTTTTTCTCAGGTTCACCTCTTTATAACACCAGCCAGCGGCGCCCCCGCCCATGTTGATGTAAGTGGTTGCGATTAATCCATGGTTCGGCGACGGCGTGTCTGAAACCATGACAATGTCATTTCCCTTGAAGGCGCTGTCAAAACTTTTCTCCAGCAAGAATCCCAGCAGCCATAGGCAACCGTAGACCACGAGAAATGACAAGACTCCGGCGACGAAACAGCGAATGTGCTTCTGCATAATTACTGCCTCAGAAGATAAGCAATGCTCACAACGGAGTCGTTGCTGCGAAACTGTTGATAGGTGTGAACTCCTTTCGCAGGGTCAGCAGCCGCATAACCAACAGTCAAATGCTTGTCATCTTCCCACTTCAAATCAAGTTTCGTGTCACAGCCGTTAATTCAGGCAAAGTCGTGTTCCCAATCGAATGCTGCGTCTTTCTTGTGGACATCGATCCGCACCTCACACCAACCAGTTCCATTTCCAACCTTGTTTGTCGTCGCCACATACTGAAGATTTGGAGAAGGCACGTCACTGACGAGCTTGATAGTCGTGCTGTCATAGCCAGTCATCGCGTCCAACAGTTCGTTATGAATGATGCCGAGGTGTGAAAGCAAGACGAAGGAACCCAAAGCAGCGACGAAACCAGCGGCGAATACTATTACTCTTTTCATCTCCTCGTCACTCGCGATACGAAGAATCAACTCGATCTAATTTGCGCAGCAAACCCGGCCAGGTCAAAGCCGCACCCTGCCCGGCGGTAACCGCGCTCAACTGTGAAGCGACACGATCGATAATTGGATCGGGAATGAGCGACAAGTCGCCGCCGCCTGACTGCGCCAGAATCTGAATTTCGCAGGCGCGCTCCAGCAGGAACATGCCGAGGAATGCTTCGGCAGGGGTTCTTCCGATTGTCAGCAATCCGTGGTTGCGCAGGATCATGAATTTCCGGTCGCCAAGATCGGAAACCAAGCGCGGCTTCTCTTCTTCATCAAGCGCCAAACCTTCATAGTCATGATACGCAAGCGAAGAGAGCGCGAACATCGCCTGTTGCGAAAGCGGCAGCAATCCTTTCTCCTGCGCGGACACGGCGATGCCATGACGCGTGTGCAGGTGAATCACGCACAGCGCATCTGCGCGGGCCTCGTGCACGGCGCTGTGAATCGTGAAGCCGGCTGGATTGACGAAGTAAGGCGATTCCATGACCTTATTGCCCTGGAGATCGATCTTGACGAGACTCGAAGCAGTCACCTCTTCGAACATCATGCCGTATGGATTCAGCAGGAAATGATGATCGGCGCCGGGTACACGCGCTGAGATGTGAGTGAAGATGAGATCGTCCCAACCATAAAGGGCAACCAGACGATAAGCAGCTGCGAGATCGACTCGGGCTTGCCATTCTGTGTCCGAGACTTGATCGCGGATTGAAGACGTTTTGAGGGATGCGGTCATTGTGCTCAACGTGTCAGAACCGGGAGCGGTAGCGACCGGGTCGACACTCGACTTGATTTTTTGATCCGGTCGCTACCGCTCCCGGTTCTGACACGACTACTTAAACTCAAATGATTTCAAATAATCGGTGTAAGACTGGTCCCAACGCGCGATTGTCTTCGCCGGCCCTGAAAGTTTCACGAAGTAATTCCCTTTTGGCGTTTCAACCACCGCCGCGCGCAAACGATAGTTCTCGTCGTTATGAAAAGTCTTGCTGCCGGGCGCCATCTCAGCGGTGTACGTGCCGGTCACATCAACCGTGGCCACTTTCAATCCGTTAACAGTGATCGTCTCGGTTTTTGCTTTGTCCTTCGACGAACTGCCGTCAGGTTGTTGCATCTGCGAGATCCATCGATCGATATTTGCTTGTGAAGTGCCACCCTGGGTCGCGCCGAAGTAGTAGAGCACCAGAGACGCGTCTTCTTTGTCCCCTTCCACCTTTGGCAGTTTGTACTGTGCTACGCGCATCGGCGAGGAAGTCTGCTCGGTGGTCCAGCCATTCGGAGCCTTGAAATGTAGATCTCCCGACGCGCTTTGCGACGGGTTTGATTGTTGAGTGGAAACCGCAGTCGCGCCTTTGTTGCCGCCCGCCCACAATATACAGAGCACCGCGACCAATACGCCGGCGCTGATGATTTTTGTTCTCATGAAAGTGATGCCTCGCGCGAGAGACTCTACACCGGCGAAAGCCGCGGACGCAAAGTCGTCACTCGCCGCCGGAAGCGCCGGCTGTATGCGCTTTCATGCGTTCCTGCATCTCTTCGATCGAGACATCTTCTTTGTGCGTGGACAGATGCCAGACATGTCCAAACGGATCGATCACTGTGCCGATTCGATCGCCGTAAAACTTGTCCTGCAAAGCTTCCTTCACCGTCGCACCGTCTGCAACCGCTCGATTGAATACTGAATCGACGTCTTCTACATAGATCATCAGACTGACGGGCGAGCCGCCGATCGACTGCGGCCCTTTGTAGCCCATGTCGGGGTATTCATCAGCCAACATGATCGGCGAATCGCCAATTTTTATTTCGGCGTGACCGATCTTTCCGTCGGGCGACGGAAAGCGGAACAGCTCGACCGCGCCGAAGGCCTTCTTATAAAACTCGATAGCATCGGATGCTCCGCGGACAATCAGGTAAGGTGTGACTGAGTGATAACCTTCTGGAATTGGTTTGGTCATTGATTTCATCTCCGTTGATTATTTTCAATTCTACTTTGCCGGAATGAGAACTCTACTACGCTTGCCGTTGAACTCGAACTTCATAACGCTTCCATCAGGCAACCTAACTTCTGAGGTCTTGTTGATGGCGTCGGAGTCTGGGAAACGCCACCTAAGAGTTTCGGTAATCGGCTGTCCGTTGAATCCGGCGCGCAGCGGCTCGAATTCAATCGTCCGGTCGTCGATCCATTTGCCTTTATGATCGTGCACCTCTCCCATCGACGTGACGCACATGTAATGGATGGCCTTGCCTTCAGGGTCGAACGCCAGCAGACATGATTCAGACATCGAGCCGATGGAAGCTTTGCCTGTGTTCGTGCACGAGAGCCCGGCGTTCTGCGCGACGATCTGGCAATTCATTTTCCAATCAAAGGTCTCGGCCGGAAAACCTGGCACGTTCGCCGTCATTTTGCCGGTCCAGGTGCCACTCATCGCCTCGACGATCCGGCCAACTTCGAGGGTAGTGATCGATTTGGGCGGCGTAACCTGCGCTATCAGCCTGCTTCCAATACCGCCCGCGAGAACAAATGTTAAAGTAAGAAACAGTCTGATTATCATTAGCTTACTTCCCAGTAAATAGCGTGGTCTCATCAACGAAGCATAGACCATTCCCCCACAGATCTTCACAGTAGAAAGAGACTTCACCCCACGGCCGCTTCAAGATCTCTCCGGCGTTTTGGTCGTGATACCGATCGTTCGCCAGACAATTAAGGGCCTTCGCTCTGGCAAAAACTTCCTGGAGGTTATTCACCGCAAAATAAATGTAGTCCGGCGTTGGCTGCGGTTTCTCACCTGCGCCTTTGGCGACGTCCACCAGCGCCAGAATCACCGGCCCGCAATTGAAATAATGCCGCGAGCCGCGCGGGATCGGAATGCCGGGATCGTCAAGCAGCTTTGCATAAAACGCTGATGCTTGATCCAGATCCGCAACCTGTAAAGCCACTCGGAAAAGCTTTGATGCCGCCATAGATGTCCTCCTCGACGCCGTGCTGTCTTCTTTCTTTTTGGTTTGTGAACTCAGGTACCACGTATTCCCAAATGGATCCTGAATCGTTCCTGAGCGGCCGCCGTACGGCGCGTTCGCCGGCGCGCCCACAGAGATTGCGCCTTCAGCTTTCATCGCGCGCGCGTACCATTCGTCCGCGTCATCGACATAGACCATGAAATGCATGGGCTTTGGTTGCCATGAACCGTGCGCCTCGCCCATCTCTATGATCGAAGCTCCAATCCGAATTTTCGCGTGTTGTACGATGCCATCAGGTGATTGATGGACCGCGACTTCCTCAGCTCCGAATGCTTGTTTGAGAAATTCGATCATCCTCGGCGCGCCGACCGGATGAAAGTAAGGCATGAGATTTGGCACACCTTCTGGAACGTGAGTTGGTCCGGTCGCCGTGGCGAGGTACCAATGGTTGCCGCCGACGTCTTCGATCCCGGCGCCGCGCTCACCGTACTCCATGTCCGCCGGCGGCATCAAAGAAATTGCGCCCGCCTGCATCGCTTGCTGATATACGCCATCAACGTTTTCGACGTAGAGATGAAACACTGCCGGAACCGGCGTTCCCTGCCACTTCGAACCCTTGCCGCCGCCGCCGATCATCAGCATCGAGTCGCCGATTCGATACTCAGAATGAAAGCCGCCTTGCGAGCCGAGTCCATACACTTTGCCTTCGGCGCCAAATACTTTCTTGATAAAGTCGATCTCCTGATGAACGTCTGAGACGACGACATAGGGTGTGACTGCGCTGACGCCTGCTCGAGTTTTGGGGTCGTCACCTGTAATTAATTCTGCAGTTGCGCTCATGCTGATCTCCTTTTCAAGTTCACTCCGCAACCGGCTCTTAAACCCGCCACCGGGCAGATCGCGGAGCTCCGCGGCCACGCTCAGCAATTCCGCGACCCGCTGATCAACTGGAGAAGGCGAGCCCGGCGAATTGCTCAGCATCGCTTCAATCGCTTGATCGAGTTGCTCTGTTAATTCAACTTCACTCATCACTTATCACTCGTCCGCGAGCTTCGCTCGCAAGTTTTGTAGCGCCCGAAACTGTAACTGCTTCACCGCCCCCTCACTTCGCCCGAGTTCGTTCGAAATCTCCTTGATCGATTTATCTTCGGCGAAACGCAAAGCGACCACGAGCTTCTGATCCTCCGGCAGTCCCTCAACCAATCGAAATAATTGCGCCTGTCTTTCCACGTCTTCCAAACCCGACTGGCTGTCCTTGCGCGAATCCTGGGGTATCAGTTCGATTTCTTCCGAGCTCGCAGAGATTTTCGCTTTGCGCTTGGCCCGATCGGCGATCAAGTTCGACGCGATCCGAAACAACCACGATGCGAAGGGCGCGCCGGTCCATTTGAACCTCGGAAGATTCGCAAGGGCTTTATGAAAGACGTCACTCGTTAAGTCCTCTGCTGTCGACCGATCGCGGACGCGCCGCGCAACATATGCGTAAACCAGTTCGAAATACTCTTCGTAAATGTCAGCAAACCGCGCGCGGTCGCGCTGAGCCGCTTCAATCAAAAGCCGCTCATCCGCCCCCGTAGGACGAACTTTCTGTGCCGGTTCGCTGCGCGCCATTGGTTCTCTAATCTACATAAACTGCAAACTTTGGAAAAGGTTATGGGCCGCGCCTAAATTGCTGCTCCAAAATCTATGTTTTAAGTGTTTTCGGGGGTCTCCCGCCGCGAAGACACAAATGCCGAGCAAACCCTAACAGCATTAGCTACGTCTAAGTCCTACCTCGACGGCACACTTGTTGTAAGCTAAAAACAAGTCACGTACTTTACGCAGCATTAACCGTAACTCACTACGAGAAAATGAAAAATTCCCCTTTTCCGTGCGCAGTCTTTCGCTTCGCCTGTCGCAAAATCGCTCCATTAGTATTCGCCATTATCACTGGTCTGCTAATCACCACGGCCGCGCCTTCAGCGTTGGGCCAGGCGACCGCTGACTCAAATATTCGCATCAGCCAAATCTACACGCGCGGCGGCGAGCCCGGCGCGATTTACCAGAACGATTTTATCGAGCTTTTCAACCGCGGCAATTCATTCGTCGACATAAACGGCTGGACGCTGAACATCATGAGTATCGAAGGGTCGTCAGCGTCAGTAGTCGGCGTCCGGTTTGTTTCCAACAGCAGCATTCCCATAGCACCGGGCGCACACGTGCTTTTTCAGTTCACCGGCAGTGGCACAAACGGACAACCCCTGAACGGCGATTTTCCGATCCCGTTCGTCAACCTCGGCAGCACCGGCGGACAGATCACTTTGTTGGGAAAAGATCAGACACTGCCGGCGGGCTGTCCGGCATCCCCCGATCTGACGGGCGCCGTTGTTGATTTGGTTGGCTACGGCACCGCTACCTGCTCTGAGGGCACGCCGACAATCGCGCCTTCAGCAGCAAAGTCTCTCCTGAGAATTGGCGGCGGTTGCACGGACACCAATAATGACCTCGCTGACTTTTCTTTTGCTGATCCGAATCCGCGCGGTCTAACTTCGGCAGCGACACCATGTGGCTCTCAGACTTTCAGCATCATTAATTTCGCCGCCCCACAGTTCGAGGGTTTTGAGGGCGGCGCCGGCTCAGCGCAGATCACAGTCACGCGGATTGGCGACGTCTCAGCCGCAGCCACCGCGGATTACTTCACCACAGATGGCACAGCTTCTGAGCGTAGTGACTACACCACCTCGGTTGGCACGCTTCGTTTCGCGCCGGGCGAAACACAGAAGACCTTCGACGTGCTCATCAATGGCGACGGCATCCTTGAACCGAACGAGACGGTTTTCCTCGGTCTGCTCAATGCGACCGGGAACGCCGGCATCGGCCCACGCAATTCAGCGCAGTTGATAATCCACGACGGTCCTTCGTTCTTTCCCGGCAACCCAGCTAACCCCGTGGACGCCTCGAGCTTTTATGCGGACCAGCATTATCACGACTTTCTTAACCGTATATCTGATCCTTCAGGCCTAAGCTTCTGGACCACCAATATCGAATCGTGCGGCACCGATGTCCAGTGCCGGGAAGTGAAACGCATCGACACCTCCGCAGCGTTCTTTCTTTCGATCGAATTTCAACGCACCGGCTTTCTGGTTTATCGATTATACAGAGCCTCGCTTCCCGCGACCGCGCCACGACCGCGTGCACTCCCGCGATATCGCGAGTTCGTGCGAGATACTCAAACAATCGGACGCGGCGTGATCGTTGGGAACCCCGGATGGGAGCAATTGCTCGAAGCAAATACTGTCGACTTAATCAATTCGTTTGTGAGCAGAGACGAGTTCCTGGCGAACTACCCGCTGACGCTGTCAGCCGCTCAATATGTCGACAAACTGAACACCCAGGCTGGCGGCGTGTTAACGACGACGGAGCGCGATGCGCTCGTGAACGGACTTGTAACTCAGCAGGAGTCGCGCGCGACGGTGCTGAGAAAGGTTGCTGAGAATGTGACGTTCACGAACGCTGAGTTCAACCGGGCGTTCGTGTTGATGCAGTACTTCGGTTACCTGCGTCGCAGCCCGGACGATGCTCCCAACACAAATTTCGACGGGTTTGATTTTTGGCTGGCGAAGCTGAATCAATTCAATGGCGATTACCGGGCGGCCGAGATGGTGAAAGCGTTCATTAATTCAGCTGAGTATCGTAATCGCTTCGGATCATGAAACGTTCAAGATTGATCCACAGATTCCACAGATTGGCTTAGACATTAAGCCCGATACCTCATAGATACTCCCTCTAAGTAACGCCGGACTAACTTCCTTTAGATTCAAATTCGCAACCAAGCAGATTATCGGATTTGTTTTACCTCTGTGTAATCTGTGGATAACTTTCTTCGCTTACGGTCTCGGCGGCCCAGCCGTCCTGGGATTCTTGCTGTTGAACTCATTGATAAAAGCCTGCGTTAAATCAACGGCGGGGACCAAAGTTAGAATCACGGGTAATAGTTTACTTGAGTCCAGCGTCATAGTTACGCCACGTTGCGCCGCGAACTGATCCATCGCCGCGCCAATCTGTGCGGAAATCGGAGACACCACCTGTTCATATCTCTTGCCGACATCCTCGTCTAATTTCGCCTTCTTGGTATTGTATTCGGCCTGCAGACTTTGGCCCTGCTGCTGTTTTGCCTGCACGGCTGTCTGATTTACGGGCGTGACCTTCATCAGCGCATTAATTTCGTTGGCTAACGCATTGAGGCGATTTTCAAGACTTTGGATTTCGTCCGTACGCGTTTTGAATTCAGTCTGTATGGCCCTGGCGGCGTCCACATAGCGATAGATCCCGGTTTTCTCGTCACCAAACGCGGTCGTATCAATTAAAGCAATCCTGCTTTGCGGCACCGGCATATTCGCCACAGCCGGGGTAGGCGTTGGTCTCGGTCCAGGCGCCGGCGTCGCAGCAGGTCTCGGCACAGGCGTCGGTGTGGGTCGCGGAGTTTGAGCGATTACGGAAATTGCGATGACTCCAGTCAATGCGACCATCGCACAGATCGAAAAAATCTTTTTCATAAGTTCTCCTGAATGGCTTTCTAAATACTCCCTCACAGAGTGAGCGGAGGGCATCACGTTTTCTGTTAATAACATACTTGAATCAATATATCTGGTTTGAGCGCCAAAGGCGCTAAATGTAATAGCCCGG
>DNNE01000078.1:50527-55650 GCA_003487805.1 Blastocatellia bacterium | reverse complement strand
GACTGGTACCATTTGAAGCTACTCGGCACATCGCTTACGCCGATGATCGTCCAGGTGCGTTTCATTACATGTCTCCCGTCGGCTTAACGGTTGAGTTGATCGGTGGCGCGATTACCTACAACTCTTGAACGAAACAAGTTAAGGAACGCGCTAATCCGCGCCTCGCGCGCAGAAAACGATCAGATTATCTTGCCCGTTTGAGGTAAATAGTAACAGAGCCGCCACGCTCGGAGGTTGTTGGCGTTTCCGTTACAGTGACCAGTTCCCAGCCCTGGTTGCCATCCTCGTCACTCAGTTGAGTTGGATGGCGCCGCAGGTTCAAGAGAATTGCGAGGCGTCCCCGGCTTGTTTCCTGCTGACTCTTCAAGAAACTGCGCCATCTATTTAAACTGCGGAATCCAAAGTTTCCGTGAATTTGATCTCCATGTCGCCTGACTCAAGAAACTGCACCAACTCCTTGAAGCGCGGAATTTGCCGATAGTATGGGACGAGCGGGGCAATTCGCTCCAAGGTCGCTGCATGAAGGGGTCGCCCCTTGATAAAGCCTTTTCGCTCCAACTCTTCATCGCAGGCGTTCTTGAACTCGGTTACCAATTCTGCCCCGTGTTCTCGCCACTTCTCACCATATCGTGACTGATATTTCTCGACGTGAGCAGCCCACACTTGTTCTGAATTAATCTGTTCCCCCTGAATCATGGGGATTAGATATCCAAGCTCGCTTTTCAGCCGAGCGTCAATCATAGCCAAAACGAATTTGTCCTGCGGATTGGAACTGTACGTCCAAAAACCGTAGGTTGTCCGTTCGCCATCTAGCCGCTCGTATGTAAAGAGGAAACGGTGTTCCGCCTTGCGTAGGAATTTGGGAGGAATTACTTGATACTCGATTTCGACGAGTTGTGCGTACGGCAGATAAACCGCGCCCTTTTTAACTAAATCCGCGGCAACCATTTTGAGGTGCGAAGCGGCATGTTCTTTTTCAGGGAAGAGTTTGTGTTCAATACCCGTGTGGAGAAGCGCGCCTAAATAAATTGGTAGCTCGCCGATTATTGATTCGACCGCGCCGCCCAAAACCATGGTTGCCCCTGCCTTTAATGCTTGCCTACTCAAATCAAAATACACTTCGGCGTAGGAAGCGAATTTCGGTATATAGACCGTGCCTTCGTTGTAAAGGAACTGCATCCCTTCGATGAGCTTCGCCGACTTCGGGAAACTCATATCGTTTCCACGATACAGGGTTAACGGATCTCCAACCGGGTTTCCATCTTTGTCCTTAAATCTTGGACCAGCTTGAAGGATGTCCTCAAAGCTCGGATCGGGAATCAACTTATTGCGCGGGATAATATATTTCATTTGGTTTCAGGTTCCTTAGTTACAATAAAAGTAAATCGTCGGCAGCTCTCCGTGACCTGCTCCCTAAAAACAGCAGCAATTTAGAATAGAGAAAGCCGGGCAGGTAGCGGCAAGTGTGGATAAGCTTTTGTTACATTCGACGCAGGTGATGAGCGGCATAATCTGATTCCTTTCGTTCTCTTTGAGAGCGTTGCTGCAATTCATTCCAAACCGCCTGGTCAAAAACAAAAGGCGAGCGACCGAACGTCTGAGTTCAGGTGGCGCGGGCGGTGGCACGCAAGCCGCGCCGGACAAAGCTAGTTGGGAAAGGCGCTATCCCGCACTCACCTGCAACGAATTGTTGGGTAGCGCATTGAGAGCACGCATAACGGTTAGGCTTCATCACCGAGGATAACCCCATCTTCAAACTTTGCACGAAAGTTTTCTTTATTGCTGCGCGTCAACTTGCCGCAATGCGGACAGGAAGCGAGGTAATCGAAAAGGACCGACGTATCAAACGACTCACTATCACTAAAGAAGATCTGGGAAGCAAGCCACTCGCGACAATTCAAACAGCGAATCGAAATCCAAATAGTTTTAGCCATAGCCTGCCCAAATTAAGGTGAAGCACCCAACGCACTTGACCCATCCGCTCACGCGGATGGTACCGACCTCAATGTTCTCGCTGCGCGCTCACTGCAGACGCTGACGGCCGCGCTCTTAGCAGGATTATCTTTGGTCTATTTGCCTCCGCGGGTCGTCGTCGTGGGCCAAACGAACGTGCACGACGCCGGCGTCGCCATCGCCGTCGGCGTGATCTTCAGCGGCGCCAGGTTGTTTTTCGATTGCAGGCTGTTGAATGCTACCAGGTCCACGCTGAGCATCGTTTTCCACGCGTTCAGGGTCGCGGTGAATTCCTTGCAGCCGGATTCCCACGTATCAACTTCCGCTTTGGTTGGCGGCATGTCGATGCCGTTCTGCGACAGCGGCGCGAGGACCGTGTTGTAGAGCGCATTGATCGAGGTGAACGGAATCACACTGCCGGGAGCACGTGCGGGAGCGCCAAACCCGCCTCCCCCACCGCCGCCGCGTCCGCCGCGGGTGGCACCGCCGATCGTCGCCAGTTTCGTATCGAGAGCGGTCGCGGCCGTCGCGACCTCCGGCGGCAGCGAGCCACGCCCGATCGCGGCCAGCTGTGCGCGCACCGCAGCCACTTCCTGGTTGGCGGCGTAACTATCCTTCATGCCTTGCACGGCGGCCATGGCCAGTTTGTTCTGGGCCCGCAGCCCAGACATCATCGTCGCACTCTCGCCGATACGCGGATCGTTGTGTACGACCAGAGTCTGCGTGTACGTGGCGCCGTCCACCAAAAGCTTAACGGTGTACGTGCCCGGCAAGGCGAGCGGCCCATGCGGCGCCGGCGTGACCTGGCCCGGCGCGGAGTTCATCTGGTTATTGATGTCTGGATTGTAGCCCGGCGGATCGTCATAACGCAGATCCCAATTGATGCGATTGGTCCCGACGTTCGTCGAGAGCGCGCGCTCAGACGAGGGCATCAGCCAATAATCTGGATATGGCGGCCGCTGATACATCGGCGGCGGCGTGCTCGTGATCGTCCGCACCAACTTATTCGCCGAGTCGTAGATCTGCAGCTTGATCTCGCCGGCGGGTTTCGTGCTCAGGTGGTAATAGATGAGCGCTCCGAACGGCGGATTCGGCGCGTGCGCCAGCTCGGGGTTCATCGGCTGGTCCCAGTTCCCATTCATCCGCGAGCGAATAGCATCACCCGGTTTGAACAAGTACGCCGGCGCCGCTGCGATTGCTGCGGCCTTCGCCGCAATGTCGCGCAGCGGACTCATGTCGTCGAGCACCCAGAATCCGCGGCCGTACGTACCGATCACCAGATCGTTCATGTGATCGTCGGTATGAAACACCATGTCGCGGATCGACGTGCTCGGCAGATTGAGCCGCAGCGACTGCCAGTGATCACCATCGTCGAATGAAACGTAGACAGTCGTCTCGGTGCCGGCGAAGAGCAAGCCCTTCTGTTTAGGATCTTCGCGAATGACGTGTACCTGACTGCCTGTGCGTTCATCGACGGGCAGGCCGCTGACGATGCGAGTCCAGGTCTTGCCGCCGTCGTGAGTGCGATAAATATAGTGCTGCTCCGGGCCCGCGGGAGCACCACCCCGACCGAAGCCGAGGTTCGCCAGTACGTAGGCCGTATTGATATCGCCGTGCCCGGCTTCGACGGTGACGAAGTTAACGTTCGCCGGCAGATCGGTGAAGTTCGTGACGTTGTTCCACGTCTTGCCGCCGTCCATCGTGTTGTAGATCTGTCCCGTGCTGCTGCCAGACCAGACGACCCCTTGCTTGACAGTTGAGAGCGAGAAATCGGAGATCGATCCCGGCTGCAAGCCACCGCGCGGACCAGTCGGGGCCGCTGGAGTTGGACTCGGAGTCGGAGCTCCCGGCGTCGGAGCCGGAACTCCCGGCCGCGGTGGACCGGCTGCCGCCGGCGCGACGCCGCACGGCACCACCGGTTGACCTTTTGCTGTGGTGAGGTCGGGACTGAACGCCTTCCACGTTTGTGCGCCGTCACGAGTTACGAGAATGCAGTTATAGCCGACGTACAGCGCCTTCGGTTCGAACGCAGTGTCGAATCGCTTCCAGAAATCGCGCCCTGCGGCATACAGGTTCGAGTCCGTCCCGAAATTTGGTGCGACGTTGCTCCATTGTCCGGTGGCAATATCGATCTTGATTAGCCCGTTGCCTTGTCCGGCTCCATAGCCCACACCGTACACAGTCGTGGGTTTGAGCGGATCCGGTACGACGGTTCCGAACTCGGACGACTGCAGCGGATACCAATCGATCGTCGTGATCTGACCCAGATCGCCGCGGCTGCGCGTCATGATCGCGCCCGTGTCCTGCTGCGACCCCATCACCCAATACGGATACCGAGAATCGGTGGCAATGTGATAGACCTGCGCGATTGGTATCTGGTAATAGCCGCTCCAGGTCTGCCCGCCGTCGAACGTGACCGCCGGGCCCTGATCGAAGCCGAACAACATCCGCTGGCCGTTGGTCGGATCGATCCAGATCTCATGCGGGTCCTCACCGCCGGGAGCGCCCTTGAACGCGTTGAATGTTTTGCCGCCGTCGGTCGATCGATAGACGGTGGTGCTGATCGTGTAGAGAATGTCCGGATTCTGTGGGTCGACCCAGACACCTGAGCTGAACGCGCCCTGCCCGTTGGCCACGCGCGTGTCGTCGCCTCCCATGTGCTGCCACGTCGCGCCTTGATCGTCAGACCGATACAAACCCGAGCCGCCCTGGAGCAGACCGCCAACGACGAAGACACGTTGCCCCTTCGTGTGCATCGCGATCGCGACGCTGATGCGTCCTGTGTAGGGCGGCAGCGTGTCGACCTTCTTCCACGTCTTACCCTCGTCAGTCGATTTGAAGAGCGCTGTGCCGTTCGGTCCTTGTGGCGCTCCACCGCCGCCGCCGCCGCCAAATCCGCCGCCACCTAAACTCTGCGACGTTGCGAACATCACATGCGGCATGTCGAAAGCGTACTCGAGGTCGCGCGTGCCGTTCGCGTTCTCTGGCTTAAAAACGTTCGTCCACGTCTTGCCGCCGTCGGTGCTGCGATAGATGCCTCGGCCACTGTGCTGCGCATCGCCCTGCGTCGACACGAGCACTAGATCCGGATCCTTCGGGTCGATCGCGATCCTGTTGATCTTGACCGTGTCCTCGAGGCCAATGTGCGTCCACGTCTTGCCGGCGTCGGT
>DNNE01000078.1:49598-50263 GCA_003487805.1 Blastocatellia bacterium | reverse complement strand
TCGAGGCCAATGTGCGTCCACGTTTTGCCGGCATCTACAGATTTGTACATGCCGTCGCCGAGCGAACCCTGCACCGAGTCGCCCGTGCCGGCATACACAATGTTTGCGTCGGAGGGCGCCACCTGGATCGCGCCGATGCTGTCGACGTTCGGGAACTGATCGAAAATCGGCGACCACGTGACACCGGCGCTGGTGGTTTTCCAAATGCCGCCGGCGGGCGCGCCGATGTAGAACACGCCCGGCTGACCGATCGCACCGGTGACGGCCGCGATGCGCCCACCGTGAAACGGGCCGATGTTGCGCCAGCGGAGACCGGCAATAAGGTCGTCGCCAGAAGCCGCATTGACCTCAGCACGATCGACTTCGGAAATTTTTGGACCCTGAGCGTTAACCACTGAAGTAAACAGCGTGATTCCGAACACAGTAACGATCAAAAAAGCGCGGTAATTTGTTTTCATTTAGGAATTGACCTCGTATAAGCCTCTTATACAGCTTCTTTGGGCCGACTGCCAATGCTAAATATTGAAGCCATCTTCCGCGATGGAGGTTCGGTTCGCCTCAGGATAGTGAGGTCGGTACCATCCACGTTAGCGGATGGGTCAAAGATTCAACTTGCTGTCGATCATTCGCGTGCAGTTGGAGTGGCGGGTTTGTAGTTCCTTAGA
>DNNE01000078.1:25733-49298 GCA_003487805.1 Blastocatellia bacterium | reverse complement strand
GGGTTTGTAGTTCCTTAGTTTGGACGCCCGCATACGATCCACGAAATTACACGAAGCGTCACGAAACAGAAGCCGTTTCGTTGGATCAATGTTATCGCTTCTGTCGGGAAGCGGTTTTCCAGTCCTCCGCAAGAATTGCCCACCGTTCATGATCGCGCCAGCGGCCGCATACTTTTAAGTAACGTCGAGAGTATCCTTCACGAACAAAGCCCGCGTCTTGGACCAGCGCGGTGGAAGCAACATTGCCCGGTTGAATGTTGGCTTCCAGCCGATGCAACTTCAGGTGCGTAAACGCGTGGCGAAGCATGAGCCGGATGGCTTCCGTCATGTAACCACGACCCGCGTACGGGGCGCCGATAAAGTAACCCAGATAGGCATTTCGAAATCCGCCCAGAAAGATCTGGCTAAGATTGATCGAGCCGGCTATCCGTCGATCTTCCACCCGACAAATGAAAAAACAAGCGGTGTCAGCGCGGCGACAACGTTCGAGGAACACAGTGAATTGCGGGCCTTCGATTGGCGGGGACACCAGGCCGCGATGTAATTCCGTGCTGGCGCGGTTGAGCGCAAGGAATTCCTTCATGTCCCGGCGCGTTGGTTTTCTTAGGTAGACATTCTTACCAGCCACGACCGCGTTCTTGAGTTCATTGTTGCTTCGACGCATCGATCTGAGAGCATGTGCCTGAGCGACAGAATTAGACGTCAACAAACGAACGTTTGCTTGACCCGCTTCGACACCAGCAGATACGGAATCCAGACATGCAAGGCCACGAATTTTCCGATCAGCAGATGCCCGTTAGTGAGGTGTGCTGGTCTTTCAGCTACGCCAGGTATGAGACCGACAAAGTAATAACCTGCAAGACTTAGAATAAAAATCGTCGGAATCAGGGCCACAGTCAACTTTGGAAACAGTCGTCGCCTGCCAAAGAAAAGTATGAGCATGACCACATTCATAACAAAATAGAAACAGCCGGTGATTGCAGCGTAAATGATCGCGATTTTCCAATAGGGATGATAGAGGGGCGAAGCCGGAGTGGTAAGGCGGACCCATATGGGACCACCAAGCGCTCCCAGCACCTGCGGCAATTGGGTTAGGTTTTGGAGCAGACTGAGTACCAGGCCAACTGCGATGACAATTAGCCATCCCCCAATTTGCGGTGGCTGCGTCGGAAGAGGCTGGCTCTCATTCGTTATTGCTTGAGTCGTAACTTCGGGCATCGGTATTCTGCGGTACTGCTCCCCGCAACGCGCGATCTGCTTGAGATGTTCTTCGTTGAGCGCGGTGAGAATTCACGCCCTCCCTGACGGTCGGGCTACTGCGCCGCACCGCGTCGTGCTCGGGACACTGCCAGCTTGTTCATCGCCCTGGTGATATTTCTGAGGCGCTCTTTGAGGCCCATCTGCTCAGCCAGTTGGTTCGGAAGGATTTGCCGTGGCCGAAACTTCAACGTGGCGTTTACCGAAGAACTTGGTGCGATCCAGGACCTTCTCCTGAAACTGTTCGAGGTAAAGGTAAATCACCGGCGTGATGTAGAGGGTGATGAATTGCGAAACAATCAAGCCACCCACCACGACCAGACCCAGCGGCCGCCGCGACGAACCGTCGGCTCCGTAACCGAGCGCGATCGGCAAGGCGCCAAAGATTGCCGCGAGCGTCGTCATCAGGATCGGACGAAAGCGATCCATGCTGGCATCGTGAATTGCTTTATCGGCCGCTTCGCCCGCATCGACGCGCGCGCGCGCAAAGTCGACGATCATGATGCCGTTCTTCTTTACGATTCCCATCAGCATGAACATGCCGACAAACGCATAGAGTGAGGCTTCCTGTCCAAATACAAAGAGAGTCAGCAGGCCTCCTACCAGAGCGGTCGGCAGCGTCGAAAGCACCGTCAGTGGATGCACATAACTTTCGTAGAGGATTGCCAGGATCACGTACATCACAAAGACGGCGAGGGCCATCAGGATGGTCAGACTGGTGACGGTGTTGCTGAAGGTTTGCGCTTCGCCCTGCAACTCTCCGCGAATGGTGGACGGAACAATCTCAGCCGCGCTCTTTTGAATGTAATTGGTCGCATCGCCCAACGCCACGCCCGGTTTCAAATTGAAGAAGAACGTCATGGCGGTGAACTGATTTAAGTGATTCACTGCCTGTGGTCCCAGCGTTTGTTTCCAGGTGACCAGTTCGCCGAGCGGCACCAGGCGCTCTCCGTTGTCGGAACGAATATATAGTTTCGAAAGATCTGTCGCGTTGGCACGCGCTGAATCCTCGACTTCCAGAATCACCTGATATTGATCGGTAGGCTTCTTGATCAGATAAACAAAGTTCTGCGAGTAGGCGTTGCGCAGCAGAGTTAGAATACGTGTTTCGGAAACGCCATAGGTCTTCGCCTGATCGCGCCGCAAATCGATGTTCAGGTTCGGCGTGTTGGCGTAATAGTCAGACGAGACCGATTGAAAGCCCGGGTATTGCATTAGCTTGGCCAAAAGCTTCTGACCAACTTCATAGACTTGTGGCCCGTTCACGCCAGAGACCGCGTAAGCGTACTGTCCCTGTTGCTGGGCGGTGACACCGGTGCTGATTTGCAGGACCGGAAACGGTTGCAGGAAAGCGAAGACGCCGGGAATCGAGTTGAGCTTTCCCATCATCTGCCCGGCTACTTGCTGAATCGGCGCGCGCTGTTCCGGCGGTTTGATAAAGGTAAAAGTGAGCCCCTGATTTGCAGACAGGAATCCGGTCGCGCCGCTCAATGTGAAATCGGTTATTACATTTGGATCTTCATGCAGCATCTTATCAACGCGATCCTGTAAGGCATGCATCTGATCGGGTGACGATCCCTCGCGCGCGATGAAGGCGCCAAAGATGACGCTGCTGTCGCCGGCGGGCAGAAAGGCTTTAGGCACGAGAATGAAAAGGACGATCGTTCCGGCGAGGCAGACGACCCAAATAATTGGCGAGATCCAACGATGGCGCAGGAACCACCAGAGCGATCCGCCGTAAACCCGCAGCACACGTTTTTCAATACCGCCAATCACCCGCTCGACCCAGGTTTGCTTCACGCCATGACCACGTGCTTTCAAAAGCCGCGCGCACATCAACGGCGTTAGCGTCAGCGACACCAAACCCGAAGCGAAGATCGCAATCACGATGGTGATCGCAAATTCACGAAAGATGCGTCCCACCAGGCCCGTCATAAACACCAGCGGAATGAACACCGCCGCCAGTGAGATCGTCATCGACATGATCGTGAAGCTAATCTCTCGAGCGCTGTTGATGGCTGCTTCGAAAGGCTGCTCGCCTCGTTCCATGCGCCGCACGGTGTTTTCGAGAAACACGATCGCGTCATCGACCAGAAATCCGATTGCCAGTGTCAGCGCCATCAAAGAAAGATTGTCGAGGCTGTAACCAAGCGCGCGCATCGCGACAAATGTAATCAGCAGCGACAAAGGCAGCGCGACGGTCGGGATCAGCGTGTCAGTGGCGCGTCCCAGGAATGCGAAGATCACGATTACGACCAACACAAAAGCAATCGCCAGAGTCGTCTCGACGTCGGTAACTGAATGCACGATGCTGAGTGATCGATCGTAGATCGGAGTTATGCGAATCGAGCCCGGCAGCTCGTTACCGATCATCGGCAGCAGTTCGCGAATACTTTTTGAAACTTCCACCGCATTAGCGCCCGCGCGGCGATTGACTGCCACGATTACGGTGGCGGACGGAACTTCATAGCCGCGCACCCAAAAACGCATGTTGATGCGTTCGTCCTGAACGGAATCCTTGACCGTGGCCACGTCGCGCAGATAGACAGGAGCGTTGCCGTTGCCCCCGACAATCAAGTTGCTGAATTGATCAGCTGTTTCCAGTTGTCCCTGCGGGCGCAGGATTGCGGTGCCTGAACTACTGTCCAGTTGGCCCGCGCCGGTGTAGCTGGTCCCGTTTTTGATCGCGGCGCTGAGGTCGTCAATCGTTATCCCGCGGGCCCACATCGCGGAGGGGTCGGCCTTGATGCGAATAGCTGATTTGGTGCCGAAGACATTTACGCGTGAGACGCCGGGCAGGATGCTGATACGTTGGCCCACCTGCGTGCTCGCATAATCGTAAAGCTGTCCCGAAGTGACTGAATCGCTGGTTAAAGCGATGTACATGATCGGCTGATCGTTGGGATTGCTTTTCGAATAAGTCGGCGGCGAAGGCAGATCGGCAGGCAAGCTACCGGCCGCCTGCGAGATCGCCGTCTGCACATCAGTAGCCGCGGCGTCGATATTTTTTTCGAGAGCGAACTGAAGCGTAAAAGTTGCGACGCCCTGCGTGCTCTTGGAAGTCACCACCTCGAGCCCGTTGATCTGCATGAACTGCCGCTCGAGCGGCGTAGCGATATTGTTTGCGATGGTGTCGGGACTCGCCCCGGGATAACCGACGGTGACTTGAATGACCGGATAATCGACGGCCGGCAGATCGTTCACCGGCAATTGAATGTAAGCAAGAATGCCGAACAGAATTACTGACAGCGTCAGCACTGCGGTCATTACGGGCCGGCGAATAAATGGCTCAGAAAGATTCATTGCTTGACTGTGTCCCTAATCAATCGGCGTCCAATCAGCGCGTAACTCGTTTGATACAATTCAAAATGTGAAAGGAGATCAGCGCCATGGGAGAACTTATTATTGAATTGCCCTTTGAAATTAGGCGCCGTTTCCGCATCACGGATGCTAAAGCTGCCGCGGATGTAATCGAGAAGCTGGAAACGCTTGAAAGACAAACTGTCGGCCCGGCGCAAGAGGTTGTAACAGACGACGAAGTCCTGAACGTTTGGGCGAATCGCGAAGAAACCCCCGACGAAATTGCTCGTCAGCTTCGTCCAGGAAATCAGCGGCATGGCTGAATTTCTTATTGACACCAATGTACTCTCACGGATTTTCACCGGCGACAAAGACGTCAAAGACTTTATCGAAACTCTAGATGCCGCAGTTTGTACTGTCATTTAGGTCGAATGCTTACAAGGTTCAAAATCAACTCGCGAAAAACGAATAGTCGAAAGCTATCTCAGTAAATTTGAGTTTAACCACATAACCTTCGACATCTCGACTCGAAACTATCGATCTGATTCGCGCCTATTCGAATACTCACGGTCTGTTACTGGCCGATGCACTTATTGCTGCTACTTGTCTCGACCTTAACCTCACTCTTGTCACGTACAACGTAAACGATTTTCACTTCATTGAAGATCTTAAATATCTCAAACCCTCGGTCTAACCGTCCTTAAACAGATCACTCAAGATTCATTGCTTCGCCTCGCCGCTCGTTTGATTCGCGTCGCGTGCTTGCTCGATGCGGACCTTGCCGCCGGGAGTGACTCCGACCTGGCCGTTGATGACAATTTGCTCGCCGGGTGAAACGCCCTGTTCGACGACGATCAGATCACCCTGGCGCTGGCCCAGCGTCACTTGTCTCTGCTCCGCGGTCGAATCCTGCTTGACGACATAGACATACGATCCCTTGGCGGACATTTGCGGCGCGGTCGCGGGAACCAGCACCGCCCCGTGAATCGTGCTGAGCACCAACCGAATGTTCACAAATCGTCCCGGCCAAAAGCGGTGATCTGAGTTTGGAACCGTGGCCCTTAGATTCACCTGACCAGTTGTGTTTTGCACCGCGCTATCCAGAAACGTCAGTTGCCCGGCGATTGGATCGGTCGCATCGGGCAGTCGCACTTCAGTCTTGAGCGTGCCGGCGCGCATCTGTTGCTGGACGTTCGCCAGATCGTTTTGCGAAATCGTGAAGTCGGCATAGATCGGATCGAGCCGCTCGATAATCAGCAGCGAGTTACTGGCAGGAGTTGTACTGGTTGAACTGCTGGCGCTGCCGGTGCCCGATCCGCCGGGGCTGACGATGTTTCCGATATCGACCAGGCGTTGGCCGGCGCGGCCATCGATCGGGGCGTGAATGTAGCAATAACTTAATTCCAGTTTCGCGGTGTCAACGGCGGCCGAATCAACTTTGATCGATTCATCGGCGCTGTGAACCGCGGCGCGATCGGCGTCGACGGTCGCGTTAAGAGAATCAGCAGTAGCTCGCAACTGCTCATACTGTTCGCGGGGAACTACGCCGCCTCTGACCAGCTCGCCATACCGTTTGACCTGGACCTCGCCCCATTTTGCCTGGGCGACGTCTTTAGCGAGATTTGCCTCGGCCTGTTTTTTCAAGGCCAGGTCCTTTGAGACGTTGGCTTCTGCCTGGCGCAGGTTCGCTTCGAACGGACGAGTGTCGATCGTGAACAGCAGGTCGCCTTTTCTTACGTTGGCGCCATCGGTGAAATTGATTTTTGTTATGCGCCCCGAAACCTGTGGCTGAATCGAAACTACTTCGCGAGCCACCGTCTTGCCGATCGCATCCAGATACGTTGGCACGTCCTGCATCACCGCCGCAGTAACTGACACTGGCGCCGGCGGCCGATCAAAGCCTTGTTGCGCCGCCTTGTTTGAGCAACCAACGAATACGATAGGAGTCGCAGCCGCAAAAACGGTTATGAGAAACCGCAAAGTAATCCCCTGATCAAACTTCATAATGTTTATGTGACTCAGTGCGTCCGCAGACTTAGTAATTATTATCCGGCGCGACCGATCAAGCAAACCATCCTTAATTTTGTGTTTGATACTACGAATTTCCATTGTTCAGGGTTACGGTTGGGCGGCGGTAGATTTAACGGCAAATTCTCATTATGTTCACGCGATCTTAACTTCGACCGCCCATAATTGCGGCGACAACCCGATAGATCAGAACAACTTCTTTGACCGCGTCGTAATCTAAATAGAATAAGGCGTGGTCATCGCCCAGAGAGGTTCTCATGAGCGCAAGACAGATTACTCTGCCGTTTCGATCCAAACGCGTAGAGTTGGAAACAGATACAAACGCCGACTTGATCGGCCGGTCGTACGAGGAAGGCAACGGGACGATAACCGTGGTTGAGACTTGCTTGAACGACTCGCGCCGCGTGATGGTCCAGCGCGACATCGACGGTCACGTCTGGTCCATGCCGGCGTGGTTGATGCGTCTGGTGTTTAAGGAAACGAAGCGAAAGCGCGCGGCTTAGAGTCTTCGGTTGCGAATTGAGTCGTTCCAAGTATCCTACAGTAGTTGCTCATATCCTCCCGTTCCTTCAACACCCAAACGAAAGAGTAGTTGGCTGGAGAGGGCACTGGATGCAGCGCAGTTTTTGGGAGATCGAAAAGCATTACGCAGGATGCATTCCGGTTCTCCACTTCGCACGTCACTTTCACGTCACCTTTGGGCCCAAGCACCCCGATGGGAAAAATGACACGACAAGAAAGTCGAGCACAAATGATTGATACGGTCGAGGGATATTTTGGTGCCGGCGGAGGGGATTCGAACCCTGACGGGATTACTCCAAACGGATTTTAAGCACTTTTCGGCACTACCGACTTAAGAACTGACAATCTTAAGTAGAGCGAGCGAAAATCACCTAGGGAATTCCAAAGGCCTTTTGCATAACCTCCTTTTCACGATTTGCGTCCAGCTTCCCCACCCAAACATTCTTAATATGGCCCGTGTTATCAACGAGGAGCAGCGTAGGTGTGCCGGAAACATTCACATCAGACAGGGAGGCATTAATAATGCCATCTGTCGGAACTCCCTGCTCCGAAAGGTAGCGGGTAACGCTGGCTGCTTCTCCGGGAACCACAGTAAGCATTCGAGGTTGTGACCCCGAGCGCTGGGCGTGAAGACTCTTATAAAAAGGAACACTTTGTTCGCAATACTTACAACCTTCCTGAAGCACCATCAACAGCGTGCTGCCATTCTTATTCCAGTCCACACCGCCAAGTGAAACAGAACTTCCCACGACAGGATCAGAAGCCTGCCGTTTGGGATGAATTCGCGGCCAAATGAAGTTCCACAGAATTGCCAGGGTAACGACAACGATTCCTATGTTTGCCGACGTCTCGAGTAATCGGCGGGTCTTATCTGAGAGTTTCATTGGATATGGGCAAATGAGAGTCAGTTTGTGGAAACAGCCTTTTTCCCGGTGGCTCTTGGGGCTTCGGAAATGACGGCGCGCGCAAATTCGATTTTCAGACCAACCCTAAGGGCCAGGTCGCGAATACTGTCGGCGATTTGATTGGCTCGAAACCAATCTGAGGTCCCGAGTGCTGAAATTGAAGAGTCAATTCTCAAATCTGCTAATGCCGCCGGGTAGACGCCAATCTTCGTGTGCATGTCACCGATTGCAACATCAAGTCCAAAAGCTACAGCTCGCCTTGCGGGGGAATCTGCTTTCGCCGGGGACGAGTTAGCATATCGAGCCGCCGTAGATAACGCATCGAAGGCCTTGGAAGGATCGTCTTTCACGAACGCCGCGACCCCGAGGAATCCTAATTCAACTTTGTGTGGACTCGGTGAAACCTTGTCTAAAGCTATTAAGGCCTCACTGGTTAGCGTAAAGCGAGTGACGCGGTCCGTTTTTTTCGCAGCGCTTGACAATGCGAGCATGGCCCACGCTCGTGTTTCGGGTGAAGATATCGTTCCAACGAGCCGCTGGCTTTCAACGAAATTGTTCTTCTTAATTGCGAGGTTGGCACGGGTAATTACTAAGAGATCCGTAAAGGCCGCCTTCGTCTCGACATCACTAAACCCGTCAACCGCTTCGGCAGCGAGATCAATGTTCTTCAATGGATCGTCCTCACGCAGCACTTGAGATACGAACCCAATGAGTCGCAAGTCGCGCCTTTCAGGACTGGGGTCTTTGAGGATATCGTTTAGGCGGTCCCGCGGCTCCGACAGTGTTTCAGGTTGAAAGGCTTGTAGCCGTGACTTGGTCTTTTCCGGAACGAATGGAGTAACTTCTGCCAGCAGGAAGTCAAGCCGCAAAAGCGCTGGGGGCGAATATTGTGCGATCACCGGACGTAAATTAAGAAAGATAGTTGTAAATGACGAACCAATGTACGAGGGAGCAACGCCACCGTTTTGCGCCTCAGTTGTGATCAAACCCGCCCAGCCCTCAACGGAATTCATCAAGAAGAAGATGAATGCTGATTGTGCCGCCGGTGAGATTCCCTTGTCGGATTGCAACGCGCCAATCGCGTAAGCAAAGCTGAAAGAATCCAGCGTGCTGGTTGACGTCAAGGCGGGAATCATCGCAGTTTCGATCTTGTCAAGAGCCTTGCGATTTCCGTCTTGTGCAAGCTTCTGCAATAGGCCCGGCAATGATCCTGCGAATGCCCCTGTTTGAATGCTCTGGCCGATCAACACACAAGCTCGGTCCAGATCAGTGTCGATCATTGGCAGTGCGAGGGCCGCGAATGCCTCGGCGGCGGTTTGTGCGTCCAGCAAACTTCTGGACCAATTAGCACCTCGCAACGAAGCCGGAGCAACGCCGCCCTTGCTGGAGCCGGAATTGTTTTCTGATTCGGAAACTTTCTGACGCAGATTGGCCTTCTCAGGATCGAGCTTTATGTATAGCGATAGGGCTTCGCTTTTCAGCTTTGCCGCAGTATCACGGCGGGACCAGCCCGCACCTTTTTCTGAGGCCCAGTCGTCGAGGTCCGTGATGACTAGATCCAAAACCTTCGTGGCATTGTCACGGTGACTGGTCGGGAGAACTTCAGCAACTCTAATGAGAAGTCTGGCTCGCTGTTCTACATCAGGTAGCGATCGAATCTCTCGAGCGGCGTTAAGCACCGACTCAATCGCAAGCGAGCGGTAGTCATAGGCAGGTTCCTGCCGCATCGGGCGGGCGAAAGAGGCGTTTGAGGCGAGTAGTGTAGTGATTACGATCGTGGCGATTGCTTTCCACATGATTTAATTGACTTTCATTAATCCAGCTGCAACGCTCGTACAGGATTCAGTTATGACAGTGAGAGGACGGAAATCACTGCGTGTCCCCCCACTGTCAGAATGCTGCTATTCAAGAAGGCCAGGGCTACACTTTTTGTAGCAAGCAGCCTGGTCATTCGAGCACGAGATTGGACATGACGGGCTACCCCCTTGCAACCGTCGACAGCAGGCGGTGTAGTCTGTGTCGCAGGCATCAGTGCACCAGCCGGGGTCCTCATCCGACGCTTTGCTGACAGAAAGCGAGCTGCCAAAAGCTAGCACCACAAGTAGCGCCATGAGGGTAAAGAATCTGAATGCTAGACGTTTCATTTTGACTCCTTATCGAAGGGTAGGTGAGTGCCGCCAGGAAGCAGAGGTCACTTTAGGCGGCGGGAAAGCGCCTCGCTAACCTACAAACCAGCGCGGGATGGTCCGCATTTATTAGTCGCAAAGCGCAGCTAAGGAATGAACGCGCGCTCTTATACCATCGCCCCAGTACATTGTCAACGAATCATATCGGCTCGTTAGCAACGCACTTGCTATAGCACTGCCAGTATCTTTGCTTGTCGCCAGATTCGCTCACAAACTCTGTCTGCGAATCCTCGCGTAAGCCCATTCGATCATCCTGGGCGAGGGTGGATCTGTCTGACTGGGATCGGTGTCAGCGACGATTGCGCTTCCACTACGCGCCGCGATAAAGCTCGTCGATCAAGTCTCCGTACTTCTCCTCGATCACCGCGCGCTTAACTTTGAGCGTGGGCGTCATCTCACCTTTTTCAATCGAGAATTCTTCCGGCAGCAAAGCGATGCGGCGCACGCGTTCATAATCAGCCAGGTGCGCGGTTACAGAGGTGACATCTTTCTGCACTAACTTTATCGCCGCGGGCATCCGGCTGATGTCGGTGTGACTGCCGCTGACATTTTCCCCGGCCGCGCGCAGCGCACTTTTCAAATCTTCCCAGTCTGGAACGATCAAGGCCGCCGGGTATTTGCGGCTCGATCCAAGCACGATCACCTGATTCACGTATTCGCTTTGCTTCAGCAGACTCTCGAGTTGCTGCGGCGCGATGTACTTGCCGTTGGAAAGTTTGAAGAGATCCTTTTTCCGATCGGTAATGAAGATGTGACCTTCGGCATCCTTATAGCCAACGTCGCCGGTCGCAAACCAGCTATCAGTGATCACTGACTCAGTCGCTTCCGGGTGGCCGTAATAGCCGCGCATGACGTTTGCCCCGCGCACCATGATCTCGCCATCTTCCGCGATTGCGACGTCGATGCCGGCGAATGCTTTGCCGATCGAGCCGACGCAATTATCTCCCGGCCGGTTCGCGCAAACGACGCACGTTTCGGTCATGCCGTAGCCCTGCAGGATGTTGATACCGGCGCCGAGGAATGAATACGAAAGTGCCGGCGAGAGTGGCGCGCCCCCCGAAACGAAGTAACGCAAGCGCCCGCCGACGCCTTCACGCCATTTCGAAAACACGAGTGCGTCGGCAACTGCGTGACGCGCCTTTAAAGAAAGCGGAACGCGCTTTCCGTTGTATTTCAGTTCCGCGTACTGCTGGCCAATCGTTAACGAGCGCGCGAAGATTTTCGTTTTCACGCCGCCGGCCGACATCCCTTTCTTAACAATGCGGTGGTACACCTTCTCGAAAAGGCGAGGCACGGCAGTCATGATCGTCGGGCGCACTTCACGCAGAAATTCCCCGACTTGATCGAATGACGCAGCATAGTTTACCGACACGCCGACGTAGCAGAAGACGTAAAAGACGGTGCGCTCGAAGATATGTGAGAGCGGCAGGACCGAGAGCGAAACATCAGCCGGTGAGATCGGAAGGCCGACAACGATCGATCGGATGTTCGAGGTGAAATTATCATGCGTCAGCATCACCCCCTTGGGTTCGCCCGTGGTTCCCGAGGTGTAAATGATCGTGGCGAGATCATCTGCGCGTACCTGACCTATTAACTTGTCGAACGCACCGGCGTCTGCTTGTTCGATTGCAGCTCCGCGCGCCTCGATGTTTTCCAGAGTTGTTGCTCGTTCCAGTCCGTCCGCGCTTTCGGGATCAAACACGACTATGGTTTCGAGCTGATCCAGGTTCGCGAAACCTTTGCGCGCGTGTTTCAAAACTCGTCCTCCGGAAATCATCAGGGCGCGGGCGCCCGAGTCTCGCAGAATGAATTCGATCTGATCAACTGATTGCGTGGTGTAAAGCGGAACAGTCACTGCACCGGCGCTGAGGATCGCGAGATCGGCGAGGGACCACTCAGGCCGATTCTCTGAAATCAAGGCCACGCGATCCTGCGGGCGAATGCCAGCGTCGGCCAAACCGAGAGCGATGTGGTGCACACGGCGAATGAATTCGGCGGCTGAGATATGGACCCACTCGCGGCCGCGTTTTTCGCTTACTGTGTTGGGCTTGTTGTGGCGAGCTACGGCGTCGAGGCACACGCCCGGCAATGTTGGGGGCGCGCTCAAATTTTCCTGATCGGGTGAGACGCTGGCGGCTGCTGCCGAAGACACTTTGAAAACGATCTCCTTAATAGATCGGGCCTAATAACACTGCAAATGCCGGTCAAGGGAAAGCCCGCAAAGACTACATCTTCCTGGATGAAAGACACAACCGGTTGCTTTACTCACCAGAAAATTTACGCGGGCTTTGGTTCCGCCAAAGCCGGCACGTCCGGAGACACAGCCGGCGATTCAATCTCGGCTGTCTTTGATCGACGCCGGCGCCGGCGGCGATGACCGCTTCCTTCATCAACCCGTCGATCGAGCGTCGCCATGGCCGCGAGAACCAGAAACAGCAGCGCGTTTGCGGTCGTGTGCAAAGTGAAGTCGAAAGCGCTGTGCACCAGGACAGCGAAGCATCCGGCCAGTGCTCCGGTCGCTACCCCGCGCCGGAATTTATCGTCGGTGTTGCGACGCGCAAAACCTCTGCCGAAAAGAATGATCAGAAAACTCAAGCCAAGCAGTCCGCCCACGATTCCGCCGTCGGCCAGCGTCTGCAAATAATCATTGTGGGCCTGCTCAAGACGATATAGGCCGTTGCCCGAATCGTAACGGGTGTAGATAACACTGAACGAGCCAAGGCCTGAGCCCAGAATCGGATGATTCTTGATTACATCCAGGGTGACGTTCCAGAAGTGCGCGCGTCCCGTCGTCGGATCGGCCGCGTTAACGGTTCCCAGCAAGCGACCAAAAATACCGGGCCCGCCAACAGCCAGCGCGCTGAAAAATAAAATGATCCCCAGTCCCAGGGCCATTGCCGCGCGCATCAGCGCGGTGCGCATCAGCAAACTCGTGCGCGATTGTTCGCGGTTTCCCATACCCGGTCCGGCGATGACAATTACGAACAGTATCTCAGCGACCAGGCTGATGAGTCCGCCTCGTGAATTCGTCAGGATCAGCGCCACGGCCATCAGCAACATGGCAAAGGCGTACATTGGACGCTTATACGGTTCAAGTGCTCCCGAGAACAACAACCCCAGGGGCAGGGCGATTACCAGTTCCATGTACGCGGCAAAATGATGCCGGTTGATGAATGGACCAAAGGCCGTGCTCTGCGTCAACTGGCGAAACCAGTAAACGCGTGTTCCATCGCTGGTCAAAGATTGCGTCAATCCGAACATCGCCAAAAGGAACCCAAAGATGATTATTGTGCGCGTCAGCGCGCGGAGTCGACGCGGCGAGTCAGTGAAGATCAAAGTTGCCGAAAAAAAGATTAGCAACGAAACAAGTTGGACCAGGACCAGGCGGGTGCTGTTGGGATCGAGTGAAAGCGCGCGCGATAACGATAGCTGTAGTCCTCCGTTATCTGCGGCGGATCGCAGCGGAAGCAGCTGGATCAATCCCAAAATGATCAGCCCCAGCAAAGGCAACTGTAATGCGTTACGACTTAGTTGCACCGAGCGCAACGTTAGTCCGTCGAGACACCATAAACAGACCAGACCAGCGGCGGTCGTAGCAAAAACGGCCAACGCCCAATAGTGCACCGTCCCGAACACAAGCGTGGTAAGGACAATCATCACGCAGACCGTCAGGAACGCCAGACGACTGGCGAGCGTGTGCCGGCGCTTCGACGTTTCCGGCGCGACCGTTTTAGCGGCTGGGCGCGCCCGGCTTTGCAGAGCCGGGACCGCTGATTCGCTGGAGAGTAAAGTCGTCATACCAGACAGTGCCGTAAATCGGACAAATCGGCTCCCTTTCATCGCACGGATTGCGGTAAAAGCCTATTAATATGCCGTCTTGTTTCGGCATCGTTTTAAAAGTCAGAGTCACTGGTTGCCAATCGGTTGTTCCCGACGGCAACGGCGCCGACGAAGTTAGCTTGTCATGTCCGCTTGTATCGCTGACAACCACAAATGGGGTACTCGCGCTAGTCAACGCTTCAGTGCGCTCATAGAACTGAAATTTGTATTGAGTGTCGGGCTCGACGATCACGGTCTGTGTGATCGGGATGCTTTCAAGTTTGCCTGGCGATTTGAAAACAATTCGCAGGCTGCCGCGTCCGCTATGCGCCCGCGCATCGTCCAGAGTGAACTGTGCCTGTGTTCGGGACTCGATCATCCAATGGAACGGTTTTGGATCCGGGAGAGCGAGAGGCATTTCGAACCCGCCATTCCAGAAGTGTCCGGTCTCCGGTAGCTGGTTCGCGTCCGGCTCGATTTCACTTAACAAGGCCAGGGCGGCGCGAAATTGATGATTATCGATCAGCGATTTCGCCATCTCTTCGGTGACCTCGCGATTCGATTGTCGATCGCTCCGAGAGATCGTGCGCACGATTCGCAAGGCATCGTCAGACTTTCCGCTCTTAATCAGGTTGAGGGCAATTTGCAGTCGCAGCGACGGCGATGGCAAAGCCCTGACAATCTTGTCCGTGTCGTCGCCGAACACCTGGGAGGCAAGACCGAAAACCGGTGCCTGCATCTGTTCGTCTGCTTCGGCCGCGCGCGAAAGCTGGGCAAACGCGTCGTCGACTCGGCCCTGCCGCAGCAGTAGATTGCCGTACTGCCAGCGCGGATGCGAATAGGATGGCGCCAGCTCAACCGCGCGGCGCAAGGCTTTCTCTCCGTTGGTGGTGTCGCCGGTAGCTTCCAACGCGCGCCCGAGTTCCATCCAGTAACGAAAATCATAAGGTTCAGCCTGGACGGCGAGCTCGTATTCGCGAACTGCCGCGGCCAGGTTCTCAGGGCTGAAATTCTTTTCCTCGAAAAACGCGAGCCGCCAATGGGGCAGCGCGTCGCCCGGCGCCCAACGCGTCGCCATGCGGGCCATCTCGATGCCGTCGGCGTCCGGCGTTGACGTATATTCCGCGATGGTGTCGCCGACGTACCAACGCATTGCGAACCACGCTCCCGTCAGCGCCAGGATCGCAGGCAGCAACAACAACCAGCGTAAGGCTGGAGGATTAAACCTCAACGTGCTGACCGATGGACGTCTAGTTTGCGGCACAGGAGTTCAAAAAAAGTGAGGTCTATTAATCTCCGTTCATGGAACTTGGGAAGCAGATTTTAGCGGATTGTCAGAAATCGCTTCCAGTCTGATCGACAGACGTCGCAGCTCAACATTCCGCGCTTCGCACTCGCTGAGAATTTCGGCGATCCTCTCTTCTGAGATTCGCGGTGTCGAGATCAAGACCTGTTCGACGTGGTGGTCGCTTATGATCTTTGGTAACAACCCATTCCCGCCAAACACCCGAAAGCCGTGAATCAGTTTTCCGTGCTTATTTGCATCGTCATCCATAAACCCAACCGGAGCATAGCTCAGGTCGCGGTTGTTCAGCAGTTCCCGCAAAAGTAATTCGCCCGCATCTCCGGCGCCGTAGATCAGCACTCGCTGGCCATTACCGGCTGATCCGGACGGCAACACCTGGCGAAAGAAACGAAAGGCGACACGACTACCTGCTAACAGCAGCAACATCACCAGCGCGTCGATCAAAAACACCGCGCGCGAAAAACCCTGGAAGCGAAACTTGAATAGCACAATTACCATGCTGACGATCGAGCCGGCGGCGACGGCTTTGGCGAAGGCCAGCAAATCGTCCATGCTCGTATATCGCCAGATGCCGCGATATACGCCGAACGCGAGGAAGGCGGCCAGTCTTACGACGACCAAAACCGGCAGGGTGCGCAAGAATAATTTCCACGCCGGACTGTTTGAGAAAGGCTCAAACTTGATCGCATAAGCCGACCAGTACGCGAGCACGATCAGAATCACATCCAACAGGACTTCGAAGATGCGGCGCTTGTAGGAAAAATCGATCAGAAAAGCAAACAGCAAATTGTCATGCTCGGCGCGGGACTCTTCCTCTTCGTCGTATCCCTTGACGCCTGCGAGGTAAACGCCCAGGAGAGTGAGACCCAGGGTGAAGATTGCCAACAGGGCGATGCTCACATCCGGTTTTAATTCACGCAGGGTGACTGCCAGCAGGCCTGACAACGCCGCTAATCCATAAAGCATCAGCACCGCGCGCTTCTCAGACAGTCCCAACGCGACCAATCGATGCGAAGTGTGATCGCGTCCGCCCTGTGAAGCCGCACGGCCGGAAAGCTTGCGCAGGATCGTGACGAAGGTCGTATCAAAAATCGGGATGAAGAGAACGAGGATTGGTACCGCCAGCACCGGCACAAAGGCCCGGGATCGTCCACCGGCGAGATTTATCAGCGACGAGCTCGCCAGAAAAAATCCGATGAACATCGAACCGCTGTCACCCATAAAGATCGAGGCCGGATTCGAGTTGTAAATCAGAAATCCGATCAAAGCCGCAGCAAAAGCACCGAGCATCAATGCTTCCGTGGTTTGACCGGCAGCGATGAAATTCAGGGTGAGAAAACCAGAGGCGATGGCCGCGATTCCAGTCGCGAGTCCATCCATGTTGTCCAGCAAATTGATCGCATTCGTGATTCCGATTAGCCAAAAAATCGTAATCACCATGTTGGCCGGCAACGATCGAGTCCACGGCAAGACCAGTCCATAGTTCACGACGATCGCTGCGCCGATAACCTGTCCGATCAATTTTTGATAAGGCTTGATGTGCAGCCAGTCATCAATCAGTCCAACCAGAAAAAGGAATGACGCGGCGCCGGCGACGACCCATCCCGCGCTCGTGTGCGGAACCAGCGTCAGGTAAGTCGTGATTACCGCCAGCCAAATCGCCACTCCGCCCATCATCGCGGTCGGCCGTTTGTGCCACCGGTCGGTTTTCGGTTTGGCGACGAATCTCCAACGGCGCGCGAGGCGGCGCACCACGGGCGTCAACGCTGCAGCGAGCGCGAACGACACCAGCGGCACCAATAAATATGATGGTTTGACGGGGATCATTGATGTGACGAAGCGTGCTGAAAAAAGCTATTCCATTGAGGGGGGAAAGGCAAGTTGATAGGGTGTCAGAAGCCCGCAGTCCTGGCCCTTCTCCCTTTGGGAGAAGGGTTGGGATGAGGGTTTAGGGCGAGTGGCGAACCCCTCACCGCGGCCCTCTCAAGGTAATAACATGCTTGACTCAGCAACTGGACCTTTGTGTCTTTCGTGATTCCTGGTTCGTGTGGTTTCGTGGTTTGGTTTTTTGTTAAATTAAGTGCAAAGCACACCACGAAAAACCACGAACCCAAAACCAATCCACACGAAGGCGCGCAGATCGAATGGGTTCTACTTATGTAAGTACTCTCTCTAAGAAGGAGAGGGGAGCACGCTACCCTTTTATTATGAACCGCTCAGGACGAACCACGCGGCCATCGCTGCTTGTTTCTCGTCCGCGCGCCATGGCGGAGAAATGGATCGACCGAGTTCGCTGATCGTCCGCTTGACTCGCGAATGCTTCGCGCCCAGTTTCTCAGCCATCGCTTCATCGAAGTTCCGATCAGAAAACACTTGCCACTTCAAACCGTTCGATCGCGCCGCGAGATCGAGGACCTGGCGGAAAAGAACTCCTTCCGCGGCGTGGGCCCGAATATGAGGATTCCCGATGCGCGCCAGATCTCGATCGGGAGCGCCGACAATGCCGGCGCCTGCAATCTTAATCCCGCTCGATCGCTGTTTGTCTATCAACTCCGCCAGCGCCTTGTGCGCAGTTCGTTCGATCGCCGCGGCGTACTTTCGCGCAGCTCGCTGTGACTCTTCCCAGGGTAGATCCATAACTTCGTGATAAGGCTGAGCGGTGCCCGGAACTTTCGGATCTACGAGCTTGATTTCAGTTTTCAGCAAGACGACCGGTGTTTCGATTGAACCACCGAGGACAACTGCAATCGCGCGCCCGGTCTTGGCGCGCAAGCCAATGCTGATGAGGTTGGATTGGGCCATAAGAGTTCATCCACAGATTACGCAGATTACACAGACAAAGAAAACCAGCAGCCACGAAAAGACACAAAAGGCACAAAACAAATCACGAAACTCTTTTTGAGCCTTTTGTGCTTTTTTGTGGCTATTTCCTGCTCTGTGAAATCTGTGGATGATTCACGGATGCGTCATCTCTTCCGGCTTGACCCACTCATCGAACTGCTCGCCGGTTAACAAGCCCAGCTCAATTGCCGATTCACGCAGAGAGATTTTCTTCTTGTGCGCGTTCTTGGCCAGCTTCGCCGCGTTGTCATACCCGATGTGTTGATTCAGCGCTGTCACCAGCATGAGCGAATCACGAAGATACTCGTCAATCTTTTCGCGATTGAGCGTGATGCCGGCAATGCAATATTCGACAAACCCATGACACGCGTCATGCATCAGGCGAATCGAATGCAGCAGATTGTGAATCATCACCGGCTTAAAAACATTCAATTCAAAGTGGCCCTGCGACCCGGCGAAACCAATTGCTGCGTCGTTGCCCATCACCTGCACGGCGACCATCGTCATCGCTTCGCTCTGCGTGGGATTAACCTTGCCCGGCATGATTGACGAGCCTGGCTCATTTTCCGGAATGACTAACTCGCCGAGGCCGCAGCGCGGGCCTGAGGCCAGCCAACGAACGTCGTTCGCGATCTTTGTCAGCGACGCTGCCAGAGTTTTCAACCCGCCGCTACAGAAAACGATTTCATCGTGAGCTGAGAGTGCGGCGAATTTGTTTGGATGAGATTTGAAAGGCAGACCGGTAAGCTCGGCGATCTTTTTCGCCGCCCGTTCAGCGAACTCCGGATGAGCATTCAAGCCGGTGCCAACGGCCGTGCCGCCAATCGCCAGATCGTAAAGACCCGGCAGAGTGTCTTTCATGCGGTCGATGTCGCGTTCCAGCAGACTGGCCCAGCCGGACATCTCCTGGCCCACTGTTAATGGAGTGGCGTCCTGCAAGTGCGTGCGGCCAATTTTCACGACGTCTTTGAACTCGGCGGCCTTTGCGTCGATAGCACTTTCTACTTCCCGAACCCGTGGGATTAACTTATTCATCTGTTCCGCGGCGGCAATGTGCATCGCCGTCGGGAAGGTGTCGTTCGACGACTGAGACATATTCACATCATCGTTAGGATGAATCGGCTTCTTCGATCCCATCACGCCGCCGGCAATCTCAATCGCGCGATTCGAGATCACTTCGTTGGCATTCATGTTCGTCTGCGTGCCGCTCCCAGTCTGCCAAACGCGCAAAGGAAAATGCTCATCGAGCTTGCCCTCGATCACTTCATCGCAAGCTTGGACGATCAGCTTCGCTTTCTCCGCAGAGAGCTTGCCCAGATCCTGATTCACCAGCGCGCAGGCTTTTTTTAGGATGCCGAGCGCGCGAATCATCTCGCGCGGCATAACGTCAAAGCCGATGTTGAAATGCAGCAGAGAGCGCTCTGTCTGTGCGCCCCAATATTTATCGGCAGGCACTTCGATCTCGCCCATCGAATCCGATTCGGTACGAACAGCTGGGTTCATTGATTGTTGCGACATTGAGTTGTCTTCCGGGGGTAAAACAGCACCAGAATCATGGTTTCACCGGAGATTGTACACCAATGTCGCCGGACTGTTTCAGCAGGGTCCTAAACTGGGAAGTGTCCTAAGATTGTGTCGCCAGGAAACAAGCGGGGCACTAGCCCGACCGTGAGGGAGGGCTCCGGCCCGAATCGCAACTGAGCCCTCCCTCACGGTCAGGCTAAGGCCTCGGCAACACATTAATAGGATACTACCTGCAACCGCTAGCCCGTTGACTCTGTCAACGCTGCGGTATAGAGTACGCACGCTCTAGTAAGTATTCCACCGCCGGTTGGGTGCGGACACCCGACGGTGCGTGTGGTGTTAGAAGCTGACGGCCCCGAAGACGTTTCTCTTGCCCGCTTACCGCTTCTCCCGAAAGACACCCGCGAAAATTTGGATTTGAACTTTCTCGGTGTCGAAGTGTCTTCACCGGTAACAAGGACAATTTTGTATCGATCACTCACAAAAACGAAAGAGGAGAAATCAATGAATTTGAAGAAAATAGCCGTTTTGTCGGCTCTCGCCCTAACTTTGACAATGGGGCTAATGGTATTCGGCGGACGAAGAGTCCAGGCCGCTGGTACTTGGTATGTCAACTCAGCTACCGGCAACGACTCGAATGACTGTCTCTCAACTTCGACAGCATGCAAAACTATCCAGGCGGCGATCAACAAAGCGTCCGCGAGCGACACCATTACTGTTGCAGCGGGCACTTACAACGAGCAAGTTCAGGTTAACAAGACGCTGACGCTCAATGGTGCACAGGCCAACGTAGATGCTCGCACCCGAGTTCCGTCCGGTGAATCGATAATCAATAACGCTTGCTCGCCCGTACAGATTGGCGCGGACAAAGTCGTGCTGAATGGGTTTACAGTGCAGGGGTCCACTTTGAGTGATCCTTGTTTGAATACAGGCATATGGACCAATCCCGGTTTCAGTGGAACTCACGGCGGCCATCAGATCCTCAACAACATCATTCAAAACAATATCTCCGGAATCGAACTGGATAATGACGGCACGTTTCCGACGAAGGTGCAGTTTAATTTGATCCAGTTCAACAATAATCCCGGGCCGGGGAGCGGAAACGGCATTCAAACCAATTTTGGACTTAGCAATGCGGTCATCGACAGCAACAAGTTTGTTGGCCAGACTAGTTCGTCTGAGCTTCTACTCTTCGGTAGCAGCCCTATCACTATCTCGAACAACACGCTCGATGTTGGAATCGCTATGTTTCTTTCGTCCGGCGTTACCATTAGCGGTAACAACAGTACTGGTAACACCGTTAGCGGCACGATCTACGTAGGCGGAGCGGTCTCAGGGGTAACGATAAGCGGCAACATTTTGAAAAACGGAGTGGAAGCCATTGTCGTCGAGGATTCCTTCGCCGTTGGCGCGAATAGCGCCGTGTCGGTGAATAATAATTGCATCAGTGGGAATTCAACGAATGGATTGAGAGTAGCACCGGGATCATATTCCGGAGGACCACTTTCTCTGAATGCCACAGGCGACTGGTGGGGTTCCGCGAGCGGCCCAAAGTATAACGGGGCCGGGCCTGGAAGTGGTGACAACATCGCTGATCCTGGTGGAGTCGTTGCCTATACGCCATTCCTGACATCAACTACTGGCTCACCGTGTGCGCCGCCGTCGGTTGGCCCTCCGACAAATAAAGATCAATGCAAGAATGATGGGTGGAAGGCCTTTAACACTCCGCGCACGTTCAAAAACCAGGGCGACTGCGTGAGTTACGTCAGCAATGGCAAGTAACAATTACGGAATGCGGTCAGTACCAACTGGCCGCCTTCATTTCTTACTTTGATCTATTGAGTGCGCACGCTCTGGTAACTGTAATTTCACCGCCGGTATGGTGCGTATGACCGACGGTGCGTGTGGTGTTAGAAGTCGACAGCCCCCAAGACGTTTCTCTTGCCCGCTTGCCGCTTCTCCCGATAGAACATCCGCGAAAAATTTGGGTTTGAACTTTCTCGGCGTTGAAGTGTCTTCGCCGTTGTGGTCGTGGTAAGACGACGACCGACTTAACGAAAAGGAGAAATTAATGAATACAAATAAATCAGCAGTGCTAAGAGCGCTGGCTTTCACGTTTTCGCTCGGCTTAATAATCTTCGCCACTGGCGCTGTTGCCGCCGCTGCGAACCTCACAGTTGGCAACGCGACATCGGGAGCCTGTCCTCATGTGTTCCCAAACATTCAGTCCGCAGTGAGCGTCGCTTCGGCGGGCGATACGATCCAAGTGTGTCCGGGTACTTACGTCGAGAACGTCGGCATTTCTGTAGGTCTCTCTCTTCGCGGCCCCAACTTCGGCATCAGCCCGAACGGCGGGACTCGGGTAGCAGAGGCCATCATTGACGGCGTTGGTGGGGGCACGACCATCCGGATCACCACCTCCGACCCGGTGACGATTGATGGGTTCACCTTCTCAGGAGGGACAGGCGCCTTTATCGATTCGTATGTGACCGGCAACAAACCGACCATTGCGCACAACATTTTCACCGCCTCGGGGGACGGTTTCTTCTTCGCCAATTCGGACTCGGTGACTTTCCAGGACAATTACCTGCACGACATCTCGGGTTGCGGAGTGTGTGAGGGGCTGTTCCTGGCGGGGAACTGGAACGGTACCACCGGGACGGTCGCTTCTATAAAAGGAAACGTGTGGTCGACTCTGGACAGTGCCGGGATGAACCTGAGCAATGTCTCGGGCACGATCTCGGGTAATCAATTCGCGCGCGTAACCTACTACTGCGCGTTGCTCGCGAACGGCACGAATGTCGATGTCTGCGGCAACACGTTCGATCACACCATCAATCCCGATATCACTGTTCGCACCTGGGGCGCCGGTATTCGCTTCTACACTCCATCGGCGGGCTTCGGAGCGCGGATGAGCGGCAACACGTTCTCCAGCAACTATGTGGGGATCGGCGTGCGGATGGGAAGTCCGACGGCGGACATCACGGGTATGGATGTGTATGCACACCAGAACAACTTCGTGGGCAACACGGCGGCTGGGCTCCGTCACGATGGTCTGGGCACGTTCAATGCCGCGTCCAACTGGTGGAATAGCGCGAGCGGCCCGACCAATGTTGGCAACCCCGGTGGTACCGGTGATGCTATCGACGGATCGGGACCGGTGAACTTCGCTACCTGGCTGAAGTCAGCTGCGTCGATCGGGTGCTTCTCACCGGCGACGAACAAAGACCAGTGTAAAGATGGCGGCTGGATGACGCACGTCCGCGCCAATGGCACGCCCTTTAAGAACCAGGGCGACTGCGTCAGTTACACCGTCAATGGCAAATAGTTGCTCTCAGCGAAGAGGCGGTCAGAACCAACTGGCCGCCTTTTCTTTTCTTACTTTTGGTCTATAGAGTACGCCCGCTCTGGTAATTGTAGTTTCACCCGGTTGGGTGCGGACACGCTACGGTGCGTGTGGTGTTGGAAGCTTTAAGCCCACGAGACGTTTCTCTTGCCCGATTGCCGCTTCTCCGAAAGACACCGCGAAAAATCAGGTTTGGAAACTTCTCGGTGTTGAAGGGTCTCCACCGGTAACGGTCGGTTGTTATGACGACCACCCACTTAACGAAAAGGAGAAAAAGATGAGTTTGAAAAGAATAACAAGAAACATGCCGATAGCGCTGGCAGCAGTTGTATCGGCCATGTTGTGTGTAGCCACGGTTCTTGCCGCGGCGGGATATAGCTTGTTTGGCGACGCTCAACTTGTCTCGCCGGGCTACAATTCCAATACGGCCGCTCAGATCCGTTCCGATGCAACTACTCCTCCCAACTATGGAGGAGTCGACTTCAAAACCCCAGCAGGTTTGACTGTGGCTGATCTTAATAATCTCAGTAC
>DNNE01000078.1:15112-25435 GCA_003487805.1 Blastocatellia bacterium | reverse complement strand
TAATAATCTCAGTACGGATTACAAATTCACAGCTGGAACTTGTGGCGCCGGCTCGCCGCGATTCCAGGTTAACGTTACTACCCCGAGCGGCCCAAAGAACATATTTGTTTACATTGGCCCACCGCCCAACTACAACCCGTGTGCTCCAGGCATTTGGTCAAACACCGGCAATCTGGCTGCGCCAACAAACCTGGTTGATTCGAGTCAGCTTGGGGGTACGTTTTATGACCCGTATGCGCATGTCCAGGCGACCTACGGCAGCTACCCAGTAACTGGAATTCAAGTTGTCGTGGATTCTTTCTACGCCGTTGGTGGCACGCAGACAGCATTGATTGATAACGTGGTAATCAACAACGCCATCTACACTTTCGATAAGGAGCAGTGCAAGGATGGTGGTTGGCAAACGTCCAACCGCGTTGACGGCAGCCCGTTCAAGAATCAGGGTGACTGCATCCAGTATTTCAATACCGGCAAGTAAGTTTCTTCCGACGCTCAAAACTTCAAAGGGCAAGGCAGTGATGCCTTGCCCTTTTTCCCCTTAGACGAGTCTGTGGCGCGCTAAGTCTTTGCTGGTCCAAGGCTGATCGAATTACTTTCCAATCTCTTCGCGCGATCCACGATCCACGCTACCAGCAACCACGCCGCACACACAGCAACCATCACCACTGAAAACCATTGGCCGTACACGCCTTCCGGAGAAAACTTTTCCGTGGCCGCATGAATGGCTTCGCTGTTCGGCAAGACGCCCGCTTCTGAGAATTCGTGGAAGGTGTAGATGGCGACCTGGGCCATAAAGAGAAGCAGAAAAATTCCGGTGACCTGAAAGAAACGCTTCACATTGATCAAATGACCAAAGCGGCCCCACGCCCAGGCCATACCGCCTGCGGCTGCCAGTCCAATCAGCGCGCCCAGAACTAATCGCGGAGTCCGCACCTGCAAAAGCATCAGCGCTGTTTCCATTCCTTCGCGACTGATTGTCAGAGCAGTGAAAAGAAAAATTCCCGCGTAAGCTGTCCAGCCCGATCGCCTGGACGAGACCTCGCCGAGCCTCTCTTCCATCTTTTCTTTCAGCTTTGGTCCGGTGCGCCACATGTAAATTACCAGCGATCCGACCATGACGATCGCCACCGTTCCCAGGACCGCTTCGCGCAACGCTTCATTGCCGAGGAACCCAGCCACGCGTGTGCCAAAATATTTTTCGACAGAGTCGGCGTTACCGGTTTGCATCTGAAAGAGCAGGTAACCCAGCGCGCCGCTGATACCCACCGCCGCGATGATTGCCGCGTAAACGGCCGAGCTCAGTTTTTTCTGACCGGACCTGCGGAGATAAGAAAAGATTACTGCTACCAGCAGGAACGACTCGAAGCCTTCGCGCAGAACAATGATGAATGATTGAAGCATTTAGTGAGTTCGGCAGTCGGTTGACTGCTCTAAAGGCAGTATCGCCAAATTGAAAATGATTGTCAATATCGAATTGTCGGAGTCAGAAGCCCGACCGTGAGGGAAGGCAAGCAACTGGTCAGTCAACTTGAAGGCGGAACTGGAGTGTTTGCGAATCGCGCCCTTCCTTACGGTCGGGCTTCTGACATTATTCGATAGGTCGATCGAAGATGGAATTGATTACATAGAACGCGACCATGCCGGCGCCCACCACCGCGCAGGTGGCTACGGTTCGCCACAGCACATCCGTTCCGGCGAAATTCCAGATGGCCAGCAGCGAAGCAACTACCGCAACCACGATGCAGGCACTCGTGATCCAGAAGGCCAGCTTGGTCACGACCCTTGGATTAAGGAAGCCTCGTTTCATAATCTAATCACGAGTTCATCTGGCAGCGGGGGGCAGAATCACCAGGTCGGCGCGCACCGGCCCCAGATCGGTGACGGCTGTGATGCGCAACGGCAGCCGGCGGGCATCGTCTCCGATCCAAATTCGGACTTGCAGGCGGTCTGGCTGAGGTTCATCGGTCCTTAATTCCAAAACGATCGCTGAGATTTTCTGTCCGTTCAACTCGATGGTTTCTCGTCTGGCTGCCTTAACTAACAGCGCCAGCGGACGATGGGTTGCCATCATAGAAATTGCATTTGATTTCTGAATCGTCAAATCGAAGGTGCGAATCGCGTATAGCGCCGAGATCAGATCGTGAGTCCCGACGGGTACCTCAACTCGTTCTTTAGAAGTTTCGGACGTTGCGGCGCCACGGTCTTGATCGAGATTGTAGGTGCGAAGGTCGCGGTATTTGCCTTCTGAAATATTCAGCTCGGTCCGAAACGGAAGCAACGTCGTTGGATCGACGTACGAGGTAACTTGATCCTTTATGGCAATTGCGGCGGGACCACCTGTTTGCGCGCTCGCCGAAACCATTAAGCCGTCGCGATTAAAATAGCGGCCGCGACTCTTCACTTCAAAGGTTAACGTGCCGACCTGGACCTTGGCGGCGCCGAGGAACACGCGATAGTTCAGTTGCTCGCCGACCTTGAAAGGCAAATCCAGAACGTTAACTGGATTAGCCGGGCCGCGAGTGCTGGACGGCGTTGGAGTGGCGACTGGGCCACGCGTTGAAGTTCGTGCTGGAACGGTAAGCGCAGAAGCGGCCAGCTCAACTTGAATGTCGCCGCCGTTGTAGCGCGCCGTAATCAGAACCGGCACATGCCACTCGTCGTCACTGAAATACGCGTGAATGTCGTAATCCTCACCCTTCTTGACGTTGACTCGGGTGGCGATCGCATTGAACGAGCCGACATTCGTCTTGATCATCTCTCTGCCGCTGACCTTGATCTGTGCTTGATAATCCTGGTCGCCGCTTCTGACGCTCATCAAATACGACGAGCCGGTGGCGAGCGGCATCGCGCGCACTCGATAGACTGCCGATAAGAGATCCAGCGTTCCCGCCGATTCTCCCAGGCGTAATTGCGCAGGCAGCGCGTCGGTCCCTGCCGGTTGGTTGTAATCAACCGAAGCTTCTGAAGTCCGCCCCGCTTGTCTCACGACCTGTTGAGAACGATAGGGCAGGCCGCTGTCAGGCAGAATGTAGGTCGTGTAGTCGTTGTTAATTGACCACAACGCGACGTTGACCACGCCGTTTGTCTCAACGTGCGCTCTTAGCTGAATGCCTTCCCGGCCAAAAAAATTATCGCGCCCGGCAACGAACACTTCGACATGAGCGGCGCTGACAAACTGCGCGTAGTTGACGTTATAGGTCAGACGCTCGCCGACTCGATAAGCGCCGGCGTTAAAAGGAGTTGAATTCGCCTCTGTCTGTTGGGCAGCCACGGTGCAGGCGAGGCAGATCAGTAAGGCTGTCAAGCTCGCGAGGTTTAGTGAGAACTTAAGTTTTTTGTGCACTAGCGAATGATAATGGCAAGTTGTTGCATGGCGCAAACTCATCCTTAATGAACGCGTTACGCCAGAGTTTGTTCCGCTGATCGGTTAGGTAGAGTATCGGGCTTGATCAACTGACAGCATCCTTGATTTCCTGAAGAAACCCACGTGCTGCTTTCGCCGGACTTTCGGAGTTTAGAATTGGCCGCCCGACAACAACATAATCAGCGCCGGCACTAATCGCCTGGCCCACAGTCATGACTCGCCGTTGATCGTCCGAAACGTCAGTCGCGCTCCGCATTCCCGGAGTGACAATGACAAACCCCGAGCGGGGAACTGCTTCGCGAATGATTTTGATCTCATGCGCTGAGGCGACCACGCCGTCCAGTCCCGATGTTTGTGCGAGCATGGCGAGACGCTTTACGACTGACGGGGGTTCATCGTCGATCCCGATCTGTCGCAGGGTTTCCTGATCAACGCTGGTTAGCAGGGTGACCCCGATTACCGCCGGCTTGGTTAGACCCTCGCGCGCGGCGGTTTCAGCGACTGCGTCGGCGGTGCGCTTCATCATTTCGCCGCCGCCCGAAGTATGGATATTGAAGATCGAAACGCCGAGTCGCGTAGCTTCAACTCCGGCCGCGGCGACAGTGTTTGGAATGTCGTGAAATTTGAGATCGAGAAAGACGCGGCCGCCGCGCGAGACGATCTGTCGAACCATGTCGGGTCCGGCCGCGGTGAATAGTTGCATGCCGATCTTGAAGATGCCGACATAATCGCGCAGGGAATTGAACAGCTCTAAGGCGCGAGCAGCCTGGTCAACATCAAGAGCTACTATAAGTTTGTCTTTGGGGTTCTTTTCAGTCACTTAGCGCTACATCCTATCGCATCATCAAGAGATTTGAAGCCTTCGCGTCGCAGGATATCAGCAACGCCCTGATTGATCTTCTTTGCCACATTCGGTCCTTCATAAATGAAGCCCGTATAAAGTTGGACCAGGCTCGCGCCCGCGCAAATCTTGTCCCAGGCATTCACTGCTGTGAACACGCCACCAACGCCGACGATTGGCAACCCTCCCTCCGTCAATCGATGAATAAGTGAAATGACTTCATTGGATCGGCTTCGCAGGGGCGCTCCGCTCAAACCACCTTCACCGCATGCCTGGACCTCAGCCGGCGACGCATGCAGATTGTCCCGACTGACAGTTGTGTTCGTTGCGATGATGCCGGCGACGTTTGCGTTCAGTGCAACTTCGATGATTGCTTCGAGGTCTGCTTCTGATAAATCAGGCGCGATCTTCACGAGCAGTGGTTTCTTTTGGCGAAGCGATTTGTCTTTCGCGAGCTCGTCGTTTCTTTCTTGTAACGCCCTAAGCAGTTCTGCCAATGGTTCGCGACGTTGGAGCTCACGCAGATTTGGCGTGTTCGGCGAGCTGATATTGATCGCGATGTAATCGGCCACATCGTAAACGGCGGTGAAGCTGGTCAGGTAATCCGGAATCGCATCAGCGATCGCCACGCGGTGGGACTTGCCGATGTTCACACCCAGAACGCAGTCAGGCGGACGGCGTCTCACGTTTTCGGCAAGTTGCGCGGCGCCGCGGTTATTAAACCCGAGCCGATTAATCAACGCATGATCGGAAGCCAGACGAAAGAGCCGCGGCTTCTCATTTCCACTCTGAGGCTCGCTCGTAACTGTGCCGACTTCGATAAAGCCAAAACCGAGAGCTGCCAAACTTTCAGCGGCGGTGCCGTTCTTATCGAATCCTGCGGCGAGACCAATCGGATTCGCGAACTCGAGGCCGAAGCGCTTGATCGGACCAAGCGGCCATCCGCGATGTCGGGCGGCCACGGCTTTTCGGATTGGCGCGGCGCCGAGAAAAAAGGAAAGGGAATCTAATGCGAGTTCGTGGGCCGCTTCGGGCGACAAACGAAATAAGATCGGACGAAGAAATGATCTGTAGATCATGTAGGGCAGCCGGGTTGGATTGTAGCATTCGACTGCCGAAAATCGATTGTCCTTTCAGACTTCTTTTCATAAAGTACACACCGAAAAATCAACCGAAGGGATTTCGCCAACGTCTAAATCTTGAAGAAGGAGACAAGCGATATGCATCTGAGAAATGCTCTACGAGTGGTGGCACTTGCCCTCTTTGTGTTTGGCGTCAGCCACACAGCCGGCGCGCAGGGCCGCTGGACGTTTTTGGGTGATAAGCACGTCGATGGTCATGATGATCATGACAAGATTTCGATCGGCAGCAAGGAAGGCACTTTTCGACAACTGCAGATTCGCGTGAAAATGGCCCCGGTGGTCTTTAAGCGGGTCGTCGTTCATTTTGGCAACGGCAACGATGAAGAGCTGGAGTTCCGCGACCGAATTAATGCCGGTGGCTCGACCCGGCCACTCGACCTGCGCGGGACCGATCGGATCATCAAGAGCGTTGAGTTCTGGTACGAGAAGGCGCGCTGGGGTGAGCGAAGGCCAACCGTTGAGTTATACGGTCGTTGACCCTTAACTATTTCTCGCGACGCGGGGCGGTAGCCCGACCGTAAGGGAGGGCGTGAACGTCCCTTGTGGGCGTCCTCCCTCACGGTCGGACTACTGCCCCGCAGCAATCGACTTGTAACTCTTACATCTTCTTGCTACCATTTCGCGCCGGTGGAATTCACAGAAAAGGCCCGCATCATGGATCCGGCGCGCATCAACCGCGCGCTCGCTCGTCTCGCTTCTGAAATCGTCGAAGAAAATCACGGAATAGAGGATTTGATCTTAGTCGGAATTCGTCGTCGTGGTGTGCCTTTGGCGAATCGAATCGCTGATAAGATCTCGGAGCTCGAAGGCCATCGTCCGCCGGTCGGCATACTGGACATCACTCTGTATCGCGACGACTTGTCGACGGTGGGCGCCAAGCCGATCGTGAGCGGAACAGAATTACCTGGTGACATCGAAGCGCGGACGATCGTCCTGATCGACGACGTGCTTTACACCGGGCGCACGGTGCGCGCGGCGATGGACCAATTGATTGATTTTGGCAGACCGAAGCGAGTGCAGTTAGCGGTTTTGATTGATCGAGGCAACGAGCATCGCGAGTTGCCGATCCAGGCGGATTACATCGGCAAACTGGTGCCGACCAAAAAGAGCGAGATAATAAAGGTGATGCTCACCGATTTTGACGAAGACGAAGGCGTCGTAATCGTTGAGCGACCGGCAGCAGAAGCTGTAGCTTGAAGCGGCCCGCGAGGCCGCTTTTTTATTGCCAAGAAAAGTGCTTAGATTTTAGACCTTAGAGCTTAGACGTCCGTTAGATAGCGCTGCAGACTAAGCTCTAAGAACTAAGCTCGAAGCTCTGAACACAAAGTCGCGATGAGCACGGACTTCAATCTCAAACATCTCCTCGGCATTCGCGAATTGTCTGCCGATCAGATCGTGCATCTGCTCGATACGGCCGAGACGTTTCGCGATGTTTCCAAACGCGAGATCAAGAAAGTGCCCGCACTGCGCGGCCGCACGGTAATCAATCTTTTCTTCGAAGCCTCAACGCGAACACGTACTTCGTTTGAGATTGCCGCGAAGCGTTTGTCCGCCGATGCGGTCAACATCAGCGTTTCAACTTCCAGCGTATCGAAAGGCGAGACTCTGCTCGACACTGCGCGCAATCTGCAGGCGATGTCGCCGGATTGCATTGTCATTCGACACTCGTCGGCCGGCGCGCCCTATCATCTCGCGCGCGCCTGCAGCGCGGCAATCGTCAATGCCGGCGATGGCGCGCACGAACATCCGACCCAGGCTCTGCTCGACGCGTTGACGATTCGCGAGCACAAGGGCCGACTGCACGGATTAAGGGTCGCAATCATCGGAGACATTCTGCACTCGCGCGTTGCCCGGTCGAATATTTATCTGCTGTCAAAGCTGGGCGCGAGTGTTAGCGTTGCCGGTCCCGGAACTCTGGTGCCGGCCGAGTTTGCCGGTCTAATCGAGCAAGGCGTGCGCCTGGAACGCCGAATCGAAGACGCCATCGTCGATGCCGACGTCGTTATGATTTTGCGAATGCAGCGTGAGCGGCAGACCGATGCTTTCTTCCCGTCAATGCGCGAATATGCGGTCCATTATGGTTTGCATTTGAACCATCTCAGCCTGGCCGCGCCCGACGCAATTGTGATGCACCCGGGACCAATGAATCGCGGGGTTGAAGTTTCTTCCGAAGTAGCGGACGGCGGACGCTCTCTGATTCTCGATCAAGTCACCAACGGGGTGGCGGTGCGCATGGCTGTCTTGTATTTGTTAGCTGGCGCTCCGGGCATAACAGAAAAGCCTGAACGCCAGGATGTCTCGGATTCGACGCTGAGGAACGGCACGGTCAAGAAACAACGGAGAAAACGATCCTTGAGAGAGGACCAGTGATCTGACCGATGCGCTTTCGTGTGAATTGGTTTCCGGTTCGTGTGTTTTCGTGGTCTTCTTTCAAGATAAACGGACGAGAACCAAACCACGAAATCACACGAACCAGGAATCACGAAAAGACACCAAGGTTCTGCTGACGAAGCGGAATACTAGTAGGAAACACGAAGCTGAAGATGCGCTTACTAATTCAAAATGGTTACGTGATCGATCCTTCACAGGGCATCAACACCGGCAAGAATCTTTTGATCGAGGACGGTCGGATCATCGGCATGTCCAGCTACAGTGATGCGATTCCTGATGACGTCGAAGTTTTTGATGCGACCGGATTGATTGTCGCGCCAGGTTTCATCGACATGCACGTGCACCTGCGCGAGCCGGGCCATGAATACAAAGAGACGATCGCGAGCGGCGCCGCGGCGGCCGTGGCCGGCGGATTCACCACCATCTGCGCCATGCCCAACACCGATCCTATAAACGACAGTGCGGCCGTTACACGCTTTGTGATCGAAAAGGCCCAGCGCGCGGGTCTCGCGAACGTTTTTCCGATCGGGGCGATCACCAAACACACAGACGGTTCAGAGCTCGCAGAGATGGGCGAGATGAAAGACGCCGGCATCGTCGCGGTTTCGGATGATGGCCGTCCGGTGCCTAACGCCGGGATGATGCGCCGCGCGATGGAATACGCGCGCGGATTCGATCTGCCGGTGATCGATCACTGCGAAGACAGATCGCTGGCGCGTGGCGGGGTGATGCATGAAGGCCACTGGTCGCTGGTCCTGGGCTTGCGCGGCATGCCCGCGGCGGCGGAAGAAGTTGATGCGGAACGTGATTGCGCGCTGGCCGAGTTGACTGGCGCGCGCGTTCACCTGGCCCACGTCTCGACCCGCGGCGCGATCGACGCCGTGCGTCGCGCCAAAGAAAGAGGTTTGCCGGTGACGTGCGAGGTTGCTCCGCATCACTGGGCGCTAACCGACGAAGCAGTGCAGGACTATGACACGAACACCAAGATGAGTCCGCCTTTGCGCAGTCAGGATCACCTCGATGCTCTTCTTGAAGCCCTGGGCGATGGAACAGTCGATGCGATCGCTTCCGATCATGCTCCGCATCATGCGGATGAAAAAGCACTCGAATACGATCAAGCGCCGTTTGGCATTATTGGTTTGGAAACAAGTGTCGGCCTCGCGATGGATCGTTTGGTAAGTAGCGGCGTTATCTCTCTTGAACGTTTGATCGAACTCTCTTCCACGAATCCGGCGCGCATCCTATCGCTTCAAGATCACGGAACCTTTCGCGCCGGCGCGCGCGCGGACGTGACGATTCTCGATCCGGAATGCTCCTGGACATTCGACGCTTCGCGCTCGAAATCACGGAGCCGCAACACACCCTTCGATGGATATCGATTCAGCGGAGCCGCCATCGCCACGATTGTTGGCGGCCGCGTTGTGTATCTTGATCCGGACTATTCACGCAGCCTCCTGCAAGGACAAAAGACCGACGCCCTTGCGCGATGAAACCCTGCGCAGCCGCAATTCACTCTCATAAAAACTGCCGTTTATCTCGAAGGACGCGCCGGTCGAAAAAGAAAAATAAGCAGCGATCAAGTCAATGGGATCAGGTCTGCGATTCCGCGATCTTGCGGGGGACCACGCTGACGAGTTAGCAGGAAACAGGAACAACTAAAGACTAATTGAGAATCGCACAAATCGCAGGCCAGACCCCGGATCCAAATCCAAATCCAAATCCAAATCCAAATCGTAAGAGGCTGAAATAAGCCTGGGCGTTTTCTGGAGGCGGCTAATTCCCCCGAGCCTCTGCAACTTCTCCTGTATATACTCCGCGTTTAGCCATGGCCGGTTGTTAAGCTCCAAAAAGTCTCAAACCCACCATCCGCGGACTCCGGTCATTTTCGACGCTGAGACAGGATTGAGCGCTGCCGACGTATGTGTGCAAACGCACAGACGGGGCAGGTCGAGCGTGTTTAGCTGCCCGTGAAATCAGGAGTTCCGCGATTTGGTGAGAATCACAAGCCTCATCGACACGGCTAGGGGGGCGCTTCCCAAAGAGGCTAAACAGCCGCCGAGTCGTGAGCAAAAGTATTGAGACTAACCCACGAGCCCTGCTGTTTACGGCATACTCGGCAATTAGTCTTAACTAACTCAGCCGGTGGCTAATCATCTGCCGGTTCGTTGCGACCAAGCAGACAACTAGAACTCCTTCGGCTTCGCAGCGTTCGAGGGCGAGGTCAATTGCTATCTCACATCACACCACTTAGAGAGGCGAAGAATGAAAACCAAATCCAAAGGACGCCAGCACAGAGCTTGTGCGATGGCCGCAATCGGTTTTGCCCTGGCATTGCTGTTAGCGAACGCGCAGACAACGAAGGCCCAATGGACCACTGGCACCAATATCAACAATACGAACAGCGGCAACGTCGGCATCGGCACAACGAGTCCCGGGTCGGCGCTGGAAGTCAGTGCTGCCGTGCCGATTATTGCGATAACCGGTTCGACCAGCAATGCGTTCCGAGGTCTTTCGCTTAAAGATGGCAACACCGAAATCGGTACGCTTCAGTCAAACGGAAATAGTGGAGAGCTGAGACAGACAGC
>DNNE01000078.1:14547-14770 GCA_003487805.1 Blastocatellia bacterium | reverse complement strand
TCTATACGAACGGACTGGAACGGGTTCGGATCGGCTCCAGTGGCAACATCGGCATCGGCACAACGAGTCCTGGGTCGGCCCTGGAAGTCAGTGCGGCCGTGCCGATTATTACGATGACCGGTTCGACCAGTAATGCGTTCCGAGGTCTTTCGCTTAAAGATGGCAGCACCGAAATCGGTACGCTTCAGTCAAACGGGAACAGTGGAGAGCTGAGACAGACAGC
>DNNE01000078.1:8103-14212 GCA_003487805.1 Blastocatellia bacterium | reverse complement strand
TCTATACGAACGGACTGGAACGGATTCGCATCGACTCCAGTGGCAACGTTGGCATTGGGACCGGTACGACTGCCCCCACCCAAAAATTGGACGTAGTGGGTAATATCAACGTTAGCGGCACCGGCGCGGGCAACATCACTCTCACTGGAACCATTAACGCGAAATATCAGGACGTCGCGGAATGGGTGCCTTCATCTGAACAACTTTCAGCCGGTACGGTTGTAGTCCTCGATTCAACCAAATCAAATCAAGTCACTTCATCTTTGGTTAGCTATGACACGCGCGTAGCGGGTGTTGTTTCTGAACAGCCTGGTATTGCGCTCGGAGAGAAGAGCGAAAGCAAAGTGCTGGTCGCGACTACGGGCAGAGTGAAAGTCAAAGTCGATGCCAGCAAGGGCGCGATACACATCGGCGATTTGCTGGTGACGAGCGACATTCCGGGCGCGGCGATGAAGAGCGAGCCCGTGAATCTCGGCGGTATTCAACTTCATCGCCCCGGCACACTGATCGGCAAAGCACTCGAACCTCTTGAAAGAGGCAAGGGCGAGATTTTGGTGTTGTTGAGTTTGCAGTAGCCATCCCAAACTGACGAGGTCGATTGTCCGAGGACTAAGTATGTCAAAGATAAAATTCATTTGTTACGGCGCTCTTCCTTTATTGCTGCTGACGCTTCCGCTCGTTCCGTTGAGAAACAAAATAACCCGTGAATCGGAACGCCCTAAACGGATCGCAGTGCTGTCGGAACAAACGAGGTCGCCTGAATTCAAACAAGCGATTTCCGTCTGGGTGAACAAAAAGGATGTTCGCCCAAAGCTGATCCATGCCTGGCCGGGCAAAGCTGTCGTGACGATTGAGAACGTTGCTCAGATGGACGTGACGATACATGTTGAGCGACTGAGCACTGGCCGCGTCCAGCCCGTCGATGCCGTAACATTCTCTGCGTCGTCCGCTAGAAAGTCGCGAGAAATCACACTGGCTGTGGGTGAGTATCAGCTTTACGAGGCATCGCAGCCTGATACGAAAGTTCGTTTAGTGGTAGAGCCGCGTGGTGCAACTGCAATTCATTGATCCGTTGATTTCCATAAGAGAGATCTCATGGGCACGATATGAAAAACGCCTCATTCTGGATTAATCCATGGCGTCTAATTCCAAGGCTATCAGTAAGTCTGATCTTTGTGATTGGTGGCGGGTCGGTATTCGCTCAAAATGCAAATGACATTGGCACGTCCGCTGAGTCAAAGCCCGGACAATCGACCGCCTCAACCTATTCCATGGATAAGCTTGAGACCGTTAATCTGTCGAATGGCAACATGTCGTTGCATATTCCTCTGGTTACGATTGGGGGACGTGGTTCGGCTGCTTTCGCCGTCTCGCTCGCGTACAACAGTAAGGTTTGGACTCCCTACCACGAGCAGGATCCCGCTTACACCGATCCATTTGGAAATCACATTCCGGCCTTGAATCACTGGTCAGCCAAGTTTGATGATCTCGCAATGCGCCAACCGGGAGTATTCGCCCTCGGAAGCGGTTGGACAGTCTTGTACGGATACTCGTTGAAGGTATCAAAAGTTAATATTCAGCCGATACGGACGTCCTGTTCAGCGCAGCCCGATTGTGGCTACAAGTACGTGCTTACGCGGATGTGGCTGATGCTGCCCGACGGTTCTGAAGTCGAGTTGCGAGATAGTTTGACGGATGGTGCACCCGCTCTAACGCCGACGGATGGCAGCAACTATCACCCACCGACTGATCGGGCACGCGGTCGCGCGTGGCATAGCACAGACGGCTCGGAGATTACCTATGTCGCCGACGCCGAAATCAGCACCCAAACGGATCCAAGTCTTGACGGCTGGGTGTTTTATCCTGACGGAACGCGACTTCGAATGTCGGGCACAAGCGGCATGTGCACGAAGATAATTGATCGAAATGGAAACTTCATAACTTTCGATGGCAGCACCTATACCGACGAGTTGGGGCGACAGGTGACGCTTGCCAGCACGGAATCGACTTTGACTGTTACCGTGAAGGGCTATGACGGACTCGCCGACAGAGTGATCACTGCGGATCTTGCGACTATCGGAGCCCTGGAAAATGGCGTCCCGACAAATCTGCGGGCGGACGTGCGCTCGATGGAACGGCCTTTTTACAGCGGAGACTACTTACGAACCCGCGATGGAAACGGTGACGAGCTGGATTGGGAGCATACGGATTCTAATCCACATACAGATCTTTTCAGCGGCTCAGAGAATCCTGATCCAGTGGACCTCCACCTGGCTGTTACTTCACTTAATCTGCTCGATGGCCGTAGTTTTCACTTTCGATATAACCAATATGGAGAACTCGCCGAAGTTGTCTATCCTGGCGGCGGCGTTTCTCAGATTGATTATTCGGCCGGCGGGTCAGGATTGTGCGAAGCCGGTCCGGCTGCGTTGCGCGTTGGTCTGAATAGACGAGTTACTCAGCGGCGCTCGCTGACTGACGGCTCGAATGTTGACGCAGCGACCACCTATTCGTTCGACTCGGGATACGTCGATGGCACCCTCTATCCAAGGACAATCGTCGAGGCGCATCAGGGTAGTACTTCAGGGACATTGTTGTCGTCTAATACTCACTACTTTCTACTAAGGGATGCTGAGTACCGAAGTTGTGCCGAGGGGACCCTGGGTGATGGTACAGGCTACGAGAAGTGGCAAAACGCCAAGGAGTTCCGCACAGAGCTGCAAACCGGCAATGGCACGACGGTGACGAAGCGGACGTGGGCCCAGCGAGCTTCAGTGTCATGGCCGAACGACGTCGGTTACAGCTATAACTGGTACGTCACCTACAAGGGACAAGAGCAACCGCCGAACGATCCGCGTGTGACCGTCGAAGACACGATCCTGGAAAACGGCAGGATGAAGCGCGTCGAGTACGATTATGACAACTTCAATAACGTAGTTGCCGAACGTGAATATGATTTCGGCGACACGAACGGCAGCGTCGGGGCGTTGACGCGCCAGACACTTCGTACCTATGGCGCCAACATCAATAGCAATTATGGAATCGTTAACAACGGCATTTGTTATTCAAACCTGAACCCTTCCGACGCCAATTGCGGAAGCGATCTAGCGACTGACCTAACTTCGATCGTTTATCAGCCTCGCCTGCTGCTTAACGAGACAGTCAAGGACGGCAACAACAGCCAGGCAGCGTATTCAGAATTTGAATATGATAACTACAGTGGCGCCACGAATCATGCGGCAATAGTTGTGAATTCCGGCATGATCAAATATGACGGTACGCAATTCTCCTCTTTCTCAAGTACATATCAGCCTCGCGGCAATGTCACCAAAGTTACCCATTGGGCCGGTGGCTCGAATTACATTACCTCATTTGCTCAATACGACAATGCAGGTAATGTGGTCTTGTCAATCGATCCCAAGGGCAATGGTTCGACCGTTTCTTACGCCGACAACTTTGGTGACGGGAGCAATCCCGACTCGGGCAGCACGGGCACTAACGGCGCGACCTTCGCCCTCGCCACGCTGTTGACCAATGCGCTCAATCATCAGTCAAAGAGCCAATACAACTATACCCTTGGTGCGCCTGCCGGGATGAAAGATGCGAACGGAGTAATTAGCAAGACGGAATACGATTCGATCGGGCGGCCTGTCCGGTCTACCGCAGCTCTTGGTTTAGGTGAACAGGTGGTCGGCGAAACGACTTATCCAACCGCTTCCGCAAACGTGGCAACCGCCAGCAGACAGTTCGACGCAACCCGTTGGCAGGCGTCAAAAACAATCATGGACGGATTCGACCGGGTAGTGACCTCCTGGCAGGCCGAAGACGGACAGAAGGCCGATGCTGCCTCATTCACGATCAGAGTGGACAGCGTTCATGACGCGCTCGGTAGGGTCAAGCAGATCAGCAATCCTTATCGACCCGGCGCCGGAGAATCTGCGATCTATACGACGACGGCCTACGATCTGGCTGGACGTGTAACCTCAGTGACGACGCCGGATAGTGCGGTGGTAGGCACGAGCTATAGCGGGAACGAGGTTACGGTTACCGATCAAGCCGAGAAACATCGCAAGAGCGTGACTGATGGACTGGGACGTTTGCGGAAAGTAATCGAGGATCCGACCACGGGTGGGTTCAACTACGAAACCGATTATGACTATGACGTGCTGGATGACCTGGTAACTGTAACGCAGACCGGCCAGACTCGTTCATTCGTCTACGATCCATTGAAGCGATTGACTTCAGCCACCAATCCCGAGAGCGGCAGAGTCTGTTACGGCACTGTGGATACGAATGGAAACTGTCAGGCGAACGGCTATGATGCGAATGGAAATCTGGTTTACAAGACGGACGCGCGCAGCATTCTCACGACCTATGCATACGATGCTTTGAATCGGGTTTACAATCGTCACTATTCAGACGGTACTCCGGAAGTTACCTACAGCTATGATCCCAACATCGCGAACGGCAAAGGCCGACTGGCTTCAGTCAGCTCAAGTGTCTCGTCATACAGCTATGGAATTTACGATGCCCTGGGGCGAGTCAAGTCTGCGACCCAGATAGTTTACGGGCAGACGAACCAGACTTACACGATGAATTACGGTTACGATCTAGCGGGCCACGTTACCTCGATTAGTTATCCCTCGGGACATTTCGTCAGTTACAACTACGACAACGCTGGCAGATCAGGAGACAAGGATAGTAACAATCTCGCCTTTACCGGGAATCTAGGTGACGGAGCTCCAACTCCGCGGACGTACAGCCAAGGCCTTGTATACGACGCCGGCGGGCGGATGACCCAGGAGCAGTTCGGCACGAGTACGGCGATCTACAACAAACTGTTCTACAACTCGCGCGGTCAGTTGGCCGAGATTCGCGAAGGCGTTACGCCAAACAATACTGATTGGGAACGCGGCGCCATTATTAATCACTACAGTGATTTGTGCTGGGGGATGTGCGGCGGCAGCCAGAGCAGCACCGCTATGACCGACAACAACGGCAACCTGAAGAAGCAGGACATCTACATTCCGGGCGTCGACGGATTTGCGACTGATTGGTTTAGTTATGACGCATTGAATCGTTTGCAGCTTGCGAACGAGACCTATCACGTCAACAGCAGTAACACGAACACTGATGTTTGGCGACAAACCTACGTATACGATCGCTATGGCAATCGGACCATCGCGCAGGGAAGCAGCGACACGTTTGGTCTGAGTTCTTTCATACCGAACTACGCGGCCAGCACCAGCAGCAACAAGCTGTATGGCCCCGGGGAGACTGATACCAGCCATTCACTAATAGATTACGATCCGGCTGGTAATCAGAAGAAGGACCACTACTCTGACGGCACGATTGGCAAGTATTACGACCGCAGCTACGATGCGGAGAATCGCATGGGCGCGTCAACCACGACGTATGCAGACAACAGCACCCAGGTGTCGACTTATAGTTACGACGGTGACGGTCATCGCGTGAAGCGAAAAGTTGGCACGGTTGAGACCTGGCAGGTGTATGGGCTTGGTGGGGAGTTGGTTGCTGAATACGCGGCGAGCGCTGCCGCAGCGAGTCCGGAAAAAGAATATGGATATCGCAATGGTCAGTTACTGATTACGACGACCTGCGGCAGTGGCTATGGCGATCCGCCTACGCTTCACGACAATCCGCTGGTGGTTGGCGAGACCACAGTCCAGGCGAGACACATAACCGAACTACGCACTGCGATCAACACATTGCGTGCGCGCGAAGGAATGGCTGCTTACTCGTGGACCACTTCGGCCACGACAAGCGATTGGATCAACGCTGGACCAATTGCCGAGATGCGCACGGCGTTGGATCAAGTTCTTGGCCCACCGCCGTCAGGTTACGGTTCAGATCTTGCTTCAGGTCAGCCAATCAAAGCGATTCATATTCAAGAACTGCGCGATCGATTGACGGCTACCTGGAGCATAGACATTCGCTGGTTGGTAACGGATCAACTCGGCACACCGCGAATCATCTTTGACGCTAGCGGATCGTTGGTTACAACTTCGCGACATGATTATTTACCTTTCGGCGAGGAACTCTTTGCCGGTATCGGCGGTCGTACCCAAGCACAGGGCTACAGTCTGGG
>DNNE01000078.1:5178-7801 GCA_003487805.1 Blastocatellia bacterium | reverse complement strand
CTACAGTCTGGGAGACGGCGCGCGGCAGAAGTTCACCCAAAAAGAACGAGATAATGAAACTGGGCTTGATTACTTCCTCGCTAGGTACTACTCATCGACGCAGGGGCGTTTCACTTCTCCGGATGAGTTTACAGGTGGGCCAGAAGAAATTGGCGTGTTAGGTAGCGGACATCCAGAAAAGCAAGCCCTCAAGTATGCCGAAGTCACCAACCCTCAATCACTGAATAAGTATCAGTACTGCTTCAATAATCCGCTTCGGTACGTAGATCCTGACGGTCAGGACCCACAGACTGGTGGCGACCTGAATTTTGAGCGAGACGAAAGAGATTTCTTGTCGCATAAAATAAGCGAACAAGAGTTTCGAAGTCGGATGAACGCTCGTGGTGTCGGTGCCGCGGTGGGTGCGGCGATCGTGGTAGGAGTACTTTATGGTCCCGAAGCTGCAACGGCGATCCTGATGTGGGCTTCTCGAAATCCCGATAAAGTAGGACAAATCGCGCTGGATCTGAACCAAGCTTCCACTGGAAGTCCTGCCCCAGGTTCGCCTGGCCTCTCGATCGCTGCAGAAACGCGGCTTACTGCTACTGAAGTCAGCACTGGCGTTCGGCTCGCGGCACAGACGGGGACGCGTCTTGCCGAAAGTCCCTTTGTAGGCGAGGAGTTCGTCAGCACCGCCGGGAAGACATATGACGCAATGGGAGGTGGGAAGGCATTCCAAAACTTTGGTAATGGCAGCAAGTTCTTTGACTCGATTGTGCATCACGTGAACAAGTCTGTTGATTACGTCGCCCTAGATTTGAAAGGAGCGTCAGCAAAGCAAATCAACGCGATTCAGAAATTCGTGGGCGGCCTAACAAAGAAACAGCAAGAGAAAATCATCTACGTCAAAGAGTAATGTCGAATAAAAAATGAGTACTAGCTTTGTGGAATATCGCGGGCACGGCTTCTGGTCTTTGGACGACTACTTGGAGCACGCACTCGCATTGCTGGCTGATCGCATTGGAGAGTCATGCAGTCAGGAGTGGCTGGCGGATCTGCGTGATCACTGGCGCGCTCAATCGTCGGGTGACTTCAGGGGTTGGATCCATCCGAAGCTCGACGAGTTTCTTACAAGCGATGATCGGCGGGATGCAGTTATCACCTTATTGGACGGCATCACTCCGCAGCCTGATCTACCGCGAGAAGCAAGAGAGACAGCGAAACTCTTTGAGGCACTGTTGCGCGGCCAGATAACCACAGATGCGTCTAGTCCACTTGATTACATGGTCAGCGGGGCACAGCCATACAAGTGGTCGGAAAATCACTCGAAGCCTAAAGGACTAACTGACTGAGTGGAAGCGATCGAGAACTTTATTCATAGTGCTGTTTTCAGCGGGTAGATAAATCCGCAAGTGGTGCAGCGGCGCGTGTTGAGTGAGATCTTTATCCGCCTTATCAAAAGTGATAAAGAAACTTTATTCCATAGTAGTTGAGCGGCAAGGGGTTAGGGCGACGAAAGTCGTGGTCTGAGGATTGCTATCTTGTCTGCCCACTTTATGAGGGTGCTTTATTGCTTTATCAAACCGCAGGACGGGCGATCTTTCACCGTTGGGCGTGGTGAGCAATGAAGGGTTCGAGCAGTGCGGTGATCTTCTGTTGCTGAGAGCGCGGGAGCCGTGACGCGGCTTCGAATAGTTGCTTCATCTTGCCGGTAGGACCCGCGCCGCGCTTGCGGGTTCCGTTAGTACCCACCAAATCATCCACCGAAACATTGAGGGCCTCAGCCAGGCTGAGAAGCTGCTCAGGGCGGAGTGCGACCGGGTTGCGCTCCCAATGGGCGTAGGCTCGTTGGCTGAGCCCGAGCCGCTCGGCCAGTTGCTGTTGGGAGAGACCTGCCTGCTCGCGGAGCGTGTGTAGGCGCTGGCCGAAAGCAGAAGGACCAGAAAGGGGTCAGGCCTGCGATTTGTGCGATTTCGCTGACCTGTACACGGGTTTCCTACAACGCGCGCCGGATGATAGTGGATATGCCTACTGGCTCGATCAACTAAACAATCACGGCGACACGAGGTCAAATCAGATATCGTCCTTTGGAGGGTGCGATGAATTCGTTGCCAACGTTGCAGCGCTGGCTTTGGCAGGATCGAGCAACAGTCTTCGTTACGTGCTGTCGGATGTACAGGGTTCGACGCGCGCGGTGATGAACAACAATAGCTCATCGAGCACGGTTCTGGCGCGGCATGATTATCTGCCGTTTGGTGAGGAACTCGGCGCGATCGGCGGACGAACATCAGGGCAAGGCTACAACGCGAGTGACAACAATCGGTGGAAGTATGGAATGACTGAGCGCGATGCGACGAGTGGTTTAGATCACACGTGGTTCAGGAAGTATGAGAATCTTTCAGGACGATGGACGAGTCCTGATCCTTACCACGGAAGCGAGTATATATCTCAACCCCAGTCGTTCAACCGATACAGTTATTCGGTCAATGATCCCGTAAATATCGTTGATCCTGACGGTCTTGACGGTTTTGGGGCCACTCGGAGGATGTTGGGGAGCGCCTCGTGTCGGGGTTTGTTTGGACCAATTGATCCTCTTAAGAAACTAGACACGCTGAAAAACTCAAACTGGGGTCAGGCCTGCGAT
>DNNE01000078.1:0-4891 GCA_003487805.1 Blastocatellia bacterium | reverse complement strand
AAACTGGGGTCAGGCCTGCGATTCTTGCGATTCTCGATGGATGACTCGTGTGCCGATCCCTATTCGCGGATGATCTAAACGAATCGAACAAATCGCAGGCTGACCCCGGATCGGTTGCCTCTTTTGCGGTAACATTGCTCGGGATTATTCGTCCCAGGCCAGCGTTTGCAAAACGGCCAGACCTGTCTTATTCTGCGGTTTTCAGGTCGTGCCTGATTGAGAGACCCCTTCTCTTGCTCTCTTGCGTGCGCAATCATGCGCTGTCAACCAGGCTTTGGCAGAGGTCGGTTGATATGTTTTAGTTGCCCTTCAGCCTCGCACTCAGATCTTCCCGATCCCCTGAGAGCATCGGCAGTTTCTTAGGAGCCGACATGTCATCATCCCTCTTTCTTCGCGCGCGCGTCCGTGCGCTCTTCATTTCCTTATTCTGCGTTACTTTTCTGGGGATCGCATCGCTTTGGGCAGCCAACCAGAAAGCGACGACTCGATCCGATCACGCTGCGCGTCGTAATTCTTCGACGAGCCTATTTCTAACGGACAAAGGTGGAGTTACGCCGGATGCGAACACCATCGTCGTGAACAGCACGGCCGACGTGGCAAATGGCAGCGATGGTTTGTGCACGCTACGCGAAGCGATTACCGCTGCCAACAACAACGCGGCTTCGGGGGCTGCCGCGGGTGAGTGCGCGGCAGGCAGTAGCAGCGGCGCTGACACAATCAACATCGCAGTAACCGGCACCATCAACCTGACATCTGCACTGCCTAACATTACAACGAGCTTGAACATCACTGGGCCGGGCTCGAGCCAGATGACTGTGCAGCGCAATACCAGCGGCTCTTATCGCATCTTCACCGTCACCTCGGGCACGGTTGCTATAACAGGACTGACAGTAACGAATGGGCATGCTCCCGATGGTGTCTCGGCCCCTGGTAGTAACGGTGGTGGAATTCTGAATTCCGCTACGCTGACCTTATCCGATGTTGCTGTGACAGCGAACGCAGCAGGTACAGGTGGTAATGGCGGCGGAATAGCCAACGCGGGGACGATGACAATGACCAACTGCGCCGTCACCGGGAACCACTCCGGCGAGGGGAGCGGTGGAGGCGGCGGCATATATAACACTCAAACTTTGACAATAACGGGGGGAGAGATTTCCGCGAACTCAGCCGGCTCTAGCGCAGGCGGACCGGGTGGGGGTATTAGTAGTTCCGGTACTCTGACTCTGACTGGCGTCCGGATTTCCAGTAATACGGCTGCTGACAACACGGGCGGCGGCGGCGGCGGCAATGGCGGAGGCATAAGTGCAAGCGGAGTGCTTGCCTTGACCAATGTCGTGGTGGACGGCAATAGAGGTGGTAGCGTCGTTGGACCCTTCAGTAATGTAGTAGGTGGCGGTGGCGGTGGGATTTTCTGCGCTGGTACAGCGACAATATCGAATTCCACTGTCAGCGGAAACAATAGCGGCGCCGGGAGGGACGAGGCCCTTGGAGGAGACGGTGGCGGAATTTATGCTGGCGGCTCGGTGGTCATCTCGAATAGCACTATAAGCGGCAATCTTGGAAACGAGGGCGGCGGAGTCGGTGCTTTCGGCACGTCTCTGCGCCTGGTGAATAGTACCCTTAGCGGCAACACTGGCCGGTTCGGCGGGGGGTTGTATTCTCCTAGCAATCCCGGAACAACGGCAGTCCTTACGAATTGTACAGTGACCGCCAACGTAAGCTCGATCGGTGGAAATGGGATTGGCCTCAATAACGGCAATGCCATCGTGACCGCTAGGAACACTATAATCGCCCGCAACGGAACAACTCCCGGTGACAGCAGGGACTTGAACGGCTCGTTTACTTCTCAGGGTCATAATTTCATTGGCGTCGCGCCTGGCTCCAACGGCTTCACTGATGGCGTCAACGGCGATCAGGCAGGTGGGGCTATCGGGATTGATCCCCATCTCGGTCCCCTGGCCAATAATGGCGGCGCCACCATGACGCACGCGTTGCTTTCCAACAGCACAGCGCTTGATGCAGGGGACGATTGTGTGGCTCAGGCATCGCATTGCAGTGAGGCGACCCTGCCGCAGCTGTTAACTGATCAACGTGGGGCTGGCTTTAGTCGGACAGTCGATGGGCCAGACGGCGACACGACCGCGACTGTCGATATCGGCGCCTACGAAATGCAGACGCGGTTGGCCGATCTTCCAACCACCAGCACCAACGAGGACACGCAGATAGTCATTCCCTTTGATGGTGGAGACACGAGCACGATTACATCAGTAACGGCGACTTCGAGTGACGGCGCAGTGGTGCCTAATGACGCGGCCCACTTGAGTGTAGCGATCAACGGCTCGACTGGGGTGGTAACGATAAACCCAGCGCCAAATGCGAATGGGCAACTGAACATCACGGTCACAGTCAATCGCACCGGTGGCCCGGAGAGTGCGACTTTCATATTGACCGTCGTTGCGGTTAACGATGCACCTTCATTCACTAAGGGACCGGACCAAATAGTTAACGAAGATGCTGGGCCGCAGACCGTTAACAACTGGGCCACCAATATATCGGCGGGCCCGAACGAAGCCGGCCAGGCGCTCCACTTCTCGGTAATCGGCAATACGAATTCAAATTTGCTCTCGGAGGTGGGGATGACCTCCAGCGGCACGCTGCTTTATACACCGGCGGCAAATGCAAACGGGTCGTCGACAATCACGCTGATGCTGCAAGATGATGGTGGCAGCGCCAATGGCGGTGTGGATAATTCAATCCAACAATTCACGATCACGGTGAATCCGGTCAACGATGCACCATCGTTTACGAAAGGCGCCGACCAAACAGTGAATGAGGATTCGGGTGCGCGGACCTTTGCCAATTGGGCGACGAATATTTCCGCCGGCCCAAACGAGTCCGGTCAGACGGTTAGCTTCACACTCACCAACGACAATAACGCACTCTTCTCAACGCAACCGGCGGTAGGTTCGACGGGAACTTTGACCTTTACCCCGGCTGTGAACGCTAACGGCTCAGCCACGATCAGCGTGGTGATCAAAGACAATGGCGGCACGGCGAATGGCGGGGTTGACACCTCAGCGGTTCAGACGTTCACCATCACGGTTAACGCGGTGAATGACACGCCCTCATTCACGAAAGGGGCGAATCAGACGGTTAATGAAGACGCAGGCGCACAAACCGTGGCCAACTGGGCCAGTAACATTTCTGCGGGGCCGGCAGATGAAGCCGGCCAGACTTTAACCTTCCAGATTACGGCCAATACCAACACGGCTCTCTTTTCGGCCGGCCCGGCTGTCAGTTCGACGGGCACATTGACATACACGCCGGCTGCGAACGCGAATGGCTCGGCGACGATTACGATCAACATCCAAGACAACGGCGGCACCGTCAATGGCGGATCCGATACTTCGGCGTCGCAGAGCTTCACCATAACGGTGAATGCGGTGAACGACGTTCCTTCATTTACGAAAGGTGCAGATCAAACTGTCAACAACAACGCCGGAGCGCAGACGGTAGCGAACTGGGCGACGAGTATTTCCCCTGGGCCAGCTAATGAGTCGGGACAGACGTTGACGTTCCAGGTAACCGGCAACACCAACCCGGGTCTCTTCACTGCCGGACCGGCCGTCAGCTCGACCGGCACACTGACCTACACTCCATCAACCAGTGGCGGCGGCAGCGCGACGATCACGATCAATCTGAAGGACAACGGCGGCACGGCGAACGGGGGCGTGGACACTTCGGCGTCGCAAACGTTCACGATTACGGTCACGCCAGTGGGTGGCTTTGTGAACTTCGCGTCGAGCAGTTCAAGCACGACTGAGAACTCAGGTTCAACGACGGTCAACGTCACACGATCGGGTGACACCTCAAGGGTGGTGACAGTCAATTACGCGACCAACGCGGATGCGGGTGTCCCGTGCTCGACTGCGAACGGCGTGGCTTCGCCGAAGTGTGACTTCACGGCGGCGCTTGGCACTCTGAATTTCGCCGCGGGAGAGACCAGCAAACCGATTACGATTCTGCTTAGCCAGGATTCCTTCGTGGAAGGTCCGGAGACGATTACCTTGACGCTGTCGAGTCCAACCGGCGGAGCTGCTTTAGGGACGCCGGGAAGTATGACAGTAACGATCGCCGACGACGCGACAGAACCACCGACGAACATCATTGACGACGCGAACATGTTTGTGCGGATGCACTATCACGACTTCCTGAATCGTGAAGGCGATCAGTCGGGCCTGGATTTCTGGACCGGACAGATGACTAACTGCGGGTCGTCCGACTTAACTGTCTGTCGGGTGAACGTCAGTGGCGCATTCTTCCTATCCATTGAATTCCAGCAGACGGGCTATCTGGTCGAGCGGATGTACAGGACCGCTTATGGCCAAGCCACGGCCAGTTCGACTTTGGGCGGTTCGCACGCGGTGCTGGTTCCGATTGTGCGGGCGAACGAATTTCTGACTGATACGCAACGGATCGGGCGCGGGGTCGTCGTCTTACAGCCGGGCTGGGAACAGGTTCTGGAGAATAACAAACAAGCGTACGCACTGGAGTTCGTGCAGACATCGCGCTTCATCACAGCGTTACCGACTTCGAGGACGCCCACACAGTTCGTGGACCAACTCAACCAGAACGCCGGCATGGTGCTGTCGCCGAGCGAGCGGACGGCGGCGATTAATGCGTTCGGGATTGCGGCTGACACGACCAATGTCAACGCGCGCGCGCAGGTGTTGCGGCAAATTGCCGAAGATCAGGACCTATACAACGCGGAGTTCAATCGCGCGTTTGTGCTGACGGAATTCTTTGGTTACCTGCGGCGCAATCCAAATGATCTGCCCGACTCGGATTACACCGGATACGAATTCTGGTTGAGCAAGCTGAATCAATTCAA
>DNNE01000032.1 GCA_003487805.1 Blastocatellia bacterium | reverse complement strand
CTGCATTTGTTGCCCGAGTCTTACATCTACGGCTTCGCTCACGTATTGTTCAGTGCCAAGAGTTTCAACAGTTATGTTTTCGGCAAAGCATATCCTCACGCAGTCTGGTTTTACTTCCCAGCGGCGATGCTGGTGAAGTCGAGCCTTACTTTCTTGATCCTATTAGTGATTAGCATTTGGGTGATTGCGAGGGGTCGCCTGCGGAACAGGCGTGCACTCGCGTTTCTGCTGATTCCCGCACTGATCTATCTGGCAGCTTCGATGCTTGGCGGAATGAACATTGGTATTCGCCACATTCTGCCTGTCTACATTTTTCTTGCGATCTTGATCGCAGGCGCGACCTCAGTATTGGTTAAGAGCCGCCGTCACTGGCTGTATGCTGTCGTACTCTTGTTGTTGTTTCAGGCAATCTCTGTGACGCGCACATTTCCCAACTACATTGGCTACGCGAACGAAGCCTTTGGTGGCCCGAAGAACGTGTGGAGAAATCTGAGCGATTCGAGTGCGGACTGGGCGCAGCAATTGCACGCCGTAAAGCGATACACCGACCAGCGTAACATTCAGCGCTGTTGGTTCGTTTACTTCGGAACCGGTGTGATCGACTACGATTACTACAAAATCCCGTGTAAGCTGCTTCCGACCGTCGAGTCAATTTGGCTGGGCACACTCTCAGATGCTACGCCTGCGATCGATGGTCCGGTCTTCATCAGCGCCGTGGATCTCACGGGATTCGAATTCGGCCCGCCTCCACTTAATCCCTATGAACAGTTCAAGAATCTGACGCCTGTAGATGTCATCGACTCCAGTGTCTTCGTGTATGACGGACACTTCGAGATTCCACTTGCTGCGGGGTTGGCTCACGCGCAAAGAGCCGGCATTCTCCTTGGTGAGAAAAAACTTCCGGAAGCCCTGCAAGAAGCCCAACAGGCGGTGGCCCTGGCTCCAGACTCCGCCCGCGTGAACGCTGTGATGGGCACGGTGTTGGATGCGCTCAGCAGGCGAACAGAAGCGCGAGCGTACTATGAATCTGCGTTGCAGCAAGCTCTCACGATGCAGCCAGACTTCCAACTCTGGCTCGTTCCATCGCTCAAACAGCGCCTTGCGGCAGACGATAACGCTGTGAAAGACGTGGCTCCGTGATCAGTATTCCAGCTACTCCGGCGTCGACCCCATACAGACAAAGCTAAATGAAATTAGTCAAAGGACCGAAGCAACTATGCGCAATATCGAAATGACGTCTGTTCGGATCATTCGCTTGATAGTTCTGGTGCTGATGCTCGGGTGCTTAGGCGCTCGCGCTATCGGCGTCGCGCAACAGTCACCCGACCGGACCAAACCCGACTTGATCCCTTATCGCAAAGGTAAACAGTGGGGCTTCAGCGACGCGAGTAAGAAGCTGATCATTCCAGCTCGCTACGACTACGTCGAGCGATTTTCCGAAGGGCTGGCGCTGGTTGCGTTAAGTGGCAAGAACGGTCGCACCGATCGCAAGTACGGTTTCATAGACAAAAGCGGCAAGGAAGTAATCCCGCTCAAATATGACTCGATCAAGTTGCCTTACGACGGGCTGGCCGAGGTGGGACAAAACGGTAACAGCGACAAGTTAGGGTACGTCGGACTTGATGGAACTGAATACTTCGAGCCTTAATTCTTTCATTGATAACTAGCGAGGCTCAAAGGACTGCGTGGTGCGCTGCGAGGGGTATCATGGACTAAGATCCGAAGGACCGGGTCAACGATTCGTTTTGTGATTCTGATCCGGTGACGTTGCCACCGGCTATTGAATTCGCCCGCTGCGCTGACGCTCTTCTCAGGCACTGCTGCTAACTTCATTCGCATAGCGCTCGACGAGTGCATTCAGGATCGGTGCGCCGTCAAAAGCCGGACGGCCGTTCGCTGCCAACATGCGGCCGACCACCATTTGATAAGCGAGCATATGAGGCTTCGAAGCATCGTTATCGGCGGAACCTTTTGGGTTGATTCCCGCCTTACACAAACGCCAGAACACGGCCCGCACCAGGGTGGCTTCGCCACTCAAGCTGCCGCGTCCGCCGAGGACGGCTTCCCGGTCGCGCCACACGCCGTTACAAATCTCTCCGAATTGCTCTGAATTTATTGTGGCCATTTCAATCTCCTAATCCGCGACTGCCACCGCCATGCGATCCTACGCTGCACTACGATCCTGAATGTTCTTCATGACGCTGGTTAGTCTTCCAGTTGAATGCTGCGCTCGCGATCGTTTCCTGTTTCGCGCTTCGCGCTCATAGCGGGCGGGGGCGCCCGCGCTCCCAGTATTAGCTTGTCCTCTTTCCGCCATACGACTTTTTGGGCAAGGCTAAATCGCTGAAAGGATGTGTTCTTACGACCAGGGTCGTGCCAGCCATTTCCATTGGCGTGGAGGTGCAACACTGGTTATTAGCGAGGCGAGCTGTGCGACTTGTAACGTACTACCACGTTTAAGACTGGCGAACGGATTGTTCACCATGCAAAAGTCCACCTGACTTCGGTCAGCCACAATCTCGCTAAGCAACCCCGTGTCGAGCGCTATCGGTGAGAACAAAAGCATTTCAAAATTTCGCAGCCGGGCCATCAAAGCATCGTGGCTACTATGAAAGACTGGCACTCGCGGCTTGTCAGTATCCTCAAGCGCAAACCAATCGCCGTTCGCTCGCCGCATAGCATAGATATCAGGCATTTCTTTTTCGTTTCCCTCAACCCTTAAGGACGTCCCTGGGAAGCGATGTGCATTTCGTTTTCCCGGTCGTAACGACGGAAGATTGAGATAAAGAAGAATCCGTGAACGCTGGTGATTAACCCGATGGCGATCGCTACCCACAAATGAATAATTCCTCCCTGCACATCGGCGCCTTTAAAAGCCACGAACAGACAGAACTGCCACGCGGCGATTGCGGCGAGGATCGCCAGGCCGATTACCTCCGTCATGGTTTTTTGCTGACTCTTTTTGATATCCACGTGTGTCTCCAGGCCTTTGAATTCAAAACCTCGGTAAGAGGACGCAATCAGTCGATATGTTCCGCAGATTAAGATTACAGGTTAGGCGAAGTGGAGGTGCCCCGTCTGTGCGCTAGACCACTTATAGACCAAGGCTCTTACTCACAGTGAAATAAGCTTGATAATAGTCGGCGATTGAGTATGATGCGTCGGCTTGATAAAGGCATTGCAGCGGAGCATGTCGTTAACGGAGCCACGCGCCTCTATAACTCTACCGGAGGTTTCAAATGGCAAGCGAAGATAAGTTGATTGACTATCTTTCGAAGGAAATAGAGACCCAAAGCAAGAACCTGATGGCTTTTCGCGAGCGGATCAATTTCACCGTGTTCGTTGGGCCGTTCGTGCTGTTAGGCGCGATGTTGTATGGAGGTATCATACCCCGTATCAGCTGGGGTGATTTGACCCTTGGGGCTAAGCTTGGTTTGTTTCTCAGCCTCTTGCTGGCAATTCTTAGTTACCTCACTATGGGTATTGCATGCTCAAGAATCGAGAAGCACATATGGGATCAGTGCAACACCTGGCGAGCACGAATCGCCGATATCTCCAGTGGGAACAAAAAGGCTTTCACAATCGAAGATCTTCATTTTGAAGAGCACCTCACAAAAGGGTATCTGTCGGTGTACTTTGCGATGGTAATAGCGTTCATCTCCGCGATAACTCTCGTATTGATTTTGAAGCCATACGCAATCCCGAAATAAATCCATGACGACCGCGATAATGACCTTATCTAGTGCCTCAATGAAGTGAAGAGCAGCTCTGAAGAGCCATATGCGGCCTAACGCACAGACGACCTCGTCCGGTTAGACTAAATTACAACCTGCGACCTAATCACCTCCTCAAGTATCACCTTCAGATACGAGCGGATCGATGAACCCCGAGCAAGCGATCAGACTTGAGGGGATTGGGAAGCGAGGATTCACGAGATGCAGATAACTAAAACGGCTCTTACCCAGAAAACGAGCGTCAATTGGCCCACCCTGGCTTTCCTGGTCCTTTTTCACCTGGCTTCAGTTGCGGCACTTTTCTTTTGGAGTTGGCCGGCGGTTATCAGCGCTGCGATCCTCTTCGGGGTCGGTAGCATGGGTATAGGCATGGGTTGGCATCGTCTATTGACGCACCGCGGCTATAAGGTGCCGAAAGTCGTTGAGTACTTTCTTATTTTTTGTGGCTCTCTGGCGCTGGAAGGCGGACCGATACAGTGGGCCACCACGCATCGTATTCACCACGCTCATACTGATGAAGAGGGAGATCCGCATACGCCGCGCGACGGCCGTTGGTGGTCACACATTGGTTGGGTTTTGGTTCCTCCTCCACAGGTGTTGGACCAGTCCCAGCTTCAACGTTACGCGCCGGATTTGCTGAACCAAAGATTTTACCGCTGGCTGAATCGGTTTTATTACGCGCCTCTGATCATGCTCGCGGTGGGCCTGTTGGCATTCGGCGGCTGGCGAGTCATGCTCTGGGGTGTCTTTCTGCGAGTCACGCTGGGCCTGCATTCCACCTGGCTGGTTAACTCGGCGACACATATCTGGGGCAAGCGGCGGTTCGCGACTCGCGATGATTCGCGGAACAACTGGTGGGTCGCGCTGCTGACCTTTGGCGAAGGCTGGCACAATAACCATCATGCATACCCAAGGTCGGCGCGTCATGGACTGGCCTGGTACGAGATCGACGTGAACTGGTGGGGCATACGTGTGATGCAGTTTCTGCGGCTCGCGAAAGCCGTCAAACTAATCGGGGTAACCAATCGCGCCGAGGCGTAAGTTCGGAAGGCATAGCTCAAGCATGAAGCCACTTCTATTAAAAGTCAGCGAACAAAAAAGCGTCTTAGCTACGATAGACGACAACATGCCGCCGGTCATCCTGGTAGTTGAGGATGTTCACGAGACTCGCGACGGGATCGAAACTCTACTGATGGCTGATGGCTATCGCGTCGCTCCGGCCAGAGATGAAAGAGATGCGATCGAAAGCGCGCAACGAAAACGACCAGACTTGATTCTGGTCAGTTTGGCCGGGTCAGCGCACGATGTCGTCGTTAGTGCGCGCAATATTCGCCAACGCGCCGGTGTGGGAGAATGTGTGCCGGTGGTCGTATTCAGTATTGAGGGCATAGAGGAAGGCGAAGAGGTTGAGACTGGCGAGAATGTATATCTAACGCGACCGGATAATTTCAATCAGTTGAGAAGACTTATCGTCCGTTTGCTGAATAAGATCCCAATCGCCGCTTAAGACGGAAACATTGACGACACCGTGAAAGAAAATTTATGAGCACAAATAACAATGACGAGAAGCCTTTTACTTTTAGATTCATAGACGCACAACCACGCGTCCTTCTGGAGTTGCAGAACACCACTGACAAAACATACAGGTCTATCGAGATCCTGACCGTCTTTTTGAAAGATGAGGAAACTCCGGACGGTGGCCCTTCGCAGGCCCACATAAAATTCGACGCCGTAAAGTCCATACATCCAAAGGACAGCGCCGTCCTGTCGCATAGAACCTGGATTAATGGAAAGCCGGTCAACGACGCGCGGGATCAGATGGAGCGACTCAAGGTCATCGCCGGCGCAGCCCATCCGTACGTGTTGGATATTTCCTGGGAGAATGCCGAAGGCAAAGCGCGTTTTCAGAGGATCCCTGTGGGTCACTAATTACTACGAACGTTTAGAGGCGGGCTACTG
>DNNE01000073.1:61322-61483 GCA_003487805.1 Blastocatellia bacterium | reverse complement strand
ACGGAAAAGATTCGCAAGATGCGCTTCTTTCAACCGCGCGACTACGTCGTGATCGACTATGCGACGAACTATGCTTCGATCAGTAATCTTGCTCAATCAAACGCGAGCCCATGGCCAGGCGTTCGCACCCAAGTTTTGGAAGTGCAGAACGTCGAGCCGCT
>DNNE01000073.1:60404-61018 GCA_003487805.1 Blastocatellia bacterium | reverse complement strand
TGCAGAACGTCGAGCCGCTCCGCGCAGAGATCGAATCGTTCTTTGACGCCGGAATCAATCATTCTCAGCCGGTTGTTTCCGGTGCGGATGGACGACGCGCCCTGTCACTCGCGCTGCGGACGCTGGAGCAAATTCACGAGCACACGCTGAGAATCGGCGCCGCGTCTTTCATCCAAAATAGTTAACAGAGTTTGCGAATGATTCTGCAAAAAGATCGCTCTTTCGCTCTCGTTCTATCGCTGCTAGTATGACGAGCAAAAACAGCTTGGCGTAGAATGCTGAAAAGGGATCGCGTTTGAGGAAACTCTCATGACGAATGAACAAATGGAACGGAAGATGGAGTTCATCGTCGAAACTTTGGCGCGCGTCGCGGTCAATGATGAAAAGCATGAGATGCGCCTTTCGCGACTGGAAAGAATCATGAAGCTCGTGGTTAGAGCGGGTCTCCGCGAGCGGAGCGCACGAACCCAAGGTGACGAGGGTTTGAAGAAGGCCATGACGGAGCTCGCCGAAGCTCAGAAACGAACTCAAGAATCAATCGCTCACACCGACAAGCGCCTCGACGCTATGATTGACTTTGTTCGCCAACAACAAAACGGCCGTTCAAATAACTA
>DNNE01000073.1:57505-60077 GCA_003487805.1 Blastocatellia bacterium | reverse complement strand
TTTAGAGGCGGGCTACTGCCCGCCACATTTTTCTTCAAGCGGATTCATTTAGAGGACTGCACCGCCATTTCCTTTCGTCGCAGCCGGCGGGCGGTAGCCCGCCTGTAAACGGTTGTCTTCGCGGCCAGTGTCGCGAATTTTGTCTGCCCAAATACCGATTGGGAACTACCTCATGTCGTCTCTGCTTTAGAGCACCGCATGATTGAGTTAACATGACGTTATTCCGATAGAACGCCAAAACGAAATCTCTTCTTTTCTGCTTGACCGCATTCACGCCGGCGACTTCCCTTCCGCCGTCTATGTCATTGCTGAGAAGGGTCGCGCAATCTTCGCGGACGCACTTGGCGATGCGGTGCAAGAGCCGGAGCATATTCCCGCCAGCCTGGACACGATTTATGATCTCGCTTCGCTGACCAAGCCTCTGGTTACCGGATTACTCTGCGCGTGGTTCGTTGAATCCGGCGAGCTTCGGATCGATGCACCGATCTCCACTTACCTCTCCGAATTCGATCGTCCGGATAAATCGTCAATCACCATTCGCCAGCTGCTCACACATACTTCCGGTCTGCCGGCGTGGCGGCCGCTGTATCTGCTCACCAGCGATAGAGACAAAGTTATTGAGACCATTGCCGAAGAGCCGCTGCAGAACAAACCTGGCGAACGCGTCGTTTATAGCGACCTCGGGTTTATCGTCCTGGGATTTCTCTTGCAACGATTAAGCGGTGGTACGTTGAAGAATCTGGCACAGGCCCAACTCTTCACGCCGCTGCAACTCACACGTACGTTCTTCAATCCTGCGCAAGCGATGCGCACCGGCGTGGCCGCATGCGAAAACGGCAACGCGTACGAACGTGACATGTGCGAGCGGGACTTTTCATCGCCGAGTTATGGCAATTGGCGAACGACCACAGTTTGGGGCGAAGTGCACGACGGTAATGCTTATTTTCTCGGCGGGGTGGCGGGTCATGCCGGACTGTTCTCGACCGCGGAAGAAACACTCAAGCTGGCGAACCAATTCATCGCATCGCAGTCGCAACTGCTCAAGGCCGAAACCTGCGAATTGTTCCGGCTGAACATGACTGAGGGTTTGAATGAAGTGCGCTCGTTTGGCTGGCAACTGGCCGCGACCAAAGATTCAACTGCAGGATCGAATCTACCGCCGGACGCTTTTGGCCATACCGGCTTTACCGGCACAAGCTGTTGGATCGACGCGGCCAGCCAACGCGTTTTCGTCCTGCTAACAAATCGCACGCATGCGCGCGCGCTGCCGTTCGCGAACATCAATGGCGTGCGCCGTCAGTTTCACACCCTCGCTGTCGAGGCCCTCGACAAAAGCCAGAGATGAATTCATGACCCCTAACTCGCCGCAGAATAAGGCCGAGCGCGTCAAGAACTTTCTAAGTCTTGAACGAAACGTTACTGCAGCTTCCGGCGCAGTCTTCCTGCTGGGACTCGGCGAAGAGCTTTGGAAAAAGTTTTTGCCGAAGTATCTGCAAGCGATGGGCGCGACCGTTCCCGTGATCGGTTTGTTTGGAACCGCTGAGGATTTTCTCGACGCAATCTATCAGTACCCTGGTGGGTGGATCGCCGATCGATACGGCCGACGACGAGCGTTCCTATTGTTCCTCGCGCTCGCGTGCGTTGGTTATCTGATTTATCTATTCGGACCGTCGTGGCCTTTCGCGTTTGTGGCGCTGGCATTCGCGATGGCCTGGCAAAGTATGGCTTCGCCGGCAATCTTCGCGGTCATCGGCGACTCCGTGCCTCCAAACAAACGGGCGATGGGGTTTTCGGTCCAGTCAATTCTCAAGCGCGTCCCAAGCGTTATTGCTCCGCTCGTTGGTGGCTGGCTCATCGCAAGGTACGGAATACGGGCCGGTATCCGGATGGGATTGATCGCGACCCTGGTGATTGCGGTGGCGACTGTCTTTCTAATCCGCACAATCAATATCGTTCATGAAGCGCACCAATCCATAAACATATTCGGCGTTTGGAAATCGTTTCATGGCCGGCTGAAGCGTCTGCTGATTTCCGACATCTTCATCCGCACGTGCGAAGGCATGACTGACGTGCTGGTGATTCTTTACGTCACTGATGTGCTCCACATTCAGTCGCGCGATTTGGGACTCTGCTGGCGATCTTGTTCACCACCACGCTCTTGATTTATTTGCCGGCGTCGAAGGCTGTCGAGCGAGTCGGACGACGACCGTTCATCATCGCGACTTTCTGTGCGTTCGCGCTTTATCCGCTGGCCGTAGTCAGCGCGCATGACTTTGCCGGCCTGGTCATCGCTTTCATTATTGGCGGGCTCCGCGAGATTGGAGAGCCCGCGCGCAAAGCGATGATTGTCGATTTTGCCGAGCCCAGGTTGCGCGCGCGCAGCGTCGGCCTCTTTTACCTGCTGCGCAGCCTGGCGATCACTCCGGCCGCGGCCGTCGGTGGATTGCTGTGGAAGATTTCACCGCAGACACCATTTGTCGTAGCCGGGGTGTTTGGTGTCGTGGGCTCTTTCGTTTTCATGGCCACGATACGGGACAATAACTAAGCAGCAAACGAAGGAGACGAAATTATG
>DNNE01000073.1:45287-57191 GCA_003487805.1 Blastocatellia bacterium | reverse complement strand
GAAGGAGACGAAATTATGCTGAATAAATACCTGTCGATTATTCTGGATTACGTGATGAACCCTCGCGATTGCCTTTACCCCATGATGTTGGTGTCGTTAATGACATTGTTTTCTGTATCGAGCGCATCGAATGCCCAAGCGCAGTTCGATTGGAAACAAGTCGAACAAGCGATCGGAAAAGCCGGCACGATGCAGCCCGATGGCGTTTACAAAGTCGGTTTGCCGCGCACCGATTTACACGTAAAAGTCGGCGAGATCGAGGTCAAGCCGACACTTGCGCTCGGTTCATGGCTGGCGTTCCGAAAGATGGCGGCGGAAACGATGGTAATGGGCGACCTCGTGCTGCTCGAAAACGAAGTGGGACCCGTCATGGGTAAATTACAGGAAGGCAAAATAGAAATCACCGCACTGCACAATCACGTGCTGAACGAATCGCCTCGCATCATGTACATGCACATTAGCGCTCATGGCGATGCGGTGAAACTCGCACAGGCAATTCACGATGCGCTTGTCTTGAGCAAGACGCCTTTGACTGCACCGCCGCCGTCTCAACCAGCGGATCAGATCAATCTCGACACGAAACAGATCGATCAAATTATGGGCCGCTCGGGTAAGATCAACGGTGGCGTGTATCAGTTCGCAGTCGCACGATCAGAACAAATAACAGAGGGCGAAATAGGACGCGGTGCTGAACCGATTCCCGCATCGATGGGTCTGGCCACAGCCATCAATTTTCAGTCGACGAGTCCAGGTCATGCAGCGATTACTGGCGACTTCGTGCTAATTGCCGGCGAAGTAAATCCGGTCATGGCGACGCTCAGGTCGAATGGAATCGCCGTGACTGCTGTGCACAGTCACATGTTGGAAGAATCGCCGCGCCTTTTCTTTATGCACTTCTGGGCTAATGATGATCCATTGAAACTCGCGCGCGGTTTGCGAGCGGCGTTGGATAGGACGAACTCAGCGAAATAAGATCACCGCCGAAAACGAACTGACCTTACTTTCTCGCCCGCGCAAAAACTTTTTGTAGTAATATGTCCCCGCCCGCCCTGCTCCCCTGTTAATCGATCGATCAGAATCATGCTTCATTCTTCAAGAGTTATCGCGATCGTGTTGCTCAGCGCAGTGTTTCTTTCTGCTTCAAACGCGCTTGTCCTCGCCCAGGACGCCCGCGACAAACCGAAAAGCACCTGGCCCATAGAATCAAAATCAGTTGTAACGAAGACGACTGAGGGTGTGACTGCCGTAACTCTGACAGATGAACCCGTAATGAGGATTGCGCTTTCGACCGGCACGAGCGCCGCGACAATTTCAACGACGGCGCGATTGCTGAACGTTTCGGAAATTGACACAAATAACCAGCCGCTTGAGACCACGCGGGTCCGGGTTGAGTCCCGCATGCTCACGCCGTCGCACGTCGTCAACGATCGATCGTACGAGATGACCCTGGCGACTTCGCTCTCACGCGAGGACGCCGATCGCCTAAGCGATTCGGTCCGTCAGGATGTGGGTGAGCAGCCGCAGGTAGTCGTGGATTACACTGATAAATGGAAAGTAATAATTCAGAAACAAAGCAACGCCGAAATTGAAGAAACTAGAGCGAAGCTGGACGATGCGGGTTTCGAAGTTGTCGCCGTCAGGGAAACGCAGAAACAACCTCCCAACACGGCGACGGCAAAGAGTCCGCTATCAACATCTTCAGCGGCCTCCGCAAACAAGATCAAATACACCGCCCGCGCTGCGTCGCCCACTCGTGAGTTAATTGCGTTTGCGCGCGGCACCGCACCATCATTTCGCTCGAGCGCGCCGCTGATCTTCGCCTCGAGCGATGAAAAGAACGGGCCCGTGCGCTTCAACGACAAACCATTCCGCGGCAAGATCGAAGTGTTCGCGAACACGCACGGCTCAGTTACCGTCGTCAACGTAATTGGACTGGAAGACTATGTCCGCGGCGTCGTGCCGAACGAACTTTCTTATCCCGCGCTCGAAGCGCTGAAAGCCCAGGCAATTGCGGCCCGCACCTACGCCGTTAAGAACCGCGGCCAATTCTCTTCCGAGGGTTTTGATCTACTGCCCACGACCCGCTCGCAGGTTTATCGCGGATTGACGAGCGAGACTTCATTGACCTCTCAGGCAGTCGAACAAACGCGGGGAGTAATTGCGACCTATAACGGCGAGGCGATTAATGCTCTCTACACTTCCACGTGCGGCGGCCGCACTGAAGATGCGGAAAATATTTTCAACACGGCAATTCCCTACCTGCGGGGACGCGAATGCGCGGTTGAAGGCAAAGCGGCGTTTGCCCCATTCATCATCAAGAGCTCACGCGACATTTTTGAGATCAAGGACGAACGCGATCTCGTCTATGCGCGTGACGTCGCGTTGCTTGCGGTGAACGGTTTCGCGCTGCCTACCGACAAGGTTTCCAGTTCGTGGCTTTCGTCGCATGTGACCGAATCCGAAGCTCGCGACTGGCTCAACGCAGCGGCGAGGCTGGCGCGCATGGCTGCGTTCAAAGCGCCGGACGATGCGACGAAGACGCCGGCGTTCAGCACGGCGCTGATGGCCGCGGTCTACGGCGATCGGCGGGCGGACACTCTGCTGAACAGCGCCGACGCTGACTATCTGCTCAGCTTTCGGGACGGCGAAGAAGTACCCACTGCCAATCGCGCCGACGTGGCGATGCTGCTCCGTGACGGAGATCTTTCCCTTTTCGCCGACGCGACGCTGCGGCCGAAGGAAGCGATGCCGAGATCTCATGCGCTGCATGCGATCGCCCGTTTGCTCGAATCAAAAAACCTGCTCGCGTTTCAGAAAGGAACTTCGCGCCCGGCGGCCAGCGGCATCATGATGCTCCGCTCAAATAAAGGAAAGGACCTGCCGATCGCGGTTAGCACCGAGGCGTTTCTGTTTCGTGAATTCGGCGAGCATCTTCATCAAATGAAATCGCTGGCGCTGGTTGGCGGCGAACCGGTCGGCTTTCATGTCAGCGCCAAAGGACAAGTCGATTATCTCGAAGTCAGGCCGGCTAACAACGGCGCCGCTGCTGATCGATTTTCTTCGCTGAGCAATTGGACGGCGCAATTAAATCTCGGGGCGGTGCAAGCGCGTCTGGGGCGATCAGTGCGCGGCATCGGATCGATCTCTGACCTGCGTATCGCGAAACAAGGTTCGTCACGGCGCGTGATCGACCTGGAAGTCATCGGCACTCAGGGAGTGGCGCACATCCGCGGGGGGCGAATTCGTTCGGCACTCGGACTAAAAGAACAACTCTTCGTCATTGATCGTGTCTACAACGAAAATGATCGCGTCGCCTCATTCATCTTCACTGGCCGCGGTTGGGGACACGGCGTCGGCATGTGCCAGTTCGGCGCCTATGGTTTAGCGAAACAGGGACTCAACGTAGAACAGATTCTGAAGACTTATTACACCGGGATCGAGTTGACGAAGATGTACTAACGACACCATTCGCGCGTTACCTCTCCCGCCGTATTCCTTGCAAATTCCTTTACTATCCGCATCCTTCGACTTGTGCTAGATTGTCGCTAACGACACGTAATTCCGCGCCTTGGGGTAATAGAAATGGCCGCTAGAATCGAACCACTGTTAACCGTCGCTGATCTGGACTCTTGTCCTGACGACACTAATCGCTACGAATTGATCGATGGAGAACTATTCGTGTCTCGAGCCCCCGGAATCCCACACCAACGCGTCTTGCTTAATTTGGAAGTCGCCCTCAGTAACTATCTCTCGGGACACCCAATCGGAATTCTGGTTCCCGGTGCGGGCGCCATCTTCAGCGATTACGATGCGGTGATTCCCGATCTTGTCTTTGTTCGCAACGAGCGTTGGCCTGAGGTCGTTAGCAACAACAAGTTTACCGCTGGACTTGATTTGGTAATTGAGATTCTCTCACCAGGTAAGGAGAACCGTGACCGAGATCTCTTGGTTAAGCGGCAACTTTATGCAAAGTACGGCATCGCGGAATATTGGATCGTTGATAGAGAGAATCGCTCCGTCGAAGTCTACCGATCAAGGGATGCACGGCTCGAAAGCGTCGCTTCCCTGCGCGAAGAAGATCAGCTCACGACTCCGCTGTTGCCTGATTTTCGCTTGGACCTGACCGCAATTTTTAGTTTGTAATTTACTTGTGCGTTTCTCACGCAATCAAATCATCGGTGCAATTCTCCTGCTCGCGCTTATCTGGCTCGTGATCGCGATTCGTCTTATCATCGCCCGGTAACGCAAACTGTTAGTTTGCGTCCATCGCGAATCATCCGTGCCAGAGAACAAACCGCAAATTAACAACTTGCCCCACATCATCGCGATCGTTGGCCCCACGGCGTCGGGAAAGAGCGCGTTGGGAATCGAAGTCGCACTGCGCACGGGCGGTGAGATTATCAACTGCGATTCAGTTCAGGTTTATCAGCAGATTGAAATTGCAACCGCAAAAGTCCCCTTCGAAGAGCGTCGCGGCGTTGCGCATCACCTCATTGATTTTGTTTCTCCACTCGAAACTTTCACCGCGGTTGATTGGGCGCGCGCCGCGCTGCGGACGATCGATGAAATTGAATCGCGGGGTCATGTGGCCGTGCTGGTGGGAGGCACCGGGTTTTATCTGCGCGCGCTGCGCCATCCATTCTTTCCCAGTCCGGCCACTGATGAAGATTTGCGGCAACGATTGACGAGAATCAGAAAGCGTTCTGGCCCGGAGCGTCTTCATCGGATCCTGCAAAAGTTTGATTCAGACGAAGCAGATAAGCTAAACGCGCGCGACTGGCCCAGAGTACAGCGCGCAATCGAGTTCTATCTGCAAACCAGCGAGAAGATTTCCAGTCAAAGACCTCTGCGGCCGTCGCCGCCTGATGTCGCAACCCGGCTCCGAATCTTTGCGCTCAATCCTCCGCGCGCAGAGCTTTACGAACGCATCAACCAGCGAACAGATGAACACTTTGCCAATGGATTGGTGGACGAGGTCCGCAGACTTCTCGACCAGGGAGTGCCCGGCATGACGAGCGCGCTTGGGGCGCATGGATACCGGCGGGTCGTCGAGTATTTGAATGGAGAGCGAACTCTGGAAGGCGCGATTGAGCAGACGAAGCTTGACGTCCGTCATTATGCGAAGCGGCAACTGACCTGGTTCCGCCGGGAAGCCGGCGTCGAATGGATCGAGGGTTTTGGTGATGATCCTCAAGTGCAAGAACGAGTCGTAGCGCTGCTTTCTTAACATTCCTGGCCTGCGACCGCCCTCTTCTAGCCAAGGCAGTCGCTTCACATCAACCAGCCCAGGCGGTGGTGGTTCGTTATATGTGGCTGAGATCAAAAGCGCGGCCAATCGCCTGAAAGAATTCCATAAAGCCATCGCGACCCACGTTTAGCTCCGTAGGAGCCGGATGTTTATAGCCACAGTCGTCCTCAACGATCGTTAGCTCTGCAGGAGCGAAATGTAACTCAACCGATAATATTTCGCTCCTACGGAACTCGCTCAATTATTTTGGATGTGGAGCTATAAACGTTTCGTCCCTACGGCACTAAAGCCGGTGTTCCGCCAGCTTGTTTTGTTATCACGCGCAACAGCAACCCACGAACGGCGCTCTACCAACCGCAGAAAACTCTTGTAAGCTTTGACTCGCTGTTATAATCTGAGGCGCCTGTTTAGCAGTACGAGGATCGAGGACATCGTTTGGTAGACTCAAAAGCAGCACCACAAAATATTCAAGATGGTTTTCTGAATCTCGCGCGCCGCGAGAAAACCACCGTGACAATCTATCTGGTCAACGGCGCGAAACTGCTGGGTCGCATCAAGAGCTTCGACAAGTTTTCGTTGCTGCTGGAAACCGGCGCGCAGGATCAATTGATTTTCAAACACGCTATCTCGACCATCTCACAGTCGCGACGCTCGACGGGCGAGCTGCGGCATTCATCGATCCAACCGGACAATCCATCGGATCAAACTCACGAACCGCCTGCGGCATAGCAGCCCCGAGAAGTTCAACCCCAAAAAATGGCCGGCGTTTTTATTACCTTTGAAGGAATCGACGGGTGCGGAAAGTCGACACAACTGCGTCTGCTCGCCAGCGAATTGCGCGTGCGTGGCCTGGATGTGTTGACTACACGCGAACCGGGAGGCACGACGCTGGGTCAAAAATTGCGCGCGGCCTTACTCGACGTGCAGGGCCAGGTGGACCCGCTTGCGGAATTACTGGTATTTGCGGCTGATCGTGCGCAGCACGTGCGGACAGTGCTGCGGCCCTCGTTGGCAGAGAATAAAATTGTGATGTCGGATCGTTATGCGGATGCGACAGTCGCCTATCAGGGATCCGGACGAGGCTTCAAACCAGAATTAATTAGCGAGATTGTGCAGTTGGCGACAGAGGGGCTGACACCTGACCTGACGCTTTTGTTCAATTTGTCAGTCGCCGACTCGACAGTGCGAACCAGACGGCGCGTCGCTGCCAAGAATACAGATAGGCTCGACAGCGAAAATGTCGAATTTCATGAGCGGGTGCGGCAAGCCTATTTAGAAATCGCCCAGACAGATCCGAAACGCGTGCAGGTAATCGACGCGCGCGGTTCGGCGCAGGAAACTCACGCGCTGGTCATGGACATCGTAATTCCTTTTTTGGAGGAGCGGGGGCTTCTTGGCGAAGAGAGAAGGGCCAGGACCAGAGTGCCCAGAACGTGAACGCGCTTGAACTCTTAGCTCTTCGCCCTTAGCTCTTAGCTCTTATCACATCATGTTTTCACGTCTCATCGGTAATGAAGAAGTCAAAGACGCGCTGCGTCACTTGCTCGCCAGCGGCCGCATGCCCGGCTCGCTTCTCTTCACCGGCGAAGCAGGCATCGGCAAGAAGCTCTTCGCGCTCGAATTAGCCAAAGCCCTGAACTGCCGCAATCGGGTCGGCGTTGAAGCGTGCGACGAATGCTCGTCGTGCAGAAGGATCGAGAACTCAATTTTTCCGCCGTTCAGCGACGCTAAGGACAACAATGAGCGAATGATTTGGAGCGAGCACGGAGACGTGGCAATGGTTCGGCCTTACAAGCAGATCATTCGCGTCAAACCAATGCGCGAACTTGAGGGGGAAGCCAACTTTAGGCCGTTCGAAGGCGCCGCGCGGGTGTTCATCGTCGAGGACGCCGAGTATATGAACGACTCGGCGTCCGCGGCGTTGTTGAAGACGCTCGAAGAGCCGCAGCCCACGACTCATCTGATTCTGACCACGACGAATCCCACCGCGTTGCTCGCTACAATTCGTTCACGGTGTCAGGTGATTAGATTCGCGCCGGTGGCCGCAGAGCAGATCGAAAAATTTCTTATCGAGGAAAAAGCAATCTCTGCCACGGACGCAGCCTTGCTCGCTCGTACGTCGCAGGGGAGCTTTGGTCGCGCGTGTGCTTCAGACCTGGATGATTATCGTGAGCGCCGCGAAGCGATGCTCGCCATTTTGAAGGCGCTGACGATCACGGGCAATCGAGTTCAACTCCTCCGTTCAGCGGAAGGGCTCGGCGCAGCGAGCGATCGCGCGGATTACGAAGAAAGTCTGGCCGTGCTCGAAGCTCTGATTCGTGATGCGTGGGCACTTCACCTCGGACGGCCGGCGGAAACAATCGTCAACAGCGATCTCGTTAACGATCTGGGAAAGATTGCCGCCGAACTCAACAGCCAGAAGGCTGCGTCATGGTTATCCGAGATCGAGGAACTGCGCGGCACGCTTGAAGTGAACATCAACAAGAAGATTGCCAGCGATGCTCTGCTGATGAGAATGGCCGCTGCGTGAGGGTAATAACATACTTGAATCATCAGCTGACTCTTTGTGCCATTTGGTGATTCCTGGTTCGTGTGGTTTCGTGGTTTGGTTCTCGTCCATCCATCTGCAAAGCTCACCACGAATAAACACGAACACCAAAACCAATCCACACGAAGCCCACAAGACGGAGCACCCTCACCCTCTCCAAAGGGTCGGAACTTTCGCTCTTTAGAGTTCCTGTCAATCTTCAACTCAACTCAAACCGCTCACCGTACTGCGGTACTTCAACAGTCCAGCCAAACCGATCGCGAATGTGTGCGGCCATGGCTTGCGCCGCGTCCGGCTCGCCGTGGGTGACGAAAACGCGACGCGGCGGCGACGGCATGCCTTCCAACCAGCGCACAGCTTCCTTCCAATCCGCGTGTGCTGAGAAGCCGCCAATTTTTTCAATCCGGCACTTTACGGGAACCCATTGACCCAGAACCTTGACCTGCTTCTCGCCATCGGCAACTCGTCGGCCTAATGTGCCCCCAGCCTGATAGCCGACGAACACAACTGTCGCATTCTCATCCGGCAGCAGCCTCAGAGCGTGATGCAGGACGCGCCCTCCGTTCATCATTCCCGACGCGGCGACGATGATGCGCGCGCCTTGCATCCCATTGACGCGCTTCGACTCATCGCGCGTGCTGCACGCCAGCATGGAATGGGTGCGGAGCGGCGTCGGTGTGGTTTTTAATGCATCGGCAAATTCTGCGTCGTGCTCTTCAGTGCGGCGCGCGTACGCCTGCGTCGCAGCGGCAGCCATCGGCGAATCAAGACACACGGGCAAGACAGGAATTCGCTTTTCCTCTTCCAGCTCGCGAATGAAGTAAAGAATTTCCTGGGCGCGACCGACGGCGAACGCAGGAATTAAGACGGCGCCGCCTCGAGCGGCTGCGTCCTTAATGATCCGCTCGAGCGCGTCTTTTGGTTCTTCGATGTCATGCAGGCGATCGCCATACGTCGATTCAATCACCAGGTAATCAGCTGCCGGCGGCGCGACCGGATCGCGAATGATCGGTTGATCATATTTCCCCAGGTCACCCGAGAAAAGCACACTACGCGATTCGTCTTTATCGTCGATGTGAACCAGGACCTGGCTTGAACCAAGGATGTGGCCGGCGATCCGAAACTCCGCTTCGATACTCTTTACAATCCGCACCGGCGCGCCTGTGTTCGGTACGACTTGCAATAGTTTCAGCGCCTCACGTGCATCTTGTTCAGTGTAGAGCGGCAGCGCCGGCAGGTGCTTGGTTATCTTGTGCCGGTTACGATAGTCAGCTTCTTCCTCCTGCAGTCGGGCTGAATCCGGCAGCAGAATCTTCATCAGATCAGCCGTGCCCGCCGAACAATATATGGGGCCGCGAAATCCATGGTTGACGAAGCGCGGCAGGTACCCTGTGTGATCGATGTGCGCATGCGTGATGATACAAGCGTTGACGGAAGCAGCATTGAAAGGCGGTTCCTGCCAATTGCGATCGCGCAGATCGTGGCCGCCCTGAAACAAGCCACAATCAACCAGTACCCGCGCGCGATCTGATTCGATCAGGTATTTTGAGCCGGTGACGGTTCCGGCAGCGCCCCAGAATGCTAATGTCGACATGCGCGCAATGTTATCGGATTGTCCGTCCTGAGAGAAGTTCGTTAATATCACTCTTTGCGTAGCACGCTTGCCTTTTCACGTTTGGCAACCTCGCTTATGATTGCGATCCGAAAGGTCTCTGAACAGAATCAATGAATCGCTCAAACCTCCATTCGAAATTAATCCGTTTACTTCTCGTCATCATCATCAGTGCCGTGGCTGCGCCAGAATTGCTCGCGACGCGGACGACCGCGAATGGCGTGGCCGCCGTTCCCCAATACGACGACCCTTATTCTGATTTTCGCAACGTGCGTTATTCCAATGCGGGATTATTGAACGAGCGTGACGAGATCAAGCTCGGCGCGCAACTGCATCGCGAGGTGACGAAGAAGTACAACTTGACCGATGTTGGTCTGGATCGAGTCGACCGGATCGGTCAACGTTGTGCGCGCGCGAGTCTGCGCCCCAGTCTGGTTTACAAGTTTCACGTGATTCAGGGCCGCGAGATAAACGGATTCTCAATTCCCGGCGGTCATGTGTATGTCACGACGGCGTTGCTGCGACTCGCGAACGACAACGAACTTGGCGCGGTGCTTTGTCATGAGGTGGGACACCTCGTGGCGCGTCACAGTTTGCAGACGCTCAAGAAATCGAAAGAGTACGACGACATTGCGAACTCGTTAGGCAATCTGACCGGAGTTGCGGGCAGCATCGCGCACGACCTGGGAGTGAGCCTGGGACAAATTGTGGGCGCGGGAATGTTGACCATCCATTCGCGCGACGAGGAACGCGAGGCAGATTTTCTGGGCGTGCGGACGATGCCCGGCGCCGGTCTCGATCCCCAGGGAATGATCACGATCTTTCAGAAACTTCTGCGTATCCAGGAGCGGGATTCAGACCTGCTGGGTTCGCTGTTCTCAGATCATCCGGACGCGCAGGAACGGATCGAGAATACGAGATACGAGATTGCACGGATGAAAAGAAGATGACGAAACTTAGCCACGAAAAGGCACAAGAAGCACAAAAGGGTCGTGCCTCATCTTAGTCTCGTGTTGTCTACCTCTGATCAAGAACGATCCACGAAACGTCACGAAAGTTTTCGTGTGGATTCGTGGATTGTCTTACTTGGTTTGGGCGGATCTCAACATAAGGCGCCTCGCAATATAATTACTTCTTCAGACTGGAATTCCTTCTGTGCCTTTTGTGCTTTTTTGTGGCTGATGCTTTCGGCCCGAAGAAGACAATCACGACCGGAATCAACAACACGAGATTTCTCAACGCGGTCTTAATTCCCAACTGACTGCCGATTATGTTTCCGAAACAACCGCACTCAAGCGGCTCCCCGTGTAGGACGTAAACATAATAAAGAGCGAAGGCGCTGAATCCGATCAGAAGCAAGGCCGACAAGAGCGCCCCTAAGCGAACGGTGCGCGGAACGATCAAAAGGATCGCAGCCAGTATCTCTGCTGCAATCACGGCGATGGTGACCGGCCATTGCCAGCGTTCGTAGTTGATGTTTGAAGAGCTGAGGAGTTCGGCGACGTTGCCGACGAACTTTTGCAGGATCCAAAGCTTGGCCCCGGCCGTGAAAAGGAAAAGCGCGGCGAGACCGAAGCGGCAGACCGCAATTACGTAGCGGATGGTGCCGCGCCGAGTCATGATTTAGGCAACCTGCTTAATTTCCTTACCAATCTCGTACAAAAACTCAGGAGCGAAGTCTGCGCCATTGGGCCATTCGACCGTTCCGGTCTCGCGGTTGAGGTAAGCCCTGCTAAAGAATTCGGCTTGCTTCAAAGGTTCAAATACTTCGCCGTGAAGTTCGCTGCCTAGATCAACTCGCTTTACTACTCCGTCGCTGAACTCTAGAAGCAACTCAAACGGTTTCGCTTCGCTCACTCTGGTTACGTTTAGGAACATGGCTATTAACCTAATGGGGTGATCTGTTGTAGCGGTCTATGATCTCTCGCGGAAAACCAATTATTCAACAGCTCCTCTTGATGTTGTTCCGACCATTCCAGCACTAATCTCAACTCTCTTCGAGCCATCCCTGCCTTGAACGACGCCAGATTCGATGTCAACGGTCACTTCCTGATCCTGATATCGAGCGTGGAAGTGAGGCGGCTAGTGATCATTATAGTTCATAAAGATCACGATCCCGAAGAAACGGCTTATGATCGGCATAGGGCCTTACCCCGCCAAAGCCACCACTTTCTCTGCCGCATCTTTCATTCCCCTGGCGACCGTAAAATTCAATCCTGATTCGCGAATGACGCGCTGGCCTTCTTCGACATTGGTTCCTTCCAGACGCACCACGACGGGAACGCTTATGCCGAGATTGTTCGCTGCACCCACAACCCCGCGCGCGACCATGTCGCAACGAACGATGCCGCCGAAGATGTTGATGAGCACGGCGCGCACATTAGGATCGGCCAGCAGAATTCGAAACGCAGCTTCGACTCGCTCCTGCGAGGCGCCACCACCCACATCAAGAAAGTTTGCCGGCTCGCCGCCCGCCAGCTTGATGATGTCCATCGT
>DNNE01000073.1:29243-44988 GCA_003487805.1 Blastocatellia bacterium | reverse complement strand
ATGTCCATCGTCGCCATCGCAAGTCCGGCGCCGTTGACCATGCAGGCGATGTTGCCGTCGAGCTTGATGTAGTTCAGATCGAATTTCGAGGCTTCGATCTCCAGAGGCTCCTCTTCATTGAGGTCGCGCAGCTCTTTGAAGTCCGGGTGACGAAACAGCGCGTTGTCGTCGAAATTGATCTTGGCATCGAGCGCAATCAGCCGCTTGTCCTTAGTCAACAGGAAGGGATTGATTTCAAGCAGTGTCGCATCCATCGATTCGTACGCCGCGTAAAGCGATTGCATGAATTTGGCTGCCTGTGAAATCAATTCCCCCGGCAAGCCGAGAGCGAACGCGAGCTTGCGCGCCTGGAACGGACGAAAGCCCACCGCCGGATCGATCGTCTCTTTAAAAATTTGTTCGGGCGTTTTGGCCGCGACTTCCTCGATATCCATGCCGCCGGCGGCTGACGCCATGAATACCGGCCGGCCGCTCGCGCGATCGAGCACGATGCCCAGATAAAATTCTTTGTCGATGGGCAGCCCCTCCTCGACCAGCAGCACGCGTACTTCTCTGCCCTCTGGGCCGGTTTGATGCGTGACCAATTTCATCCCGAGCATCTTGCCGGCGAGATCGCGCGCCTCTTCGGCAGTCTTAGCCAACTTCACGCCGCCGCCTTTGCCGCGCCCGCCCGCGTGGATTTGGGCCTTGACCACGACGGGTTGAACTGCCAGTTCTTTCGCAGCCTGGAATGCTTCGTCGGCGGTATGCGCGACGATGCCGCGCGGCACCGGCACATTGAATTTTTTCAGTAACTCTTTTGCTTGATACTCGTGTATCTTCATCGCATTATTTGGGAGCGCGTCCGTTATCGCTTGCGCAACGTCCGGCGCTCGTGACGATCAGTCTGGTTGATTTAGTCAGAAAAGCTTAAAGAGTTTACTCACGCGCTACGCGGGTCGCAACTACACGAGGTAGACCGTAGTAACGCAAGCTGTTAGCTTGCGCGCAAACTGACAGTTTGCGTTACGCCCGAGCGGGACAACACGTTGGCTCTACATTTCAGAACATGAGTGGTTCGCGATTCATAATTGATCGGCGATCATTTCTGACAACAGCGACGCCTTTTGCGCTTTCGCTGCCAGGTTTGGCGCGCGCGCAGGAGTTGATTGAGCGTGGGCGTTTCGATGATGAACAGCTGCCGCTCGCGCGCGAGCAACTGCTGAATCAGTTGAATGCGGAGAGATCAAGTGCCGGGCTGAACGAGTTGAAGCTGGACGACCTCGCCTGCGCTGTCGCGAACCGGCATGCTCGCGACATGGCCACGGGTGGATTCCTCAGTCATTGGGGCAGCGACGGCCGTAAGCCGTTTCATCGCTACAGTCTTGCCGGAGGCACGGCAGCCATTCAGGAGAATTGCTCGGCCGCCGAAGACATCCAGTCAGTCTCGCCCGTACCTGTGCTGAATGATCTGCATGATATGCATAAATCGATGCTGGACGAGGTCCCGCCACACGACGGCCATCGCAAGACGATCCTTTTTCCATTTCACACCCACGTCGGTTTTGGCATCGCTTTGAATGGCCGCAGTCTCAGGTTAGATGAGCTTTACCTCTCCCGATATGTTGAACTCGATCCGATTGTTAAGGAAGCCAAGCCAGGCTCGACCATCGATTTCTCAGGCCGTTTGCTGAACGCCAGTCACTTTCTAACCGAGATTGCAGTGTTTTATGAGCCGTTGCCGAAAGCCCCCGATATTTTTTGGTTGCGCGTGCCGCGGTCCGTTTCTTTCCCTGACGATGTCGTGCGATTACGTCCGCACGCGCCGGACGGCATGACGTACACAGATGGCAGCCGCGGCGATTTCGAATGGCGAAACGGTCGATTTCGCACGCACGTAAAGCTGTACAAAAACGAGCCGGGCATTTACACGATCGTCTGCATGGTTCGTCGCGTGCCCACCGACAGAGGTTTTCCGGGTGGCCAGGTATGCGTCGTCAGCAAGTAACGCAAACCCACTGATCATGAAGTCCAGACTGCTCTTCCTAATCGCCATCATTGCTCTCTGCGCGCCAAGTTCTTTCGCGCAGCAGCGAACATCGCGCGTCACGCTCGCGAATGAAGTGCGACAAGAATTTCTTCACGCCTGGAACGGTTACAAGCAATACGCATGGGGACATGATGATCTGAAACCGCTCACGAAGAGTTATCACGATTGGTACGCCGAGCCGCTGCTGATGACGCCGGTGGATGCGCTCGACACAATGACTCTGATGGGCTTGAACAGCGAAGCGAAAAGCACGCGCGAATACATTGCTACGCATCTTTCGTTCGACAAAGACATCGACGTCCAGAATTTCGAGATCACGATCCGGCTGCTGGGCGGTTTACTCTCGAACTATGAAATGACTGGGGACAAGCGGCTGCTGAATCTCGCTGAAGATCTGGGCAATCGATTGTTGCCGGTTTTCAATTCGCCGACCGGCTTGCCCTATCGTTATGTAAATCTGAAAACCGGCGCCGTGCGCGGCAACGTAACCAATCCCGCCGAAGCCGGAACTCTGTTAATTGAATTCGGCACGCTGGCGCGACTGACTCATCGGCAAATCTTCTATGACAAAGCGAAGCGCGCGCTGGTTGAGATTTACAATCGCCGCTCACCCATCGGTTTGGTCGGAACGTGGATCAATGTCGAGACCGGCGCATGGACCGACACCGACAGTCACATCAGCGGCGCGATTGATAGTTACTACGAATATCTTTTGAAGTGCGCGATTCTGTTTGACGATCGGGATTGTCGAAGGATGTGGACTGAAAGCGCGATTGCAATCGATAAGTATTTGGCAGCGGATCTGACAGTAGAAGCCGAAAATCTTCGACCGATGAAGGTTCTCTGGTATGGTCACGCGGACATGAATACTGGCCTGCGGACGTCAAATACTTACGGCGCCTTGGATGCTTTTTATCCGGCGGTGCTGGCCTTATGGAATAACATTCCGCGCGCAAAACGTTTGCAAAAATCCTCCTTCAAGATGTGGACGCTGAACGGCATCGAGCCCGAAGAATATGACTGGGGCACCGGAAAAGTCACTGCGCCTGGTTATCCACTGCGCCCGGAAATCATTGAGTCAACTTACTATCTCTATCATTTCACCGGTGACGAAAAATATTCGAAGATGGGCGAGACGATGTGGCGCGACTTCGTCAAATATTGTCGCACTGATGCCGGCTATGCGGCGCTTAAGAGCGTCGTGACCAAAGAAAAGAATGATTCAATGCAAAGCTTTCTGTTCGCCGAGACGTTCAAATATTTCTATCTGTTATTCGCGCCGCCCCGCACACTTGATTTTGATAAAGTAGTCTTCAACACCGAAGCGCATCCAATGCGCAGAAAATGAGCGCATGGTGCCGAGCAGAAACAGTAGCGACAAACTGATCGCGCTTCTTCAGTTGGCGTACTCAGGCGAGCGGGCGGCCGCCTACGCCTATCGCGGGCATTGGCAATCAGTTAGTGATGAGCACGAGCGCGATTCGATCCGCGGCATCGAAGAAGATGAGTGGCGTCATCGCCAGCTGGTGGGCGAAATGCTTGCTGGGCTCGGCGCTGAACCCAACCGGCGCCGTGAAGTCCGCGCCACGATCATTGGCCGCACCCTGGGGCTCTTATGTCACGTGACCGGATGGCTCATGCCGATGTACGGCGCGGGCAAACTCGAAAGCCGGAATGTTAAGGAGTACGAAACCGCCGCGCGCCTCGCGCGTGACTGCGGTTGCGTTAACTTAATCGATTGCTTGATCGAGATGGCCGAAGTTGAATGGGACCATGAAAAGTATTTTCGCTCTTGCGTCCTCAGTCACCGGCTCGGCCGAAGGCTTTCCTTGTGGCCACAGCCACCGCCCAGGGAAAGCATTAGATCGTCGTATGAAAGTGAGAGCGGTGGCTCGCTTCAGGACAAATCGCGAAATTTGTGTGAGCGCGCAACAACCGGGGGCTGATTCCGGTGCGCCGTCCCGTAGGGACGAAATGTTTATAGACCTGAACGAAAAAACAATGGGTAAGGTCCGGAGGAGCGAAAGGTAGTTGTGGTGATCTTCTCAAACATGTCGCTCCTACAGAGCTCTTCGATGCATTAACTCCTGGTGCTATAAACATTGCGCTCCTGGCGGAGCTTAACAACGAATCGTAACCATACTCTTATCACTCTGCGACATGTGGCCGTGACTTTATGAAATCGCTAAACCTCAAGCGGCGGCATCTCCTGAGTGCGCTGCTGCTTTGCATCGCGACGCCGTCCATTTTTGGGCAGCAGCCTCAACGCAGATCGAAAGAAGAGTTGATCGTCGCGGCGCGCGAAATAATGACGACGACTCGCTATTGCGCACTGATCACTACTGACAGACGCGGGCGCGCAAACGCCCGGACCATGGATGCGTTTTCGCCGGACGAGAATATGATCGTCTGGTTCGGAACGAATCCGCTAAGCCGCAAAGTCTCTGAGATTCGCCGCAACCCGCAAGTAACGCTTTATTATTTTGATCGTGAGAATCAGGCTTACGTTTCGATTCAGGGAATCGCGCGCCTGGTGAACGACCCCAAAGAGAAAGCTCGACATTGGAAGGATGATTGGAAGGCTTTCTATCCCGATCGGGACAAGAGCTACCTGCTGATTGAGGTGCGGCCAGTGAGGCTCGAAGTGGTGAACACGAAAACAGGAGTCGTGGGCACTGCTCGCGATTGGGCGCCGCCATCAGTTAATTTTCGGCGACGGAACCAGTACCGGTAGCGGTAGCGACTGGAGCGCAAGCGTCCTCGCTTGCCATCCTGGTCATAGAAGCAACCGGGACGGTTGCGCTGCAGTCTCTGTTAACACTTGATCAGGCCCAAGCGTCTTTGGTTTGACACGACTAAATTGATTTGAGTTATTCGCTGCTCCGGCAGCAGCGCAACGAAAAGCACTCTCCCCACGAAAACCGAAAGGCAGTAAGCAGGCGGCAGCCGCGCTATCAGCGCTGTCCCCATCTTGCAACGCTGCTTTCGAATTGGAGAGCGCTTATGAAGCATCGAAACCCGACTATTTTCCTTCTCTTCGTCCTTCTCGCAATCGTCTTTCCGATACTGCTTATCACTTCGGATCGATCGGTCACTTCGCAGACTCGCGAAAGACGCATCAATTCACCAGACGAGTCAAAATCAAACAACGAAAATGATGCAGGCAAGACGCCCGCGGTCCCGGCAACGGCGGAATTCGTCAAGGTAGACGTCGATCTGGTGACAGTTGACGCGCTGGTTTTGCAAAAGAACACCGCGCGCATTGTCGGCGGTTTGAAGAAGGAAGATTTTCTGATTTACGAAGATGGAACGAAACAGGAGATCACGCACTTCAGCCAGGACAGCTTGCCCCTTTCGGTTCTGTTGCTGATTGATCGAGGCGGCTGTCTCGATCCGTTTGGCGACAAGGTGCATCACGCCGCCGTGGAAGCTGTCTCCCGATTGAAACCAGTCGATGAAGTCGCGGTAATGACTTATCACGACACGACGCGGCTGCTTCAGGGATTCACGCGAAATCGCACGCTGATTGAGGACGCGCTCAGACGCATTCCACCTCATGACGAAGAAGCTGACCATTGTCTAAATAAATTATTCGCTGACGCTGCGGATTACATGATTCGCGCCGGCAATCCGGTCGGTCGCCGGGTCATCGTTGTTATCACCGGGGTGACGCGGAACTTTGATTGCCTCGATGGTCCATCCGGAAAGTTCGCCGCCCAGGCGATTTATGAATCGGGCAGCGTCGTGTGCGGCATCATTCCCAAAGAGATGGGCCAGGGGCTGGAAAACGGAATCATGGTTTGGGCCACTCGCATGGGCAAGCTGGGCGGGCAGCCGTATCTCGACATCGAAAACCTGGCGAACGAGACGGGCGGTGAACTGCTCTCTGATAAGCCGGAGAATCTCAATACGACGTTTCAGACGCTGATGGACCACCTGCGCAGTCGCTACAATCTGGCCTTCGTTTCAACCAATAAGAAGCGCGATGGGACTATGCGTAAGTTGAAAATCGACGTGCAGCCTCAAGTCGCAAAATCTCAGGGTAAACTGGTGGTCAAAGCGAGGAGAAGTTATGTCGCGCCGAATTAGTGTTTCTTAGTTTTGCTTTGCGTGTCTTTGCGCCTTGGCGTCTTTGCGTGAGCCTATGCGGCAGTTTTCACGCAAAGACGCGAAGGCGCAAAGAAAACCCGCAAAGTAAGACACAATCGAAACTCGGGGTAACTCGCTGAGCGCCAACCGCGCTGATATACTCCGCGACCATCTCTAATGTCCATGCTTATCAAGAGAAGAAACTAATGCCACTGAAATCTTTGAAGACTCTTAACGGCGCGATTCTCCTGGTGTTACTGACGGCTTTGCCGGCCTTCGCGCAAAATGCTCAGGTCACACTTGGTAAACGGGCGAGTCGTATCCCTAAATCCTGCGAGCTGGTAGTTCCGGCCTCAATCGAGGGCACCGTCGACATCCCCGCGCTGGTGAAGGAAGCGTACTGCAAAGGCGCGGGCGATATGATGACCGACTACAGCTATACAATGAATTCCGTGACCCGCTCGAAGGACAAGAAAGGACAGACAAAGGAAGAATCAACAACCTACGAAGTTTTCATTCCGACTTTGAAGAGCGGGACTCAGGGCAAGGGGATACTGGTGGTTACGAGTCGTAACGGTGTTCCGGTTCCTGCCAACGAACTGGAGAAAGCGCGCGCCCAGGCGGGCGAGCGGCTGGAAAAAGCTGAGGAGAAGAACGCCCGCGAGACCGGTGCTCCGCCCGAGAGCGACCCCAATGTGAAGGGAATGCTGCCGCTCGGTATGTATACGCACACTACCAACAATCGCTCGAGTATCGGCAGCAAGGGCAGCGCGGCGCTGGCGATTCACACGTTTCTCCGGACGTGTGACCTGACGCTGGTGCGTCGCGAACAGCATGACGGGAGGGAAACGCTGATCTTCCGTTTCCGTCCCCGCCCTGACACACAGTTCAGCGACAACGAGAAATACATCGCGCAACTCACCGGCGAGATTTGGATCGACGCCCAGGACCGCATTGTGAGCCGCCTGGCAGGCTGGCCCTCTCTGAATGCGGAAAGTACAAATCCGGCCAATCAGGCCCAGCCGTCAGCCGTTTACGTAGAGATGGTGCGCTTACCCGAAGGTGTGTGGTTACCGCAAGTGATACGCATTAACGGCGCCGATTACCAGAAGCTTTTTGATGGAATCACCAAAGATACAGATTCAACCTTCAGCAACTACATTCGCTTCTCGACCGAGATACGAGATGTGAAGGTCAACCCGCCTGATAAATTCTAAGAACAGGGTGCTGCCCTATTTTGAGAACCACATGCCAAGTATGGCAATCCACGAACCCACACGAAACGTTTTTTCGTGTTGAGTTCGTGTGATTTCGTGGATCGTTCTGCTGAGAGGAAAACCACACGAAACCGATATAGGGTACTACCCTGAACATATATCAACTGATTGCGACTCTACCCATCAAAATCATATTGACTCTGCTCTGCTTTTCCCGTACAACCCCCGTGCTCGACGGCTTTGCCATCACCAACTATTGCTCAGAAACAAATCCCCCAAGGAGATAACTATGCCCCAACACAACCATCGTACTCTTCAACCGTTTAGTCAGCGTCGACTCTCTATCTTTTCAATAGCCGCAATCGCGCTTATCAGCACGCTTTCAATTTTCGGATGCGGCAAATTGGGCGGCGGCGCCAACAGCATCCACGTCAAATCCGCTACCACTGGCGAAAAAGATCTGCCGGTTAAATCCAGCTATGCCTTTGCGGTCACGAAGACGTTCACTGACATTAACAACAAGATAACGACGGCGTCGGCGTACAATGTTTACGCCGCTAATTACGATCTGGACGCGAACAACTTTGCGATGACGATGGATAAGGCGTTGACCTCAGATGATCAGGTGCGAGTAGTTTTCAGCCTGATTGGCGAGGAAGGAACGAACGACAAGTCGCCCCTCAAGGCAGGAACCTATTCAGCCAAAGCGGACAAGTTCATGAAAGTCGAAACCGTCGGATTAGTCGCGCGCAAGGGTGGTGCTGACGTTAAGTCCTGGTTTGATCGAAGCATGTTGAGCGGCGAAGTGAAGGTCAGTTCAGCATCAGCGGACGAAATCAGCGGCGACGTCGATCTCACCAGCGGTGATACGTCGATCAAAGGATCGTTCACGGCGAAGGTTCTGAAACGAAAGTAATTCTCGATACGTTTCCCGCACTCTCGACCAAACGTGATCCTGTTTAGAGTCGGCACTTGTGCCGACAAGAGGCCGGACAAGTCCGGCCTCTAAACGACCAACAACCAAACGACCAACGATTCTCCTTCATCGGCTTCTAACTCTCGGGCGGTTTCTTGTTTCCACCTCCCTTTTGATCCGCTGGCTTGTTCCGTGCCGGCGGTCCTTTGGGCTGCTGCACGTCCGCGTGCGGTGTACGCACCGGCTGTGGGCGCGGCTGCGCCTGCGGTCTTGGCTGAGCCTGTGGTGGACGCACCGGTTGCGCCTGTGGCCTTGGCTGCGCCGCTTGCGGCGGACGCACTACTTGCGGAGCAGCGCGAGGTACAGATTGCACGCGGTTTGGTTGCGGCTGAGCCTGCGGCGGACGTTGATATTGCGGTCGTGGTCGTGGCGCCGGCGATCTCAGCACCTGCGGCTGTTGCGAATGACGCACGGGCGCCTGTTGTATTTGAGTTCGCCGCTGCTCGCGCAGTGATTGAGCCTGCTGTTGCGCAGCCGCACGCTGTTGCTGCTGTGACTGAATTGTTTGTTGTCTGGCAGCTTCCCTTTGCGTCTGCTGTTGCTGACGCATCATTTGTCGTTCGTCCTGCGGACGGGTCGGTTGACCAACCCGCTGTCCTTCTGCCTGGACAGTCGCACCTTGAGCTGTTCGCTGATCCAACTGCTGTCTGCGCAACTCCTGCATTTGCTGTCGCGCGCTTCGGTCGCCGCGCGCAGCCTGTCTGGCCAGATCGGCCATTTGCCGTTCACGCGCTTGCTCTGCCGCAAGGTTTGGCTGTTGAGCCGTTTGCGCGGCTGCACGCTGATCTGAGATTTGAAGCGTCTGCTTTTTCACTCGATCATTCAATGCGTCTACTCGTAAAGAGCGGGCAAGATCACGCCTGAACGGCGGCGCCATCGGCGAAGAGCTGGCAACGACCCGGGTATTCGAGATGCGCTGTTCGACTTCTCGCGGCACATCAAATCGTGCCCGTGCTTGCCGTGTCTGAAATGCGGCCGCTCGCAGCGGATCGATCGTCAAAGGATCGAGAACCGGTCGCACACGTCCGATCGTCTTCGGATCGAATCGCGTGACGATGGTCGGATCGATGACCCGCGCGAACTCATTTGACGGCACTACGATGACTGCGCCGGGCGCGCTCACATTCACAAATCGATCGACCACGACGTTCGATGAAGAGAGGTAAACCGGCTGCCAATTCGGATCGTAATACCTGTTAACGTAAGGATCGCTGGGACCCAAAGCCACCCAGCCAAAGCTTGATTGACCGAGCGGAATGAAGGCGACCAGCGCCGGCGAATACGACGGATAAGTGCTGACCCCTTGCGGAACCCAGAACCATTCGTTCGAAGCATAGGTCCAGCGGCCGTAGTGATACGGAGCATAGCCCCAGGGCTCATTCGACACCCAGGTCAAGCCATACGGATAGTCCATCATCCACGAACCGGATTCGTACGGCGCCCAGCCGTTACTCACGCGTGGATGCCAGCAGTAACCGTAGTCGCTCACATACTGCCAATCGCCATAGTCGTCCAGGTCGTCGATACCCGGAACGTATTCGCTTACATAGTTGTAACTGGCGTATCGACGCGCCGGATCGTAGTAGTAAGGATCGTCGAGATAGGTGTAGTAGTTTCGATAACGGCCATCGTAAGTTTTTGGATACCGAGAGCGATAATAATTATCAAGTTGATAACCCGCCTGATTCGGCTCGACCTTAGACATTACCGCGGGCGCGCTACCCTGACATGGAACGGACAGGTACTCGCCCTTCTGAATGCGACCCGCACCTGCCTGGCCCACGACCTGGGCCTGGCCGCTGAAGGTCGTGGCTACGGCATTGCCGTTATCGTTGATCGCGATCTGATAAAGACCGGGTTGTTCGAAATCTACCGCACCGCAAGGCGTAGCGACTTCAAACAGGTCACCTGATGCGATCGATCCGACATCAAATAACGCCGAACCATCCCGCAACGCGACCTGAGTCCGTCGTTCAGAAAGATCCAGCATATCGACCGAAGTATTCGCATCGATGGTCGCCAGATTGCGGCCGGTAAAGCCGATCTGAGTTCTCGAATTCTGTTTCGTGTAAATGCGATCACCGACGCTTACCGGCGTGTTCGCGGTCGCGGTGGTCCATTGTGAATTCGCTGTATTATCTGCACTCTGATTGATGCCCACCTCTCCCTCAACGCGTTCGATGCGCGCCGCGTTTGGTAGCGAGCTGGCCTCTGCTCGCCGCTCATATTTCATCCACAGCGCCGCTGCGATGCTGGCGACAACTGCGAATGCCAGCACGACCAGCGCACCATACGGCCAGAATTTTATCCTGTTCATAACGCCTCCCTGTATCAATACATCAATGGAGATTTCTCGGAGAGAGAATTTAGTACGACGCAATTATGAGGCTACGCGGCGCCCTTCCATTGAATTGTTAGCGAATCGAAATACGAAAACTGAACAATCGCAGGAAAAGAGTGGCACGGCGTCTCGCCCGTGAAATCACGCGCAGGACGCGCGTGCCACATCATCTTGTCCCGACGATTCGTGTACAATGTTGCCAATGAATGAAGAGCGTTGGCCGACAGCAGGCGAAGAGATTGCCAACAGTCTGAGTCACGGCGCGGGCTTCGTATTTGCAATTGCAGGCACTCCGTTTCTGGTCATTGCGGCGATGCGATACGGCAGTGCATGGAATACGATCGGTGTCAGCGTGTTTGCCGCGTCGATGATCTCGCTCTACCTGGCCTCGACTCTTTATCACGCGCTGACGCATGACCGGGCCAAGCGTTTCTTTCGCTTACTGGATCATAGCGCGATCTTTATTCTGATCGCGGGCACTTACACGCCGTTCACACTGGGCGTGCTGCGCGGACCGTGGGGCTGGACGCTGTTCGGACTCGTCTGGGGTTTGGCCTTAATCGGGCTGACGAAAAAAGCAATTTTCGGCGCCCGATACGTTTGGTTTTCAGTCGCTCTCTATTTAGTGATGGGTTGGCTGGTGGTGATTGCCGCACCCCAGGTTTTGCAGCGCGTCCCGTTGACTGGACTAGCGTGGTTGCTCGCGGGCGGCATAGCTTACACTGCCGGCGTTGGCTTCTTCGCCGCCCCTCGGATTCGCTACGCACATTTCGCCTGGCACCTGTTCGTCATCGCCGGAACCGTATGCCATTTCTTCGCGGTGCTTTGGTACTCCGCCTGAGACGAAACTCCGACTGTCGGGATTCGTTTCGGGGCACTAGCCCGACCGTTAGGGAGGGCTCTTGCAACCTGAATTGAGCCCTCCCTAACGGTCGGGCTAATACCCCGGGAACACCGATGGGCTTGCTGGAAAGGGATGAGTATGAAGCGAACGATTGTGTTTCTCGCGTTGCTGGTAATCTTCAGCGGCTGCTCTGTATCGAGTCCGATCTCAACGGTCAAGAAATACATATCCAGCGCTGAAAAGGGTAACGTGAACATGATGGTCGGTCTCCGTTCCAGTAAGGGAATTCAAAAGCTGGGCATGGACAAACTTCGCTCGAGCGATCAGGTGTTCTCTGATCTCGTCAGGAAGACAATCGCGCGGGGCGAGATTTTGCAGATGACCGACATCAAAGAAACGATCACGGGCGACACCGCTCGTGTGTCCTTCGTTTATCAGGATCCGAAAAACGTGAATTCACTCGGGATGGGATTCGATCTTTCGAAAGAAAACGGCTCGTGGAAAATTGATGAGATCGGAAACCGCACCCCGGCAGACTCTGAGAAACAAGTCCCATGAGGAATCGGTTCAGCAACGGAACAGTGAGACCATCGCCTCCCGCAATCCTGGCCCACACAATTCTGGAAATAACGCTTCCCGAGTGTTAAGATGCCCGCACTGAAGTTGTCATGATAAGAAAGTCTTTGCATCTTCGCCCCGCTGAATCACGCGCGAACCTTTTCGCGGATTAGTTTACCTTCATCCAATACGCTTCGGACTTTTCGGCACTGCTTTCCAGAGTGTCGTTGATTTGTTTTCCGAAAAAGGAGCAACAAGGTGATGGCGACTGCAACTGCACTAAGAAGACCTGAAATCAAAACCGAACTTCCGGGACCAAAGGCCCGCGCGATTATCGAAGCCGACGCGCAATTCGTTAATCCTGCTTATCCGCGGCCCGACTTCAAACTGGTCGCCGAACGTGGACAAGGCGTGTGGGTCGAAGATGTCGATGGAAATATGTTCCTCGACTGTAACGCCGGTGTGGCTGTCTGTTCGACCGGTCATTGTCATCCCGAAGTCGTGCGCGCGATTCAGGATCAAGCCGCGCAACTGATTCATATCTGTGGCACCGACTATTACTACGCGTCGATGCCTGAGCTCGCGAAGAAACTCGATGAGATCGTCCCGCTACAGAGACCGACCCGTACACACTTTGCGAACAGCGGCACTGAAGCTGTTGAGACAGCTTTGAAACTCGCGATGCACGCGACCGGTCGCGAGAAATTCATTTCCTTCTTTGGCAGTTTCCACGGTCGCACGCTGGGCTCTTTGTCACTCACTTCATCCAGAGTTGCGCAGCGCCTCGGATTCAAGCGACAGGTGCTTGACGTGGTCCATATGCCGTATCCGAACGAATATCGCAATCCGTTCAGCGCCGACGATTGTGGCGACGGGGGCGTCGTCCAGGGCGCGGTCAATTGGATCGAAAATCGTCTGTTCAAAACCACTACACCGGCGGAAGAAGTTGCGGCGATCGTTGTCGAACCCGTGCAGGGTGAAGGTGGATACGTGCCCGCGCCCGCGGGCTTTCTGAGAGAAGTGCGGCGAATTTGCGATGAGCACGGCATCCTTCTGATCGTCGATGAAGTACAAAGCGGAATGGGCCGCACCGGAAAAATGTTTGCGCTCGACCACTCTGGCGTGTTGGCGGACATCGTCTGCATCGCCAAAGGAATTGCGTCAGGCTTGCCGCTCGGTGTGTGCGTCGCGCGCGCGGACTTGATGGATTGGAAACCCGGCGCTCATGCTTCAACCTTTGGCGGAAACCCCGTCGCAATCGCGGCCGCGTTGAAAACAATTGAATTGCTGCAGCGTGAGCTGGTCGCGAACAGCGCGGAAGTAGGCGCTTATCTCAAGCGTGGTTTGGAAAAGCTGATGAGCAAGTACGATTGCATCGGCGACGTGCGCGGAATGGGCATGATGATTGGCGTTGAGTTCGTAAAGGACCGCGCTTCAAAGATACCTGATCCTGATCTGCGCGATCGGGTTGAGATGGAAACGTTCAATCGCGGAGTAATTCTGCTCGGCTGTGGACCGAACTCAATTCGCTGGTCACCACCGTTGATTTTGACTAAAGACAATGTCGATGTCGCGCTCGAGATTTTTGACCAGGCTATCGCTGCGTCAATATAAGAGTCATGCGTATCAGAAGCCCGACCGTCAGGGAGGGCAGCCTGGTAAACGAAGCCCTTGCTTACGCGCGGGCTTCTGACACGATTTCCGTATGGAGAACCCTCAATGTTCGAAGGCACTGTAATCTCAATTAATGTCGCTCGCTCAGCCGAAGCGCCTATGGAATCCGTCGAAGAAGTCCGCGCCATTCCCGGCCAGGGATTGGAAGGAGACCGCTACTTTTTCAAGCAAGGCACATTCTATAAGCCACAGCCTGATCGCGAACTCACTCTGGTCGAGGCCGAAGCAATCGAAGCATTTCGCGATGACTTCAAAATTGATTTTGATCTCTCAGCAACGCGCCGCAACGTCGTCACACGCGGCGTGCCTTTGAATCATCTGGTTGGGAAAGAGTTTTGGATTGGCGATGTGAAAGCGCGTGGCCTGCGTTTATGCGAACCATGCTCGCATCTGCAAAAGCTGACGCATCCGAAAGTTCTGCCGGGATTGGTCCATCGCGGCGGATTGCGGGCGCAGATCTTAAGCGAAGGAATGATTCGCGTCGGTGAGACCATCAGGGAGATTTAGTTCCGGACTCAGCCCTCTTCGGCTCTTGAAGAGTCGCTTCAACGTATCCCTCGCCGGTAGCGACATCCAGATTATTTGTCGGAGACGAAGTGAAACGCAGTGAAAGCTTCCTGCCGCCCTCACTAAAAAACCCAATTGCCTGCGACCGATTATGACCATTTAGCGCGCCCCACGCGGGCAAATTGTTAATGGTCAGGTTCGTTTCACTCGTCACCACTTCGCTAAATGTGCCGGCCAAACCTTGAATCAATCCGGACTCTCGTCCACTTTCACGAACATGAAACAGAAAGGTCATGAGTTTGCCGCGACCTATTACTTCGATATCACCTTCTACTGCGAATTCTGCGGTCATATCCGCGGGTAAACCTAAAGTCGTGAAGCGACCGCGATCCACTCGATAAGTTCTGCAGGACTCCTTCCACGGCTCGCCGATGTCCAAACGGAAGCGTCGATTGCCTGGTTGCGGAATCGCCACCAATGTGAACGGCGACGTAATCATTTGAGGCACCATTGATCCCGGTTTTGGTTTCTTCTCAGCGAGAATGAATCCTCCGGCCTCTTCCCTGATCGAGATCGAGTAACCCCCAGTGGGACGCTCACCCAGAAAGGCCGCGATCAAAGTATTCGATTGGAAAAACCCTCCGTCGAGGCTCGGCAAACTGGGGTCCATTTCGCGCAGCGCTGAATACGTCTCGGCGTTGCGGACTACGGCGACAAAAAGATCTGAGATTGACGAGTGAAGTCCGTCAGCAATTGTTCTCAACTCGCGAGTTGAAGATGTCCTGGCAGCAGGGGACACGGGCCCAACATCCTGTCCGACCGATTTCGGGGTGCTCACGAACGTGAGGATCAGAATTGAGACAATGGAAAATGAGATCGACTTCAGCAATCGCAACTCCCTTCTATAAGAACGCGAGAAGTTCACGGCGGTTGCATTAACTAAAGTCGATACCTCACCCGCTTTCGCAATTCATCATCTTCCACGTCGAGATTTTGCAGGCGCAGCATCACGTCAGCATTCAGATCCCAACCCGCACGCTCGCCGGCCTGCAACTTCACTGTTCCTGCGGCTGCAATCATGGCCGCATTGTCAGTTGACAGGTGCGGCGACGGAAAATAAACGGGAATGCCCAACTCGAATGCGGCCACGCGCGATGCTTCACGCAAAGCTCCATTGCAAGCGACACCACCGGCAACGATCAATGTCTTCGGGCGATATTCTCGCGCGACGCGCGCCATCGTGCTGACTAATGATCTCACCACCGTGCTTTGAAAACTTGCCGCGAGATCTTTGATGGGCTGCGAAGGTTCTTCGCCATTCTGCATCGGCTGCAACCCTGACTCGCGCACGTGCTTTGTAACCGCAGTCTTTAATCCGCTAAAACTAAAGTCGGGCCGATTGTCACCCATGCGCGGCAGAGCAAACTTGACCGCCTTTGGATTCCCTTCCCGCGCCAGCCTTTCGATGACGGGGCCTCCGGGATAACCGAGCCCGAGCAGCTTTGCGACT
>DNNE01000073.1:1417-28960 GCA_003487805.1 Blastocatellia bacterium | reverse complement strand
GAGCCCGAGCAGCTTTGCGACTTTATCAAAGGCTTCACCCGCCGCATCGTCGCGCGTCCGGCCGACGACTTTGTATTTGCCGGGTTCCGGGACGAAGAAAAGATTCGTGTGCCCGCCGGAGACGATCAGTGCGACGGCTGGATGTTCGACCGGCGGATTCTCAAAGCAAACTGAATAGATGTGGCCTTCGATGTGATTGACGCCAACCAGAGGCTTGTTCAAAGCAAAGGCCATTGCTTTGGCATACGAAACACCGACGAGCAGAGAACCGACCAGGCCGGGTCCGACGGTTACGGCGATTCCATCGATGTCATCCTGAGTTACGTTTGCGCGAGCGAATGCTTCTGCGACGACGGGAACAATCTTATCGAGATGTTCGCGTGAAGCGAGTTCGGGGACAACGCCGCCAAATCGCTCATGCGTTTTGATCTGCGAAGCGATGACAGACGAAACCATCTCGCGGCCATCGCGCACAATTGCTCCGGCGGTTTCATCGCATGAACTTTCGATTCCTAGTACCAACATGTTGTCTTAGATGATTTTACGCGGAGTCATGAGGATCAGACAGCCGGGAGCGCGGACATCCTTGTCCGCAATGAGCGCGAAGCGCGAAACATGGTTCGCGAGAGGACTCGCCCAACCGCTATCGCTCATGAATACCGGCTTGGTTTTCGGTCCGTTAGGAACGCGATGTTTATAGAACAGCACGCCATCCAAACTCCTGAGCCCATTTATGGGCGACACATATTTCGCTCGTTCGTAGCTATTGGTCTCTTTCGAATCGCTGGTTCTATAAACATTTCGCCGCTACGCGGCGGTCCGTTCATAAAAACTCAACGACGAATCGCCCTGCTTAACGACTCGATAACGCTTCAATTGACCCACTTCCTCTCTCAGCTCTTTTTTCTTGTCGTGTTCGACAATTGCCACGGCGCCCTTCGCTAATAGTTCCGCTGCGTGCTCGCCAATGTAATCCAACACGATCTCATAGTCAGCTGCATATGGTGGATCGAAAAAAATAATATCGAACGGGTCCTTTGCTTTCTTCACTAACTTGCGCAGAAAATCGGACGCCTCACTGGTCACAATCTCGATCTCACGCTCTTCGATATTAAACGCGTTGAGATTCTCCTCAATCAACGCGCACATCTTTCGCGACTGGTCTACAAACCTGACATGGATTGCGCCGCGCGATAGTGCTTCAATTCCCACTGCGCCCGTTCCCGCGCATAAATCGAGAACGCGAGCGCCGGCGATGCGCGGCGCAAGAATATTGAAGAGTGTCTCGCGCAAACGATCTGACGTAGGCCGTGTTTGCAGCGACGGCGGGCTCTTTAATTTTCGACCACGAAATTTGCCGGCGATGATGCGCATTGGCTTTATCGTAACGCAAGCTGTTAGCTTGCGCGCAAACTAACAGTTTGCGTTACAGAGAATGAGAAAACTCGGCGACCACGCTTCGCAATAATTCTACAGCTGCTTTTGAATAACAAGCGTTATAATCCGCCGCATGAAAAGCTTAGTCCCCCTGTTACTCGTAATCGGGCTCACCTCTATTGCGATCGCTCAAGGCAACAAACCGACGATCGATTACAGCGCACCTGCCAACGCGACGTTCACCGCAGAGGAAGTAACCATTCCTGCCAAAGGATACACGCTGGCGGGGACGCTGCTGCTGCCAAAAAATGCGAAGCGTCCTCTTCCTGTCGTCCTTACGATCACCGGATCGGGACAAGAGACGCGCGACGAGCCGGTGCCGTTTCCACATCTCGAAGGTTATAAGCCCATGCGCCAAATCGCCGAAGCTCTCGCCAGCCGTGGCATCGCAGTGCTCCGTGTTGACGATCGCGGCGTAGGAGGTTCAGGCGGACGCGACACGCTCATGACCGCGACGAGTTCCAGCTTTGCTGACGACGTGCGGGCAGAGGTTGCTTACTTGCGCACACGTTCAGAGATCGATCCGAAAAGGATCGCGTTGGTCGGTCACAGCGAAGGCGGAATGATCGCGCCAATGGTCGCGGCCAGCGACCCACAAATCGCTGCCATCGTTTCCATGGCCGGCGACGGTAAACGTGGGGATCTGATTAGCATGGATCAGATAAAGGACGCTTTGGACCACGCGCCGGGCGTGACCCCGGAAATAAGAGCGCAGCAAATTGCCTTCGAACAGGAGGCCATTAACGCCGTCCAATCCGGCGCCGATCTTTCGAAATATCCGGCGCAGGTGCGCCTGCCCTGGCTCAAGGAGTTTTGGACCTACGATCCACAAGCGACGATTCGCAAAGTGCGCCAGCCAATCCTGCTTATGCAAGGCTCGCTCGATCGTCAGATCACTCCCGAGCAAGCCGGAATGCTCGAGCAGGCCGCGCGTGAAGGTGGCAATAAGGACGTCACCAAACAGATCTTTCCAAACCTCAATCACCTTTTCCTGCCGGCGAAAACTGGAACGGTCGACGAATACAGCTCGCTCGCAACGAGCGCAATTGGCGATGACGTTTTGAAGATTATGGGAGACTGGTTGGTGATTAAGCTGAAGGTCAAACGTTAGTCTTTTGCTGCCGAGCGAACAGATAGACGTACAGGAGAACCCCCGATGTCAACGCAATACAAGGTAATCAGCGATTGCTTCTGCCTCACCTCAGGGAGTAAGGCAAGGAAGATCGAGAGTCATCTCAACAGCCTGACCGCCCAGGGATGGGAGTTTGTGGCACTTGATCCTGTGATGGTGATGGGCTGTGATGTTGGGTTTTATCTGGTTCTGAAGCGAGTGGCGGCGTCCAGTGCCCCGACTGAGGCGTAGACTTGGAGCGCCGGAATCCCTTTCCGCATTGAGCGCGAAGTGGGCATTAGCCCGACCGGTAAGGAGGGTGTTACAGAACCGCGAGCGGTAGCGAGCGGGTCAAGCACTCAAGTCGGATGCGAAGCCTGCAAATAATCACCAGGTTGGAACTCTTGATCCGGTCGCTACCGCTCCCGGTTCTGTAACCGAGTCCTTTCAACGAAACTCTGGACAGCCGTCTTGCAATGCTGTATTAATCTCCCGTTTCTCATAACTTCGCAGGCAGACGCTATTCACCATGAAGGTCTTCCTCTCTTCCACCGCACAGGACCTCGACGCTTACCGTAAAGTAGCCGACGAAACCATCCGTCGACTAGGCCTTCAGGGTATCGCGATGGAATTCTTCGGTCCGTTAACCGGAACACCAATCGAAGAGTGCGAAAAACTGGCTCGCGAAACAGACGTCGTAGTCTGCGTCGTCGCACATCGATACGGCTCAGTCCCCGAAAAAGGACAAGGAAGTTTCACGCGGCGTGAAGTCGAAGCGGCGAAGAATGCCAACAAAGACGTACTCGTGTGGATCGTAGACGAGAGCTTTCCGTGGACTGAAAAGAAGGAACAGGATTTACTCGTTGATCCAAATGTCCTTGCCGACCCAGAACGCGTCAAAGAAGTAGCAGAACACGTGGCAGCTCTAATCGATTTCAAAGCCTGGTTGCGAACTACATTTACTCCGGACACATTCACTACGCTCGATAATCTCGGCAACAGAATCGCGACCGCGTTAGCCAATTATGTTGTCGGACACAGCGCACCTCCACTTCCCCAAGACAGGATTTCAATCGCGCGTTTGCCGACTTCAGGTGCCGAACTCTTTGGTCGGGAGGCCGAGCTTCAGATTCTCGATGCCGCATGGTCAAGTGAAAAGACAAACATCGTGAGCTTCGTCGCTTGGGGTGGCGTGGGCAAGACCGCGCTCGTCAATCATTGGCTTAAGAAACGCATGGCGCGTGACAACTACCGTGGCACCGATCGCGTTTACGGCTGGTCATTCTTTAGCCAGGGAACCAGCGAACGTGCCGCCTCAGCCGACTTATTCATCGATAAAGCTTTGCGCTGGTGCGGCGACAAGGATCCAACCGCAGGTTCACCCTGGGACAAAGGTGAGCGACTCGCGAACTATCTGCGACAGTCGCGCACACTATTAATTCTCGATGGCCTGGAGCCGCTGCAGCATCCGCCCGGACCGCAAGAAGGTCGTTTGAAAGATGCCGCGATGCAAGCGTTGCTCGTAGAACTCGCCGCACACCAACCGGGACTCTGCGTGATCTCAACGCGCGAGCGAATCGGTGATCTGATCGAGTTTGAAGCAAGCACGGTCGTCCGACATGACTTAGAGCATCTGTCGCCGCAAGCAGGCGCGCAGATCTTAAGATCGTTTAATGTAAAAGGAGATGACGAAGAATTAGAAGCAGCGTCAGCGGAATTGGGCGGCCATGCATTCGCGTTAACGTTGTTGGGCAGTTACCTCAACGAAGTATTCGAGGGTGATATTCGCCGACGAAAAGAGATTGAGAATCTATTCGATGACACGCGCTATGGTGAAAGGGCGCAGGCAATGATAGGTGCGTATGAGAAGTGGCTGGGCGAAGGAATGGAACTCGCGATCCTACGCCTGCTTGGGTTCTTCGACCGTCCCGCTGATGCGGCGAGTATTAATGCGTTGCGCGAACCGCCCACGATTCCGGAGCTAACGGAACCGTTGCAGCATTTCAAAGCGCGTGAATGGAGTCAGGCGGTCGCTAAGCTGCGCCGGATTAAGCTTCTGGCTGAGGCATTACCGAATGAGCTAGTAACTCTCGATGCGCACCCGCTGTTACGCGAGCATTTCAAGCAACAACTCAAGCGTGATCGCCCCAATGCATGGAGTGAAGGAAACGACCGGCTCTATAGATATCTTGAGAGCGCTGCGAAAGAGTTTCCGGATACGATTGAAGAGATGTCTCCGCTATTCGCCGCTGTCGCGCACGGCTGTGCTGCGGGAAAATATCAGCAAGCAATAGAGATTTTCTGGACACGGATCCGAAGAAGATCAGCAGATTTTAGTAATGACAAACTCGGCGCATGGGGGGCTGACCTGGCAGTAATGTCCAACTTCTTTGAAAGAGCATGGGACGAACCCGTGGGCGAATTGCAAGATTACGTTCAATCGTATGTATTGGCCGAGGCTGGTCGTTGCCTGCGGGCACTGGGACGATTACAAGGAGCGGCACAGCCAATGCGAATGGCACTCCAAGCTTACATCGGAAGCGAGCAATGGTCAGCGGCCTCTACCGTGGCCAGCAACCTCACGGAGCTGTGCCTTGTTACTGGTGAGTTATCGAAAGCACTCGACTTCGGAGCGCAAGCCGTCGAATTAGCGGACAGGTCCCCCGATGAGTTCCAACAAATGGGGCACCGAACATCTCTTGCTACTGCGTACCATCAGTCGGGTCAATACGCAGAGGCGGCGGTCGCCTTTACCAATGCAGAAGAGCGGCAAAGGAAACGGCAACCTGAGTACCAAACACTTTATTCACTTCAAGGATTTAGATACAACGAATTCCTTCTTGATGGAGGACAATCGCAATCCGTAAAAGAGCGCGCTAGGACGACGCTTGAAGGTGCAAAGAAGGAGGGATTTCTTCTCGATATTGGTCTTGACAACCTCTCTCTGGGCAAAGCTTTTCTCTGGGATATCAAAAACAACACGAGCGATAGCGGGCTGGCCGCAGGGTTTATCAAAACCGCCGTTAGGGTTCTACGAGATGCGGGCCAAGTAGATTACTTACCCTTGGGATTATTGGCCCGCGCGGAGTTGCACCGCTTCAATCGCGATTACATAAAGGCTGAATATGATTTAAGTGAAACATACCGCATCGCCAGTCGCAGCGGAATGAACCTGCACCTTGCTGACTATCATCTCGAATCGGCGCGATTGCGATTGGCGCAAGGTGACAATGAGAAAGCCCGCGAACATTCGACGACTGCAAAAGGGATGATAAATCGCATGGGATATCACCGCCGGGATAAGGAAGTTGAAGAGATTGAAAAGCAGCTCGCTAATTAGTTCGCGCTTCGCGCTCATTGCGGACGAGGACGTCCGCGCTCCCAGGTTATCCAACCGCTGCCAACTTCATCCTTACATCGTTCTGCACGCGCTCGATCATCCGGGCGGCTTCCGGTGATTTGTTCGCCAGATTGAAATAGTAGTCGGCTTCTTTGCGCGCGGCTTGCAGAATCTCCAGGTCGCGGACCAGATTCGCGATGCGAAACTCCGGTAGTCCGGCTTGGCGCGTGCCCATGATTTCGCCGGGGCCGCGAATCTCTAAATCTTTTTCCGCGATCTTAAAGCCGTCGTTCGTCTCTTCCATGATGCCGAGCCGTTCGCGCGCGACTTCGGTTTGTTTGTCGGCAGCCAGAAGGACGCAGTAGCTCTGTTGGGCGCCGCGCCCCACGCGCCCGCGCAACTGATGAAGCTGTGAAAGACCGAAGCGCTCGGCGTGCTCAATCACCATGACGGAAGCGTTCGGCACGTCGACACCAACTTCGATCACAGTTGTCGAAACCAGAATCTGAATCTCATTCTTAACGAAGCGGTGCATCGCTTCTTCTTTCTCTTCCGGCTTCATACGTCCATGCAGAAGTCCAACCGAGAATCCCGGAAACACTTTGTCGCGCAGATATTCGTAGCGGCGCGTCGCATCGCGGAGGTCCATCTTCTCTGATTCTTCGACCAGCGGATAAACCACATAGACCTGGCGACCCGCGCGCATTTCTCGCGCCAGCAACTGCTTCACTTCTTTGCGATCGGTCGCATTGTCGGCGAAAACCTTCGTCACAATCGGCGTGCGGCCCGGCGGCATCTCGTCAATGATCGAGACGTCGAGATCGCCATAGACGGTCATCGCCAGCGAACGCGGAATCGGTGTAGCAGTCATCACCAGCACGTCCGTGTTCATTCCTCGGGCTCGCAGTTCCGCGCGCTGCATCACACCGAAGCGATGTTGCTCATCAATCACGACCAGGCCGAGTTGTTTGAACGCGACGCTTTCCTGAATCAGGGCGTGCGTGCCGACGACTGCGTGGATTTCACCGGCAGCAATAGCTGCGCGCAGACGTTTCTTGTCAGCCGTCTTGAGTGAACCGGTCAGCAGCTCAACGCGATAAGGACTCGAAGCAAGAATGCGTTTGATGTTACTTGCGTGTTGTTCGGCGAGAATCTCGGTCGGCACCATCAGCGCGGTTTGATGGTCGTTCTCCATTGCAGCCAGCATCGCAATCACCGCCACGATCGTCTTGCCGCTGCCGACGTCGCCCTGTAACAGACGATTCATGGGCGCATCGGATTTCATGTCGCGAAAGATTTCTTTGACGACGCGACGCTGCGCTTCCGTCAGTTTGAAAGGCAGAACAGACTTGATTCTTTTTTTTATGGCATCGTCAATCTTGAGTGCGGCGCCCTTACTCTCCCTGATTCGTTTGCCCCGTTTTACCGACAGGCCCAGGGCCAACCAAAACAGTTCCTCAAATATCAAACGCCGGTGCGCGGGACTGCGCGCGTTGTGATACTCATCCAGCGGAGCGTCTTCAGCCGGGAAGTGGATATAACGGAGCGCATCACCGCGCGCGATTAGCTTTTGGCGAGAGCGCAAGTCTGCGGGCAGAGTTTCGTCGATTACTTGATCAGAGATCAGGCCGAGTGACTGGTGGACAATCTCGCGCAGGCGTTTGGTGCGAAAGTCTCCCAGTTTTCGATAGATTGGAACACGCCGTCCTACATGAATCGCCGCCAGGGTTGGATCAGTTTCGGCTTCATTCTCTTCATCATCGACCGCGACTAATTCAAGTTCATCCGGCTTATTCAGTCTGAGCGAGTAAGTCCCGCGCTGTGGATCATTCTCCCAGGTTCCAAAAGCAACGAATCGTGTCCCCGGCACCAGTCGCTTCGAATAATAGGTAATAATTTCGTGCGCGCGTGCTCCCGAAATAAACCACCACACGACAACGGGACGCCCGGTGCGCTGCTGATCGATCGCGCTGATTTCAAACTTGTACAGACGCTGTCTGAAAGAACGGCGATTACGCACTTGATACCCGCCTGAGATGCGCACAGTTAAATCAAGTGAGGCTTCGAGCCCGTGATAAAGATGTCTGATCTCAACCATGCTCGATCGATCTTCGTATCGCGCGGGAAGATAGTTAAGCAGATCTTCAACGCTGACGCTGGTGATATCTTTTCCGAGAGACACCGGGGCCAACGCGAGGGCGAGTTTCCGAGCGCTCTGCGGCCCAAACCTTGGAATACGACTGTCAGGTAGAGCGAGAATTCGAGTATTAAGAGAGAGAGGTGCTCGGTTAGACATCAAGGGGGATCATAGCACACAGGGCTAGTCCAATTTTTTAGCAAACACAGGCTAAGGAACATCGAATGAACGGTTGTCGTTTTAGATTTTTCAGATGCGGATGAGGGCGGTACCGGGAGCAGTAGCGACCCGCGACTGGAGCGCAAGCGTCCTCGCTTGCAATCGGTGGCCGGACAGACAACGCAGCAACCGGGACGGTTGCGCTCCAGTCCTAACCCGGTCGCTACTGCTGCCGGTACTGACTATATTACGATAGCCGAATTATTATGAAGCGTTGGGAATCACTGGTCGATCAAAAGATTCGCGAAGCGATGGAGCACGGCGAGTTCGACAACCTAGCCGGGGCCGGCCGGCCAATCGATCTCAGCGAGAATCCTTATGAGGATCCGGACTGGCGCACTGCGCATCGAATGTTGCGCAACGCCGGATTTGCGCCCGCATGGATCGAAGAACGGAAGGACATTGATGCCGCGCTGGAAGCAGCGCGAATCAGTCTGGCGCGCAGTTGGCAGATTCTATTGAACGCGCGGGACACCCAACATCATCGACCCGCGCTGGCGCGATGGGACAAAGCTGTAGAGAGCTTTCGCACCAAAGTTGCCGAGCTTAACCGGCGCATCGATGGGTGGAATGTGAAGGCACCCGCCGCCGGCTTTCAACGAAACCGGATCGATGTTGACCGAGAGATCAATCGAATTACGAATTAGCCAGCGACGGCCGTCGCCGGGGCGCAGACCTCATCAAAGGCGCGCTTTAGTTCAGAGGCGATCTGCTCTGGTCCTCGGCCTTCGATCTGATAGCGCTCCATCATGTAAACCAATTCGCCGTCTCTCAATATCCCGACGGAGGGCGATGACGGACGATAACCGGTGAAGTAGCCGCGGGCCCGTTCGGTCGCTTCGATATCACCGCCGGCGAACACAGTCGCAACTCGGTCAGGTCGTATTTCATTTTGCAGCGCCTGTGCTATCCCAGGGCGTGCTTTGCCCGCGGCGCAACCGCAAACTGAATTGACGACGATCATTAAAGTCCCGCGCGTGTTCTTGACGGCTTCGTCGACCGCTTCCGCGGTTCGCAACTCTTCGACACCAATACGGGTCAAGTCTTCACGCATCGGACGAATCATAATTTCAGGATATGGCATCTTTCACCTCTTCTATTTCTTATCTCGGACATTCTATCACGTTCAATGCGCATCGCCGGTCGAGAACGCGATACGTCGCGGCTCATCACCGTCGCCGCTCAGTGAAATTCGCCAAACATCTTCGGGCAAAGGATAGCGACCAAGTCTTTCTGCCCATTCGATAATCACTACTGCATTCTCGTCAGTAAGTATCTCATCAAGATCGACGGCGTGTGCCGCGCTCGCTCCTTCGTCCAACCGGTAAAGATCAATGTGATATAGAAGCAATCGTCCAGGATGTGGATTGACGAGCGTAAATGATGGGCTCGTGACGTCCTCTTGATCTATTCCCAGGGCAGAGGCGATTCCCTTTACCAGCATCGTTTTGCCTGCTCCCAGTGGTCCATTCAGCAAAATGATCTCGCCGCCGCTCAGCTCGCGTCCCAGGTCTTCGCCGAGATCAAAGGTCTCGGTTTGGTTGTGAGAAATGACCTCGCGGGTTTTCGGGGTGGTTGCGTCGCTCATGGCTTGGCGTGTGATTCAGAATTAGGGAAAGCGAACGAAGCAAAGAAACGATCGACGTTTTCGTAATCGGTTTTTCCGTTTAAGACAGCGACCGCCACCTGGTAAACGCGATTGCCGGAAAGATACACGCGGCTTTTGAAAGACGCTTGTTCGCTCTCGCCGGTAAACTCGAGCCCCGGACGGCCATCAAGAGTTATCTGCTTGCTCGCGAGCAGGTTTGCATTCAACCCTTTCAGAAACTTGTCACGGTTCAAAGTGAGTTCAGCGTCGGCGGACAGTTTAATGCTTGGCGCGTACTCACCATACCCTGCTAAATAAATGGCCTTGTCCGTCGTTATGGAGAACAAGTGTGAAGTGAAATCATCGCTGGACTTAATTTCTTCTGCAGGCTTTGCCGGCATAAGAACTGAAAACCCGGCGCCTACGGGCGAGAATTTTATCCACTCGGCACTTTGGAATGCACCGACCGCGAGAGCGCAAGCAAGAACAAAGATTGTTGCCGAGCTAATTCGCTTCAACATATCGTTTCGATGAGCTTACAGATCAGGCGTTATCGCTGGGCGGCGTTTCGCCCGCAGTATCGAGCAACTGGAAAGCCCTGCTTAAGTGATCCCGGATATCGGAAGCAACCATCGCGCGCATTCCTAGTTCATGCGCCGCGAGATCTCCTGCCATACCGCTCACATAAACGGCAGCGATGACGGTCTGAAAGGCGTCTATTATTTCTCTCGCAGTTCCTTGCGCTTGCGCGAGGAACCCGGTAATCACTCCTGTAAGCGTATCGCCTGAACCTGCCGTTCCAAGTCCCGCGTTGCCAGTCGAGTTGATCGCCACGCGGCCATCCGGCGCGGCAATGATTGTCCGCGAGCCTTTCAGCACGAGGATCACTTTGTGAGTGGTCGCGAAGTCGCGCGCGCTCGCGGCTCGATCGCATAAGGCAGATTTATCAACGGTCCCCAGGAGACGTAACATCTCCCCCGGATGAGGCGTAAGCACAATCGGGTGACGTACTGAACCCCGCAAGTCCGAGGGCCAAGGAGCCAGGCAGTTCAACCCATCCGCATCGATGACAACCGGCGTCTCTCTTTTTTCTACCAGGCCACGCACGAAAGCTCGCGTCCGCTCGTCCTCAGATGATAAGCCGGGTCCAATGGCAACCACTTCAACCTTTTCCGCAAACCTCAAAACATAGTCGAGAGCCTCATCGCTCGCGGCGCCGCGATCAGTTTCGGCCAAAGCCGTAGTCATCACTTCCGGCATCACCTGCGTAGCAACGATCGGCTGCGCTGATACAGGTGTGGCCACGGTGACAAGACCGGCGCCGGCGCGCATCGCGGCGTTGCCACAGAGCGCCGCGGCTCCAGTGAAGCCGCGCGATCCCGCGACGATCAGTGCATGGCCATGCGTCTTTTTGTAAGAGCCTGGCGTGTATCGCGTCTGAATCAACCAGCGACGTGCATCGTCGGCTTCTGTGAGAAACAGTCGCGACGGCATCTCTGCGATCAATTCCGGAGGCGAGCCAATGCCGGCAACAATCAGTTTACCGTTGTAGTCCGAGGCTGGAGGCAAAACGTTAGCGCGCTTTGGGGCGGTCATGGTTACAGTCGCATCAGCGCAAACGGCTTCGCCAATCTGATCCTCGCAATCGGCATTTAAGCCTGACGGGATGTCTATCGAAACGATTCCGGCATAAGGGTGCGGCGGAATGTCGCGCATTTCGCGAAGTCGATTTATGTATCGAACAGCTTCGCGATGAATACCTTCGATGGGCCGAGTCAGTCCGGTTCCGAAAAGCGCATCGATAGTGACATCATGAGGAACCGCCAATACGCTCCCTAGCAGTTGTTGCCAGCCCTTTTCTGAGTCGCATTCGAATAGATTGACGACGCCCGACTCAGCTACCGCCGTCGCTTTGTCTTCGTGCACGGCCTGCTCATCTTTCCAAGCGCGCAGCCGATTGAAGTTCTCTCGCGCATCACCCTTCGTGTCATCAATCTTTCCGATGAGGACAACGTCCACGTGAGCGCCTGCGATTGCCAGTAGCCGTGCAGCTGACGCGCCATCACCGCCGTTATTGCCTTTCCCGCATAGCACCAGCAACGACTTGGCGGCGACACTGCCTCTGCAAGAATGCGTGACCCAGCGCGTGATCGCGATCGCAGCGTTCTCCATCAGCAGCAGTGACGGAATACCGAATCGCTCGGTCGTCAAACGATCGATGGTACGCATTTGAGCCGATGAGATAACTGCTTGCACAAGCTGATGATAAGGAGAACGTTATGAGAGGGTCAATCGCTGCCGGAGAAACAGTCGATCCAGACTGGCGTGTCGCGAAAACAAAACCGCGGCCGCAGGGATTTTTCCCCGCCGCCGCCGCTGCTCCAACCGATCCGTCTTTTCGGGATAGTTATCTAAACAACCAATGAATTGACTCCTCCAGAATCTTTTTTTCCCCCGTCGTCGGATGACCGGATCCGCACTTTAGAGTCGCCGCCGAACCTGGTGTCATTCTGATTGACCGATCTCTCAGGCTGACGTGGCAGACAGCGCCCGACCATTCACATTTTGCGAAAACACGCCTAAAAACACGCGTTTGACCTTTGGCACGACCCTTGTAGTTCAGGTCGCGGCGGCAACTCAATTGTCGCCAACCTTGAAAGCGAATCTCGGGAGTCGGGCATGAACAAAGTCAAAACAATTCGAACGAAGACAGGCTGGCGGTGGCTGACCGCACTCAGTCTGTCGCTCTGCTTGTTAACCGGTATTGTCGTATCCGAGGGCGCCAAGGCCCAAAGCAACAACCGGCAACGCCGCTCGACTGACGATTCGCTGTCAAAGTATGCAACCGACTTGACCGCTGCGGCTGAACAGGGCCGATTCAATTCTATTGACGAAAGAACTAAGGACACTGACCGCGCAATCGAAATCCTGGCCGGCCATCATAAGAATAATCCCGTGGTGATCAGTGACTCACAGGCGATTCGCGACACGGTTGTCATTGGTGTCGCGTTGAGAATCGCGCATGGCGACGTTCCTGAGGAACTCATGGCGACCCGGCTGTACAAGTTAAACCTGGAAACATTGTTTCATGACGCAAAGACTGCTGACGACTTGACCCTGAAGGTTTCAGCAATCTTGGCTGGTGTCACAGGTACTGATTCGAAAGCAATCTTAATAATCGACCCGATCCAGTCACTCGTGGGACCAAAAAGCGCGTTCGACGGAGCGGTTTCCAATTTGTTTCGCGATGCAATTCAGAATAGCAAGGTCCAGTGCTTTGGCGCGTCGACTGAAGCTGCTTTCGAGCAGAACGTCGCCAGCGACGAATCACTTGCGCCGTTGTTCTCCACCGTCGAAACCGACGAAGTCAAAACTGCAACTAGTGAGAGCGACGACAGCACAACGCAGAGTGTGAGCCGCGAAGAGTTCGCCGGCGACAACGTCTCGCCCGACCTGCGCGAGATGCTTGCCGGCGGTAATGCGCCGGCACGCATCAAAGCCATCTTGCAAGTCAACGATCCGAACAGCGCCACCCTTCGCCAGCAACTGTCCCAGTATGGCGTGAACATAGAAGCGCAACTTCCCCGTTTCGGCGCGCTCGCTGTGGACATGCCAACGAAGGCAATCGAGAAACTCTCCGGCAACGGCGGTACGAACTACCTGTCGCTTGATCGATCCGTCGGTGGACTCGGCCATGTAGAAGAAACGACTGGCGATGACGCAATGTTGTCGCAGCCAGGAAACGCCGCACTCGACGGAAGTTCGATTGGCGTGGCAGTTCTCGACTCGGGAATCTCAAGCAAGCAGAAATCGGTCAACGCCCGCATCGTCTACAGCAAGGACTTCACCGGCGAAGGCACCACCGAAGATGCTAATGGTCACGGAACCTTCGTAGCATCGATGATCGTGGCCAAGAATGGCCCGTACGGCGGCATTGCGCCGGGAGCGAATCTGCTTAACCTTCGGGTGCTTGATTCAAAGGGCGCTGGAAAGATGTCCTCGCTGTTGAGTGCGCTCGACGCGGTAATGGCGAATCGTACGACCTATAACATTCGTGTGGTCAACCTGAGCCTTGGCATGCCGGCCGTTGATTCATACAAGAACGATCCAGTTTGCCGCGCCGTCCGCCGTTTGGTGGATGCGGGTATAGTCGTCGTAACGGCTGCCGGAAACGACGGTAAAGATGCTACGCATCCAAAAGTTTTTGGACGCATTCATTCGCCGGGTAATGAGCCGTCCGCGATTACGATCGGAGCTTCCAATTCGTTCGGCACTGACAGCCGCAGCGATGACAATGTAACAAGCTTCAGCTCGCGCGGACCGACACGCAGCTACTGGAAAGATCCAAAGGGTGTCAAGCACTATGACAACCTGATCAAACCGGATCTGGTGGCTCCCGGAAACAAGATCATTGGCGCTGCAGCCCCGAACAACGAACTGCTGTCAGAGAATCCGGATCTCTGCATTGATAAGAATACCGTCAACGGAAAAGGCAACATGCGCTTGAGCGGTACTTCGGTTTCAGCTCCCATCGTTGCCGGTGCAATCGCGGTCCTGTTGGAAGCAAATCCAAAGCTGACGCCAAACATGATCAAAATGATCCTGATGTACACGGCTCAGCCTCTGGCCGGCTCTAATATGCTCGAACAAGGAGCCGGTGAATTGAACATCGAAGGCGCCGTGCGCCTGGCCAAGCTTGTGCGCACCAACCTCAACTCTTCAACAACCGTCGGCTCTCCATTGCTGACTGGTCGAGCGCCCACTGCGCAAACCACGATTGCGGGTCAGACCTTCAAATGGTCGCAAGGTGTGCTTTTCAAATATGACTGGGCCACGGGCTCAGACCTGATCACGAAGTATCAGGGTGTGTACGCTCTCGGTGTGCTTATTAGCGACGGCGTCCTTGCGGGCGACGGTGTCCTGGCTGGTGACGGCGTATTGACCGGCGATGCGAAGCTACTCTCGAGTGGCGTACTGACTAGCGACCACATCATGTTGAGTAACGGCGGCACGATGAGCGACGGCGTAATGGTTGCCGACGGGGTGATGCTTGCCGATGGCGTAATGCTTGCCGATGGCGTAATGCTTGCCGACGGCGTGATGCTTGCCGATGGCGTGATGGTTGCCGATGGCGTGATGGTTGCCGACGGCGTGATGCATGCCGACGGCGTCATGCATGCAGATGGCGTGATGCACGCCGATGCGGGTCTTCGCGGAGATAATACGTCCTGCATGCCTCTTGAATAGCCAACCGAAGCGAACTTCAGAACAGACCCTTCAAGCAGCTGCGACATCACAATCTTTTGCAACTCGGAACAACCGTCCCCTGAGACGAATTGAGCGAAATGCCCGGCATTTCGCTCAACTTCTATTACGAGCTATGACCTCGGCGAAAGCGCTTCGGTAGGTCAAACAACGCTTCTTTTCGCGATCACTGCTCTCGCCTTGACTCGACCCTGTGAGCATTCTGGCTTCCTACTTATTAGAGTCTTCAAGCTAACAATAAGCGCCGTTTAAAGGCAGATTTCTCAATCGACCGTCCTCAGCCTGGTATGTTAAGGTTCAGGCGTGCGAAACGTGTGAAAGATGCAACCCATTCAGCGTCTCTTTGTGTAGACCTTCTATCTAAACGCTACGCAAACTGGGAAAGCCACAGTTGAGCAAAAACGAATTCTCTAAGGAAGCCGTAGTCGATATCGCGGACGCGCGTTTTAAATTGCGCTCGCGGAAGACTAAGAGTTCAGCTTCACTGAAAAACGAGCTACAGGAAATAAGCCTCCTGCTCGACAAAGGGCTTTCTGTTGAAGCTCGGTCCCGCGTCGCCGAAATCATTTCTACCCCTCGCATTGCTCCCGACGATCTCGCCGAAGCTCGCCTAGCCCTCTCTATCGCTTTGGAAATGCATGGCGACTATCGAATGTCGCTGCAAGCCTTGGCGATGTATGAAGCCGATGAGGCACGAGCGGACCTGAAACCTGATTTAGGGTTGAAGCTACGGATACAGGTTAGCCTCGCCTACGACTACTGTGGCGATCACCCCAAGGCAATCGGGATGTTGAAAGCAGCGCTTCGAGACTTGCCCGACGAATACTCGGCGGGAATGGTCTATGCGGCTTTAGCGCGTGCTTACCGGAGGATTAGCGAATACTCAATCGCGCGTGATTACTCCCAACAGGCATTGGACCTTTATAGAAAAAGCGGCGATTGGCGAGGTCTGGCAGAGGCTTATTTTGGAATAGCCTTATCCGACACTAGCGAGGGACAGCACGAGCCGGCGCTGGAGAAGTTCGAGCAGGCGCTAAAGCTGATCGGCGATCATCAAGCAACGTTTCTTTTGGGAAAGATCTATTCGAACATGGCTGGGGTCTGTTTCCATCTGAAACGACCTCATGAGGGAATCTCATACCTCGAAAAGGCCGTCGACTATTACGAGCACTCTGACCATCAGATGATGGCAGCCATCGCTTACAACAATCTTGGGATCAACCTGACTCTTGTAGGTCAATGGGGCCGAGCGCAAGAGGTGCTCCAACATTCTCTCGACCTCATCGTCCAGGTTAACGAGCAGGACGAGAAGGTCCCCATGGCGCTCGATTCATTGGGCGAGTTGTGCATGCTGAGGGGCGATCTGGACGAAGCAAAGAGCTACCTGGAGCGCGCTGTAGCCCTCTCGAATAGGCACACAAATAAGTGGTACGAGTGTCAGACGCTGCGGACCCTGGCACGTTGCCACCTGATTATCGGCGACAATAACGAAGCACTAGCGGGCGCGCAACACGCACTGAAAATCGCCGAGCACATTGGCGACACCCATTCGATTCGGGAATCACAACTGCTTCTGGCGGAAAGTTATTTCAACAAGGGCGATCTTGAGACTTGCGCTGCGAAGGTGAACGAATTGTCCGACCAAACGTCGGATTCACCCACCGCTATCGGCCTCACAGGCGGGGGCTATCGATTGCAGGGCATGCTCGCCCTTGCAAAATCAGATGCGCCAGCAGCTACTCAGCACTTTGGCCGATGTGTTTCCATCTTCGAGTTGCTTGGCGATCGCTATCGCACCGGGCGCGCGCATCTTGATCTCGGCCGCGCTTACATGCTGGCGCAATCTGAGTTGGCTGCTGAGCACCTGACGCGCGCGGTAAACATCTTTCGCGAGCTTGGCGCGCGACGCGATCTTGAATTCGCAGAAGCTGCCCTAACCGAACACGATCAAACTCCCCCGCAACAGGAACGGCGGCGCGAAGCCGCGATTCAACTAATCACTCTGCGACTGGCTGAGGCTGTTGCTTCGCGAGCTTTGCTATTGCGAGAACTCGCGGCAGTGATTCGTCAGGAGACTTCCGCAAAGCGAGTGATGGTTCTTGAACCTGATGAGGAACAGAAACAAAAGATCGTCGTCGCGCACGGGTACGACGGAAGCGACTCGACCGCTGTCGCCGACGATTTATCCGCAGCCGAAACAGACGTAGCTCGCGAGCGCTTCGCAAAGAAGCACGATGCAAAAGTAATCGCCCTGAAGTCAACAAACTCTTTGCCCGCCACCCTCCTGATCTCGCCACGCGATTCCGCGGAGCTTTCAGGCGGGCTGCCGCTCGATCCTTTACTCAGGGTAGTCGAGCTCGGCATGGACGTGTGCGCGTTGCGTGCGAGAACATCAACCGGACAAGGCGCAGACAATCACAGTGGCAGCGCGGGCACGGGCCTCCTCCCGGGCTTCATACACTCCAGTCCGGCGATGACGCGTTTAGTTGAAGAGGTCCACAAGATTCGATCGTCTGATGTGACGGTGCTGGTCACAGGCGAATCGGGAACCGGGAAGGAATTAGTTGCCCGCGCGATTCACGCGCTGTCTTCGCGTCGCGACAAGATCTTCGTGCCCTTCAACTGCACCGCCGTTCCGAAGGAACTTTCTGAAAGTTACCTGTTCGGACATCGACGGGGTGCGTTTACCGGGGCGGTTTCAGATTCGCCGGGCGTGATTCGTTCAGCCGGCGGCGGTACACTCTTTATTGATGAAGTTGGCGACCTGCCTCTTGATGTGCAGCCAAAACTCCTGCGGTTTTTGCAGGAGGGGGAAATTCAACCGCTCGGTGAACAGAAACCAACGCACATCGATGTTCGAATAATCGCGGCGACGAATACGGATCTCGAAGAGTTAGTGGCCCAGGGTAAATTTCGCGAAGATCTTTATTATCGTCTGAACGTGATTCGCCTGCGGGTGCCACCACTGAGAGAGCGGCGTTCAGAGATTCCCACGATCGTGAATTATTACATCAATCACTATTCATCAAAGTTCGGCCGGCACGACATTCAGGTCACGCCGCAGGCGGTCGATCTTCTGATGGTTGCGGATTGGCCCGGCAACGTGCGTCAGCTCTGCAATGAAGTCCAGCGGATCGTGGCGCGCGCCGAGAACGGAAACCTCATTACACCCGAACAATTGTCACCCGAGTTGCGCCAAATGGGAGTGCCGACGGTGCCGCCTGCCAGCGTCAGTGTGTTAGGCACATCAGCAAAAGGTCGCTCCGAGGTTGTCCCACTCGAGAACGTTAGTCTGGCCGAAGCGTTGGAGGAAGTAGAGCGTCGCATGATTAGCGATGCGCTTCGCCGACATAAAGGAAATATCTCACGCGCTGCTCGAGAGCTGGGCCTGACGCGCCGAGGTCTCTATCTGAAACTCGATCGCTACAACATCACAGACCGTGAAGGTACCAATGATTGATCGCACTTTCATGATCGTTTCCGGACGCCAATCATTCTTAGCGCACGATTGATCACAGCGTTGGCTTCCGGAACTCTTAGCAATCCCACCACCGCGAAGTATGTGACGCCGTAGGGCACGAGGACTAGCGCGGCCACAATTACCGGATGTCTCGACCCGATTAGAATCTTAATCGCCCACGCTACTCCCGCGCCGGCAAACGCCCCTGCCCACAACTTTACAACAAACGGCAACGCCAGCCCTGTGCGCCCGATCCTTCGATTCAGTGTGCGGCGCAAGAGGGCGAATTCGACCCAGCCGGCGATGCCTGCGGATACCGTCAAGCCCGCGACTCCCCATTTCGGCTCGATCCCGAGCAGCGGCGGTAGCGGGATCGCAAACAGATAGCCTAGCGTAGTCGTGAGAGTCACTCGCACGATTGCGTATCGCAGAGGCGAGCGCGTGTCGTGCAGCGCGTAGTATGTCGACGCGTAGAGGCGGCCGAGCGTCGAAGCGAGCAGCCCAACAGTTGACCCCGCCAGAATTCCCCACACGTACCTTGCATCCGCGTGCTTGAACTGACCCGTCTGATACAAACACGCCGTTATGACGTCGCCGAGGGCGAGCATAGCCATCGAAGACGGAACGATGAAAACTGCAATTCGCCTCAGTCCCGCATCAAGTCTGCGCCTTAACTGACTGGCGACCTCATCGGTTGTGCCAAGCGTGCTGGCCATCGCCGGTAGTTCGGCAGCCGAAATGGACATTCCAAATAAACTGACTGGCAAAGTGTAGAGGCTCTGTGCGTAAGTCAAAGCTGCAACAGCGCCGATATAAGGGACCAAACTGGCGAGCGCAGCATCAACGAATGCGCTAATCTGCACCACGCCGCGGCTCATGAACACGGGAAAGAAATTGCGAAGCACGGTACGCGCGTTCGCGGTTGCTATATCGAATACGGGTCGCAGTCCTCTGGCCAGCCACAGCACAGTTGGAAGCTGCACTGTGAACTGCAGTGCGCTGCCGATGACTGAACCCCAGGCAGTGATTACGGCCAAGTGCGCCTGAAAAGCAGCGAGTGCCGCGGGCGTCTGCTTATCTGAATGCCCGCCGAAGAAGACCATCGACGCGATGATTGCAAGGTTCCAAACCACCGGTGCGGTGTAGGACAGAAAAAACTTTCGATGACTGTTCAGAACTCCCAGACACCATGCCGACATCACTAACAATCCGGCGCCCGGAAAGAAGATTTGCACGAGGTGAATCGCCAGGTCTCTGCGCTCACCGCCAAAACCGATCGCCACTACGGAGATAATGTAGGGAGTTGTGAGTACTCCCACGAGCACAATCACCGAGGTTACCAGCGCGAGCAGAGTGAGCACGGCGCTGGCAACGCGACTTGCTTCGCGCTCGTCCTTCCGGGCCAGTAAGTTCGCATAAACGGGAATGAATGAAGCAGAGAGTGCGCCCTCTCCAAATACGTTTTGCAGGAAGTTAGGAATACGAAAGGCGGCGCTAAAAGCATCGGCAGCAAGTGAGGCGCCAAAATAATAGCCGAAGATTCGTTGCCTGATTACGCCGATAATGCGGCTGATCAAAATGCCCGCGCCCACCATGAACGCCGCGCGGCCCGTGCTCTCGCCACCTTCACTATCGGCGGTGGAGACACGCGGGAATTCGCCGGTCGCTTCGCCTACGACGTCGATTGTTTCGCCGGAGATCTCCGCGGTATTGCGATCGTGCCTTAAGCCGCTGACTGAAGACACGGGTTTTAGAGATTCATGCTCACCAGACTCAGAAGTGAGGTCTTGAGGCTTGATTGAGCGATCTTCAGACGTGGGACTTTCGTCCGGCTCTTCGGTCATTGGTTACAGATTATACTCTTTGATCTTTGTCAGGAACGTTTTATAACTAACGCCCAACGCCTCTGCCGCGCGCGATTTGTTACCATCACTTTGCGCCAAAGCCTCGGTGATCTTTTGTCGCTCAACCATTTTCACGGCGCGTTCAGCCGCCTCGCCTAAATTACCGGAAAGGTCGAAACCAAACGCTTTCAGATCGCGTGCGCCATCGCTTACCAGACCGAGATCGGCCGGGCGGAGTTCCGTTTCATCCGCAAGAATGCAGGCTCGCTCGATGGAATTTTCAAGCTCCCGCACATTGCCTGGCCACCGATGAGCGCGCAGTGCTTGCAGGCTCGCGTCGCTTAAAGTGGCCTCGCGTCCACGCAGTTCTCTGCCTATCTCAGCAGCAAAATGCCGGGCCAATAGCAGCACGTCCTCTCCGCGTTCACGGAGGGGCGGAATATCGATGGGGAAGACCGCAAGTCGAAAGAAGAGGTCGCCGCGGAACTCGCCATGATCGACCGCAGCACGAAGATCTTTGTTAGTAGCAGCAACGACGCGAACATCGACCGGCACCGGGGCGCGCCCTCCAATGCGATCGATCGATTTCTCTTCGATGGCGCGCAAGAGCTTACCTTGTACCGCCAAAGGCAACTCGCCAATCTCATCAAGGAACACAGTGCCGCCTGAGGCCAATTCGAATTTGCCGAGACGACGGTCCGCGGCGCCAGTGAACGCGCCACGCTCGTGACCAAACAATTCGTTTTCAATCAGCGTCTCGGGAATTGCTGCGCAATTGATCGCAACGAATGGTTTGTCTCGACGATTGGACAGATGATGGACCGCGCGCGCAAACAGTTCTTTTCCAGTTCCGGATTCGCCCAGCAACAAGACCGTGGCTTCAGTTTGCGCCACGCGCTGCGTTTCGCCGACGGCACGTTTTATGGCTTCGGACTCGCCAACTATGCGCGGGAAGCCGTAGCGCTTCGACCATTCTTCGCGTAACAGAATGTTCTCGGTGCGCAGACGCGATTGCTCTAAAGCTCGCTCAACCAACAACAAAAGGTGATTGGAATCGACGGGTTTCTGAAGAAAGTCGTGCGCGCCATCTTTCATGGCTTGTACGGCTTCATCGACCGAGCCGTACGCCGTCATGACGATAACCGGAATGTCGTTGTCGGCGGTCTTTGCGGCGCGCAGAACGTCGATACCTGATCCATTAGGCATGCGCAGATCGGTCAGGACGATCTTGTGAGGCACTCGTCCAATTTCGGCCATTGCCTCGCGGGCGTCCGCGGCTTCAGTAACAGAATACCCGGCGCGCTCCAGCGTCAATCGCAGGACGCGACGCAGGCTTTCTTTGTCTTCGACGAGAAGGATGTCAGGCATGATCGCAGTTCATCATTTACTGCGATGCCTGGAGTGTCAAGCTTTAGTTTTATTCGAAGCGTCGGCCGGCTTAGACCAGAACTGTTTCGCGGTGCTCGCTCGCCTCACGAGCGAGAATCATGTTCGCGCGCATCAGCACGTCAGCAACCGCGTAAGGTTTGCTGATGACTTCATCGATACGCGCCTTGTCATAATCTTCTTCGGCGATCATCCCGGCGAAACCGGTCGCAATAATGACTGGCATGTTGGGACGGAACTCCTTGACCCAGCGCGCGACGTGCAGGCCACTCAACTCCGGTAACCCGAGATCGCAAACCATCAAATCGAATTCTTTGGCGTCGAGACTCTTGAGCGCCTCTGCGCCAGTGGTCGCTTCGGTAACCTCGTGGCCGCCAGTACGAAACGCTTCGTTAAGCAGCAAGCGTACGTTTTCTTCGTCTTCAACCACCAATATGCGTGCAGGCTTCACTTCAACCGCCTCGGCTTTGGCCTCGGTAGCGACCGATGATCCCGCCTTATGAAGCGGAAGCACTACTTCAAAGCGAGTCCCCTTGCCTACTTCACTGGTTACTTTGATATCGCCGCCGTGGTTTTCGATGATGCCGTGAGAGGCCGAGAGTCCCAGACCGGTTCCGCGCTCGCCCTTAGTGGAATAGAAAGGCTCAAAGATACGAGCAACGACTTCGGGCATCATGCCGGCGCCGTTGTCGGCCACCCAGAACTTCGCGGACGCTCCTTCGACACCAGTACCGATTTCGATGACGCCGCCCTGAGTCATCGCATCGACGGCGTTGAAAATTAGATTCAGGACAACTTCGCGTAACTCTGAAGAGTCGCCCATCGCCATTACTGGCCGCGGCGCAACTACACGCACATCGATCGAGCCAGTTTTGTTCGCAGACTCTGCTTGCCATTTTGGACGAGCGATTTCCACGCTCGAGGTAACGAGTTCGCTAAGATCGACGGGCGCAGTCGCGCGCGTTGCGTTGCGTCTTGAGAAATCGAGCAGTCGCCGTAATGTCTGCGAGCAGTCACCGACAGCCTGGGTAATTACTTCGAGGCTTTTCTTCTTCGCGTCGTCGGCGCCGCTGCGCATCAGCAGTAACTGTGCTCTTCCCTGAATGACGGTCAGCGAATTATTCAAATTGTGCGCGACACCGGCCGCCAGTTCACCCAATGCGCGCAACTTGTCGGATCGCGCGGCACACTCCTGGGCCAACTTTCTTTCTGTGATGTCGCTCATGAAAACCATTACCCCGGTGATAGCGCCGTCGTGCCACAAGGGCGAGGTGTGCGCGTCCATACATCGCACGCGCCCGTCGGCGCAAATCGTTCGCAATTCAAACTGTCTCTGTTCGCCGCGTAATGTGCAGCCCAGCGCACTTTCAGCCTCTGCGTTTGATTCAGTCGATACAATCATGCTGAAGACCTGGCCGAGCAAGACTGAACGGGTGAGCCCAGTATCGCTTTCCGCGCGCTGATTCATCCAGGTGATTCGATGTTCTGTATCGAGCGTATAAATCTCGTCCGGAGCAAGGTCGGCGAGGCTTGCAAGAAACGCGCGGTTCTTACTTGTTTCTTCTTCGGCTTGTCGCAACTCAGAGATGTCGCGCGCAATCACCACGCAGCCACCACTGGCCTCTTGTTGCGGATCTCTTTTTTGCGGGATGACGCGAACCTGTAACGGCCGGTGCGCTTTGTTTGACGAATCCAGTTCCACGTCAACCTCAGCACCGTTCGACATCGCACGATCGACCATGCACGATGCGCCCTCGAAACGCCACAGCATGTCGCAGCATCGTCGGCCCACGAGAAACGATCGATTCGCACGCTCGAGCAATTCGCCTGCATGGTTGATTTTCTTAAGGCGCTTATCGCGATCGAAAATGTAGACGGCGTCCGTCAGGGCGTCGACCGTCGCTTCCCATACGCGCTCGGCAGCCATGAGACTGTTGCAAAGATTGATGTGTGCTTCAGTTGAGGTTGTCATTTAGTGATGCGGAACACACGTAGTTCCGCTAAAAACGCGGCAAGGCGCATGCCGTGAAGGGTCGCAGGCACCTGGTCGGATGGTGAGTAGAATCGCAGGAACTTAAAGGCTTTCGGCCTTGTTGCGCGGCGCTTGAGGAGGCGGCGAGCATTCAGCATGACAGTTAGTCATGACACAAGATCTTTCACCGTGACAGATCGGGCAATTCAGAGAAGTGATGCGGGTTAGACGAGGGAGGTGATTAGTCGCGCGGTTCAACTTCGCCACGTGCTTTTGCCGCTTCGTAATCAAAATTGGCCAGCCGCATTGAGAGTTTCACCGGTCGATAGTCGAACGGCGCGGGACCGCCCAGTGAGTTTTGAATTGCCGAAACAATCGAATCCTGGTTTTGACGAAAGCGACCGACGTTACCACGCTGGTTCATGATGACAAACAAGACGACTCGCCCACTCCTGGTTTCCATTTGTCCCACCAGCGAACTTGCGCCGCCATCTGTTCGGACCAGCGTGCCAGTCTTTGCGACCACACTTCCACGCGCTTGTGGATCGGTGTAGCGATCTTCGAGCGTGCCCGGATCGATTCCGGCAACCGGCAGAATATCGGAAAGCGAAAGTTTGTTCTTCGCCAGCTCATCGCGCAACGTGCGGAGAATTTTCATCATGGCGCGCGGCGTTACTCGATTGACACCCAGTCCGCTCGTCGACGATAACGAGAGATCATCAGGATTGAGATCCAGTTTCTTAGTGATGAGAGCACTGACTGCTTGCGGGCCACCCAGGCCCTCGCCGATTCGTTCGGCCATAAAGTTGTTGGAAAAGCACAGCATCGCTTTCAGCACGTCAACCAGCTTGCTGGATTTGTGAGTCAGTATTGGAACCGCGCCCGGTGGCGCTGAGCCGATCTGTACCTCGCCACTAACTACCACACTCGGAACACTGCTCAGACTGTTGTTATCGCCCACCAGGGTGCGCTCGTCGATCCACGCGCGCGTGGCGCCGGCCGATCGCCTGGCGGCGTCCAGCGTATCCCGGAACATTTCACCTGAATGTCGCGCTGACCAATCAAAGTTCATAGTGAAACTTGAGGTGACGATTACGTTTCCGGTAACAGTGCGGATACCGAGGGCGTTCAACTGCCGCGCCAGCATCACTGCATGTTCAAAATGGAAGGAGGGGTCCCGGCCGGTAAGCACTAAATCTCCGGTCAACGTGCCGGTAGTCTTATCGATTGGACCGGCGGCCCAAACGCCAGTGACGAACTTGTGATCCGGCCCAAGCGTCTCCAGCGCCACGAGCGTCGTCGCTAACTTCACGGAGGATGCCGGGTTGAATCTGTCATCAGCTGCTTGCGCCGCGATCGTGGCGCCATCAAGGGTTTCAGCAAGTACGCCCTGATACCCCGCGATCGGCGTCAGGTAAGCCGGCTGGGCGACGGCTTGTGCAACAACTTGCTTACTTTCTGAGGTCGAACTGGCGACTGGCCCGACTTCCGAGGCTGGCGGCGATGGCTTCTGATCGGTTCGAGCGCCGGCAGCAGGTTGTGACAGCGCGCTCGCGCAAGCGATCACAATCACCGCCGTTACAAGGGATAACCTGAAAAAGAATTTGGGGGCTCTATTCATTCGACCATTCGCGCGACGCGCGTTTCGCATCATAACACAGAAGGCGCATGCTGATTCCGAAGCGCACTGCAGAGGCTTTGATGTTCGCCGCTTGCGCAAGGATGTACAGGCTGGGTTCGGATGACCCGGACACAAACGCGTTGACAGTCTTGTGAACACACTCCTAGAATTCGTTCATTGAAAATTTGTGAAGCCGAACCGTGAACCGATAACCATCGAGCGTTTGCTCGCGACGTACCCGGAGCGAAGAAAACAAATTCGATCGCGACTTCGCGAATTCCGTGGCGTTTGGCAAACAGCTTCGGACGCGCGCTTGTGGGAAGAGATGGTGTTCTGCATTTTCACGGCCGGTGCTTCGGCCAAAATGGGATTGCGATCGGTAGAAGCGCTCCGGCCTTTATTGCAATCGGGTGCTCAACAGGAAATGACGCAAGCATTGATTGCCGCGGGCGCACATCGATTTCCGAACGCCAGACCAGCGTACGTGGTTGTCACCAGAGATTACCTGCGCGAATCGTTCTCAATGCGTTTGCGTGAACGATTGGTAAGTTTTCGAGATCCGATTGAGCGACGCGATTGGCTGGCGAACGAACCACGCGTGAAGGGGTTGGGATACAAGGAAGCGAGCCACTTCCTACGAAACGTCGGATTTAAGGGATACGCCATTCTTGATAAGCACATCGTTCGTTGCCTGTACGAGCTTGGCGTGATTGATTCGCCAAAATCGCCCACGACGCGCGGGCGCTACCTGCAAGTCGAAAGCGACATGCGCCGTTTCGCAAAGGAATCGAACATCAACTTTGACGAACTCGACCTTTTGCTCTGGTCTATGAAGACAGGCGAGATCCTTAAATAGGAAGACGACCATGACAAACTTCGCCAGGCATTATTTCAGGCTTTCTCCCGCACGACTGCGAACGTGCGTCATTGGCCTGGCCATCGCTTGCGCAGCGTTCGGCGGCGACAACACCACCAAGAATCTTAGCCGCGCTGAACGTGCTTTGAAGTCAGGCGACTTTCAACGCGCGGAACAAATCTATCGCGAACTACTAACGAAAAATGATCAAAATCTCGAGGCGCGCCTTGGTCTAAGCCACACTTTATTGAAACAGCGCCGCTTGCAGGATGCTTTCGATCATGCGGCGCGCGTCATCGCCATCGATCCATTGTCGGCGCGCGGGCATGCCTTGCTGGGAGCGGCGGTGCTTGCGTCCGGAGATTTTCGCTTGTCGGTCGAAGAGTTCCGCACTGCGTTGAGCTTGAATGAAAATGAAGCCATCGCGATCGCCGGGCTGGCGATGGTTGATTACTATGAAAATCGCACCTATCCCTGCATCGTCGGCTTGCGCCGCGCCGCGTCAATCGATCCGGATGAACCAGATTATGTGTTCAATCTCGGCCAGGCGGCGGCCCGCTCGGAACGATACAAAGAGGCTGCCGACGCGTATGAACGGTTTCTCATCGTCGCGCCAAAGACTGATGCCGAACGGCGCGCACGCATTCGCGGCCTGGTTGATTTTCTGCGCTACCTGGGCCAACAGGGCTCGCTCTACAACCTCGAGGGACCGGACCACTCGATCGTCGCATTTGTAAGTCCAGACTACCGGCCAATAATTCAAGTCCGCATTAACGGATCGAAACAGTATCTTCGCTTCGTGCTCGACACGGGCTCAGGCATGTCGGTGCTGTCCGAAGAAACGGCGAAGAAGATGAACGTCAGGTCCGTCGCGCGCGGCGGAATGGCCAGGGCAGTCGGCGGCGGCGGTCGATTTGAGATCGTCTATGGCTATCTCGACTCAATCGACATTGGTGATTTTCGCGTCACGAATGTTCCGGTTTACATTCGTCATTTTTTTGATGAACAAGTCGCGGTCGATGGATACCTTGGTATCGCGGCGCTCAGCCGGCTGGTTGCGTCGGTGGATTACGGCAGAAATCAGTTAACCCTGGCGCGCCCGCGAAGTAATGATGCCGAAACCAGTTCGACGCGTCCTCCGACGTCAACCGAAAGCGATATCGCCACACGCCCCGGAGTCAACATTCCGGTGCGCACTACCGCCAGCGGATTTCTCAGCGGCGAAGTGAGCATCGACGGGATTAGTAAACCGTTGAATTTCATTATCGATACGGGCGCGACTGTTACGGTGCTTTCGGAACGAGCAG